>JBHJGO010000152.1:0-18804 GCA_050331715.1 Microcoleaceae cyanobacterium
GAGATTACAGAAGAGGATATTCATACGGAGGGTCGCTGGCCATTATCTGATCTATCCCTGGCAACTGTTCTGGAGAATCTGCAACAGCATCAACCGAATGTCATTGGTCTAGACATCTATCGTGATTTGCCTCAGCCACCGGGAACAGAGCAACTGAGTACCCAACTGAAACGAGAGAACATCGTCGCCATCACCAACCTAGCAGATCCTCCTATCCCGCCGCCGCCGAGTGTTCCCCCAGAACAGGTTGGATTCAACGATGTTGTGCTTGATTCTGATAGTGTTGTGCGCCGTCAACTGATGTTTGTCAGTGATGATTCTGGCGTATTTTTTGCATTTTCCTTGAAGTTGGCCCTGTACTACTTGCAGAAACAGGGAATCAAACCAGAAAATCTGCCACAGGATCCGGATGCGGTCAAGCTAGGTCAAGCTATTTTCAGACCTCTGAGCCCGAATGCAGGGGGCTATCACCAAATTGATAATGGTGGCTATCAGATTTTGCTCAACTATCGAGGTCGTCAGGCTGCTCCTAGCCTATCGATAAATCAGGTGCTAGAGGAGAAATTTGATCCAGCTCTAGTCCGGGATCGCGTGGTGCTGATCGGAGCATCGGCAGATAGTATTAAGGACAACTTTCTCACTCCCTACAGTCCGCTTGAAACTAAATACGTTCTGATGCCTGGGGTGATGCTCCATGCTCAAATGGTCAGTCATCTGCTGAGCAGTGCAACGCAAGACTTTTCAGCGGCTGCACCCAAAGGTTCTCCTCTCTTCAGCTCAATCTTGCCATTGGAAATACCGGGATTTGCTCGGTTTTCTCCTGCGCCGCAGCCATTTAGGTTCTGGTTTGAGGGGGTTGAATATCTCTGGATAGGGCTTTGGGTTATGGGTGGTAGCATTCTCATTTGGCGATCGCCCTATTTGGTTCGCCAGGGTTTGGTTCTGTTAGTAAGTCTGATCGTATTAGTTGGCAGTTTTTATGGTCTCCTCCTGCTCAATGTCTGGGTTCCCATTGTAGCCCCGGTGTTGGGAGTATCACTTACAGGCATTGGATTAATAGCCTACAAACAGGTTTACTACGCTTCCTACGATCCCCTCACAAATCTGCCCAACCGTCGGGTTTTTCTCAACAAACTGGAACAGGCGATTTCCCAAGCAACTAGCCAAAATAAGCTGTGCGGTGTTCTATTTCTCAACATTGATCGGTTCAAAATGGTCAATGAAAGTTGGGATCACTCCGTTGGTGACCAACTCCTCGTGCAATTTGTAGAGCGACTGCGGCAAAATCTCCGGGCTAATGATGTCGTCGCCCGGTTGAATGGGGATGAGTTTGCTGTATTAATCTCCAACTTTAGTCAAGTGCAAAATGCGATTGGGGTGACGGAACGAATTCTTCAATCGCTGGTTAAACCCTTTCACCTGACGCCACCTAGAGAACGGAACACTCAGGAAATTATCCGTACCGCTAGTATCGGGATTGCCGTGGGCGAATCCGCCGATGAACGGGCAGAGGAGTTATTGGGCAATGCTAGCATCGCCATGCGGCGGGCACGGCGTCAGGGCATTGGTCGTTATCAACTCTATGCTGCCGATATGATTCCGGACAGTCGCATTCGTCTGCAGTTGGAAACAGACTTGCGCTTAGCCCTTCAGCGTCAGGAGTTTGTCCTGCATTATCAACCGCTATTTTCCCTTGCTGCGCAGACCGTTATCGGTTTGGAGGCGCTTGTTCGGTGGCAACGTCCTAGCTATGGGTTGGTGACTCCTGATCAGTTTATTTCAGTGGCAAAGGAAACCGGACTGATTGTTCCGATTGGTCAGTGGGCGATCGCGACCGCCTGTCAGCAGCTTAAGCTCTGGCAATCACAATTTAGCCTTGAGTCTCCGCTGGTCATGGCAGTTAATGTTTCCAGTCGTCAATTTACCCAAACCAATTTTGCAGAACAGATTAAAGCAATTATTCAAGCCTCTGACATCGACGCTAGTTGTTTGAGGTTAGAGATTACAGAAAGTACTGTGATGGAGGATGTGCCTGCCACAATTCATTGTCTGAGTGAGCTAGAACAGCTCGGCGTCAAGCTGAGTATTGATGATTTTGGTACGGGGTTCTCCTCCCTCAGTTCCTTGAGTCGTTTCCCGATTCAAGCGCTCAAAATTGATCAGTCGTTTATTCACCAGATGGAGCCAAATGGCAATACAGAGGACAATCTGGAGTTGATCCAGGCCATTATTGATCTAGCCCATGCTCTGAAACTGGAAGTTGTCGCTGAGGGTGTGGAAACAAAGTCCCAGCTAGAACAGCTAACAGCTTTAGGATGCGAAATCGCTCAGGGCTACTATTTTCTAAAGCCCGTTCCGGTGAAACAAGCCACAGATTTTTTAATTGCCCAGGCGCCCAGATCGTTTTAGTTTCCTTGCCAGGATTTATCGGGTCTGGGCAAGTAAGTATCAGATTCCACCTGACCATAATCTAGCTTGATCACTCGATCTGCTAAGTGGAAAAAATGGTCGTCATGGCTAATCACCAATAACGTTTTACCCCGTTGTTTGAGTTCCGTAAGGAGCTGGGTGTAGAAAATCTGTCGAAAGGTTGGATCTTGGTCGGCGGCCCATTCATCGAATAGGTAGATTGGGCGGTCTTCTAAGTAGGCCGCTAGTAATGCCAGCCGCTTACGTTGTCCTTGAGATAGAGAAGTTGTAGAAATCTGACCCGCCTCTACGGAAACTTTCTGCTCCAACTCCAAGAGCTTCAGATACTTCTGAGCCTGATCCTCCAAAGTCAATGCTTCTGGACTAGTCAAACGTTCAAACAAATAGAAATCAGAGAAGACGGCTGAAAACAATTGCCGATAGGATTCTCGATTGGCGTCTGTAATCGGCTCCCCATCCAGCAGTAACTGCCCTGACTCAGGAATGTACAATCCCGTGATCAACTTTGCCAGGGTTGATTTGCCACTGCCATTCCCGCCAACAATAAACACTAATTCTCCAGCGTTGAATGTTAGATTGATGGGGCCAACCGTGAAGCAGTGTTTTGTTTCCTGGCTGTGATAATGATGCACCACCTGGTGAAGCTGTAGCGTTTGCCAATTGAGTCGATCCGGCTGACGCACAACCGTATCAACCTCAGTCTGTTCAGCTAAGGTCAATCCCATCTGCTGAACTTTTTTGATCGCAACATTCGCCCGAGACAGGGCCGGAATTTGCTGGATCAGTCCTTCTAGGGGGCCACGCAGATAGGTTAGGGTCAGAATGTAAGCAGGTAACACTGACTGGGCGGTAGGTTGCAGCTTGGGTACGACGAACAGTAGTAATCCCACCAGCATGAAAAATAGAAGCTGACCCCCTCCAGTGGCGACAGATGCAAACTTAAATGCGGTCTTCTCATACTGTTGAGAAGCTTTAGCACTGACAGAGAGATCTTCCTCAAAGAAAATTTGCCGTCGAGTTGAATTGAGTTTGAGTTCCTTGATGCCGTCAGTGATGCCCCGAAAGACTTGGAACAGGCGGTCAACTTCTAATCGTGCCTTTTCCAGAAAACGATAGACATAGCTAATCAAGAGCTGTACCAGGGCGATCGCCGCCCCCAGAAAAATGACAACCGCCAGGAAAACCCAACCGGACAGCCATCCCAGATAGATCAGGCATCCCCCGATCACAGCAAGGTTAACGCAGAGAAAAGGGACGATAAAAACGGTATTGGAGATCGTCTGTACATCCTCGGTCAATACTGCAAAAAGTTGACTGGCTCCCAATTGTTCCAACTGCTGTAGGGGAGCAGATAAGATTTCCTGACTCAGTTGGAGCCGAAGTTGGTAAACCGAATTCTGAGCCAGATCAATCAGAAGAAACTGTGACAGACTGCTGGAAATCAAGGCCACCAAAGCCAATCCCGCAAAGGGAAAAATCAGAGATTGAGGTGAACCCTGAGCAATAGCGGCGTTAATCAAAGCAATCAGCCTCGCACTACACCCCCCACTGAGAATTCCCGCCAAGATTGCAATCGTTACACTCGTCCAGGAGGCTTTGACCAGGAGCCAAATAATCTGCATAAGATTCTCTTATATTCCAGAGATTGGGGTGTCCATTAGAGCACTCAACATTTTCTTAAAGGGTTGGCGGAGCAATACTGCCAACAAACCACAAGAGATAGTCGTTGCTAGCATCACCCACCAGAAGTGAGTTACCTGCCAGATCCCTCCAAATATGGCAAAAGCAATCAGTCCTGCCCCACATCCACCAAAGAACAATTGGACTAGAATCCTAAACGAGTCGGGTTTGGGTTCCAGTGATTCTGATTCCGTCGGCTTCGTTGAAGTCATTGAAAATCACCTCACGATTTTGTTGTACATACTTTCCAAGATAACGAGAATTCAAAAAGCTTCCCATCACGAAAAGCGATTCAGTCACAGATACGGTCACAAGAGTATAGTGTTGTTTCCCTGATCACCCATAGTCCCCTTGATCACCCAACAACTAATGACCAACGACCAATGACCAACAACCAATCCAGAATTTCTGAAGTAAACTCGAAAGGGGTGGAATACTACCAGGGAGTCGCACAGTGTCATCGAGTCTAGAACTTCGAGCCAAGAAAGCTTATCAGGCAGGGGCCAAATGGTTAACCGCTGCCGCAATTCTGGCTGGAATCAGTGTCGGTGGGATATTTGCCTACAACTGGTTGCAAAATCGCGCTGCTGATCCGGTAACCGTTCAAGTGACTCCTGTCGAACTCGGCAACGTTGAAAACAAAATCAGTGAGGGCGGCACCGTTGAACTCGGTGGGCAGCGCTCGATAAAATCTCCGAAGGAGGGTGCAGTCGATAAAATCTCCGTTGAGGTGGGAGATCAAATTTCAGAAGGCCAGGTGTTGATGACTTTGCGTAACCCTGAGCAGGAAACTTTACTGAATAAAGCACTACTAAATATTCAAAAGCAAGAAATCCAGGTTGAGCGCGATCGCCAAAAAGTTGCAGAGGCCGAAGCTACTCTGAAGTTTAAGCAAGCGGTTCTAAACAATGAAATAAAAGAAGTACGGGAGCAGTTCGAAGCAGAACGGGCAGCCCAGGATTTGGTCATTCAAAACAAACAGCTTGAGATTGATCGGCAGCGTCAGAGAGTTAGAGAAGCTGAGGAGGAATTAGCTGCTGCTGAAACTCACTTGGAAGACAAGAGAGAACTGCTGGGTCGAGGCTTTATCGCCCGTCGTGAAGTGGATCAACAGGAGGCAGATGTACGGACAAAACGCAGTGCCTTGCGAGACACTAAGCATACACTCGATACTTTTCTGGTACAGCTTGAAGAGCAAAAAGTTAAGTACATTGATCAAGAAGGGGTGAGTAGAGAATCAGTGATGATAGCAGAGAATGATCTCCGCCAAGCAAAAGCTACCCTGAACCAGAACACGAGCGAACTGAAGCGCCTGAAGGTTGAGGCTCAAGAAGCTGAGCTGAAAATTGCAGATAATATCGTCACCGCTCCGATTAGTGGCAAAGTACTCAATGTCCAAGTGAAGTCTGGCGATGGCGTTAATTTAGGTGATGACTTGATCTCCATCGGCGATCCCAACCAGGAGTTAATCCAACTTCAGCTTTCAACCCTGAGTGCGGCGGAAGTAGAGCCGGGTCAACTTGCAAAGGTCAGTGTGATCGGCCCCAACTCGACGGTATTCACAGGTCGGGTTCAAAAGATTGATCTGCAAGCTGAGAGTGCTAGTGCGAATCAGAATAGTGGGACGGCTGAACAGGCAGCAACGGTTCCGGCAACGGTGCAATTGGATCAACCCACAGGAACCCTGATTCCCGGCAGTCCGGTGAGTGTAGAAATTATTTTGGATGAACGTCAGGACGTGGTGGTGCTGAATACTGAGTTAGTGCAACAGGATGGTGACTCCTCCTACGTTTGGATTGTCGATGCTGAAGACAAAGCCCAAAAGCGATCTGTTACCTTGGGTTTGGAAGGACTCTTACAAGTTGAGATCACCTCTGGCTTGAGTCCTGAAGATACCGTGATTCAGCCTTCACCGGAGATTCCCCTAAAACCTGATACACCTGTTGTGGTAGGCTCTCCGGAAACGGAGCCACAGGAGTAGGCTGTCTGCTTGAAACATGACAGCGGATCACTCTCGCGTCCCACAATGTACCTGTTTTATTTCGACTGAGATGAGAACCAAAAAATAGATTTGTTATTCCGAATCCTATAAGATTACGTTGTCATTGCCATCAAATTAACCAATGCCTCTAACAATCCTAATTGTCGATGATGATCTAGGAACCCGACTCTCAATCACTGATTACCTTGAGATGTCAGGTTATCTGGTTATCTCGGCAGAAGATGGTCAAGAGGCGCTAAATCAAGTCGAAAAGTTTAAGCCGCATCTGATCGTGACTGACCTGGCCATGCCAAGGATGAATGGTTATGAATTGGTGAGACAGGTACGAACCCGACCCGAATTTCGTCTTTTGCCCGTCATCTTTCTCACTGCTCATAATGCAACCCAAGAGCGAGTTCGAGGCTATCAGTCCGGCTGCGATAACTATTTACCCAAGCCCTTTGTCCTGGAGGAACTCGGCGCTGTGATTCGTTCTCTGCTGGATCGCTCACAATTGATCGAGTCAGAAGTCCGGTCTCGTCTATCTGAAACCTCAACACCCGGTATTGCTGAACGGCAATTCACATCTGCTGCACCGGCCACAGCACCCAAGCTAGATTTGGGTTTGACACAGCGAGAACAGCAAGTCCTCAACCTGCTGATTCAAGGCTTATCCAACATTCAGATCGGCGATCGCCTCCACCTTAGCCCTAGAACAATTGAGAAATACGTCAGTCAGCTCCTACGCAAGACAGAAAGTAGTAATCGAGCCGAGTTAATTCGCTTTGCCCTCCAAAATAATCTGAACTCAATATGATGCAGAGCCACGGTTCCCTCCCCGATAGCCAGATGCAGACGTTGCTCCTACATCAGCAGGGGCTTAGCATCAAAGAAATTGCTGAGAAGCGCAATCTTCGAGTAGAGACCGTGATTGAACATTTGATCCGTCTAATGCAGGCTAGTCAAGCGGTTGATATTAATCGACTGGTCGCTCCAGAACGACAAAATACAATCATTCAAGCAATAGAAACAATTGGTGATACTTCCATCCCTTCGATTTATAAATATCTAGGTCAAGAGTATAGTGATACAGAAATAAAACTGGTTCTAGCATTCTGGCGACAGAGCCGTCTGGCATTCTAATCTCTTGCTTGCTCCCATCGCATTTTCTGAATAGAATGACTGCATCTAGAGAACTTCTGTGGGACTGGAGGAGATTCTCAACTGGGTAAGATTGTGGGAACGGAGAACTGATTCAGAGTTATCCGCCGGCATTAACGCAGCTTTTAAGCTCACATCCCATGATCAAGGCAACTCAGGCACTTTAGGTCAAATTCTGCAAAATTTGCTGAACATCTTTTAAGATCAGAGGATATGGTCTCTTTAGGTATTTTTCGTGCCTGACGGTAACGGTCATAATTAACCTGCATTATTTAACAGATTTCACATGACATCTCAAGTAATCGTTGAAAAGCAAAAACTCAAGCATCCTCCTTTAAAGCTTCATTATTTGGGCGATCGCGCCCTGCGTCAGCCTGCAAAGCGGGTATCTCGTGTCGATGACCAAACCCGCAAGCTGATTCGGGAAATGCTGCAAACCATGTACAGTGCTGATGGAATTGGCCTAGCAGCTCCACAGGTTGGTGTCCACAAGCAGGTGATTGTGTTAGACATTGAGCCAGACAATGCAGCGACTCCGCCTATTATTCTGATCAACCCCGTGATTAAAAAGTTCAGCGCTGAGACCTCTCCTTTCCAGGAAGGGTGCCTCAGTGTTCCGGGAGTTTATATGGATGTGACTCGTCCAGAGATAATTGAAGTATCTTTCAAGGATGAAACAGGCCGCCCCCGCACGATCAAGGCGAATGAACTTTTATCTCGTGCGATTCAACATGAAATCGACCACTTGCAGGGGGTGATGTTTGTTGATCGGGTAGACAATCAACTTGCATTGAATGAAGAACTGACAAAGTACAAGTTCTCGCCTAAAGCAGTTCAGATCGTCAAGTAGTTTTTTGCATCAGATAAATTTGTATCAAATAAAGGAGTCTTCAAATCAATGGGCGGAACACCGAAAAGTATGTTGTTGTTAGGGGTGTCTTGTATTGCAGGTATTGCTGCAGTAGGTTCAGTGTTTGAACTGTCATCCGGCGATCCCCAGCTCGGCAGCAGCCTCACAACCCTAATTCTGGGTCTCAGTATTCCCATGGGAATTTGGTGCTTTCGGGCAGCGGTTCAGGATGCAAATGCAAATCAGCAGTAAGCTCTCAGGCATTGGGTATCAGCGGTTAGTTTGCCATGTTAGCGGTCTGTCAATCTTGACGTTGTGACCACTATCCCCCCAGAGGCAGGAAACCAGGCAACTCACTTCATAAGCGGCCTAGGCCAAACTGACCTCTCGCCGTTCTAAAGGAACCTCAAACCGTTCGCCTGGAGTTGGGTCGAGTACATGGGTTGAGAGATTGTGACGGGCCAAAAGGGAGCGGAAATCTTCGACGCTACCGACAGCTTTGAGGACGTTCAACAATACTCCTTCAAACTTAATATCTCCTCCAGCGGCGGTTGGTAGAATTACCTGGGGCTTGACCCATTCAACAACTTGTAGTGCTGCGTCAGTACCCTTGATGATCGGCCCTAGCAAAGGAAGGCTCAGGTTAACAATTGGCGTGATCACCACATCAATCGGCGCTGATTGCTTAACGATTTCACTATGAAAGCCATGGGGTTCGTAGTACACCTTAAACCCTGTACCGAGTTCTCTCAGGATGTAGCCATTTTCCACTAAGGTCGGGCCAATGGGGGAACCCGGAACGGCAGTAATTTCAATTTGGTTATCCAGGAAGTAGGTGGAGTCGTGTTCCAATGCTCTTACCTGGGTATAGCCTAGCTCCCGCACAACCTTTGCAGCATTTGGAGAGGCAACGACTGGTATTGAGCGATCCAGTTGCTTCAGCGTTTGGGGATGGGCATGGTCTTCCAAACCTTGAGACAGCAGGATAAGGTCAATTTTTTCTGGAATAGAACGGGGTTGAGTGCGTTCGCCCTTGAATAGCCAGGTTAGATTGCCAAAAACCAAAGGCCCCACCAACCAGGGGTCAATCAGAATGTGCCGCTCTGAAATTTCCAGTAACCAAGAATTGCTATCCAACCAAGTGAGATGCATAGGAGATTCTGCAAAGACTTCATCAATATTTTAACGATTGCTCCCATTAGAGTGCTTGACAAGCGATAAATTGTAGGGATATTATTTAGGAGTCCTAATTAATAGGCACCTGAATCAAACGATTTCGCAAGGAGAGCTTGAACCATGTCGAAGGCTACGTTTTATCATGCTGGATGTCCGGTTTGTGTTGCTGCGGAAAACCAGTTCGTTGATGCCCTGGATCAAAGCCGCTATCAGGTCGAGGTGGTACACCTTGGAGAAGAGCCAAGCCGAATTTCTGAAGCTGAGGCAGCGGGAGTAAAGTCTGTTCCAGTACTGGTGCTGGACAATCAACCCTTTCACATTAATTTCGGGGCTTCAATTGCGGATTTGAAGCAGATCTAATTTGAAGCAGATCTAACAGGTGTGGAAGACAGGAGATTGGGGTGCGGTGCGCTCCAATCTCACAAACCCATACCACCCAGCAACTAGTAACCAATACCCAATAAAAATGAAAAAACTATTTCTAAAAATTGATCAACTTCTTCAGGGCAGCTTCAAACCCAGCAAGTTGAATCTATTGCTTGTATTTCAGGTCAATTGCCCAGGGTGTTTTATCTATGCGCTACCCCTTGCAACTCAACTCCATCACCATTTCAAAACCGAGATTAATATTTTAGGACTATCGACTGCCTTTGAAGACTTTTCACTAAATACGATTGACAATACTCGTCTACTGCTTGAAAAAGGTGAATTAGTGGGAGCTACAAAACAATATTTCCATAGCCAGGGAGCGTCAAAATTTCAGTTAGAATTACCATTTCCCATTAGCTTTGATCAACTGGGTGCGGGCAGTGAACTCTTTGAAGAAGCCGATGTCGAACACATTTGCCATCTGAATTCTCAGTTTGCTGATTGGGATAGCGAGACCCAAGCTCAGGCTCGACTCCGGGTCAAACATTACCTGCAACGACAGCCAATTTCAGCCTATACTTTCACCGTCAATCAACTTCAGGGAACACCATCCTGGATTATATTTGATGCGGAGTATACTATTCTGGCAGAGTGGTTTGGCCATCAACCAGAGGATCAGATTATTGCTTTGCTGAATCGCTTTGTTGAAGCTGATTAGCAACGTGGTAAAACTAGTTTGAACAAGCTTCTAGATCAAAACTTTGATTATTATTAATTTGAACCTGGGTTTCACAGGTCTGTTCAATTTTACTAGAGCTACTGCCTGTATTATTTTGAATTACGTTACCCTGACCTCCCTGGCTTGCCCTGGCAATAATATTCCCATCAACCGTGTTATTTTTCACCTGTACATTATTCATTGTGTAGGGTTTATTGTTCGTATCAGCCAGGACAAGAATGTCCGCTCCCCGTAACTGATTGTCTGAGATCGTTGCATCTTTAATATCTCGCACTTTGTAGAGACCAATGTAACCATTGCCGCGATTATTCTGAATTTTTACGCCCCTCACTGTGGTGCCACCACAGCATTCTTGAATTAGAATCCCTTCACCATCGACGCTCAGATATTTGGTCTCTCCAATCCGATGGCGATAAACTTCGTATTGATTGCCAATCACAGAAACATCCCAACCTGACCAATCTATGGCTCGGTTTTCCAGGGTTACTGCTCCTGTTGCTAGTTTCTTTCCAGCCGGATGAATCCACCACTGTTTATTAGGTTGATCGACAATTTGGTTATTCTGAATCACCAAGCCTTTGCCAGAGGCTTGAATCGCAACTCGCATGGTGTGATAGACCCAATTGTCCTGAACTACAACCCCAGATCGAAATAAACCGGGTTCCGTTTCAGGTGTTGCAGCTAACTTAAATCCCTCTCCCTCACTATGGCGATTAACTACAATGCCGTAGTGATTTCCATAGTGAAATAGAGCTTTTTTGCCATCTTCAAAGGTAACCACTGATTTTCTATCCGCAGTTTTTAACCGATAACCCGGTTGCTCAAAATTATCTGTAATGGCATCATTAATCCGATTATTCGCAATCAAAATATTTTCAAACCCTGCCACTTCAATATTTGCTGCAAAGCGATAGCTGTAACGTTGCCAGGGGTGCTGAAAAGCAGTATCTGGAACCTGGGGATCGGGAAGAGCGACATTATTGCTCCGCACACCGAAAACTAAAATATTACGTCCTTGGGTTTTGTTGACATTTTCCAAGAAGGAAATGGCCGCCCGATTAATCGCTAAATTCACCAGACCAATATTCTGATCTTTCCCAGGAGCTTGTGTGGTGATCTGCTTAAACGCTGTCGAGTTGGGCGTCCCCTGCCCCGAAAGCTGAGGCCGATATTGCGGGAAGACTAATTGTGTAGGAGGGTCAAAGTTACTTGACTTGGCATCGGTTACTTGAGGCGTTGCCCCCCGAATAATTACTCCACTTTTGAGTTGAATACTGTCAGGAAAATTGTAAATTCCTGCGGGGAAATAAACTACCCCTCCTCCCGCCTGCGCCGCAGCATCTCTGGCAGCATTGAAACGGTTAATTAAATTATTTCCAGGAAAGTCTTCAATATTGTAAACACACCGCCAGCGAATTTCCTGTGTCCAGCTTGCGAGGCTAGTTTTGATGGGATTATCAGCAGGGCCAGACGTTTTACTACCGCAGTTGCTCTGGAAACTCACAAGCGGATTACGTCGGGAGGATTGTCTTTGAGCATTAAGTTGGGAATCGGGTTGAGAATTTCTCTGAGGATTATCTGAAGAGCTTTGCTGAGAAGGTTCTGAGGCGTTTTGAGATGTAATTTCTTGAGAAGCTTGAGTCAGATTTTGACTGGAATTCTGAGTTGTATTGTCGCCACTAAGCTGAACCGACTGAACCGAGGCAGATGGCAATCCCCAAGGCTGAAACAATTCGTGAATCGTATAGCCCATCAGGGTCAAACCACAAAGTACAACGAGACTCAACAAGGCAATTTGCAGCCTACGACGAGAATGATATTGGGTTCTACGACGGGTTGATCTTCGGCGTGCCATTGCTTAATTATCCTGCCAAATCTGATTCACCAACTTACGCAACCATTGATGGGCTGTCACACCATGGATCATCTTTTGGTCTCCGGCCTCTGTCAAGAAAGGGTCTGCCAGGGGTTCCAATTGAGACAACCATTGAATCACATCCGTATCCAAAGCGGGCTGAAATAAATCGATGGGCCAGATCAGATCCGAACTCTGACGCAGGTCGTATAACAGAGTTTGATTGTCTTGATCACCCTCCAGGGGCAGGGTTGCTTCTAATAAAAATAGAGGCCGCACCCAACAGACTTGACGTTCCAGGACGACCTGAATCACCTCGACGTACAAGCAGAAGTTCTGATGTTCGAGATAAACAATTTGACCCGACTGAAATGGAGAAGCAAGAGTCATAGGTGGAATCCAGGCAACCCAACCGCCAGGATTAAAAAAGTTTCAGCCTTGATAGACGAACTAGGATATATCAACTAGGCAAAGGCACTCTGACGATTCAGATCAAACAAAGAGTCACTCAAGTCCGCCGTTAATGTCCTGGCTGCCTGCTTAAACTGTTTACGACTAGCGGAATCCTGATCCATCGCTCTGGGGCAGTAATCAGAAGCTTTCAAGGGCTGACCAATTCTCACCTGAACCTGAGCACCCAAGCAGGGAATACCTGGCTCATAGTTGATGGCAACAGGAACGACCTGAACATTCAGGTTCTGATCGATGGATTCAGCTTGGAGAGCTAGTCGCGCCAGGCCAGGCTTGAGCGGATGAATCTGGCGGTCGCGGAAGATATCCCCTTCAGGAAAAACAACCATCATCTCCCGATTGTACAAAATCTCAACGGCTTTCCGAAAGGTTGCCACTGTCGGATGTTGTTGATTGATGGCAAAACCGCCCATCTGCCGAATCAGCCAACCCTGAAATCCCTGCATTTCATCAATAGTGACCATGTATCGCAGGTCGCGTCCCGTTGCGTATCGACCCGCCACGTAGGGAATCATGAGGCCATCCCAACGAGAACGGTGGGTGGGAGCTAGAATAACTGGCCCAGAGTCAGGAATATTAGCTTGACCGAATACATCGATCCGACTGAAGTAGGTAGGTAAAACAACGCCAGCTCCTAAAGGATAGGCCAGGGTGAGCAAGGCTGAAGAAACCTCTGATGGTGAATGGTCGGGTCTCTTGTTGCGTAATCGATGAAAAGTGGATCGGATAGATATGAGCCGAGAAGGGATCGGCACGTTCAAATGAGAGGGAGTCGAATCAAGCATCACCATGACCCTGAAAGGTTATACACTAGCTGCACCAGCTATTTATAAAGTAGGATTTTTATCCTGAGTCGAGTATGTGATTAATGACACTTCACATACTGTCAGTCCGGGCAGGAAGCCCTCCTTAGATTGTCACATCTGTGATAATCAGTATGGGAGCTAGTAATCTACGATGATAACCTGACGGCTGTTGACTGAAGCGTAAACAATCATCCATCGCTTCAGCGACTTGCTCCTGTTAACTGAGCTTATATTCATTGTAAATTGCTCTTAACCAATTGTAAATTGATTGCGGGAAGCTTTAAGTTTAGCGCCCGCCGATTTTAGATGCCCTTCAGCGACGCTGGGCGAACCAGGACTGCAATTGCTGACGACAGGCCGATTCGCGAATTCCGCCCAACACGATCAGCTTATGAAAAGAAAAGGGGCTATCGGGGATGTTTGCCACTGTACGGATCGTACCCGTTTTCGGGTCATCCGCCCCGTAAACCAGAAGTCTCAATCGCGACAAAATAATGGCTCCGGAGCACATAGCACAGGGCTCCAGGGTGACATAAAGATTACATCCATTCAGATGCCAATTTCCCAAAGCTTGACCTGCTCGACGTAGGGCTAATACTTCTGCATGGGCCGTCGGATCACAATCCCGCTCTCGCCGATTTTCAGCCTCAGCTAGCAGTTGACCCTCGGCACTCACTACCACGGCCCCTACCGGAACTTCTCCGGCTGCTCCCGCCTGCGCTGCCAAACTAATGGCTCGATCCATCCATTGACAATGGGTGGGATAGTCATGAATCTGTATCACTTAGCTTTTCAGCATCAAAGTAGCCTGATTATCAATCTTGTGTTGATCACTAAAATTCTCAAAATGACTCCGCAGAGGTTCAGGAAATTCAGGAAAATGAAACTCCGCATCTCCCGCTGCAATGGTAGCCCAGAAACTCCGTAGACTTGGTGCGAATATTTCAGCTTTTTCAGGTGAGAGACTCACTGGAGGAGCCGTCAAGAGCTTCATCATGAAGGGAGCCGAGCGATCGCACATCCAGTTAAAAGAGGCTTCAGTCAGATTTGGGCAATCTGCCACCGCTTCCACCCGATGGGATTCCACTTGTAATCTCAAATGCCCCTCCGACTCAGTTTTTAAATTCAGAATGCGATAGGGATGCGGATAACTCACCAACGATCCAGTTGTAATGTCATAAATTCCCTGCTGTTCTGCAATGTCCTGCACATGAAGGTGACCTGTAAACACCAGTTGTACCCCTGCTGGTCGCAGAATTTCAAGTAGTTCTGGAGCATTCCGGAGCATATAGCGTCTTCCCAAAGGATTTGTGGCTTGACCCGGAAGATGTTCGATCACATTATGATGAATCATCACCATCACAAATTCCCCGGTGGTTTCTGATAGAACCTGCTTTAGCCAAGCCAATTGTTCTGGATCAACACAGCCCACTTGTTCACCTGTCGATTCAAATAGATTGGAATTCAGTCCAACTAATCTCAATCCTGGTAAAACTTCACAGGTGTAGTAGGGCCGCTGGGGCTGATTGTAGCCAAATTTTTCATAATATTGGGGAAATTCAGCTAATCCCATCATCCGATCCCGACTGGTGGGATAGAGTACATCATGGTTGCCTGGAACCACATAAACCGGATAGGGCAACTGCATCAAACGGCGAGCTAGCCACTGGTGATTTTCCAGTTCTCCATCCTGGGTCAAGTCCCCTGGTAAGAGAAGAAAATCTAAGTCCAACCTTGCCAGATGATCCAATACGAATTCTAAGGCTGGAATACTAATTTCTACCCAATGAAATCGTCTAGGATGATGGCAAATTGTTTGGGGTAATGCCACATGTAAGTCGCTGGCAATGGCAAATCGACAATTTAGATCTGGAGACGTCGGAAGGTTCATGGTGATTTCAGTTAAAGCTTATATGGACTGGAATTTGGCAAGTCAAAGTTAAAATTTATCTTAAATTCACGCTTCTTAAAGCTATCCTAACGGAGTATTCACCTCGGTCAAAACAATTAACGGCTTCACCGCCCATTATTTTGCTGAAATTGTTCCGCTTTGAGCGGAATACCGTACCTCAACATTCGAGTTCAAGTTCGCGCTGAATTGCTACATTTAAGGTAATGTAAGAGTGAAGAATTCCACAATAGATTATGGCGGTCAAATTACAGCGTCCCATCTTAGTTGGGGGTGTCGGGCTTTCGTTTCTTCTGTGGGTGCTGGGTACAATCCAGCATTCCGTCAGCCAGGTTGGTGAATTCGCACTGCTCAGCACGATGCTGCTCGGTGCAGGGTTGTGGTTTTTTCAACAAAAACCTACCCATGACCAAGAAGAGCGATTCATTCCTCCCGCCAATCGGGAAACCGTTGAACAGAAGATTGCCCAGGTCGAAGCTCAAATTAATCAACTCGCAACTACAGCAGCAGAGCAAAATAGTCAGGCCCTGAGCCCTAGCATCGAGAACTGGCGTGCAACTTGTGCTGAACTGAAGACGAACTTGGATCGCGAATCCTTGCGGCTTGGGGTAATGGGCAGTAAGTCTGTGGGCAAATCAACGGTGATGCAGGTATTGGTATCCGATTGGATTCCAAAGCAGGAGATGAGTTTAAGCCTGGTGGAAGTCCCTGACAGCCAACCTCAAATGCTGACCGCTATCGATCTGGTATTGTTCCTCACCAGTGGAGATGTAACCGATCCAGAGTTTCAGTCCCTTGCAAAAATTATTCGTCAACAGGGGCAGCGGACATTGTTTGTTTGGAATAAGCTGGATCAGTACCTAGAAGGTGAACAGCCCGTTGTCCTGCAGCATATTCGTGAAACCCTGTCAGAGCTGATGTCAGATGAGGATGTTGTTGCTATTGCGGCCTCTCCTCACCCGATCAAAGTCCGACAGCACCAGGAGGACGGTTCTACCCAAGAGTGGATGGAAGAACAGGATCCAGAGATGAAATCCCTGACAGCTCGTCTGGGTCAGGTTTTGCAGCAGGAACAAGAATCTCTGGTCTGGTCAACCACCTATCGAGAAACGATCGCGCTGGAAAAGAACGTCAGAACCGGGCTGAATCAACTCTGGCGCGAGAAGGCCATGCCAGTGATTGAACAGTATCAATGGATTGCTGCTGCCGCCGCCTTTGCCAATCCTGTTCCGGCTCTGGATGTGTTAGCGACTGCTGCTGTTGGAGCCCAGATGGTGGTTGATTTAGGAGGTATCTACAAGCAGAAATTTTCCCTGGAACAGGCTCAGGAGATCACAAAGACTCTGGGCAGCCAAATGTTGAAATTGGGATTAGTAGAACTGGCCACCCAAAATCTAACGGCCCTGCTGAAGAGTAACACCATGACCTACGTGGCCGGGGGTGTGATTCAGGCGGTGAGTGCCGCTTATTTGACCCGAATCGCAGGACTGAGCTTGATTGAATACTTCGAACTACAAGAAATCGATCTGAAGGAAAGTCAAGGTTTCTCGCTCAACCTAAATCTTCTGAAGCAGGCTATTCAAGTTGTGTTCAAGCATAATCAGGAAACCCCTGTTCTACAGAATTTCGTCCAGCAATCGCTGAATCATCTCGCTCCCCAAATTCAAAAAAGTCAGCCTTCCACAGAAACTCCAGTTTCCTAGTCGAGCTGTTGCTTTGAACCAGAATCTCTAAACCAGCAGAACAAATCTGACAGAAGGGTGGGCGGCAGAAGCAATCCACCCTTCTGCTTGGATGGGCGATTGGAATTACGCATTCACAGCCGACAAATTGGCTGTCGAGATAATAATTTGCTCAATGTCTGTTGCTGTCAGACTCGGATTAGCTTGACGGATCAAGGCTGCAATTCCCGCAACATGGGGAGTTGCCATTGAGGTTCCTGCTAGAAAAGCATAGGAACTGGAAGACAGTGACAGCGGAACAGTGGAGTAAATATCACCAGTGCTGGGAAAACCCCCATCTCCTCCTGGAGCCACAACGTAATCTAGACGAGATAATCCAGCGCGATTAGAAAAGCTAGACAGGGTTTGATTTTGGTCTACAGAACCAACAGCAATCCCAAAATCCTGGGCAAATCGGGCGGGAAAATTGGGTTGATTCCCCGCTTCATTTCCCGCTGCCATCACTACCACTACTCCCTGTTCAGTTGCCCAACGGATCGCGTCATATTCTGCCGAGGTGAAGCTATCACCCCCCAAACTTAAATTAATCACATCTGCGCCATTCACAACAGCATATTGAATTCCACGAACCGCATCACTCACTTTGCCGAAGCCATCTTCATCCAGGACTCGAATTGGCATAATCTGAGCATTCGGGGCAACGCCTGTAATACCAACCCCATCCTGACGAGCCGCAACAATTCCTGAAACATGGGTTCCATGGCCATTCAAATCCATTGGGTTAGGATCCCGATCCACAAAGTCCCAGCCTAGAAAATCATCAACATACCCATTGCTATCGTCATCCAAGCCATTATTGGGAATCTCATCGGCGTTTGTCCAAATATTGCCAGCCAAATCAGGATGATTGTAATCAACCCCGCTATCAATCACCGCAACCGTAACGCCAATACCCGTTGTACCCGTCGCCCAAACCTCTGGTGCATTGACCAAGTCTCGACCCCAGTCATTACCTCCTAAGTCAGGAACATCTACAAAAGGTGTGAGCCCAACGGCCTGGGCTACGGCGGCTGAGGCATCAATGAGACCATAGCCCAACTGGCTATCAAATTGTCCCAGGGTTGCATCAGTATCGGGCTGGGCATTGGGACTGGCGGAAATGTCCAGCGTATAGCCCGTATTGCCTGTGTATTGATACACCACAACGTAATAGGTTCCACCGGGCAAAGCATTAGCCGTAATGGCCTCGGAAAAATCAGCGGGTGCTTCAGAGCGATTCACAATATCCGTGATTTCAATCTCTCCGTTGCCATTCAGGTCTTGAACCAGAGCCACATCCGCATCTGCGACCAGGCCGTCCAGAGTAATATTTAAGTTACTATCCGTGTCCAGACTGAAACGATAGATGTCCATCGGATCGACATCACCCACAAATACATTAATAGAAGCAACGCCCAAGGAACCCAGATCGATGGCTGTATTCAGGGTTGGAACTGCGACTGAGGTTATCGGTGAGGCCTCCAGGAAACGACCAGTGAGTTGTTCAACGGAAGTATCCGTGATTGCACCAAGAAGAGTACTGGAGGCAGAATGCCAAACTAGGGTGTCAATTCGGACCGGTTCAAATTCTGCTGCTTACAAGGACAAGTCAGCCTCTGTCAAACCCCCTGATAATCAGAGAAAGTCATCCAGGGG
>JBHJGO010000153.1:0-22883 GCA_050331715.1 Microcoleaceae cyanobacterium
TCGCTGTCCCGCTGTTCTGCGAGTATCTGCTAAGTCCGCAAAAGCTTCTACAATTGCAGGTTGAGACATTTAAAGAGTACCCTAAAAGTTAAACATCCTTTCTACCATATCAATCACTCAATTAGAATGAAATGGCCCTGGGATTCATGATACCTGACTCAAACTGTTGGTTCGCTGATTTTTGTCGTCAGGCAGGAATTAAACGCGGTAACGAGGACAAACGGGAGGAAAGATTGTTCTGAGCTGAGACTGCCAAATTTTAAATTTAGAATTGCTGATGACTTCTGTCCCCTCTTGACAAACGTCACACAACCTTGACTTATCACTAGGGATGTCTATGAGCTGATGCTCCTTACTTCGCTCTATCCTCGGATCTTCTACTGCCTCAAAATGCTCAGCGATGCTTATTTTTGGTTTTAGTTTCATGCAGGACTAGGAATAATTGTGCCTGCTTCACAACTCTACCGGGTCAATCTCCAACCGCCACTTTTGAGATACGATTGCCCGGCCCTTGCTCTGAAGCTAGTTTGACATTCAATATAGCCATGTTAGATTGAATAAAATTAGACGCTCCTAGATGTCATCGTAAGTCTGTTCATAATTTTGTGGGTGCAGCTTCACTCTATCAAGGGAAAATTAGCAATTAACTCCGTATTGAGTTCAATGTTGGTGTATCAAGGTTCTTTGGATATCCAATGCGGAATTCCGGTTATGCTTTGCCTTGCAGAGTGGGAATTATAAGATTTGAATCTTCAGGACAATCTAGATATCGCTGGCTGAGTGGATTGACCCTGCTCAGTGAATTGATCCTGCTCAAGCGCTAAACCGTAACCTACCATGCCAACATGACGATTTTAATGACGCTTTGCGTGCTAGCCCTGGCACTCACAAGCTTTGTATTAGAATGGCTACCCGCTGATCTGACCGCAATTACTGTAGCCGTTGTGCTGATGCTGTTGAAGTTGGTCACACCCACGGAGGGGATCTCTGGGTTTGGCAACTCTGCCACAATCACGGTGATGGCGATGTTTATTCTCAGTGCTGGTATCACTCGTACAGGGGTGATTCAGTTTGTGCGAGATTGGCTCCTGAAGTGGGGCGGAAAACATCCAAGTCAGCAAATTTTGGTCATTGGTTTTTTAGTCGGGCCGATTTCTGCATTCATCAATAATACAGCGGTCATTGCAATCTTCCTACCAATTATTGAAGATTGGTGCAAGAAACAAAAAGTTCCCCCTTCTAAGATTTTAATTCCCCTATCCTACGCTTCAATTTTAGGGGGGTTGGTAACCGTTGTTGGGACTTCGACAAATATTCTGGCTAGCGGTTTGTCTGCTCAGTTAGGCTATCGGGAGTTTGCCTTATTTGAATTTGCCAAGGTAGGCAGCATTTTATTTATAGTTGGCATAATTTATGTTGCTTTTATTTCACCTTACTTGCTCCCCAATCGCCAATCTCAGAATGGAGATATTTTTAGTCAGAATTATGAGTTAAACAATTATTTGAGTGAAGTGATTATTTCTCCCAACTCTAGTCTTGTGGGTCAAACTTTGAATGAGAGTGAAATTCAACGGAAGTTCGACGTGGATGTTCTAGAACTGGTGCGAGATAAGACCCATCTGCCACAGCCCCTCGCAGACAAGGTGTTACAGCCAAATGATATTTTGATTATTCGCAGTAGCCGGGAGGATCTCTTGAGAATTCGAGAGGATCGGGGGCTGGAGATTCTACCGGATGTTCAGTTCCAGGAAGAATCGATTGAATCGGTGCTCAGTTCCGGTGAGGAGAAAATTGCAGAGGTCTTGATTCTGTCGAACTCCCGCTTAATTGGAACAACGTTGAAAGACTTACGCTTTCGACAACGCTATAACGCCACAGTGATCGCTATTCGTCGCGGGGCAGAACTAGTTCAGGGGAGACTAGGGAGAATTCCCCTCCGATTTGGAGATTTATTACTGGTGCAGGGGCCAAAACAAAGCTTTGTTGGTCTGCAAACAACCCGAGAGTTGTTGGTACTGGAAGAGCGAAATGTAGAAAACCTACGACGAGACAAGGCGGTAGCAGCCTTAGCGATTGTTGCAGGAGTAATTCTACTCGCCGCATTTAATATTGTACCGATTTTAGTCAGTGCGCTGGCAGGTGTGGTGCTAATGGTCATGACAGGCTGTCTGAAACCAGGAGAAATCTACGGGGCTGTGCGCTGGGATGTGATTTTCCTATTAGCGGGACTGATTCCCTTGGGCATTGCAATGGAGAAATCTGGGGCAACCCAATGGTTATCTAACCAATTAATTTCAATTGGTGGAAATCTCTCCGGCTACTGGATTTTGACCTTCTTTTTTATCGTGACTGTAGTTTTGACGGAGATGCTGTCAAACAATGCGTCTGTTCTACTCATGATCCCCATTGCAGTGGAGGTGGCGAAGACCCTGGATTTAAACCCCTTTGCTTTTATGTTTGCGGTGACCTTTGCTGCATCCTGTAGCTTCATGACACCCATTGGATATCAGACAAACACAATGGTTTACAGCCCTGGAGGATATAAGTTTTTTGACTTTGCCCGAGTTGGCACTCCTCTTACAATCATGATGGCAATTATTACGCCAATACTGATTATCTCCGTTTATGGTTTGTAATCCAATCTCACAGATAATTATGTAGGCAACTGCCATAGCGTTACAGCTTCTGTTCCAGCCATTCTTTCTCTAAATTTTTGACTTAATCGCTGAATTTGAGAGTCTGAGAAATGGGATTGCCAATCGCCAACCTTTCCCTTCCGAACAAATGGAGCGGCCTGATCTGGACGTTGGCTAGACCAGCGAGCTTGATTTTTGCTCATCTGAGAAAAACTGGTGTGTTCCACAGTACTCTCTAGAATTTCTAGATTTTTAACTTTCTTAATGTACTCCTCACCTAGGAAATTAGCAATTTCAATAATGGCAGCTCTGGGATCATCTTTCATGGATTCATAGGTTAAGAACAATATATTTCTAGCCCCTTTATTTTCAATCCAGGGAAGCAAGTGATCGAAATAATCTCCCCAATCCACCTCCCCAGTAATAAAGCATTCAAAAAACTCATCGAAGGTTCCCTCAGCGAAATCATAGTGTTTGACAAAGCCTTGAGTATGGTAATAGAAAGAAACTGCACAATCAAAAGGGTTACGGGCAATGTGGATATACTTCGCGTCGGGATGATGTGGCGTTAAGCTGTAAGATAAGTGAGTTTTGATAAAATGAGGCTGCGGTAAAGATTTGACAAAATCACCTCCTGTTTCCTCTAGGAAAGGTACTTCTGAGTTGATATTCTTCCCAGGGGATAGAGGTTGTCCATCATGGGAAAGTACCCAAAGAATATATTGAGTCCACGTTGTTCCACATTTGGGATAGGTGACAATAAACATGTCATTGGGTTGAGCTTGATAGGTTAGTCCAGAGTCAAAGTTTTCTGGAGAAAATCCCATTGGTAGGCGAAAGTTTCTATGGAGTCTGTATTTTGGTTTTCTAGTTTGTGCCACGGTATCGAACTGCTCCCAACTGTTTATCCTAAATATCCGCGTGGAGTAACCATCCAATTCTGATAAAGTCCAGTGGATTGGTTGCCGATGAGAATTGTGGTCAGCATGTCCACTGCTTCCAGGTCTAATTTTTCCAGAGTTGTCAAGGTAATTTGTTCTCCTTTTCGATAGGCTGAGCGTACCAGAGCTACAGGTGTTTGACCCGAACGGTGGGTGAGAAAAATGCTGTGGGCTTGTGCCAGGGGTTTAGTTCGAGTTGCTGAACGAGGATTGTAAATCGCGCAGACAAAATCGGCCTGGGCTGCTGCTGTCAATCGTTGCTCAATTACGGGCCAAGGCGTTAACAAATCACTCAAACTAATCGCACAGAAATCATGCATTAAAGGTGCACCAACTCTAGAAGCAGCGGCCTGAATCGCACTAATCCCAGGAAGCACTTGAACCCCTGGGGTCACTCCATCCCAGTCTTGAGTTTGTAACAATTCAAACACTAACCCAGCCATGCCATAAATCCCGCAATCACCGGACGAAACCACCGCCACTCTCAAGCCCCAATTGGCCAACTCAATCGCCCGCTCGGCCCGCTGCCGTTCTTGAGTGATAGGAAAATCCTCAATCACCTGACCCGGACGACACAGGGGTTTGATCAAATTCAAATACAAGGAATAACCAATCACTACGTCTGCGGCTGTAATCGCCGTTTGAGCTGCTGGGGTGATTTGGTTCAGTTGACCGGGGCCGATACCGATCAAGAATAACTGTCCAGTGCTTCCCAAGTATTCCTGTGGGGCGTGGGCAACCGCAACCGTAACCGCTTGGCCCAAACGTTCTGGGCTTGTGTCTTCTGAAGTTTGGCCTAAAGTAACTTGCTCATTCGGAAAACGATGAACTTGTTTTGGAACCAGAAGTTGGTCAATATGGGCAACTTTCAAAGCCGCTGCTTCAGCAACACTGGGCGTACCAACCGCTTCGTAAACCACGCTGGAAGGACTCGGAACAGAGATGTTCTGTAATTCACTGGCCGGGAACGTTACGAGGGGCCAGGAATTGGCTTGACAGAGTTTGACCAGTCCTACTTCATCGGCCTTCAAATCCAGAGTGGCAACGCCTGCGACGGCTAATTCCGAAAGATTGAATTGCTGCAAGGTCGAACGAATTGCCGTTTCAATCGCCGCCTGGGGTGTGCGACGTTCACAACCAATTCCTAACCACAAGACACGCGGATGCCACCACACTTGAGAGACTGCCGTTTCCTGAAACGAAGCCTGTTCCCCTGGGATGTCATCAGCAGGGCGCAATGCACCACCTCTCTGAAATTCCGATTCAGGATCTAAGTTCTCGGTTTGTCCCTCAAGAGAGTTTGAAGAACGCTTTGCTGTAATCCAAATCCGAGCAACAGCCGTTACAATCTCAGAACCAGATTGATTAAACGTCAAAGAATGTTCCTGCGACAACGTTGCTCGCCAAAGGGTCGATCCCGCATCCTGAACCACCTGAATTTCTTTCCCCTGGGCCATCGCCGCACTCACCGCTGTCCAATCCCCTGACCCCATACGCCAGCCAAAGGGCCGACCCAGAATATCCAACCCAGAATATCCCTGACTCACGGCTGCTCCAGTAATTACAGGGGTTGCGTCCAGGCAACTAGCCACCAATCGAGTCAACTGATCCGCCCCTCCCTGGTGACCACTACAGAGACTAATCACAAATTCTCCGGTCTGATCCACCACAACAATAGCTGGATCGGTAGCCTTATCGCTGAGCAGGGGAGCAATCAGCCGAGTCACTGCCCCAGCAGCCAAGCCAAAAATTAATCCCTGGTGAGTTGACCAGAGAGTCTGGATCAGCGGCTTCAAGGATTCATAGCGGATGACAGGGTCTGAAGCGGGTAAGTCGGTTAGATTAGCAGGAATGTAAAGTTTTCCCCCTAGCGTCTGACAAACTTGTTGAAGCTGTCGAGCAGACGCGGCGGTTATGGCGATCGCGGCCAAAGACTGCCAGGAAATCGAGGATAAACTCATCGGATTTTATAATAGTGGAGCGATGTGTAATAATCTGGGTCTTGTTGAGGATTGTGAAGCATAGTGCTGAGTTGGGGAGAAATCTAGAGGTTTCGTGGCATGACACAAGCAGCCGACTTTTTTCTAAACTTGGGGATTTTCAAGCAATTTTACACAGAGGAGATCGAGATTATTAGTGAATATCTCTCGGTACATCGATTCTACGATCTCCAGGAGATTATGCCACAGAAGGAGCAACGAACCTCATTTGGCATGATTTTGAGCGGTGAAGTCAACGTCGAAGACGCCAGCCTGGAAAATCCGAGTCGAGTGGCGGGAGATCTCCTGGGAGAAATGGCCCTGATTTACTCTGAGACTGAAAACCCTGAGTTTATTGCAGCCAGTGATGGGGCGATCGCCATCATAACCTTTGATGATATCGAAAATCTCAAGCTTCGGTATCCCTATCTGGCGGTGAAGTTAGTCTATCTCGTTACCCAATCTGCCATTCAGCAGCTCTACAGTCAGGGATTATTCACAGAACAGGGCGGCATTGTTTTGTTTGCAGAGGAAACTTTGATCGATGGCCTCACGGGTTTAGTGAATCATTACCAACATTCTCTGGCTGACGCCCCTCTCTATGCATCGCAGTCGATCTGTCAAGCCCTACAGCAGCATCCCGATTTGGGCCTGTTACCAATTCCTCAACTTATCAATCCGCAAGCTCTGGTCGGTTCCCATACCCTTGGAAGCCGGATTCTTCTCGGTCAAATCAGAGCGGTGGTCTACCTGAGAGAATCCATGGAAGTCCTGTCCGAACCTGCCCATCTTGAAGCCATTTCAAGACTTTGTGATCTGCATAGCGTGCTGTTTACCACAAATATTCTTGTGGCCGATTTGATTCTGAAGTCGATTGCTTAAGAGAGGTTCCGACAAATCCCCCGCTATCATGGAAAGTGATTGGAGAAATACGAGCCATGAAAAAGCGGATCACGCTCACCTTTCCTCGACGATCAGTTCAAATGCCGATCACCTACCGCTTGGCCAAGGATTTCAATATTGCGGCCAACATTATTCGGGCCCAGGTGACGCCAAACCAGATTGGCACTCTGGTGGTGGAATTGTCCGGTGACATTGATCAATTGGAAGAAGCCATAGAGTGGATGCAATCCCAGGGAATCAACGTGTCCTTAGTCAGTCGTGAGATTCTGATTGATGAGAATATTTGTGTTGACTGTGGTCTTTGCACAGGGGTTTGCCCGACCAAGGCTCTAAACTTGCATCCTGAGACGTTCTATCTGACATTTACCCGGTCACGTTGTATTGTTTGTGAGCAGTGTATTTCTGCCTGCCCAGTTCAAGCGATCTCTACCAACCTCTAACGGTTACCTCTAGTTCCTTTGTGAATCAAATTGCCTGGATTGCACTGCTACTGTTACTACTGACCTATTTTGTGATGGGTTGGCATCTGTCTGTCGTTCATCTACCGCTTCATATCTGGCTGCTAATTGCCCTAGGTATTGTTTTACTCGCTATTCTTTTGACCACACCCGCCAGCACTATCAAGCAGCCCATTTTGAAGTTATTTCAGTCAGATTTGGGGGTGTTTATTTTAGTAATCTTCAGCTCATTATTTATCGTAATTGTTGCCACCCTAAAGGGGACTTTTACAACTTTAATGTTAATCCTGGCCTCGACGATTCTGGCGCGGGTTGAATTAAGAAATGCCGGACGAACCATTTGGCAGGTTTTGCCTATCCTGATCCTGTTGCCACTTTTGGGCTTAGGACTAGGAGTCAAGCTAGATGTGATTATTCATCAGTTGCCAATTTTTTAATCTGATTGCTCACCCAAAGTCAAACGCTACCATTCCAATCGAAGACCTTGATCCTGTAAATGCTGCTGTACCTCTGGCATCCGTCCGGCTGGAATAATATCTGCTGGCATCAATTCTGAGGGTTCCTGAGTCAACCAACCTGCAATGGCCCCGGCTGCGGAACCGATACCCCACTCCCCGTAATGAACCCGAGTCGCAGCATTAACAATATGGGTCACAGCAATTCCCTTACCGCCAATCAAAAGATTATCAACTCCTTGGGGGATTAGGCTTTCTAAAGGAATTTGAATTGGGCGCACCACAAATTCCCGTGCCGGGGCGCTAGTTGCTTCGCCCGATGGTTCCCAATTGCGATAGCGACACCCATGAATGTCCAAATCATAGTGATTCACAGCCACTACTGTATTGCTGAAATCCCGTCCGCCGGGCAGATCGGAACGAACGTCAGACTCCCGCAGGATGAATGGATCTTGTGCCGCTGTGCCCCGTCCCAGGATGCGGCGGCCTTCTCGAATGTAAGGAACAATGCTAAGGCCAGAACGACTTCCCATCGGAGTATCTGCCCCCGCCAGGTAGGTAAGGGGAAAGTCCGATTCAGGCAAGGTTTCCACGAGCCACTCTGCAAAGAGCAATGCTCGATCTTCACCGTGGCCCAGAGCTTCAACGGCCATGCCCCCCATCCAATTCTGTCGCTGGCCCGCTTCATCTAACTCTGCTGCGGTCAGGAGCAAGGGGGGATTCATCACGCCCCAATCGTTTCCTGGATTCCAATTCACCATCGTTAAATCCCCTGCCGCCGGAATACCTGTGAAGGGATCGTTTTTGGACATACTCACAATGCGGCGATAGTGGAAAAAACTTCGCCCCGAAAATACAGGGGTATTTCCCAGAGAAAAATCTCGGCGATGTTCTTCCCGATTGTAGGTTGGTTGTAACTGCTGCAACTGAGACAAACTCTTCCCTTGATCATCATGAATTGCCAGAACAAAGGGATAGGTGAAGGCTTGAGTACATTGGGGATTGTCCCATTCGCTGGCATTAACCTCGCCTGTGGTGGCCTGAGATTCTGAACCCAATCGGTGGGGCAGGTTGGCCCATCCTACGAATTCACCCGTGTCCGTTGCGTCAATTACCAGCAGCCGCTTCCCCTCTGGCGCTTGTAATCGTAGCGGGATTTTTTCAAAGGTTTCATTGGCTGACCAGGCATACCATTGGGCAATTTCCTGGGAGAAACGTCCTGTAGGAGCGTAGTCCGATTGGCGAGAACGGCGCTGCACAGCATGAATTGCCGTGATCCTCTGACCCGTGGCATCAAACTCCGCTCCCTTAAAGGCAATCGAAGTTCCCCATTGGCTGGCGGGGGCTGAAGTAGCAGCCATTTTTAACCATTGTTCTGCGGCGTTGGCTCCGGCATTGGGGGGGAAACAAAGATGACCCACCCAACAGGCATTAATGTCCGCGACTTTTAGATTAGACGGGGTATTTAACCAAGTCGGTAACTGTACAGGCTGTTGTTCAACAACTTGCTTGAAGTCTCTCCATGACTGGGAATAATTCTGCTGCGATCGCATGGCCAGCGATTCATCAACTGCTGACACCCCCTGGCTACTGATCTGCCCTCCCAACCAAGGCGTGAGTTCGATTAAACAAGTGGTTGCCCCTGAAGTCATAGCTTGGCCTGCTGCGGCAATACCCCCCAGAGAACCACCAATCACCACGACTTCACAATTCCAAACCTGCTGTGCAGGGGGCAAGGGTGAAAGCTGAGGGCGACCGGTGGGGCCAATTGGATCGGGTGGTTCTGGAACACTTGGGACTTCCGCCCGTGAAACTTCCGCCTGTGAGAACGTCGTTGGTGCAGTGTCCTGAGGTTGGCAAGCGATCAAGCAAAGCAAGGTTGCCAGTCCAGTTGATACCCCAAAGCCTCTCGTCACAAAGCGTTGGAGAAGACCAATGAATTGACTGAGCATTCCTCGGATTAATCGGGTGGTAGAAGAGATTTGATTTTTGTCACGAATTCCTGATGATCAATTACTGGCTTAGAGATGTAGTCGTCTGCTCCGCTCTTCGCCAGGAAATCTTCCCTATCCCCTGCCATCGCGTGGGCCGTCACCAGAATGATTGGCAAACTGGCCGTTTTCTCATCTGATTTCAGAATTTGCGTAATTTTAATGCCGTCAACTGCCTTGCCCTCATAGACACTGCGGGCCAGAGAAACATCCATTAGAATCAAGTCCGCCCCACCAGAACGGGCAATCTCAATCACCTCTTCGACATTTTCAGTGTGCTTCACATCAAGCCCGCCCCGCTTTGTCAAAATCTTCGAGAACACACGGGCATTGACCTGATCGTCTTCTACAATCAGAACAGTTTTCATCTCAATCTCCCCGCCGACACACACTTACAAATGTTGACTTCAAACCTTGACTTGTCTTCATAACTCTCCCCATTCTAGCCAGAGTTGTCCTCAACTGGACGGATATTATTGATTGAAATTCGGTGCAATAGTTGACAGCACTTAAGGTCTTGGTTGATCTTAGAGTAAACCTATGACCTCACAAAGTCTTCAGGAACTGTCTACAGTGATTTTATATCCTGCACAACTTCTAAGCTCAAATCTAAGCTTAAATCATAGATTCAAAGTGCTGAACCCTCAACCGATCAGGACTCATGGCTAAACAGTTAAATCTTCTTTCCGGACAAGTTATCTCAACCTCACTGCACACAGAAATGCAGCAATCCTACCTGGAATATGCCATGAGTGTGATTGTTGGGCGGGCGCTGCCTGATGTGCGAGATGGTCTCAAACCTGTGCATCGTCGAATTCTCTACGCAATGCATGAGCTAGGCTTGACCCCAGACCGGCCCTATCGAAAGTGCGCCAGGGTAGTGGGGGATGTTCTGGGGAAATATCACCCCCATGGAGATCAATCGGTCTACGATGCGCTGGTGCGATTGGTGCAGAGTTTTTCAACCCGCTATCCACTGCTGGCAGGTCACGGTAACTTCGGTTCTGTGGACAATGACCCTCCGGCTGCCATGCGATACACGGAAACTCGGCTGGCTTCAATTGGTAATGAAGCGCTGCTGACCCAGGTGGGAGAGGCAACGGTTGATTTTGTTGATAACTTTGATAATTCTCAGCAGGAACCAACGATTCTCCCGGCCCAACTGCCCTTTTTATTACTGAATGGGAGTTCTGGAATTGCTGTGGGCATGGCAACCAATATCCCGCCTCACAATTTGGGAGAGGTCGTAGATGGTCTGGTGGCCCTGATTGATCGGCCCCAATTGTCCGATGAAAAGTTAATGGAGCTAATTCCGGGGCCAGACTTTCCGACTGGCGGTGAAATTATCGAAACTGACGGGATTAACGACGCCTACTCTCAGGGACGGGGCAGTATTGTCATGCGAGGCGTGGCGGGAATTGAGGAGATTTCTACCGGCCAGCGGCGGCGCACAAAAACTGCCATTGTAATTTCTGAGTTACCGTTTCAGGTGAGCAAGGCAGGATGGATCGAGAAGGTCGCCGCCCAGGTGAACAACAACAAACTGGACGGGATCTCCGATATCCGAGATGAGAGCGATCGCGAGGGCATGCGAATCGTTGTAGAACTGAAGCGTGAAACCGATCCGCAGGTTGTATTGCATCATCTCTACCAGCAAACCGATCTGATGTGTCGCTTTGGATCGATTTTCCTGACATTGGTCGGCGGACAACCCCGTCAGCTCACCTTGAAGCAAATTCTGCAAGAATTTCTCAACTTCCGTGAAGAGACCCTGATTCGGCAATACACCTATGAGTTGCAGGAGACGGAACGGCGATCTCATATCGTTGAAGGGTTGCTAAAAGCGCTGGACTTCCTAGATGAGGTGATTGAAATCATTCGGAATTCCCCCGATGGCACCACGGCTCGAAGTACCTTGCAGGAACAACTAGACTTGAGTGAGGTACAGGCGGATGCCATTCTTGCCATGCCGCTGCGCCGCTTGACCGGACTGGAACGACAGAAGTTGCGGGATGAATTTGCTGAATTGCAGGAGCGGATTCAGCAGTTAAGACAGCTAATCGAGGAACGCCCCGAACTGCTCAAGGCACTGAAAAAAGAACTACGGGCTTTGAAACGCAAGTTTAGCGATGAGCGACGCACTCGAATTATTTCCCGTGAGGAAAACGAAAACCAGGAAAAACAAGCTGCCGCTGCATCTCAGAATGCAAAGGCCCAGTCTGACGGTATTCTCCAGGCATTGTTACCGCCTGACGAGGAGACAGTGGTTGAGCTGACCCATCGAGGATACGCCCGTCGGCTCTCTCCCAAAGCGGCAGAGGCCAAAGCCCGTCGGAATGAAGAGAATTCAGGAATTATGGTTGAGAATGATGATGACTTCCCAGTCAGCAATTACTCAACCATGACCAGCCAGAATTTGGTGGTTGTCATGCGAACAGGGAAGGTCTATCCGTTGAATGTGGGGGAGATTCCGCCAACTTCCAGTCGGTCGAAGGGAACACCGCTGATCACATTGCTCCCCCCTTCCGCGACTAAAGATGCGCCTGTCAGTCGTCAAGAATTAGTACTGGATCACCTGTTGCTGGATCAATATCCCGAAAAAACAGATCTGCTTTCTCTCACCCAACAGGGCAAGATCAAACGGTTGGCTTTGTCGGAATTGATAGATTTAACCAATCGAGGGGTTACTGTGGTCAAGCTCAAGGATGATGATGAACTGAGTATTGTTAACCTATGCCAGCCTGGAGAACAGGTGGTGATTGCCTCTTCTGGAGGACGGTTACTGCGATTTGAGCTAGATGATCAGCAACTTCCAGTCATGGGCAGAACTGCCCAGGGTTCCCAGGCAACCCGTCTGCGGAAGCAAGAAGAGTTAATTGGATGTCTAACACTGGATAAGGCGGGAGGTGTACTACTGGTTTCTGAACAAGGAGAAGTGAAGCAGATTCCCCTCGGTAAACTGCGAAAGAGTAATCGAGGGGCGATTGGAACCCATGTCTTTCAGTTCAGTTTGCCGCAGGATCAATTGATCGGCATCGTAGAAACCAATACAGAACGGGAGACGTACTTGCTGACCAATGAAAATCGAGTCATTCGCTTTGGTGCCCAAGATGTCTTGCCAACCAGTTCTGACAAGAGTCATCAACCCTTTGGCTTGAAGAAAGGGGAGAAAATTCTCCTGGTCAAACAACAACGGTAACAAGGCATCAATCACCAATCACCAATGACCAATGCTGCTCTATTCACAGTTGAAAATCTCCAAGTCGCCTATCCCAACATCGGGGAGCAACTGACCTGGGCCGTAAATGACGTTTCCCTCACCCTGAAACCGGGAGAACGCTTGGGTTTGGTCGGGGAATCTGGCTGTGGCAAATCAACCCTGGGACGAGCAGCAATGCGACTTCTGCCCGAATCAACTCGGATCACTGGACAGGTGAGGTTTCTAGGGCAACCTGTCTTTGAAATGAGTCCGGCTGAATTACGTCACTTTCGCGGAGAAGCGGTTTCTCAAGTGTTTCAAGATCCGATGACTCGGCTAGATCCCCTGATGACCATTGGCGAACATTGCATCGAAACTCTGAAGGCCCATCGTCCCAACCTTTCAACTCGGCAGACGAAGGAAAAAGCAGTTGAAACCTTGGAAGCCGTGAAAATTCCGGCCCAGCGCTGGTCTCAATATCCCCACGAATTCAGCGGCGGCATGCGGCAGCGGGTGGCAATTGCCCTGGCGCTATTACTAGACCCAAAGTTGATTGTGGCCGACGAACCCACAACCAGTTTGGATGTGACTATCTCTGCTCAAATTTTGCAGGAATTGACTCGACTGTGCGAGCAGCGAGGAACCGCAATTTTATTGATCTCCCATGACCTGGCGATGGTGGGGGAATATTGCCATCGAATTGCCGTAATGTACGATGGAAAAATCGTTGAAACGGGTTCTGTTCAGCAGGTCTTCCAGCAGCCCCAGGATCAATACACGCGATCATTGCTGGATTCTGCTTTGCACGTTCATAGGATTGAAACATCAGATGTAGAACCCTCATCAGGAACATTAGTTGAAACGCCACTCAATTCTGATGGGTCTTCCCTCTCACTCTCCCTACCCCATGGGAAGCCGCTATCACATCCAAGCAAGGAGGATGAGAAACCCCTATTGAGGGTTAAAAATCTTCAGCAGTACTACACCTTGGAAAAAAACTGGATCGAGCAATTATTTAATCGGGATCAAACAATCATTAAAGCCGTTGATCAGATTAGTTTTGATTTGTACCGAGGAGAAATTTTAGGATTAGTGGGTGAATCAGGGTGTGGTAAAAGCACCCTCTCCAGAGCAATTTTACAACTAGTGCGACCCACTGCCGGAACCGTTGAATTCGATGATGTTGACCTAACTCAGTTATCTCCAACGCAGTTGCAACCTTGCCGCCGACAGATTCAGATGATCTTCCAGGATCCGAATGCTTGCCTGAATCCGAGTATGACCATCGGTCAGAGCATTGCCGATCCTCTGTTGATTCATCAATTGGCGACAGCAAAAGCTGCCAAGTCACAAGTTCTAGAAATGTTAGAACAGGTTGGTTTAACCCCTGCTGAGGACTACTATCGGCGCTATCCCAAACAATTATCGGGAGGACAACAACAACGGGTTGCCATCGCTAGAGCTTTAATTACTCGCCCGAAACTGCTAATCTGCGATGAACCGGTCAGTATGCTAGATGCCACCGTCCAGGCTCAGGTATTGGAATTGATGTTAAAACTGAAGCAAGAGTTGAATCTAACCTACTTATTTATTACCCATGATTTGTGGGTAGCTCGGTACTTGTGCGACCGAATTGCCGTGATGAATTCTGGCAAAATTGTTGAACTCGACAGCACTGAAAATGTTTTCACTCGACCGCAGCATCCCTATACCCAAACCCTGTTGAGCGCTGCACCGCTATTAACTCAGATGACTTCATAGGAACAACGGAGAACGAAACATGCCCACTGATTTACCGGTTGGATTTCCTCAACCGACAACGATTGGTGTAATTGAAATCAAGTCCTATCCTGACTATCGAGGGGTAACCTATACCCATGGGGGAGACCTGGCTAGAGCAACGGGAGTAGCTTTTAATTCCCTGTTTCAGCATATTCAGAGCAATAATATTTCCATGACGACGCCCGTCGAAGCGCGTTACTTTAATGAGGAGACGAATCAATCTGCCTATGCTGAAGTCTCCTTTCTTTACGCTCGTCCAGAGATTAACCCAGATCAGGTTCAACCGAATGTGGCTGTCACCGATACCCCATCGATGACGGTAGTTAGCATTGGAATTCAAGGAGCCTATACCTGGGACAGTTACAAAGTCCATCTGGAAAAATTGGAGGATTGGTTGGCAACCCATCCGGAGTATCAGGTTGTTGGCCCCCCTCGGCGATTGTTCTATCACTCTCCCATGACACCGGAAGCGATGAAGTACAGTGAAGTTCAGATTCCGGTTTCACTCCAGTCCCATCAAGTGGCTTAGAATGGGGGCGTGGCAATTATAAGACCTATGTTGATCTGTCCCCAGTGTGGCTTTGGCAACCCCGATGAAAATAAGTTTTGTCAAAAATGCGGTGGCTCTTTGATTCACCAGTCCTGTCCTGCCTGTGGCGCTCAGGTGGCATTAGCGGCGCTTGATTGTCCAGAGTGTGGAACCCGCACAGGTCGAGTTTGGCTGGCGGTAATCACTCCTCAAGCAAGCATTGAAACAGAGGATGAAACGGAAATTCAAGTCGGGATGATTCCGAATCCTAGTCCGTGTCCTCAAGCCTCTGAAACTGAACACTTATCCGGGGCCACAACCCAACTTCAGGGAGCCGAGCGATCAACATTAGATATGATTCGCCTGGAATCTACTGTCTCAGCACTCGAACCAAGGCGATCAGAACCAAAGCTATCCTTTGAGATTAATTTGACAAAGAAACCGGAGCCTTCTGCTGACGTTGATCTCAATCTTGGAGCAGAAGTAACCGCGCCGAATCCTTCTGAAACAAAGGATTCTGAGGTCAATATTGATTCTGAGATCGATAATTCTGATATTGATCATCCTGAAATGAGTGTTCCCGGCATCGGTTATGATGCCGGAGACCTGGAAACAAGTGCGGTCGAAAGCAACGATTCCGTCACAGATGATAATGTTTGGCTGCGTCAAACCTTTGATGCTAGTGAAATTCCAGCCCAGGACGCCCTCAGCTCTCAAAATGATCAGGAATTTGAACAGGCTCCAACTCCATGGGGCTTTCTGGATACTCAACGTCGCTATCAGGTGATTCATACTGGGATAGCTGATCCGCTCCCTCGGTTCGCTAGCAACACAGAGACCATAGTGGCTGCGGTTTTAGATTGTCAGCCCCTAAAGCTTTCTCCTTTTGAAGCGATTCGTTCTGGTTCTTTGACTTCAGATTCTTCGATAGATGCTTCGATGAAAAGCGCACTGCTGATTCCGATGGCCCAAGCCTATCTCAGCCTACACACTCAACATCCTCAAATTATTCCTCGGTTGCATGATGCCTGGACAGCACCAGCTCAAACGGTTGTTTTATTAGAAGACTATTCCCAAAGGTCTCAACTTGTCGATCACCTACGCAATCCAGAAACGTCCTTGAGCCAGATCGTTCACTGGTTGCAAAATATCACAGGACTCTGGACGGCTCTGGAACCCTGGAAATGTCGTCAGAGTTTACTCGAAACTGCCAACTTGCGAGTCGCACCCCATCCCTCCTATCAACTTTGCTTACAACGTCTGTACCCAGAAAAACCTGAAACTGATCTAAGCTTGCAGGACTTGGGTCAACATTGGAGACTGCTACTACAGGAATCCCAACGAACCCTATTCGGTCGACTGACTCACCTAGTGCAGGATTTGAGTGAGGGAAAAATTCAAACCGCTGACCAGCTCCAGGCCGAATTAGCCATTGCCCTCCAGGAGATTGAACCCGACAACATCTCTTTAGTGGGAGTAAATGCTAATGGAGCCATTCAAAGGAACACCCTGATTGAACTTGAAACCGAAGTTAGCGCCCAGCCCACCAATCCGCTGTTTCACTTATCCCGTTTAGAGGCCTTTGGTCAAACGGATGTCGGGCAACAACGGGATCATAATGAGGATTTTTTCAGTGTCCAAACCTTCGCCAATCACCAACAAACTCCCATTGGTCAGGTGGCTGAGTCCAAGGGACTTTACATTCTGTGTGATGGTATGGGTGGTCATGCAGGGGGAGAAGTGGCCAGCCAACTTGCGGTTGACACCCTGCAACGCTACTTCCAGAGTCAGTGGGTGGGAGAATTGCCAACTGCTGAAACCCTGAAAGAGGGAATTCTTCATGCCAATGAAACCCTATACGAAATGAACCAGCAAGACACTCGCTCTGGAGCAGGACGAATGGGAACCACATTAGCCATGCTCATGGTGGCCGACGCACAGGTTGCCGTTGCCCATGTTGGGGATAGTCGAGTTTATCGCCTGACTGCATCCAAAGGACTGGAACAGATTACAGTCGATCATGAAGTCGGCCAGCGAGAAATTGAACGAGGGGTTGCGCCAGACGTTGCCTACATGCGACCGGATGCCTATCAACTGACTCAGGCACTTGGCCCCAGAGACGCACAGTTTCTTCGACCAACAGTAAATTTCCTGGATTTGACTGAAGATACTTTGTTTATCATTGCGTCCGACGGTTTGACCGATAATGATCTGCTAGAAAATCACCAAACCTCTTACCTCAAGCCGCTGCTAGATCACGAAGCCAACCTAGAGGTTGGCGTTCAGCAGTTGACTGATCTAGCGAACCAGAAAAATGGCCACGATAACATCACCGTGATTGTTGTTCGAGCAACTATTCAATCTTGAAATACTCACTCAAGAATCCGGGGGATCAGCCGTGACTTGAAATCTGCTTGAAGCAGATCGGGTCTGGAAACCTGAAGAATAGCGATCTGATATAAGCAAGATTACTATATTTAATTGCTTGCTCAAGTTGAGTTGTCCAGCCCTTGCCAGACCAATATTTGCACTCAGCCTGATGTTCAACAATCCACATCTTGAAGTCCTCCGGTTGTTACGTTCATGCTTTTCGGCAACGCACCCTTACTCTCCCTTGACCTCTCAGAATGATGCTCTAAGCTGTCAAAATTACCCAAGTTAACCCTTGCCAGCAACAATTCTCAAAATCGCTGAACCGACGACCCAGCTACGTTGAGAGCGCTAACCAATATGGAACGGTGAATCAATCGAGTGAAGCTTCACATGTACATAGTGGTTTATTTTGCTTGATAAGACATCAGAGGAAATACGGATTCTTGACCGTAGGGGCTTCCCTCTCAAGGTAAAAATACCCTAAAAAGCCTTTACAGTAATAGCGGTCAGTCTCGCTACCCATTGTTTTGGCTTGCGTAGCTCGCGGTTGCGGGGTTCCCGACCCTGGTTTTGGCAAATGGTAACTTACGGTGTTTCCGAATTGAAATCAAATGCATTAACGACGATCTACCTGCTTCTTATACTCTTGTATGTTCCTGTAGCAATCACAAATGACTTATGAAATAGGGGTAAAAGGGGCATCGCCCCCTTCTTGGAAAGTCCCCAAACCCCTTTACTTTTTTCGTGATTGATTTAGGACTGCTATACAACGACTTCACTCCCCTACAAGAGGAACAGAAGTCACACGGATCAACTGCTCTCTTAACTGTTTAACTCGACCTGTATTACCATCCTCTTCACCCAATTGAGCGAGTTGTCGTTTTTTCTGAGCCAGTTCTGCTGCAACCTGTACGATTTCTCGTTGCTGTTTTGGAGGAGTGTCTAGAGACTGCCATTCCCATTGTCCAGGGGTACAAATTGCCGCGTAATATTTTGAAGAGAGGGTATGGGGAACTTCATCACATAGGTAAGTTTGAAGATACTTTCGTTCAACTCGCCCTGCAATCACCCATAGAACGGCCATAACTAACATTAGAAAACTGTAATCAAATAATGCCAGGTCAAGAGAACGACCCCGTGTTAAACCAGTTAAAGTCGTGGCAGAATTATGGGCCATATGCATTGAAATAGCTGCTATTAATCCCAGGAAAATTGCTAGAACCCGTCGCCAAGTTTCACTCGAATAGCGAGCAATCCCAAATCCAATTCCGGTGAGCGCTGTCCAGAAACCGTGCATCCCACCAAATACAATTGCCCGTAGGGTCAAGAGTTGTCCCCAATTCTCCCAGGTGTCCGTCCCCATCAAATATTGTACATTTTCAACGTAGGCAAAGCCAAAGCCTACCATGGCTCCATAGACAATTCCATCTACCCATCCATCAAATTCATGGCGTCGTCTGCGATAAATTACCGCCACAAATATTCCTTTGATAACCTCCTCGGTAATCGGAGCATTAATAGCCAGAACTGCCAGCATGAATTTGTAGGGATAATTCCCTAGCCATTGCCGGAGTGGAATTGAAAAGACCAATTCAAATATGACTGATAGTAGAATTGCGGGTGCTGCCCCCCAGAGAAAGGCGTATAACAAGTATTTGGGAGGTTCTTTTTCAAATCGATCAATAGAACGAACGATGGTGGTATAAATCGCTGTTAATATTCCTAGAACCAACATTGTAATAGCTAATTTGATTAAAATATGCATATGGGAACTGTCTAATTGTTTCAAGTCAAATGGTTCCAACCTGTTTATGACTTTTGTCAAAAAATAACCCAACATTTGTAGAGGATTTCAATGTTGGGTTACCTTCTCTTGCTAGTTCCATCAGAGCAGGAACCTGGAAACTTTGCTCACTTAATCTTGCTGTTGTACAGGAGAGATCTGAGTAGTGTTGATTGGGCAGGATGTAGTAGCATCGATCTCTTCCACCTTACGAACTTTGCGGATCAGAGTAATCTCTTCCTCACGGCGGATAATCGAACGGACAGGTGCTACACAAACAACGTCGCGCTCTCGGCCAACCTGCCAGATTTCTGGGGTATCCCAATTAGAAATATCAACTGAAATCACATCCTGCTTCCAATCTTCCTTTTCACCAGGGCGACCAACTGTGTAATTTTCTAGATCAACCTGACGGATAGAGAGAACAACTTCACCCTCATTATCCTGATGTAAAGTATCAAAAAATAGACTAGACAAGGTGGTGGTTTGGTGTACTTGAATGGTCAACGTTTCTTTATAGCCATTCAGAGAACACCAGCTTTCAGAAACCGGCTTATCTAGCTTTTGACTGGGATATTTAGGAATGACTTGACCCCCCTTAATCCACAATAATGCCCAAGGCTCCAGCTCAAACTTTTTCTCCTGTGCCGCCTGCCAATAGCTAATCTGTACGCTAGCAATCTTGATCTCATAACCACCAGTCTGAAGTTGAATAGAGTTATATCCTGGTCTTCTAATGGACTCTAAACGACTTCGCTTGAGCTTCCAAAGATTGTTAGAACTGTTGACAATCATCAGGTATTGGTTGGGTGAGCCAAGCTGATCAACGGTTAGTTCAACCCGTCCTCCAGCATTACTGCAATCTTCAACATCTAAGAACAGAGCACAAACCGTAACCTGACGACCAGGTCGCACCTCAATTTCTAGAGCATCACTTAAACCATTCAGGGTTGTCCAGGTAGTTCCTACTTCACGACCTGTATTTTTATTCAAGAATGGCTGATTATCATGACCAAACATCCACAGAACAACCAGCGGTTCACCTCGATCTCGCTCACCGGTATAACTGTACCAACCACTTCTGATTTTGATGCGATAAGTTCCCGCCTCTAGAGTTCGACGCTCTGCCACATTGTTCTCCAAGTGAGGCATAGATTCGGACTCTGAATAGCGATAAATGTTGTCATTCGATGACTTGTCTGGAATAACATAGCAAGTATCCTTGCCATGGATTTTTAGCTCCTGTACGACTCCACTACTGAACATCTGAACCTCCTAGAAAAACTGTAAATAAAACTTGTGGCTTTAGTTGATTGAACGAATAAATCCTATCCCCCATAGTACACTCTGTCGTAGTCTCTAAAGCGATAGGACAAACCCATTCTGAAAAATTAATATTTGCTTTCGTATCCAAACTTTTTGATCAAAAACTTCTAACCTGAAATTTGAAGATCATTTTTCCCTTGACTTGCATCGGCTGAATTATGTTGGCTGAATCATTTTTTGCAGTTTAGCTAGGAGGGAAAAATTTCCCTGTTGCTGTGCCAGCTCCAAAGCGCGATTGAAGTCAAGAACTGCATTTTCAGCTTGGCTCAGCTTACGATAGACTAAACCGCGATTGTAGTAAGCCTCAGAATAGCTTTCATTAATCTGAATTGCCTGTTCATAATCAGCAAGGGCATCTTCATAGCTCTGTTGATCATAATAAGCATTTCCACGATTGTTGTAGGCTTCTGCATCGTTCGGATCAAAGGCTAGTGCTTGGTCATAGTCAGCGATCGCCTGAGTATATTTTTTCAAGCAATAAAACACACTGCCACGGTTGCTGTAAGCTTCCGCATATTCTGGAAAAATCTCAATTGCCTTACTGTAGTCCGATAAAGCATCTTTCTGCTGACCTAAAGCATGAACAACAGTGCCACGATTGTTGTAGGCTTCAGCATAGTTGGGATTGAGCTGGATCGCCTTGGTATAATCAGCAAGGGCTTCAGACGCTTCATCCAGGGCATTATACGCATTGGCTCGATTGTAATGAAACTTACTAGAGCCTGAATCAATTTGCAGGGCTTGACTGTAGTCTGCAATCGCAGTTTGATAATATCCTAAATTATAGAGAGCATTACCACGATTATTGTAGCTGGAGGCCAGTTCTGGCTTTAGTTGGATTGCGCGACTATAGTGACGAATAGCTTTTTGATAATCTCCCCGCAGATAATGTAAATTTGCCTCCTCGTAACACTCATCATAGGAATCCGAATCTGGCATATCCTCAATCGTCAAAAGAGTCTGTGAGGTATCGGCATTGGCTTCTTCAACTGCAATGGCTGAGCGCTCCATTGTAGCAACCGTAGAATCAGCAACTAGTTCTGAAGCCTGGGGATCAATCTCATTCCGTGACTGATCAACCTGATCGAGAGAGGCTTCGGGCTGATCCGATACTCGACCATAATCTTGATCTAACACCCAATCCGGAACGCTGTAGGACTCCATCTGCCGATCTGCCTTGGCAAGGCTATCTTGCTGGCTAAGAATCAACAGAACAGCAGCTAAGATAAATAGCAAAACAGAAGTAATGATTAGAAAAGCGACCAAAGGAGACAGCCTCCACTTTCGCCTAAGTTAGTGAGAAAAATATCAGTAGTACCAGCATCAGTCCGATTTACCCGGACAGAATTGGCCCTTAAAAACTGTAGGTTGGTATCAAATTTGTACCTGATCCAACCTACAAAGTAACCAGATATTGTACCTTCAAGGAGCAGTTCCTTGAGAGATAAAGAACCGATCCAACTAGAATTACATTCCAGTTTGAGAAACCTGAGTTGTGTTGATAGGGCAAGTTGGGCTTGCGTCAACCTCTTCAACCTTTCTAACCCGACGGATTAGAACGACTTCCTCTTCCCGACGAACAATTGTACGAACTGGAGTCACACAAACGATGTCTGTTCTGGCATCACGAGGGAAGTTGTCGAAGCTCAGAGCTTCTAGGTTTGCAGTTGTAATTTGATTTTGCTCGTTCATAGTTTTAGTTGGGTGAATGTTCAGATAAAATTAACAGATCAAGCAGTGACCAAAAGCCTAGAAAATTTAGACCTGGGTGCACATGGGAAACTCAATAACAAGTTGATCGAATCAGTTTAAGCTTAACCAACTCGAGAAACTTGAGTGGTGTTGACAGGGCAAGTTGGGCTTGCGTCTACCTCTTCAACCTTTCTGACCCGACGGATTAGAACAACTTCCTCCTCCCGACGAACAATCGTACGAACTGGCGTTACGCAGACGATGTCCGTTTTGGAATCACGAGGAAAATTGTCAAAGCTAAGAGCTTCCAGGTTTGCAGTTGTAATTTGAGTGTTTTGTCCGTCCATAGTTCAGGTGCTAGATAGATTCTGTAAAAATCTCTGACATGAACACCAATAGATATAACACCTTACTGTGCAACTTGCAAAGAAAAAAAGTTCTTGCCGATGATGAAGTTCGATAGGAGGATGAGTGTCTGGAAACCCCACCCTTTTGTACAAAGTTAATCCTTGTTTAGGACATTTAACTAATATTGATTCCAGAAGTGCAACATAGTAAGACTGGGATGTCAATCTACATAAAGGGGACTCTTTGTGAAATTTTGGTGATCACTTTAGAAGTTTACAACCAAAACATTAATGTCTTTTTAATCTATACTTAATCTGCGTAATTAATTTAGTCTTTTTTTAATGTTTCAGGACTTACGCATTGACAAGAGAGCCATAATGTGGGTTGAAGGTATAAGTCCTTTGTAATTTCTCAAAAAAGCTTGCGAATCCTTAGTAAACCCTCAACCGCCAACTGCGATATCAATCTCTATGTTCGGTATCTACTGG
>JBHJGO010000154.1:0-13425 GCA_050331715.1 Microcoleaceae cyanobacterium
TGATTTTTTTAATCTTTATATTTATTTTCTTGATGTTTAGTATCTTGATGTTTAGTTTCTTGATGTTTAGTGTCTTGAGGTTTAGTGTCTTGAGGCTTAGCATCTTGAGGTTTAGCTTCTTGAGGTTTAGCATCTTGAGGCTTGCTATCCAAGGATTTACTATTTGGCTTCCTTTCTGATTTCTTCGCTTTAGGCTTAAACGGCTTCATGAATCTTGGTGCTTCCACAATTGGAACCCCTAACAACGAATCGAATCCCCAGGCATCCTTTGAGGAAATGAATCTAGCCTTGACCTGGACAAAGTAGCGCTCTCCCTGTTGTTCCTTGTCCAACTTAGGATTGAACCGGAAGGGTTTTACAGGCGCATCCCGCCACATCAGCGGAATGTGCTGGGCTTGAGAGAATTTCTTGGCCTTAACAGGATCATCTTGCCGAATTTCCTTGAGTTCAGCAATGCGATCGCGGTCGTAGTTTCTCAAAACTGAAATAACTGGGAATCTATAAACTGGAATAAATTGCCAGAACCCCCGCAGCTTGAATTCCCCTGGGCGTAACTCATCGAAGATAGAATTATTGTCTTCTGCATTTTGAAACCCTTTCACTTGAAACAGAATGATAGGTAGCTTCTCTCGGTCAGGAAAGTGGATTACCTTGGGATAGACCAGCAGGCTAATTGGTTTCTCTGAATTGTTTTCCAGATGTCTCCGCAATGCCCAGATTGCTTTACCAAATCCTTGGGCAGGGAGTATGGGATAGCTTTTTCCTTGTACATTAATACTGAGTTTGTCTTCCTCATCAGTCGTAATCAGACCTCTAATCACACCAATACCCTGAAAAATCGGCGTAGGTTCAGATTCCTCCGCCGCCTGTGGTGTCTCTGATTGGGGTTGGGTTGGCTTTGGTTTGAGTTGAAGAGTCGGTTTTGTCATTGCTTTGACAGTATTGATTTTTTCCAGCCGCAGAGGGTTTTTACAGATCTATCCTCCAATGTTAGCGTCTTTAGTATTGGTAACAGTATTGCTAACCTCTGCGCGAAGATTTTACGACCTTCTCGCTATGGGACGCATTGGTTGGCAAAGGGAACGATCCTTCTTGTCAACCTTGCGGTTGTACTCCAAATAGTCTCCAACCCACTCACAGGCTTGTTCGACTAGATCATTCAAATTAAGATTCCAAACAATTACCGTTTTATCCCGACTAGCAGAGGCCAACATTGTGCTGTCGGGGCTGAAGCTCACATCCATGACCCCATTGGTATGACCCACAAGTGTTTTCAGCAGGGCCCCATCCCGACGACTCCATAACCGTACCCGACCATCATAGCTGGCAGAAGCGACCAGTTGACTATCTGGACTAAATGTCACGTTGGCAATGCTATCGCTAGAACCCTTTAACAGGGTGTGTAAGCGCTTGCCAGTGCGTCGATTCCACAACTTGACGGTGTTGTCATATCCCGCCGAGGCAATTGTGCGACCATCAGGACTAAAACTAACACCCTGAACGAAGGTATCCTCGTGGGCATGAATGGTTCTCAAGAGTTTGCCATCCAGGTTCCACAGCTTAATCGTGCCATCATCACTAGCCGATGCAATCATGCGACCGTCTGGACTAAAGCGAACGCCATTAATTCGTCCTTGATGCCCCGTTAGTGTTTGGATTAACTCACCGTTCGGAGTCCAGAGCTTGACGGTTTGATCCTTGCTCCCCGTGACAATCCATTTGCCATCCGGGCTGACATCAGCACTCAAAATATGTCCATCGTGCGCTCTCCAACTCCGTTCCAAGGAGAAAGGAGCAAACTGAGTCTCATTAGATTTAGAGCGCTTCAAGCCTTGACTCCATCGGAACCATCCAGATTTTTGTAGGTCTGCACCATTCTGAGTCAAATCCACTGGACGCCAAAGATGAACTTGCTGATCAAATCCAGCGGTTACTAAATATCGACCCTTTGGATCAAGACGAGCTGCAGAAACCCGTCCCTCATGGGCTGGAAGGGCCTGTAGCAGTTTGCCGTCCCGATCCCGCAATTGTACTAGACCTGCACGATCAGCCGACACGAGTAACTCTCCCTTTGGATCAAACTCAACGCTAACAACCCAGTCCCGATGCCCTTTCAAGGTCTTCAGTGGAATATCCTTGACCTGCCGCAATCTCACGCTTTTGTCATAGCTAGAAGAGGCAAGGGATTTGCCATCTGGGGAAAAACTCAGATTTGTGACCCGATCCCCATGTCCCTTGAAAGTTTGTAATAAGGTGCCATTTACACTCCACAGCTTAATGGTTTTATCATCGCTGGCCACCGCAACGGTTTGACTGTCAGGAGAAAATACCGCATGATAAACGGCCTGACCGTGTCCTCTTAGAGTTTTCAGAAGTTTTCCAGACCGATCCCACAGTTTGGCGGTTCCGTCCTCACCCACTGTGACAACCTGACGACCATCTGGTGAAAAGTCCACCCCATGAATTCGGCAATCCGGTTTAGAACTATGCTGCAGGATAACGGCAACGTTTCCGTTAAGATCAGCAATTCTGACCTGGCTATCATTGCCTGCCGTTGCAATGAACTGACCATCGGGACTGAAGGTCACCCAGTTCAGTTGAGCGGGATGGAACCGCAGAGTTTTCAACAGTTGTCCTGTGGGGTTCCAGAGCTTAACGGTTTGATCCTTTGAGGCGGACGCCAGTATCTCACCCTCAGGGGAAAAACTAATGCTATTGACAGGGCTTTCGTGTCCTTTCAGATTGATAGGGACAGTTGTCGTCACCATTTCTGAATTCTCTAGTTTCAGTTGCCAGAGCTTGATGGTGCGATCTTGGGAAGCAGAGGCTAGGAGCGTACCATCGGGACTAAAGCTCAAATCAGTCACTGCCATTTCATGGCTGCGGAGAACCTTGATTGACTTACCTTCGGTTGTCCAGAGGCGGATAGTATTGTCCGTTCCCCCAGAAGCGAGAAATTGACCTGTGGGATGGAAGCCGACATCCCACACCACGTCACTATGGCCTTCTAACCGATTCTGTTCATGGATGCCGTAAACCCCCTGCTGTAGAGTTGCGGCAATCTGAGTTTCTGTGTCCTGTAAATCGCCCCATAGTTTCAACCGCTTCAATCGTTGGAGTCGCTGGGCCGCCCGGAGACTCTCTAGAATCGCATCAAACTTTTGATTCGAGAAGTAGAGTGCATCTGAGGCCGCTGTGAGACTGGCAATATTTGCCAATTGCTTTTGTTGATAGGCACTGCGGGTAGCAAAGGCCAGACCAATTGTAGTCACCAGGGAAACACAGAGAAGTTGCTTCAGCAGTTGATTACGATGTACCAGTTTTTGCTGACTGGATTTTTGGGCGGCTTCTGCTTTGCTCCTGGCATCCTGGGCCTGATGGAGGCGGCGTTGAATTTCAGACTGCCGCTTTTTCTCCTCCAGGGCATAGCGCTGGCGGATAGGAACCACCAGGTAATCATGCAAGAGCTGATAGCGGTCATCGGGCTTTTCACGCCGACGCAGCAAGAGACCTGATTCTAAAATGACATCAACGAAGGAATCTTGCTCAGTCTCTAGATCAACACTTCCATCAGATTCGGACTCCGGTTTGGAGGTAAAGCGAATGGCTGAGAGCAATTCCTGGCGGGTTCTAATCGGTCGAGTGAGCTTGTCATCGGTGAGAGCAAACAGTACATCCCAGGCGGCTGCCTTATTTTCGGGGCCGCAATCCTGAATGACTTGCTCAATTGAATGTTTAATTAGTTCGGCCTTGGGATTAGGGCCAAGGTGACGATACTGTTCCAGGGTCGTGATGCCGGGTTCCTCCTCCTGAAGCTGAGCCCCGACAACCTGTAACTCAATCGGGCGCACCTCTCCCTTGGTATCTGCCAAATCTTCCACCAAAGCATGAATCAAATCTGGCTCCAATTCAAACTTAGCCCGTTGGGTCAACTGCTCAATAACGGCCTGGGCCTCAACTTTGGAGAAATCTCTGAGGCTGTAGCGATGCTTACGATTCAGAATATTGTTATCTATCGCGTCTAGAGTGGCTAATTCTTCACATTCCAGCAGGTAGTGCAGATAGTCCTCTCGAATCGAGACCACAATCTTGACGAAGGGCAAATTTAAGCAGACCCGGAGAAATTCTGAGAACACGCGAATATCCGCCGCATTATTCACAAAGAAAAATTCTTCGAACTGATCAAACACCAACACCGTCAGAATATTGCGTTCGGCATTCAGACGCAGGTACTTCAACACAAAGGAGGCAGGATTCAGCACAAACGAGGCAGGCGGCTCATTGCTCTGCTTGACCCAGGAACGCTGGGATGCCTGGGTAATTACCTGTGACCATAGCTGTTTCAAGTTACTCATGCGAGGCTTGAACTGGATTTCTTCCTGGTTGAGAATTTCCCTGGAAAGCGATCGCTCTAGCTCCCTTACCCAGTTTGTATAGGTGTGCATCACCACTGGAAGAACTGTCCGAGCACTAAGACTAATAGATTTCAGGGCCGGAACCAGCCCTGCGTTCACCAGAGAACTTTTCCCCACCCCAGATCGACCATGGATGACAATCAGCTTGTAATCATCCCGCCCCAGGCGGTGCAGTAGTTTATCAATATCCTGCTGGCGGCAAGAGGCAATGATCTCTTCGGCCATATTGGATCGCGAATCGGTCTGGAGACTGGAAGGATTAATCGCCTGTTTTGGAGCTTGAAGCTGGTTGGCTCCGATGAAAGCTCGAAATCCATACTGATGCTCAATTTCTCGCTCCTTTTGCTTCAATCGAAAAGCTTGGACATATTGCCTTTGAGCATAGTAAATCGAGCGTAGCTCAGACAAAATTCGGATATAAAGTTGAGGGTCATAGCCTGGCTCCATAGCGGCTTGAGCCGATTCCAAGGCTTCAACCGCTTTGTCCCACTCTCCCAAATGTTTATGACTTTGAGCCAGGAGCAATAAATATCGTCCCCGACTGTCCAGAGGATCGGATTTGGGCAAAATAATCAGCGCCAGGCGGGCCAGCTTATGGGCCTGTGACCACTTCTGATGGTAAATCGCAATCTCTGCCATCAACCCGTAGTCTTTGGCTAACTGGCGAGGAGTCCCATAGGTCAGGTGCATTTTCAGCACTTTGCTTGCGATGGTTTCAAGTTCTGCCCAGGCTTGCAGCCGTTGCAAAATATCTCCGACGTAGGACATTACCCCTGCAACCAGATCCGGTCGCCCAGCTTGCTCAAATACCTGCTGACACTGGCTTAGACTTGTTCTAGCCTTTTCAAGTAACTCCGTTTGATGGGAGGGGGTGCGGGCCGCCTGAAGCTGATAGGTGAGCGCCACGTAGAACAACACAATTCCCTGACACTCAATCAGTGACTCTCGATAAGCAAGATAGGAATGAAATTGACCAGAATGGAAATTAGAATCGTGACCATTGGCCCAACTATTGTTCTCGGCCTTAGCATCGATCATCTGAGGCAGGGAATAGGCTAAAGCCTGCTCAAGGGTCTCGTCGGTAACAGATCTAGAAGATCCCACAGCTTGGGATGACTCTTGAACGGGAACGGCTGGGGTCAGAACCCGAACCTGCTCCAGAGAAATCTCTAGAGACTGTTCCAAGGACTGCTCAAAGGATGAGTCATCGTCCGATAATTGAAGTTGGTTTTGTTGGACAGTATCGTGCTGAATCAGAGCTAGAAACGCATTTTGATAGTGCTTTCGAGCTAATTCATTGCGATCGCAGGCATCATTGTCTCGCCCCAGAATAAATTGACGACTGGCCTCAAGGGATGGACTGAGTTGGTAGCCGCGATTTTCTAAATCTCGCCATGCAGCGTCCAATTCTCGCCGACGTTGGGAGCTGAGCGAGAAACTGTAGTGGGATTCCCCGGTCTCTGAAGATGGGGTCGCAGCTTGGGGCAGTTCACAATCTCTGATCTTGAGTTCAGCGAGTGCAAATAGGATACTGGCTTGCAGCTTCAGCTCGTAGATTAAATCACAGGTCGCTAGATCAAACTTGATCATGGCAGCAGCCCAGCTCTTAAAGTCTGGCGCTAGCCGGATCAATTTAGTGGCGATCTCATCATTAATCCACAGGACAATCGGGAACTTGAATTGCTTCCGGAATTCATCCCGGACTTGGTTCGTCGAGCTGAGCAAATGGTCTAAATCCTTAACTGTCTCTAATCCAAGCACAAATAATGCGGCGGGTGTCGGATCTTCCAAGGCCTCAGCAATTGTGGAATAGAGGGTCTTCACCGATTGTGGCAGCGTCAAGTGCTGTGTCTGAAGTTGTAGCTGTTCCTCAATCTGCTTTAAAACCTGCAACTGAAGCTTGAGATAGTTACATCGCACTAAGATCAGAGAAAATTGCCCCTGAGACAACCGCAACGACCGAACCAACTTTTTCAGCGCTTGCTGATTGGCAGCACTAGCCTGAGCCGCATCATACAAATGATCCGTAGAACTCGGCTCTAGCCTATCTGCTTCTGGACAAAGTTGTTCAGACATCCAACTCATTTCGGGGTTTCTAGAAAACGTTAATGGAGTTGGGGTGGTTGGAAAGGTTTCCAAGCTCCTATTGATAACGTATGCTCTTAAGAAAGATAAAAAATAGTCCAGATCGTGTAACCACACCAGTTGCCTACCTCTAATCCAATAAGTACTTTAGAAAAAAAGTTCTCTAACTCTTCTCTAGACTTCCCTGATCCGGCTCAAAAACACACGATTCTTCTCCCAACTTATACAATCTTTATATTGATGAGGTTTCTAGCCTCAATCTTTGCAAAATGTCTATGGTTTCAGGTTTTAATCTGGGCTTCCCACCTCCTGATTCCTTCTAAACTGACTTGGCAAGGCTAAGCCCCTGCTTTTGATATCGAGCCGTTTCCGCTAGTGCGGGGTTGATGTCAAACCACCTTCCCTCGCGATCGCGATATTCAAACACAAACATACTGCGGAGTAGAGATTGACATTCCTCCTCTCCCTGAACGTGCTGGCTCTGAACCACGCGAAACAGCAGTTCCCACTCTTCCTCAGTAATCGCGCCCAGAAGATCATCACGATACTCTCGAATCACACTCTCCAGACAATCTCGAGTGAAAGGGGGGTCTTCCTGTTGCAAGCAGCTATACATCAACATTAGAAGTCGGCGAATATGCCCACCACTGATTTGACACAATCGCCCCAGTGTTTCTGGAGTGTCAAACACTTCTGGAACCAATCCGAGTCGCTGAGCGGGAGGAACATCTGGAAAGGCCCGTGCCATCACCATTTGATAGAGCAATTCTGAGCCTGCCTGGTTCGTTTCCCCCTGGCGATGACGCACTGGAATCATCGGTAGAACCTTGGGCTTCACGCCAAACCGACTGGAAAGTCTTCCGTAGTCATTGGAGAACATGAGCGTCAGTGGAATGGTATAAACCACATGACAGTTGAGCCGCCGAAGTTGCTCGCCTCGATCAACAAATAGATATTCAGGTTGGGTTCTGCCCCAGGGCTTTGGAGAATTATCGACCCGATCTAAATTGTCAATAATCACTACCAATCCCTTCTTTCCTCGACTTTTCAAAGCCTGATCCGCACGACTCAGAAGCTCAGTATTAATCGACTCCAGAATGCTACTGGTTCTGGGTTCTAGGTACTGTCGCAATTGAGAGCGAAGCTTGGGAGAATCCTTGGTTCGGGCCGTGATCCGAGCGATCCCGACTGACAATTCAGCCTCCCCATCCAGTTCAATTGGGGTTTGCAGAAATTCAGAAACTTCTGTGAACAGATTGCTGAAGTAACCCGGCTTAACCCGAATTTTGGACGCTTCCAGGTTTTCGCTGACCTGACGGGCAATGGCCAGAAAAATATCACTCACGTCCACATCCGCCATGTCTAAATCTTGAGACGATTCAAAATAGACGACATGGTATCCCTTTTGCTCTAACGTATCCTTTAGACGAAACAGCTCAGTTGACTTGCCGCAACCGATGTGACCCGAGAACAGCTGGCAGGACGGCTCATCTCCAGACAGCAGAGTAATTGTCCGGCTTAACTCCCGAACAATATCACTTCCCCGAACCGAGGAAAAATCGATATAATACTTGCGATCTTCAGGATTAGCCATGTCGATCGTTCTACTTGGATTGCAAGCTTGGTAGAATCGACCTATATCTAAGTCAATCATCTCACCCATCACTAAACTGTTGGCCCTCACCCTCGTAGTATAGGTGGGTACCGGAGAATCCAGTTAAGGGGTAGGTATCAAGGAGGGTGTGGCCCTTCAGGTTCTGATATGATACTGTGCTGGCAGTCTCTGCACCGATTTGCTAAGAGTCAGATCTAGATTGAACGCTTGAACCGTCCAGCCCCCCTAGCAGTAGATGTCCACGTAGAGAATCAGCCCCAGCATGATGCTCTAAGATGAACAAGATAGCAACCTAGAAAAGCAACACTACAAACTAATAATCAACACCGTTATCTATGGCTCAGATCAATCCAGTCTCACAACAGGATCTCGGGCAGCGGCGTCGGCAGCTTCGGGGTCAGCGTCGCTGGAAATCTGCCCAGGTGTTTTGGCGTGGGATTGCTGTGAGCAGTTTAGTAGCAACGGGGTTCTGGCTGACCGTTCGCCCTGTATGGTTGATACAGCAGCCAGAGCAGATCTGGATTCAGGGAAATCAACTGTTGTCAGATGAGCGAATTCGCGCCCTGTTACCGATAACCTATCCTCAATCCCTTTGGCAGATCCAGCCCCGACGTTTGATGGGGATTTTGGAGACTCAGGGACAAATTGCTCAGGCTCGAGTCACCCGTCAGATGTTCCCCCCCCATCTCTTAATCGAAGTAGAAGAAAGACGCCCCGTCGCCATTGCCCAACCTGCTCAGGGGGAAGGTTTTTCACAACAGCTTTCGCAACAACCTCCTTCAAACGATTCTGTTACTCAATCAGGTTGGCTGGATGCGCAGGGTGGGCTCATCCCCTTAGAAAGCTATGCCAAGTTAGAGCAGTCTGGTCAGCTCCCAAGTTTAAAAGTGATTGGAGCCTATCAGCATTACCAACAAAGCTGGTCTGAAGTCTATGAGGTCGTGAGCCGTAGCCCAGTGGAAATTTATGAAATCGACTGGCAAGATCCGACAAATCTCGTCCTGACAACCGAACTGGGAATTTTTCATCTTGGCCCCTACGACCCCAAGTTTCCAGAGCAGATTCGCACCCTTGATCGGTTAAGAAACTTGCCCGAAGAAATCGACATTGATCAGGTGGAGTACGTTGACCTGTATAACCCTGCAATTCCCTCTGTCCAATTGTTACAGGAGCGTGAACAAATCACCCCTACAGATTGATCAGGATCACACTGAATCCTGATAATATTGAGCCTGAAGCTGCAGAGTCGCAAATTTAGGGCAGGGCTCCCTGTATCCGTGGCTGGAAGCTAAGTGAGGAGATTTCTATAGGTCTCTTGGTTTCTCGTCCAACATACCCTATAGTGTCTTATATCGTTAGCTCTTGAAGCAGCAGCGTTCTCTACCCCAAAGTACTGATCATAATGACACTCGATGATAACTTGGGTGCCAACCAAGGTCACAGTAAGTCTGAAGCAGGTTCCAATCTTTGGTTGGCTTCGGATTCCGTAGGCTCATCCAGCAAAAGGGATGCCTTAGTAAACGCTAGGAGAGATGGTAAGGTCATGGCCCATGAAGAGTCTTGGACTGGTGAAATTGTGCCAAGCAATGCGGCAAGAATTAAGGTAATTGGCGTTGGTGGAAGTGGTGGTAACGCTGTCAATCGGATGATTGAGAGTGGTGTGACGGGCGTGGAATTTTGGGCAATTAATACTGATGCTCAGGCCCTTACTCAGTCACAGGCCCCAAAGCGTCTACAGTTGGGCCAGAAGCTAACTCGTGGCTTAGGGGCCGGAGGTAATCCAGCCATCGGTCAGAAAGCAGCGGAGGAGTCCAGAGAAGAAATCGCAAATTCCCTGCAGGAAGCGGATCTTGTATTCATTACGGCTGGGCTAGGTGGTGGTACGGGTACGGGTGGTGCCCCAATTGTTGCGGAAGTGGCAAAGGAACTAGGTGCCCTGACCGTGGGCGTAGTAACTCGACCGTTTACCTTTGAAGGTCGGCGACGGATTTCCCAGGCAGACGAGGGAATTGCAGCCCTGCAGTCACGGGTTGATACGCTGATTGTGATCCCGAACAATAAGTTGTTGTCAGTGATTACCGATCAGACCCCGGTGCAAGAAGCTTTCCGGTATGCCGATGATGTTCTACGTCAGGGTGTGCAGGGAATTTCTGACATTATCACCATTCCAGGTTTGGTCAACGTTGACTTTGCTGATATTCGTGCGGTGATGGCGGATGCAGGCTCAGCCCTGCTGGGTATTGGTGTGGCCTCTGGCAAGTCCCGGGCCAAGGAAGCAGCGGACGCAGCGATCGCCTCTCCACTTTTAGAGTCTTCCGTAGATGGAGCCAAGGGTGTCGTCTTCAATATCACCGGAGGCTCGGATTTGACCCTTCACGAAGTCAATACAGCGGCTGAAGCGATTTATGAGGTGGTTGATCCCAATGCCAACATCATCTTTGGGGCGGTCATTGATGAAAAACTACAGGGTGAAATCAAGATTACAGTCATTGCAACTGGGTTTTCCAGTGAACTGAAGCAGGTTGCGCCGACTTCAAAGGATGCCCAGACGTTATCTCGACCCACTGCACCGAAGTCAACAGTTCCTCAATCCAAACCCGCATCCACTCCCGCAGATCCGAATAAAGGTCAGCCTGGACTGGACATTCCTGACTTTCTCCGACGACGACGTCCTCAGCGATGAGGATGACTGGAGAACGTTGAGCTTTGGAGAACTGTTAATTGTTAGAAGCGCAGCTAAGTCTCTCCGTTCCGGTCGCACTAACCATTGCAGGTTCAGACAGCGGGGGAGGGGCAGGAATTCAGGCCGACCTGAAAACCTTTGCTTTCCATTGTGTGCACGGGGCTAGTGCTCTAACCTGTGTGACTGCCCAGAATACTTTGGAGGTATCTCGGGTAGAGGCTCTCTCTCGTGAGGTGGTAGCTGCTCAGATAGAAGCAGTGGTTTCAGATATTGGGGTACAGGCAGTCAAAACTGGAATGTTGCTCAATGCTGAGATTATTACTACTGTTGCGGCTCAGGTTCAATCCCTAGCACTTCATCCATTGGTGGTTGATCCGGTCATGGTTTCTCGTGCAGGAGTGCAGTTGATTGACGACCAAGCTGTTACTGACCTGAAAGAAAAATTGATACCCCAGGCAACTTTGGTGACCCCCAATCGCTACGAAGCTGAAATTCTGTCAGGTCTCAAGGTTCAAACCCTGGAGGATATGGGCGAAGCGGCGCGGACTATCTATCAACTTGGCCCCCAGGCTGTTTTAGTGAAAGGTGGCGGAATGCCTGGAACATTACGAGGGGTCGATCTTTGGTTCGATGGATCACAGCAACAGGTTCTACAGTTGGAAACAATCGGCACAACGAATACCCACGGCACAGGCTGTACTCTCTCTGCTGCTATTACGGCTAATCTTGCCCGTGGCCAGGAGCTACTGCCTGCGATCCAATCTGCCAAGCAGTACATTGTCCAAGCCCTGCAAGCTTCCCTAAAACTGGGTCGGGGTCAAGGGCCTGTTGGTCATTTCTTTCCACTGCTGCCCTAGCGCACTTTTCGTCTAGACCGAGTATCTTGATTCTGTTGCCAGTAGTAGGGGTGAGTTGGCATCTGTTTCTGTACTGAATCTGGCTCATTGGAAACTTCTACAACCTTCCGCTTCACGGGTTGCTCCTCTTGCTCCTTGACAATCGGAGTCGAATTCCTCAATGGATCTTGCTGAACGGCCATAAGAGCTTGTCGGACTGCTGTCTTGACTTTAGACAATAACTCGGCACGACCTCGCTTCTGCTGATACAACCACCCTTCCTTACTTGATGCATAGAGGGGTGGAAGGCGATTCAAGGCATAAGTTTCAACCTCCGTTCGCTGAATATACTGGGTCAAGCGAGGAGAAAGCTGAGTCATCTGACTCCGCACTTCCTCGGAGACCATATCCTCCATGACGTTGTGATATCGTCTGCGTTGACTAGCTGACATAGAAGTTACCCACCTTCATTAAATATGAACCGAATCAATCTATAGATACACCTTGAGACCCACTGAATAACTGCTGAATCTCTACACTGCTTATACTGAGCACTGTTTTCTGGAGAAATTTGAAAGTAGTAGAGAACCTGACTAATCAACAAACAATAGAAATCTGTTCACAAACTTAGGTTCAGGCTACTTCCATGGGTTAGCGATTAAACAGTTTGGAGTAAACCGTATACAGTAAGTCACATACATAAGCTTCGTTACGGCAAGCGATAGGCCTTTAAAAAGCAGTGATAGTTGGATTATACACAATATTTTAGTCTCATCCGGAGTCTGGCATCATCCTAAACATTCTCAGTGATTAAATCAAATTTAGATAAAACACTGTTATAGCTCAGATCATGGGAGAAAGCCAGGAGAAAACTGATGGATTTAGAGTGAATCATGGAAAGAATGTTTTAACAGAGACGCTGTTTCCAGTATTCGTCAAACTCCTAAGTTTTAAAAAATATATAGACGACCTGTAATAAGCCCCTAATTCATTGACCGGGTGACCTGGAAACCGACTAAAAAGATCTTTGTTTTTAAGTCATCTCATAAATACTTTTGTACAACTTCCCAACCCGTAAAAGAAACAATCAAAAAGCTAAACATCAACGCGATATTTAGAGTGATATGTAGGGGTCGCGCCCAAGTGTGCTCAGGGCTAATCTGAGTGGCACTCCAAGCTGAGGCTAAAACTAAGATTACTACAACTATTCCTGCCGGAAGATGAGCCGAATGACCCAAGCTTCCGTAATGTCCTAATGTCCCCACAAGGCCAATAGTAAGCAGCAGCAAAACCAGGCCCACCATAGTCCCTCCAATTAAAAAATGAGCCATTCGTAGCCCATCAGGACGAGGTCGGTCTAACTGACGGGTGTAGAACATCCAGCCCCCAGTCACAACCAGCAACAAATAGGCCAGAAGAGAGAATCCCATTGACCAAGCGGCTATTTTCCAGAGCCATAGGAAGGATGGAAGATCCATGGAAACAGTGCTGAAACCTTAAAACTTCAAAATAGCCATCAGTGCATAGGCTGATGACTACTTTAACATGCTTTAAGGTGAGCAAGTGGCAATCGAGAAACTGTCACATCCAATGTGGACTGAGCAGAATATTAAAAAATCTGTGATGTGAAGGCATGGCGCAACTGCACATAGGTGAGCCGCGTTGCGAGCTTGGTTGATTGTAAGCCAGACACAGGCAATGAAGCCGCTTGTAGCAGAACACGTCTCTGGTGGGGAAAGTAGGCTTCTGCATCCTTACGAACCTCACCGGAAGACCGATTCTGATCAATAG
>JBHJGO010000155.1:0-17205 GCA_050331715.1 Microcoleaceae cyanobacterium
GACAGAACGTCTACGTGCTGAGCAAGCAGAATCTCTACTCCTACAGGATCGCGGACGGGCTGAACGTCTGACTGAATTATTGCGGTCGCAGGGCATTGATCCCGAAAAAATCTAGCACGATTGGAAGACTTGCTCTTTGGCTAACAAAGCCGCGTATTGTAGAAATTGTGAAATTGTCGGATATCTTCAGGTTCAAGTTCTGGATATTCCTCGATAATGTCGGCCGTAGATTTGCCGTTGGCACCTAAGTTTATTACTAGAGATGCTGGAGTTCCCATCCCAACTCGTTTTCTACCGCTGTAATCGATTCCTCCAGAATATCCATTGCTTGGTGCATTTGGTCTGCTGTAACAACCAGAGGAGGGGTCAGCGTCAAAACATTGCCCATGGTGGTTTTAAAGTTCAATCCACGGCTTAAGGCTTGATACAGAACTGCATCTGCTGCTTCCGGTGCAGGTTTTCGGCTGTCTCGATCCAGGACTAACTCCGCTCCCATCAGGCATCCCCGGCCTCGCACGTCCCCAATTAATTGATGACGTTGCATCATTTCCTGTAATCTTTCCAGGCCAATCGCTCCAATTTTAGCCGCGTTTTCCACTAAACCCTCGTCTTCAATAATCTGAAGGGTGGTTAGGGCCGCTCGGGTTGTGACTGGGTTTTTCTCGTGGGTGTAGTGGCCGTGGGCATAATGTTCACAGACATCTAGTTCCGGTTGGCAGATCGTCGCAGCAATCGGTAGAACGCCACCCCCTAAGCTTTTCCCTAGCACTAAAATATCCGGCACCACCTGATCGTGTTCGCAAGAGAACATTTTCCCAGTTTTCCCCAGACCCGTAGGAATTTCGTCGAAAATAAGCAACGCACCAAATTCATTGCAAGCCTGACGAACCGTTTGCCAGAATCCTGGTGGAGCAATGTAGGGAACAGCGCGGGAGGGTTCCGCAATCACCGCACAGATGTCGCCTTCCTTTTCCAGAACATAACGAATCTGGTTGGCACAGAGTTCCGCACTGCCAGAACGAACGCCCCAGGCATTTCGATAATCACCGAAGGGAGGAATATGTTCGGTTCCAGGTAGTAACGGGCCGATATTGCCCCCTCGAAACAGTTGTTCTCCACCAATACTTCGCGCCCCGAATCCTGCCCCATGATAGGCATCCCAGAAAGAGATCGTTTTGAAGCGGCCTGTAGCAGCCCTGGCATAGGCCAGTGCAATTTCAATCGCATCGGAACCGCTAGGGGTGAAGAGAACTTTCCCTAAATTGCCAGGAGTCATTTGGGCGAGCTTTTCGGCCAATTCAATCGCAGGTTCACAGGTAAATCGCCGGGGAGCAAAGGGCAATTCCTGCAATTGTTGGGTAATGGCGGTAATCAATCGCGGATGACCATAGCCAATGTGGTGAACATTGTTTCCATGGAAATCCAAAAATTGCCGTCCCTGAATATCCTCAATCCAGATCCCCTCTGCATAACGAATCGCAGACAGACAAGGAGTCGAAACCGACTGCCGCAAAAATACTTGACGGTCTCGATCTAACAGAGCTTGAGTCTGATCATCAATATGAGCTTCTGCCCAAGCACGACGGCGAGGAGAAAAGTTAACGTCTCCCTCCGCTCCAGCAGGTACTTGTAAAGACATTTGCAATGCTGTGAAAGACAGTTCAATGATAGGAGATATCATCTTCTGGCGCTCACTTTAGTGCAGGGTTAATTGAGCCACAATTGTGTCGTCAGATAGGTCGCTAGCCCGACTGGTAGTCTGACTGGAGGCGATCGCATCCCAGACCCAGCCATCATTTTGAACCAGGGCTAGGAGAAGTTGTCGCCGTCGTGTAATTTGTTGAGTTGATTGCTCAAATTCTTTGTAACTAACCGTCGGGATTCCCGCTCTTTTTAGAAGTTCCAAAGCAGGCAGTGGAGGTGCTGGAGTCCTAGGTTCGATATGGACAGAATGAAGGGTTTTGAGGAAACCGGCAATCACCCGGCGAAGGGTTTCTACTGCTGCGAGATCAGGTTGAGATGAGGGTGGAATACCATATTTAATCAGAGTCAAAGCTTCATCCAGCGCAACAATACTAAGTGCTAATGCTCGATTTCGTTCTATACTATGAAAATAATAAAGGATTGGATAGTTCAAATGGTTTTCTCCGAGCTGAGTTAGCATCGGAGATAGGGTAATTAAATGTTGATCAAATTGTCCAAAGTCAGATCCATTCCATGCCTGGGTTAGAATTTTGTCTGAAGTTCCCCCTAGACAAGCTATGTATCGGGCGCAGGAGTATTTTTGACTAGTTGCTGAAACAACTGGTAACAGATAGGCCAGAGTTAGAGTGGTGATGAAAAAGCCGTAGGCAGAAGCGAGGGCAGTCATAATTTGCCAGGTTTTTCCTTGAGGTTGGTAATCTCCCATACCTAGAGTTGACAGGGTATAGCCGACAAAGTAGAGCCGTTCCCAGACGTTTGCAGGCTGCTTAGTTGAGGCATTCACAACAGCCGAGGTTGTGGCATTGAAGATCAGTATCCAGCCAACCCAGCTCAAGAAAAACCAGACAGCCGCGACACCAACCAGTAATAATAAACCCGTGACCGAGAGTAAACGATGACTTCGCTTGATCTGATGAATCCTTAAGACTCCTCCCCAAATTCGTTCAGAAACCCAGCTAGTGATTGGGCCACCTCCCCCAACCGTAAGAATTGTCAAAACGATATCGAAAGTTGCCGCCAGAAGAATGCAGCAGCCAACTATCACCAGAATCATGCGGATACTCCTTATCAGCAAAGGTTGCAGGAGTATTCTAAAAGTTGTTCACCTAGAAAGAACCTTGCCCAAGGTAGGAGATTGTTGGTGTCGAGAGGAAAATATAATGTTTAGCTGACTTTTTGCTGACGATTTTGAGTTTCTAGAAAAATTAACAGGGCGTTAATATCGGCTGGATTAACTCCGCCAATTCGAGCTGCTTGACCCACAGTTAGGGGACGAACTTGTGTTAATTTCTCACGGGATTCCATAGATAAGGTAGTAATATTCATGTAGTCCAGGGTTTCCGGCAACTTACGGCTGGCATAGCGACTAATTTGATCAATCTGATACTGCTGGCGTTGCAGATAGCCAGAATACTTAATCTCAATCTCTGCCCCTTCCTTTTCTTCTTTCGCCAGTTCTGGTCTTCCTAAACCGTAGAATTCCAGATTGGAGTAATGGAATCCAGGACGACGGAGTAGATCCGCCAGAGTAATTGACCCCTTAATCCGTTGTTGAGTATCTTGTGCAATAGCAATTCCTGCTTCATGCCGCTCTTTAACGCGAGTAGAAGTCAGGCGCTGTTTTTCAGCTTCAATATTGGCTTGTTTTTGCTGGAATAGTTGCCAGCGGCGATCATCAATTAATCCAACCTCGCGGCCCAAGGGCGTTAATCGCTGATCCGCATTATCCGAACGCAGCAACAGCCGATATTCTGAACGGCTAGTTAGCATACGATAGGGTTCCCGCAAATCCTTGGTGCAAAGGTCGTCCAGCAAGGTTCCAAGGTAGCTCCCCTCACGGGACAGGACAACCATTTCCTGATTTCGAGCAAACCGCACTGCATTGATGCCTGCCACAATTCCCTGGGCGGCAGCTTCTTCATACCCTGTGGTTCCATTGATTTGTCCCGCACAAAAAAGCCCTTCAATTTTCTTGGTCATCATGGTGGGATAACATTGGGTTGCCGGGAGGTAATCGTATTCCACCGCATAGGCGGGTCGTAACATGATGCACTTCTCCAGACCAGGAAGAGAGCGCAGCATTCGAAGTTGTAGGTTCTCTGGCAATCCGGTTGAGAACCCTTGAATGTAGAGTTCAGGAATTTCGCGCCCTTCAGGTTCGATAAAAATTTGATGACTCTCTTTGTCAGCAAAGCGAACAATTTTATCTTCAATGCTAGGACAATAACGTGGCCCTTTAGCATCGACCCAACCACCATAAACCGGAGATAGGTGCAAGTTATCTCGAATCAACCGATGGGTTTCTGGCGTTGTGCGAGTCAGGTGACAACACATCTGTTCCCGCTCTACCCAAACTTCAGGATCAAAGCTAAACCAGCGCACTTCTGAATCACCGGGCTGAGGTTCCAGATTTGTGTAATCCACCGAACGCTTGTCTACCCGTGCTGGCGTTCCTGTTTTCAAGCGTCCAGTTTCAAACCCCAATTGACTCAAGGTTTCGGTTAATCCCGTTGCTGCAAATTCTCCGGCTCGTCCGGCAGCCATTGACTTATTGCCAACCCAGATAACTCCGCCGAGGAAGGTTCCAGTGGTGAGAATCACCGCTTGACACTTGAAGGAAACGCCAAAATAAGTTTCTACCCCGATCACTTCCTGATTCGGCCCCAGAACCAGATCGGTAACCATGCCTTCCCGAATCGAGAGGTTCGCTTGATTCTCAACAATATTCCGCATGACTGCCGCATATTCCCGCTTGTCAGTTTGCGCCCGCAAAGCCCACACCGCAGGGCCACGGGATGAGTTCAGAATTCGCTTCTGTAGGTAGGTGCGATCCGCCATCTTGCCAATCTCTCCCCCTAAGGCATCCACCTCATGGGCCAGTTGAGATTTTGCGGGTGCTCCCACAGCTGGGTTGCAGGGTTGCCAGGCAATTTTATCCAGGTTCAGGGTCAGCATTAATGTGTGACATCCCAATCGCGCCGCCGCCAGAGCTGCCTCACATCCGGCATGGCCAGCACCGACAACAATAACCTCAAATTCGTCCTGAAATTCTACGGGAGAGTTAACAGTCATGGGGGATTCGTGGGCTTTAAATGAGTGAACTTTACAATAGAGTTTCAGGCTTGGGAACAACTGGTGCATTATGCTTTGCTCATGCACCCTGCATCCGGTTTAGGGACTGAATCTCTATTTTGACACACCCCTGACAACCCTTGAATCTGGGAGTATGGTTATAACGGCAATGCTGGATCAGAACATGGGCAGAATCTTAACCCCTTTGACAGTGATTAATCGTGCAGACCAAATTCTGGCAAGGCGAGCAGCGATTACCGCAGAACAGATACGGTCTGTCACGCTGGAGGATGTTTTAAGTTGATACTGGTGCAACCAAGCTCTGTTTACCGAAGGATATTGTGGCTCAGCTCGGATTAGAGTTACTGAAGGAAGTGGACGTAGAAACGGCGAGCGGGATTGGAAAGGCTCGAATTTTTCAGGATGCCAAAATCTCTCTGTTAGACCGAGAAGGAACCTTTGAATGTTTGGAGTTGCCTGGAGGCAGTTCTGCGTTGTTAGGTATGATTCCACTGGAAGCGCTAGGAATTGAATTGGATTTACAGAATCAACAGCTCAGATTATTGCCCATCAGCCCTGAAAAAACTTACCTCACAATACTTTGAGTCGGGCAGCAATCAAGAAAATCTCCCCCGTGCCACAGGCTTCTCATTTTAGTTAGATCCTTCCGGCGACCCTCTGGATGGCCCTCAGAGTTTATCGAACAGCCTATTGATAAAAAGTTTCATTTTGATACAATAATCTTTCATGCTCATGCAATTGAGAATTAGTGTAATTAAGAAAGTAAAGGATAGGAATCATCAATGGGCAATCTTACCAGACGCAGCTTTTTGGCGGGAAGTGCTGCTGTGGCAACAATTACTTTGGGGGAACTCAGCCAACCTCGCCGAGGCTCGGCCAATCCGAAGGAACTCAATCTCTATTCTGCTCGCCACTATGACACTGACAACCAGATTTATCAGGGCTTTACCAACAAAACAGGAATTAAAGTCAACCTTGTGGAAGGCAAAGCCACTGAATTGGTTGAGCGAATCAAGAGCGAGGGAGCTAATAGTCCAGCTGATGTGCTGATTACGGTCGATGCGGGGAATCTCTGGCGGGCACAACAGGCTGGAATTTTTCAACCCATCTCTTCTGCTAAATTATCTCAGGCAATCCCCGCAAGTTTGAGAGATCCAAGTAATAACTGGTTTGGGTTCTCCAAGCGGGCACGGGTCATTATGTACAACAAGGCCAAGGTCAACCCAACCCAACTTTCGACCTACGAAGACCTTGCGAGTTCTAAATGGAACGGCAATGTCCTGGTTCGTTCCTCCAGCAATATTTATAACCAGTCCCTTGTGGCCTCCATGATCCAAAATGTTGGCTCGACGGAGACAGAGCAGTGGGCTGAGGGCTTGGTCGAAAACTTTGCTCGACCCCCCGAAGGTAATGATACGGCTCAGATCAAGGCTGTCGCCGCAGGAGTAGGAGATGTTGCTCTAGCCAATTCCTATTATCTAGGTCGCCTTGCAGCTTCTAGTAAGCCAGAGGATAAGGCAATTGTTCAGAAGGTCGGGATGTTTTTCCCAAACCAGCGCGGCAGGGGAACTCATATCAATATTAGTGGTGCAGGCGTGGTCAAAAATGCTCCTAACAAAGCAGGGGCGATTCAATTTTTGGAATATTTAGCCAGTCCTGAAGCGCAAAAGATTTTTGCTATGGGTAATAACGAATATCCAGTCGTTGCAGGAGTCGCTGTTCCTGAAAGTTTATCTCAGTTTGGCACGTTTAAGAGCGATCCGGTCAGTGTCGCAACCTACGGCAAGAATAATGCCGCAGCAATCCAAGTTATGGATCGAGCAGGGTGGAAGTAACTTGAACAGTTCTGAAACTGTTATTCCTACATAATTAAGCGAATCTAGCCTTGAAAGCGCCTCCGTCATTCTTGTGTATCAGGAATAGTAGAGGTGCTTTACTGATTTTCCGGCTCATCTTCGTGAGCTGAACTAGATATCACAATCATCACTGACTCGTTCCATTACATGGTTCGGAATCATGAAGCTCCAGTTGGCAGAGCAAAACTGGTTGGTATTGCAGCAATTGTTCGAGGAGAAAATACAATGCTAATTGTCAGTGTAGGTAATCTTATAGCAAGTGATTTATCACTTGCTTTATCACTCATGTTTATTGCCGAAGAATCAGTGTTAATGAATTTAGCGAATATCCCTTTCTATCAAAGACTTCAGCTTTGGGGATGCCCATTCTGTATTTCTTGTAGGCCTGGTGACACAACAAAAAATGTCACACCGTTAGAACACGTAGCTAATCCAGTGATCTAAGTCCAGAATCGACATAATATATTCAGTAAATCTGGGGATTCCCATGGATTTTACAAAAGCTTTACGGAAATTACTGTTAATTTCACATAGACCGCTTGTTTGTATGTTGGTAACTGAGATATAACAATAAATGAGCCGAGCATAACTACTGTTATACGAGTGCTTCAGCGTCTACCAATGTTATAGTTCACTGGGAACGATGCATAATGAATTCAAGTCTGTTCATTATGTCGACTTCAGCGCTATCCAAACGATTTACTTCTGATTGTGAAGGGATCTTCTACTATGTCGCTACCAGCCGTGGGGGTTTGGAGATAGTGCTTCCGATGAGTCTAGTTTTGTATCGATGCTTGGAGTAGGAAGTTAGTGAAGCAATCAACGCCCCTGTCGAATGCGACAACCGCTGTTGATGCTGCTATCCTTCCAGGAAGCGGGTAAGGTTCTATCGGTTTTTTTGGCTTTGGTTTCATACCTTCTAGCATTGATCTAGTCCTTTAATTGCAATGAATATGGACTAGGTATTGGAAAGCTTGGTTGTATTTTGGCAACTTAATAATTTTTCCCATCGAAAGTTGCCGTAGTTTATCCTGTCAGCTCTCATAGAGGCTGTTCAGTATTTTACTTAATCTTGACAGTTTGCCTAGCAGCTAATCGTCAAATTGTCTTGAGCAAATGATCAGAAGCCTTGAAAGGTTTTCTAATTCTCGTTTCTTTGTCTTCCAAGTTTTCTTAAGGAGTTATTGACCCATGTCTAATTTGGTAATTGGTACTGAAGGAAACGATTTCCTGGTTGGTACTGGCGATGAAGATTTCATTAGTGGTCTAGGTGGAGACGATTTCATCGCAGGCCTACGTGATGAAGATACTCTAGTGGGTGGTGAAGGTGCTGATACCTTTTCCCTAGAGTTCAGTGATGAGAATCCCTTTGATCCGGATGCAGGTAATCAGCCTCGACGTGAACTTAAGGAGTTCGGTAATGACGTTATTACTGACTTCGATGCTTCAGAGGACAAGATTGCTCTGGATGCTGACATCTTTAGTGGTGACTTCTTCACTGAAATCGAGACAGATGCTGACGGCAATCTGCTACCTGGTGAGTTTGTCAGTACTGATAACCTTAAGGATGCTTCCAAGATCGCTCGCATGGCTGGTAGTGACCCAAGTTCACCTAGTCTGTTCTTTGTCGAGAACGATACTCGTACCCCAGGTGCAGAGGCAAATTCAGCGTTGTACTATGCTGTTACCAATCCTGCGGGTGAGGTTCGTCTAGAGCGTATCGCGATCTTTGGCGAAGACTCTAACCTAGATGACTTCGGCTCAGAGGACTTTGAGATAATCTAGCATCCAATGCTGGCCAACGAGTCGACCAATCCACCTACTGAGATGTCAGCTTAGGTGAAAGCAATGAGTAGGCTCCCTACTCGTTGCTTTGGGATGTACAGGCCCCAATCAACAAAAGTTTTACAAAAGCTTTACACAAAAGGGCTCGATTTTACATTCTGTCGCTTGTCTAAGCTTTATCTTCAGGGTATAACATATGGAAGGCTAGGAAACCTTTATTAGGAAAAGTCCTCCTGAACTGAGTAGGAGAGTGGGATGTTGCCCAAGAATGTTACAGATCCCCCTGGGTTTGGCGCAGGGTTATTGAAGGGAAATTGATCCGTCTCTGGGTAACGAGTTTCATTGCCTTGCGAGGTGCGTTGTTTCAGGTTCATTTTTCCTAGTCCTAGATTTCGGTTAAAGCTTGGTTGAGATCGGCAATCTTTGCATTTTGTACGAGATTGCAACTGTTATTCTGTCTTTTTTTCTTACTATTCTGGCTGACGCTTGCCTAGCAGTTTTTAAAGTCTAAGCCAGAGCAGACGGTCCATAAGCCTCAAGGGGTTTTAGCCCCTAGGTATTTGACCCTCTTAATTTGTCCTCCAAGTTTTCCAAAAGGGAGTGTTACTCATGTCTAACGTAATAATCGGTACTGAAGGAAACGATTTCCTGGTTGGTACTGACGCCGATGATGATTTCATTAGTGGCGGAGATGGAAACGATTTCATCGCAGGCTTTCGCGATGAAGATACTCTAGTGGGTGGTGAAGGTTCTGATACCTTTTCCCTAGAATTCAACAATGCGGATCCATTTGATCCAGGTGCCGGTAATCAGCCTCGACGCGAACTCAAGGAGTTCGGTAATGACCTGATTGTTGACTTCACCTCAGGTGAGGATGAGATTGCTTTAGATGCTGACATCTTCAATAGTGGCTTTTTCACTGAAGTTCAGGCAGATGCTGATGGCAATGTGTTGCCTGGTGAGTTTGTCACTACCGACAACCTCAAGGATGCTTCTGCGATCGCTCGTGCTGCTGGCAGCGATCCAAGTGCACCTAGTCTGTTCTTTGTTGAGAACGATACTCGTACCCCAGGTGCAGAAGCAAATCCAGCGTTGTACTACGCGATTACCAATCCTGGAGGACAGGTTCGTCTAGAGCGTATCGCGATCTTCGGTGACGACGATCTAGAGCTTGACGTAGATGATATCAAGCTCATCTAACTTGAGGTCAGGTTAGACAGCAGTTTGGGCTTCAGTAGGGAATAACTAACCTGATCGAGATCTGCGGGGAAGTTTTTCTTTAAAGATTTCGGGATGTTCTACTGAGAGCATCAGTCCATAAAATGGAACCTGGCAAGCCGCAGGGCCTGTCAGGTTTTTTGGCTTTTAAATACTTCGGGTAAAAGTGCTTGATTTAGTCTAAATTCCAGACTGTCTTAGGTTAGAACAGTATATATAGATGTCTCTCATGTGCCAGTTATATTAATATGCTTGATTCTTTACAACAATCCTCGCTAAAAACCCTGGGGAATCAGGCATCCTCCTATGTCAAACAAGGACAGATTGAATCCGCGATCAATCTATATGAAAAAGCACTATTGGATCAGCCTGAACAGCCCGAAGTCCTGTATAACTTAGGTTTGCTCTGGCAAAAGCAGAATCAACCGACAAAAGCAATAGAGTACTATCATCGGGCCGTAGCTTACAAGCCTGATTGGATCGAGGCCCAGTATCGTCTGGCCTTGGCTCTACACTATCAACGCCAATTCGAAGCGGCAACTCATCGTTATCGCATTGTGCTTGACCTTGATCCAGAGCAGGCGGATATTCATTGCAATTTAGGGTGTTTACTGGCAGAGCAGCAGAGGACTGAGGAGGCAATTCAAACCTTTCAAGCTGCCATTGTTCACTGGCCCAACAATGCTAAGCTCCACAACAACCTGGCAGAGATTTTCTTTCGTCAGAAAGACTTTGATCGGGCGATCGCAGGATACTGGAAAGCCGTTCAACTCCAACCTGACCTTCTAGATGCTCATCAAAACTTGGGCCGAGCCTTTCAGCAGCAGGGTCTGCATGACACGGCTCTCCAGTGTTTCCGAAAGGTTTTACAGTCGCAGCCCGATTCAATTTCTGCTCTCAGCTACTACAGTTGGTCATTGCTACAACTGGGCGAAATTTCAGAAGCACTGAAATTCCTGCAACGTTCAGTAGCGCTAGAGCGATCTTTTATTCAGTCCTATCAAACCGAATTTGCTGATCTTAAGCCAGAGACTGAGTTGGATTGCGCTAGGCTCAAGTGCATTGAGTTTCTCCAGCTCCTCCAGCAGAATTATGACGAAAGTGAAATCCGTCCCATCTTTGCCCAGGTAAACCTGCATTTGGGAAATGCCTGGGATGACTATCGCAATTACCAACAAGCAGAAATTTATTACCAAACCGCCGTCAAAATCCAACCAGATTTCGTTCCGGCCCATTTGAAGTTAGCGAGGTGTTTTGAGCAACAGTACCGCTTTAAGGAGGCTGTAATTACCTATCAAAATGGTTTGAAAATTCAACCAAACTCTACAGAGATGCAGCAGGGACTCGAATCGGCTCTTGCCGCTCAGCGTCAAGCAGAGCAAGGCATCCAATTAAAGCCCAAACCGCTCAATATCAAACTGCCGCAGGAAATCTTAATGCGGGCTCCGGAGCATCAATGTCAGGGGTTAGATTGCCCCATTTGTCTGCAAAAAATTACGTCAAAATTTAACCCGCTGCACCTGGGAGATGGAATTTATCAAATTACTCAGGACGGTGCGATCTCCATTGATTACTCTCAGGCTCCAACACTTCATATTCCTCAAGGTCAAGCTTGGATTGTTCCCCATCAGAACTGGTGGAATATTTGCAATGCGATCGCTATCATTCGTCCTGATCATGAACTCGTGCCCGAAGTCTCGCAGTTCTATCCGACTCCTCTACCCGGATGCTCCAATCAACAAGATTTTCGACAGCATCAGATTTTTAAACACGAGGAATTACCCTCGGTAGAGTTTCTATCCGGTCGGGTTGCCGTTTTATCAGGACTATCAGGTAATGTTTATTTCCACTGGATGATCGATGTTCTGCCTCGGATTGAGATCCTCAAGCAACAGGGAATTGACCTGGAAGAGATCGATTGGTTTGTGCTCAATTCAGCACGCTCAAGATTTCAACGAGAGACTCTGGAGCGGTTAGGGATTCCTCTTGATAAAGTGATTGAAAATGACCTCCATCCTTACATTCAGGCCGATGAACTGATTGTCCCTCCTTTTCCTGCAACGGTGGGGTGGCCAACCCCCTTTACGATTGCTTTCCATCGTCGCCTGTTTGCTGATACCCAATCATTGGCTCTGGAGGATTTACCAAAGCGAATCTACATTAGCCGCAAGGGAGCAAAATATCGTAGAATCTTAAATGAAAGTGAAGTAATTTCTGAGCTAACCAACAGTGGTTTTGTCACTGTTGCTTTAGAAGATTTTTCAGTAGAGTATCAGGCTGCATTGTTTTCTCAGGCGGACATCATTGTGTCGGCCCATGGTAGTGGTTTAACAAATTTAATGCACTGTCATCCTGGAACCGTGGTAATTGAGCTGATGGCTCCTCACTATCTGCGGCACTATTTCTGGGTTATCAGTCAGCATCTTCAGCTCCAGCACTACTACCTGACGGGGGATACCTTTACCTGTTATCCGCTAAGGCAGCTAATCTACCGTGTGCCGCTCACTGAAGATCTCCGGATCAACCTCGATTCGCTCCGAAAATTGATGCAGATTGTTGGTATTCGCCCCCTGCAACGAGTTTTCCCCCAGAGTTCACCTTCTGCTTATTCTGTTATGGAACCGCAAACCCTGACTAGTACTGAAAGTCAAGCTGTCCAATACCATCGCCAGGCAGAGAACCTAATTCGTCAAGGACAACTGTCTGAAGCGCAGCGTGCCTGTGAGCAAGCCCTGATTCATCAACCTGATTTTGCCCCAGCCTGCAAGACCTATGGCGACATTCAACAGACCATCGGCCAGTTTGAAGTGGCCAAGCAGTGGTATGGTCGAGCAATCGAGCTACAGCCCGACTACGTCGAGGCGATCGCTAATTTGGGGAGTCTTCATGCTCGCCAGAAGCAGTGGGAACTTGCGATTGCGGCCTATCAGAAAGCCTTGGAATATCGCCCAAACTCTGCCGAAACCTATCGGAATTTAGCCAGAGTTTGGAAGCGCCTAGATCGACCGATTGAAGCAGCGGATTGTTTGTATGAAGCCCATAATCTTGAGCCAGAGGGGATAACCGCAAATCAGTACATATCCCTGGGTCAAACCCTATGGAAACATGGACAGGTAACAAAGGCAGTTAATTGTTTTCAAAGTGCTCTGAGACTTGATCCAAACCTGTTAGAAGCTCAGCAGTACCTCGATAGGCAACCCCAGGAAATACCTACTCCAGCTACCAGTGCTCCAACCTCCGTCACGAACGGCAAGCAAAATTCCCCCTCCAATCAAGTCCCCGTTACCATACCCAAAACTGTCATATCCGAAACTGTTCTTCCTAAAACCGTTGCACCTGAAACAGATAGGATAGGGATCTCCGAGTTGTCAGAACCCAAGTTACCTTTGGAGTCAATACCTCGCTCAACGGAAGTAGAAACTGAATCAAAGACTGAATTAAAGACTGAGCAGGGACTCCAGCAGCCAACTGAACTTGACTCCAAACTAGAAAAAATTAACCTGAGCTTGAATCAAGCTTCTCAGGACTTAAAGCAAAACGCTGTAGATTTAGCATCGACGAATCTAACCGCTCCAACATTGGCCGATGCTGAAGTTGCCTATGAGCAGGCAGAGTATGAACGGGTCATTCGATTCTGTGAGCAGATGATTCAGGAGAACTCGCGGAATGTCAGTGCCTACGAACTTCTAGGAAAAGCTCAGCAGCAGCTTGACCAGTTAGAGTTATCTTTGGCGACTTATCAAAAGGTTGTCGAGCTGAAGCCTCGTGATGCGATCGCCCACACAAATTTGGGCAATCTCTATGCTCAATTGAAGCAGTGGAAGTCTGCCATTCGAGCCTATGGCGAGGCAATTTACCTGATGCCTGATTTGTCCGTTGCCCATCGAAACCTGGCCAAAGTCTGGCAGCGGGTCAACCGACCGGTTGAAGCGGCACTATCTTTGTATCGGGCTTTACTAACTGACCCTGAACAGGGTAAGCCTGCTGACTTTCTCTCCCTGGGAAATTTGTTACTAAACCAAGGAAGAATAGACAAGGCTGAGTCGTGCTATCGTCAAGTGATTCAGCTTGATCCTGGCTGTTCAGATGCCTATCACAATCTCGGTGAAATCTTCTCTGCTCGGGGAGATTGGCAGCGAGCGACGGCAGCCTACCAGCGGGCGATTCAGCTTAATCCTTCAGCCTTTGAAAGCTATAACAGCCTTGGTAAAGCTCTTGCTTCCCAGGAGCGTTGGGATGAAGTTCTAGAATGTTATCGCCAGGCACTGAACCTTAACCCACGGGTCTTAATGGCGCTACAAAATCTTACCAAAGCTCTTGTCCATAAAGTTAAGCAACTGGGTCAGGGCGATAGTGACTACCAAGTTTGGCAGCTCATGTCAGAGTATCTGCCAGAGCAAAAGAGTTTGTCACCGTCTGACCTAGACCAGCAGCAAATGCTGACCCCTAGCTCGACCGAAATATCAGTTTCCCTGGAGCAAGCTGAGTGGCTGTACACCCAAAATCAATACAGTGCTTGTGTTGCAGCCTGCCAGAAATTGGTGCGTTCACAACCCAAATCCTTTGAACCCTATCTGCTTCTGGCCCGCTCCCTTGCTGCCCAAGAGCGCTTAGAAGAAGCCCAAGCAGCTTACCAGCAGGCAATCCATTTGAAACCGCATCAGGAGGTACTTTATCTGGAGCTGGGCAGCCTGTATCGCAGGCAGCAAAACTGGAATGCGGCAATTGCCTGCTATCGTCGAGCAGAAATGATGTACCCCAACTGGGTTGAAGTGCGCCAAGCTCTGGGAGATCTTTGGTTTCAGCAGGAGCAGTGGGAAAAAGCTGCGACCTACTACCGCCAAGTGATAGAACGCGACAGACAGCGCTGGGACGTTCATTATAAATTGGTCGATAGTTTGCAAGCACAGGGTTTGTTGGAGGAGGCAATTGTCGCTTGTCGGGAAGCTGAAACGATTGCCCTTGAAACTTAAATTTGTATCTTAATTGCTATCTGGAAAAGTCTTTTCCAGATAGCATCTAGTTTCTTTTGCTCTGGCTTTGAAGATATTCTCTGATGGTCTCGCGGGAGATCTGTTCCTCCGTTGAAACCAAATAGGAGCGTGTCCAGAGGGAGGGCAGCGTTAAGAGGTGTTCAAATTCTCTGCGGAGTTGATGAGCGGTGTGTCCCTTAATTCGATGCATGATTTGGTGGGGTGACAGATTAGGAGGACAACTCAAGAAAGCATGAACGTGGTTGATTCTTACATCTAGCTTGAGAATCTCTACTTCCAGCGTGTCGCAAATTTCCTGCGTTAATTCCTTCAACCTTAGAACAACTGTACCTTGCAAAACCTTACTGCGGCGTCTCACATGCCAGATAAAGTGATATCTCAATAGGAAGCTTGATTTCAGATCATGTCTGTAGAGTTGAGATAAAGACATAGAAACGTGGCAATTCTTCTAGAGGAGTCTATTGCATAAACTTTTTACAGGGTATCATACTCTTAGAGTTCTATCTAAGTTGTGTCTATAGACTTGCCAAAAAGACACAAGGGCATTAGTATAGTTATATAGGATGATTCGCGCTTAACTTCAGCTCAAAAGCTGTCTAAGTTGGAAAGCGTCATGAATCATTTTTCAAACTTTTACTTTCTTACTAAATTGGGAGATTCTTAGCATGAAGAAAGCTGAATTGATTCAAAAAATTTCTGAGCAGACTAATTTTCCCAAAGGAAAAGTTAAGGCGGTTATTGATATGGCTTTTGACACGCTTTCTGAAGAAATAAAGAAAGGTGAAAAGGTTGCTCTACCTAATTTTGGAACATTTATTCCTAAGGACAGACCTGCAACAACAAAGACTAATCCTGAAACAGGTGAGACAGTAGATATCCCCGCAAGAAAAGTTATCAATTTTCGACCTGCTCAGCCTAAGCAAGCTTAATAACCCATTGAGCAAAATGTATTAGCTCAATCGATCATTTCAGCATTAATAGTTGATCAATAAGATCCTACACGGTTTTGTGTAGGATTTTGCTGTAGTAATTATTGGAAAAAATTGTGGCTGACCGAGCGATTTGCTGGCTTGCGCAAAAAGTCAACTTCGCTGGTTCGTATTTGGCGATTCCTGGAAGTCACAAAAGTTGTGAAATCCTGACATCAGTCCTTGAGTCTGGAAAAAATGTCAGGATTTCATGACAAAAACATCGCTCATATCTTGTGAATGTGTATATATACTTAATTTTTCTTGGTCTTTACCTTGACCAACTAGGATATTTTCTGCAACATATTCAGTAAATCGAGTGATCCCGTTGATCCCAAAAAAATTCTACGGTCACCCATCTGTTGTTTTAGAGCGGAGACCCAGTGATCATGGCAAGAGAGCAACCTGTTTTAGAAGATATGACCCTCCGACAACTTCGCAGACTGGCAAGCGAGTACGGTATTTCACGCTATAGCCGCATGCGGAAGTCTCAGTTGTTGGCGACCATTCAGGAGATTCAGATTCAGAGACTCGCTTCAGTTCGTCCATCCTCTAGCTTGCAAAATCAGGAGGAGGCTGAAGCGGGAAATTTTTCTAGTGGCCAAAAGAGAGATGACGAGGTGAGTGACCCGTTCGCATCTGTTGATGACGGTCTGATTGATTTGCCGGGCGGGTATGGCACGAGTCACATTATTTTGATGCCGAGGGATCCAGAGTGGGCCTATGCCTACTGGGATATTCCTCGTGAGAGCAAAGAGAGGCTGAAGCGTCAGGGAGGACAGCAGCTTGCTCTGCGTATTTATGATGTCACCAATATCAACTTGGAGTATCAGACTCCCCATAGCATTCAGGAATATCCTTGTGATGAGGTGGCCCGAGAGTGGTACGTTCCAATTCCGGTAAGCGATCGCGACTATGTTGTTGAGATTGGTTATCGCTGCGCGGATGGTCGTTGGCTGCAGTTGGCCCGTTCCACAACAGTTCGGATTCCACCCACCTATCCTTCTAACTGGGTTGATGAGCAGTTCGTTACGGTTGAGTGGGACGAAAAGTTATCTGACAAAAAGATTGTTGAGTTAGAGCCTGGTTCCTATGAGCCTGACCCCAGCGGAGTTCTGGATCGACTTTTCTCTGCTAAAGATGTTGAAGCGCTAAGAGTTGCTGGCTCGATGTTCGGTTCTCGGCATCATGTCTCAAGTCATGAAAATGTTGTAAGTTCCTACATTTTTGCCACTGATGTTGAATGGGCCTCTGGAATAGGCTTGACGACTTCTGGCGTAGGGTTAACTACATCCGGGGCAGGCTTGACGACTTCTGGAGTAGGTCTGAATGCTTCGGGTATGAGTCTCGCTGTTTCTGGGGCTGGATTAACCACTTCTGGGGTTGGAATCAATCTTTCAGGTCTAGGCTTGACCACTTCTGGAATAGGCCTAACAACCTCTGGGTCTGGATTATCTGCTTCCGGTATTGGGCATACCATGTCCGGGGTTGGGTTAACCACTTCTGGAATAGGACTGAATATTTCAGGCTTAGGATTGACTACCTCTGGCATGGGCTTAACTACTTCTGGGATTGGAATCAATCTTT
>JBHJGO010000156.1:0-5132 GCA_050331715.1 Microcoleaceae cyanobacterium
CAAGCAGGTGCAATTCACAGGCTTTGTGCCCCAGGCAACCGTTAGTCAGTATTATGGGGCCGCCGATATTTTCTGCTTTCCCTCGATTCGAGAATTTGGCGGAGCGGTAGTGCTAGAAGCGATGGCCCATGGTTTGCCCTGCATCGTGGCTGACTATGGTGGGATCGGTGAGTACGTGACAGAGGAAATGGGCTGCAAAATAGAACTGAAATCTCATCAAGACTTGATCGAGCAGCTCCAGGCCAAGATTGAGCTGTTGGTGGAGGACACTGTCCTGCGTCAACAAATGTCGGTCAAGGCGATTGAACGGGCTAAGAAATTCACCTGGCCTCAGAAGGCAGAGGATATGCTTTGGGTTTACCACGAAGCGATTACTCAGAAGGCAAATATAACCTTTCCTGGTCTGCTCAGACAATTGCAACCTCCTATGCCACTGGGCGAAGCTGTATAGTGTGGTAATTTCTGATCTGCTGGGGATTTGTTCCAAACTCACCATTTCAAGTCACAGGAGCAGCTAAAATATGCTTATAGTTTAGTGACGCTCGATTGAGTGTCACCTTGCTGTTGGAGACAATTGGTGTCAGATGTCTACGATTGACATATTTGCTAGCAAGGCATTTATGCTCTTCAAGGAATGGAAAAAATTGAGCTAATAATGTCCGACGGCCAGGTTATAAACGGCAAAACTGGGATTAGCACTAAACCAATGGCAATTCAGGCTTTTGGCATTGAGATGGCATATCGATCCGGTATCCAGACCACCAAGGTGCTAAAGGGAGTGGATTTAAATGTCCAGCAGGGGGACATTCAACTCCTGATGGGGCCAAGTGGATCAGGAAAAACGACACTGCTCTCAATCCTGGCGGGGCTGCTGACCCCAACGGCAGGTCAGGTGATTCTTCTGGGGAAGGAGATCACCAAAATGTCTCGCAATAAGCTAGCGAATTTTCGACTCCATTCAATCGGATTTGTCTTTCAAGGGTTTAATCTCTTTCCGGCTTTGACAGCGGCTGAGAATATCGAGGTTGCCCTGAACATCAAGGGGATTCGGGGCAAAACAGCATCGGATCAATCCCATCATCTTTTAGAACAAGTTGGCCTTGGAGCGCAAAGCAAAAACTTGCCACGGGACTTATCCGGGGGTCAGAAGCAACGAGTTGCAATCGCTCGTGCTCTGGCTGGCCATCCTCCTCTCATCATGGCCGATGAACCAACGGCAGCCCTGGATTCTAGCAGTGGACGGGCCGTTATCGATTTGTTGAAACATTTGGCTAAGGAAGGCGGGACAACGGTTCTGATGGTGACCCATGATCCCAGGATTGTGGATGTTGCTGATCGCATCCTGGATTTAGAAGATGGCATGATCAAGCGCCACTCCTGAAGCCACCCCTGTACTTGAGGTAATTAGTGAGAAATTGGGCGACGACGCTGCCCAATTTCTCGCCTTAAGTTGAGACCCAGATAAACTGAGGTTAAAATATTCCTAATCCAGAAGTGACTGGGAAGGATTGATGATAGAAGTTTTTGCCCCAAACCTGCTAGAGGGGTCTTTGGTGCTAATTGGTGCGACCGGATTTTTCCTCCTGTCATGGCAGGCACTGCGTCAGATCGATCGGTAGCATTCATTGAGTTTCCAGTGGTCTGTCAATCTCGGTTTTGTGTGTACCGTCATTTCCGTGTAGGCGGGAATCCAGGCAACCCCAGTAAGTAATTAAAATGGTTTTAGTATCTCCTGATTCAACATCTCCTGATTCAATATCTTCCGAGCCTGCAATTGACTTGACCCGAATCCGCCCAGAGATTCGAGCGCTACAATCTCAGTTGGTTAACTGGCGACGGCAGCTTCATCAATATCCTGAGCTAGGATTTCAGGAAGAGTTAACGGCCAAGCTAGTGACAGAGGCGTTGAGTCAGTGGGGCATCAAGTTTGAAGCAGGAATTGCTCAGACGGGAGTGGTTGCGATCCTTGAGGGTTTAGAACCTGGGCCAGTACTTGCCATTCGAGCCGATATGGATGCTCTCCCCGTCCAGGAAGCAAACCAGGTTTCCTATCGCTCTCGTTATCCGGGCAAAATGCACGCCTGCGGTCATGATGGTCATACTGCAATTGCCCTGGGAACAGCCCATTTTCTAGCCCACCATCCTGAATCGTTCAAGGGGACAATAAAGCTGATTTTTCAACCTGCAGAAGAGGGGCCAGGCGGAGCCAAGCCTATGGTGGAGGCAGGTGTTTTAAAGGCTCCGGACGTCGATGCAATTATCGGTTTGCATCTCTGGAATAACTTGCCATTGGGAACGGTTGGAGTTTGTCCTGGCCCTATGATGGCCGCAGTGGAGAAATTTGAGTGTTCTATCTTTGGTAAGGGGGGCCATGGTGCGATGCCCCATCAAACCGTTGATCCAATTGTTGTGGCGGCTTACATCGTCACTGGGTTACAAGCCATCGTAGGACGCAATGTTGATCCGCTGAAATCTGCTGTGGTGACGGTTGGTTCTCTCCATGCGGGCCATACCCATAACGTGATTCCTAACCAGGCAACACTGTCAGGCACTGTTCGCTATTTCGATCCCAACTATGCTGGATTTTTTGATCAACGAGTGGAGCAGGTGATTGCAGGTGTTTGTCAGGCCCACGGGGCGAGTTATGATTTGAACTACTACTCGCTCTATCCAGCTCTGGTCAATGATCCTGACATTGTTCAGATCGTTCGGGGAGTGGCGGAAGCGGTGATTGAAACGCCAGCAGGTGTTGTCCCAGAATGTCAGACCATGGGTGGGGAAGATATGTCCTTTTTCTTGCAGGAAGTACCAGGTTGCTATTTCTTCCTGGGTTCTGCCAATCCTGAGAAGGATCTGGCCTATCCCCATCATCATCCTCGATTTGATTTTGATGAAACGGCATTGGGCATGGGCGTTGAAATGTTTGTTCGCTGCGTTGAGACCTTTTCTGGCAATCGGGCAACTTCTTAGAATTCAAGTCATCATGTGAGGCATGGATTTGAGAGGTGGTGGTGCAGTGCGCCGCCACCTCGCGTACTCCAACGGCGTTTTTAATGCTGTGTTTAAACTGTTATTGTTACCGGATACCGACTGCAGAATTGACTGGAGAATTTATTCATGGGGGACATAATTGAGCTGGATCAGGACGCCCAGCGATACGCGATAGAACTGACGATTCGTCTGGGTCTGTTTTTAGTCGGGGCCGTGATTTCTCCCATGATTGGGCGATCGCTGCCCTCGATTATCCGCAGAGTCTTTCGTTTAGCAGAGAAACAACTGCATCTGCAAACCACCGATACCTACGAGCAATTGGTGCAGCCGGTTCAGAATTCTATTTCCATTGCGGGCACACTGATTTTTCTGGCAATTTGTTTAAATCTCCTATCCCAGTACAAAGATCTCTACACATTTCTGGGAATTTTTATTTATCTGATTCTATCCATCAGTATTGCCTGGCTAGCATCTCGTGTGGCTCAGCGCTTGATTCGGCGTTCAATGGTTGGCGTTTTGCAACGCCGGGGCAGTGAAGTTAATGAAATCATTCTCGTCTTTGAAACGTTAATTAATTTGATGATCATTCTATTTGCAATCATCATTTTTGCCCAGGGCTTAAAGCTGAATTTAATTGCTTTGACTGCGAGCTTGGGAATCAGTGGTGTGGCGGTTGCCTTTGCCGCCCAGCAAGCCTTGAGTCGATTAATTGGTACGATTGAACTTTATCTGGATCGACCCTATCTACCAGGGGAATACATTCGGGTCACGTTTAACCCCTACAAGGAAGATGTGTATGGGCGAGTCGAGTCAATTGGTCTGCGTTCCACTAAGATTCGGACAGTGGCGAAAAACACCTTGATTATTGTGCCAAATTCAATCATGGCAGGAATGCACGTTGAGAATATCACTCGAGGCAAGAAAATTATGGCCATGCTCTGCTTGAGCTTTAGTCGATTTTTGAATAATGCTGAGCAGGCCCTCGTGAAGCAAGTGATTGAAGCGACAAGCTATGCTTTTTGGGGGCGGCGGCGGGCAAATATCCAAATCAAGTTTTCCACTGTAGAGCCGAAATCTATCACCCAAGCCAGAATTAATATCTTCATTACAGGTTCTAGCGAGGACTCAATTAATCTCCGAAAACGATTGCTGGAACTGGCACAGGAGGAAGTTTCTCAAAAGTTGTCTGCCTATAATCTAACTTTTACCCTTTCGGAACCGTTGATTTATGTCGATTCCCCCATGTCCATTTGACAGATATCGATTTAACAAGCACCCATCTAGTAAACCCTAGTCAATTCAGGACGACTTACCCATGACCAATGTCAACCCAGAATTCCCCCAACCCAATGAAGCATCTCCAAAAAATCAGGAGTTATCCAGTCATTCTCTAGACCACTATCAACAACAGCAGGTTGATCTTAAGCTGGAGGTCGAGCAACTCTATCGTGATGTAGCCCAACTGCGAGGCTGGTTACAAACGCTGGTGAGTGGAATTGTGATCGCCCTTTTAATTGGAATTGGTATTTCCTGTTGGTCGGTTTATCGGCTCCTCCTCGAACAGCAACGGGCTCGACGAGATGCAACTCAGGCGGCAACGGATCAAGCAGCCGCATTGCAACAGGTGGAACAGTTGCAGCAAGAGTTTGAGTCTCTTAACCAAAAGGTACCCGCTCGAGTGATTGAACTCACGGATAAAGTGCAGGTGATGCAAGAGGAAATCAATCTACTCCGCAGCCAGGTTGATCAGGTACAGACTCAACAGGAAACATTGCAAATCGAGTTGCAAAAAATCCCAAAAGCAACTTCAGAACAGGCTGTCCCCACTCCGGAAGACCAGGATGCTGCTGAACCCTCTAGCGCTAATCCAGAGAACACAACCAATTGATTAGAGATATAGCAATCACAAATGATTTGTGAAATAGGGGTGAGCGAGGCGGTGTCCCCTTCTTGGGGACGAAGTCCCCAAACCCCTTCACTTTTTTCGTGATTGATTTAGGACTGCGATATTATCCTGATGTGCAACCCTGAGACGGTTTTCAAAAGTTTTCTGCACCACTAAGGGGATCTAATACAAACACACATGAACTCCCGACTCGCTAGGAAAACTAGTTGAACTTGAGCCATATTTTTGAAACCCT
>JBHJGO010000157.1:0-27839 GCA_050331715.1 Microcoleaceae cyanobacterium
GCAAACGCAACCACCATATTGTCCGGTCGGAAGTGGGCTTGATGAAAGATTTGTAAAACATCTTGGGTCAGTTGAGCGACGGTTTCCTCTGTACCAAGACTAGAAATAGCGTAGGGGTGATCTTGATAAAGCAATTGCCTCAGAGCATTGAAGGCAATGGAAAAGGGCTGTTCCTGTTGGGAGCGAATTGCTTGAATCGCAATCCGACGTTCCAGATCAATCTCTGATTCTGGAAAAGAAGGCGATCGCAGCATTTCCGCAGTCAGCCGGAGAATTTCTGTAAAGTCTTCAGAAACGGTCTTCAAGCTCACCAGGAAATAGTCACTGGTGGTGTCAGTGCTCAATCTAGCCCCCACGGACTCGACCCGTTCAGCGATTTCTAGCGATGTCAGTTGATCCGTACCCTTCGTCAAGGTTGCAGCGAGCAGGTGGGATAATCCAGCCTGGTGACGCTGTTCTCGCAAGCTCCCTGTCCGAAAAAAGAGACGACCAGCGATAATATCAGCGGTTGGATTTTCGATAACAAGAAGAACAATTCCGTTGGGTAAAACGTGGCGGTGGACGGTCTGATTGAGCACGAGTGGGGTGGAAGCTTGAGTCACATTTGATTATCTGTTGGTTAGGACTGGTTCCTGAGTCTTTCAAGATACTTAATGCTTTGTAGCATACTGACGGCGGATTCGGCTGCCAAATCAATCAATCTTCTCACCACTCAAAATAAACATCGGGTCAATCGCAGCAAAGGTTTGATGACTGCCTCGCTTTTCCAAACGGTTGATTGAAGACTGCACGATTTCAACGCTTCGTACCCGTAGCTCAGCAAATCCCTCAGAGATCAAATAAAGACTTTCCAAGTTCGAGGCTGTAGCCACGATTCGTCCTCCCGGTTGTAGATACTGCCAGGATTCCTGCAGGATAGATTTGAGCGCTCTTCCTCCTTCCAAGCAGATCCGATGGGGGGCATCCGGTAGGTCTCGCAAGCACTCTGGGGCACTACCTTCAATTACATCAACATTATTTACCTCGAAGCGATGACAATTACTCCGAATCAAATTTGCCACTTCCTCATCCCGCTCGATCGCAATTACCCGCCCCTGAGGACAGAGTAATCCACATTCAACGGTAATCGTTCCTGTCCCTGCTCCAATATCCCATAGAATCGAATCGGGTTGCAGCCGCAGAAAAGAAATCAACAGCAGCCGGACTTCTCGCTTACTCATGGGAATTCCTGGCAACCGCTCAAATAAATCATCGGGAATGCCAGGAGTAACGTAGGGCCAGATTTCAGAAGGCATTATCTTATAGTTGAAACTTAACTACTAGCATTTCATAATTGTGGAGCTTTTGCCCAAATCTAGGGTTGAAGATTCATTTTGTGTTTAAGACGCTGAAATACTGATTCTATCGTAGGATTTACATGGGACTGCACAGTCCACACTTGATGTGCTAGACAGTGAAGCAGCCAGGAAAAAATCAAACCGTCGGCCTTGAATTATTATGCTCGCTCCCGAAAGTTTACCCATAGAACTACGACTCATTCCAGTTGGATTTGCAATGGTCTTGGTTATCAGCGCATTGCCAAGGTTAACCAATTTAGTACTGGGAATTAAAAAAAGTTTTGCCTCTTCTGGCATTTGGAGCATTTTTCAGAAAACAATCGAGCCTGACAAAGATTTTCTGCAATCAGTCAGTCTACTGCTTACTGCTGATCTGATCCTATTAATTACTGGACAGCTTGTTCCCCAAAAGGATTTCATTGATATCATTGAATTTCCAGTCGGATTATCTACATCATTTTTGGTTGTATGGTTGGGGTATCGAGTACTGGAGCGATTTTTTAAGCTTTACGTAACCAAGATTACTCAAGGCGGCAGCAAACTCAACAAAGATCTCTTGTTTCTCACAACCTGGATAAACTTTTCTTTGTTTCTATTCATTATAGTTGTTATTTTTTCTAATGTTCATGCCATCAATATATTTGGTTTATTTGCCAGCGTCGGCGTGGGGAGTGTCGCAATTGCTTTTGCTGCCCAAAAAACGCTAGAACAACTTCTGGGAGGAGTTGTGATCTATCTAGATCGTCCCTTTGTTCTAGATGATTATATTAGCCTGCCCGATGGCACTTTTGGCAAGGTAGAATCGATTGGATTACGATCTACTAGAATTCGCACCTCTGGCAAAGGAACGCTAATGGCTGTTCCAAATAATTACTTAACCTCGATCAATGTTGAAAACTTTACAGAAGCCAGTAAACTAATCAACGTAATCAAGATAAATTTCTCTGAACGTCTTGGTGAAAACAGAGAAGCTTTTGTACGTCAATTAATACTGGATTCTAGCATTAGCGCCGAAATTGAACGTCGGAGTATCAGTGTTATCTTTCAGAATATAATTAATGAATCTGGCCATGAGATTACCCAAGGTCAAGTAAAATACTTTATTCAGGCTGCCGGAGAACTCTCAAAAGAATTTCGTATTCTAATTATTAGTATTGTCGGAGAAAATATTCGTCAAAAGTTGCTAGATCATGGCATAGACCATGAGGTATCTGACCGAATTTGGATAGATTCAAATATTTCCATATAAATACTTTTTTGAAATCAATAGTTCTAGAAAAACATGAATTTATTCGAGCGGCTATATCAACATTTGACAAATCCCCATCTTGGTCACTTTACTGTTTTCAGTATATCTGCTATTCTCTCCGTCTTAATTGGCCGATATACTGCAAACCTTCTGAATTTGGTTTTGTCTGTCTTTCTTCGGAAGCAGCCAACAGAATTTTATAGTGATTTCATCAAATCCAACAAATTCAATATTAATCGAGCTGGAACTTTTATGTTGCTTTATTGCTCCTGGTGTTGGTTGACGCAATATGAAAAGTCTCTTGAGTGGCTAGATTTTGCCATCGATTTAGTTTTCATGGTTTTCACTGTCTGGCTGCTGTCTTATCTCTTTCGGCAATTTACCCGACTGTATGGAGTCAACTTATTCAGAACCATCGGAGGAGAGATCACTGAAGTATTATTGGCTGTTGATACTGTTTTCAGTATAGCAGTTGGGCTGGTTGCAGTTACGATTTTTTCACATCAGCATGGTATCCCCTTGCGAGGTATTCTAGCGGGTGTTTCTATTGGTGGACTTGCCCTAAGTTTTGCTGCTCAAAATACCCTAGAGCAGCTTTTTGGGACAGTCGTTTTATTACTAGACAAACCTTTTATCCAAGGAGAGTATATTCGTCTTCCCGATGGAGAGTTTGGGCGAGTTGAGTCGGTTGGTCTGCGCTCTACGAAAATTAGAACGGCTGGCAAAAACACTCTCCTCATCGTGCCTAACTCAAAGATGGCAGACTGGAAAATCGAAAATGTGACCCGAGGACGCAAAGTGATGATTTTAATCTACATGGACTTTGAACGATTTTTAGGAGAGTATGAAAAATCCCTTGTTTGTCAAACGGTTAACAAGTATATTGACTCATTTTTTGGAATTGAGCCGAATACTTCAAGTGTGACGTTCTTGAATCATCCTGAAAAATCATTGAGTCGCGCTCGGGTAACTTTCTTTATCCTCGGCTCAACTAAAAATTCAATTGAGCTACGAAAACGAGTCACAGAAATATCAAAGACACAACTATTAGCAGAACTTCAGCATCATGGACTCAACTTCACAGCAAATGAACCTGTTATTTCTGTGGATTCGACCATTGCCTTGTAATTACTTCCTAAATTATCAAGTTTTATTCAAGTAGACTGAATTCGGAGTGTTTTTAATTTTGGATCTGCTGCGCCAGTGACTTTCCCGCCCAAAGCAATGATGTGTTGCAGATAATTCAGCGCCTCAGCCGTAATAGGCTCTCCCGGCATTAGAAGCGGAATCCCAGGGGGATAGGGACAAATGCAGTCTGCGCTCAACTGACCAATTGCTTGGATAGGTGAACGGAGTTGAGAAGGACTGAAAAAGGTTGATCGGGGAACAGTCACTACAGGTCGTCGAGAAGTAATCGGGAAACTCGGAAATTGGATGATCTGTTCAGTTGTTTGTGAACAAGATTGGAGTAAACCTTTGAACCCCTGAACCAATTTCTCAATATCTTGAGGTCGATTACCCAAGCTGATAATAAATGTGAGATGTCGCAAGCTCGGAAGCTCAGCGGTCACTTGAAACTGTTGATGGAGAATTTCATCTACTTCATAGCCACTCAGACCCCAATCCGACACCCGAACTGTTAATCGAGTCGGGTCGAGAGCAATTCCTGTTGATGAACACGATGAATGTTGTAATACCTGTAGGCTCAGATCTTGGAGTTGAATGCGGGCCGTTTGGGCCAGATGCAATGTCCTTTCCATTAACTCCTTCCCTTGAGTTGCCATCTGGTAACGAGCCGCATCCAGGGAAGCGAGCAGGAGATAGCTCGGACTAGTGGATTGGACTAAACTCAACGCTTGGTTTAACCGCTGGCAATCAACCTGTTGTCCCTGTATGTGCAACATCGAAGCCTGAGTCATAGCTCCCAAAACCTTATGGATGGATTGAACCGCGATATCCGCTCCCAAACTCAGAGCGTTCTGGGGTAAATCAGGATGAAACCCGAAGTGTGACCCGTGTGCTTCATCGACAATCAGTGGAATTTTGTATTGATGAGTCAGGGCAGCAATTTGTTGAATATCACTGCAAATTCCCTGATAGGTGGGAGAAACGATCAAAACCGCAGCGGTATCGGGATGCTGTTCCAGGGCTTGACGAATTGTTTCAGGGGTCACGTGGCTGATCAGATCCCAGGTCGCATCGTATTCGGGACTGATAAATACTGCCGTTGCTCCAGAGAGTATCAGTCCCGAAATCACAGATTGATGAACATTTCGAGGAACGATGATTTTATCACCATCACCGCAGGTTGCCAGAATCGCAGCGATAATTCCGGCCGTTGAACCGTTGGTCAGAAACCAGGTTTTTTCTGCACCAAAAGTGACTGCTGCCAATTCCTGAGCCTGTTGGATCACACCTTCCGGTGAGAATAAGTTATCCAATTCCGGCAGTTCTGGTAGATCAGCCTGGAAGACTTGAGTTCCTAGTAGATGCTGTAGGGCCGGAGTAATTCCCTGACCTCGCTTGTGGCCCGGAGCATAGAATGGTGTATCAGATCGCTGGGCCAGGATTTTTAATTGATGTAGTAGGGGAATTTGGGTGGGATCAGGCAAGGTAGTCTCTGAGATCCATTGCAGAACGAAAAAGCCCCCATGCACCACCTACTTCTGAGAAATTACTCTCAGTGGGGAGATGGTGCTGTGGACTAGGGATTCTGTTGTCTTTAACCTTTGTAGGTCACAGTCAAGCTAGCGGGCTTGGCGAGATCCCCTTCAAAGAAGATCCCTCGATCATTGGCTGCCACGTGCCGCAGAATCTTGTATACCGATTCAACGTTTTCCGAAACGCCTGCTTTTTCAGCGATCGTTTCAACAGACAAGCCAGAACCCACTTCCCGAAGCACCTGAAGCACTTTCTTCTGAATGTCTAAAATTGAAGCAGCAGCTTTCTTACCCGCTTCCACACCAGGCTGGTGGTAGGCGTTCACATTAATCAGGGAGCCGTAGAAACCCACTGTCCGGTCATAGAGCGCGATTAATGCACCCACAATCTTGGGTGTCACTTCAGGCACAGTCACAGTAATGGAATCCCGATGATTCTCGTACAGTGCTGTCCGAGTTCCCTGCAAAAATCCAGACAGGTAGTCACCAGCGGTTGCATCCGGCTCAACTTCAATGGACGGCCCTTTACGATCCTTCAACACTTCGATGAAGGTGGCAAAGAAATTAGGAACCCCTTCCCGCAGTTGCTGAACGTAGGCGTGCTGATCGGTGGAACCCTTGTTTCCATAGACGGCCAGACCTTGATTCACGGTCTTACCATCCAGATCTTTCTCCTTACCCAGAGATTCCATCACTAACTGTTGCAAGTAACGGCTGAAGAGTAAAAGGCTGTCTTTATAGGGCAGAACCACCATATCTTTTTTCCCCTTGCCATCTCCGGAGTAGTACCAGCACATGGCCAGAAGAGCAGCAGGGTTTTGTTTCAGGTCAGGGTTGCGAGTAGCGATATCCATTTCCTTCGCTCCATCCAACATTCCCTGGATGTCAATGCCCTGAAGTACAGCAGGCAGCAGACCTACGGCAGACAATTCTGAAGTTCGTCCACCAATCCAGTCAAACATGGGGAATTCTGCAATCCAATGTTCAGACTCTGCAATTGCCTCCATTTTGCTGCCATGCATGGTGACCGCAATAGAGTGCTTGGAGAAGTCCAATCCTTGCTTTTCATAGGCGTGCTTCACCTCTAGCATCCCGTTGCGGGTTTCTGGAGTCCCGCCAGACTTGGTTGTGACCAGTACCAGAGTGGTGTTAAGTCGATCTCCTAGTTGCCCCAAAACCTTGTCCATGCCAGCCGGATCAGTGTTGTCGATGAAGTGGACTTCCAGAGCAGGCTTCACATCACCTAGAGCCGCAGAAACAAACTGAGGCCCAAGGGCTGATCCACCAATTCCAACGGACAGTAAATCGGTGAAGCGATCCGCACCCGGTGGCTTAATCTCGCCGCTGTGAACTTTTTGTGCAAAGTCCTTGACCGTTTCTAGCGTTTCAACAATCTCGCGCTTCAAATCTTCTGTCGGAGCAATGTCAGGATTTCTTAACCAGTAGTGACCCACCATCCGATTTTCATCAGGATTTGCGATCGCGCCCTTCTCCAGCGCTTCCATATCCTGAAAAGCCTGATTGAGCTTGGGCTTCATCGCCTCGACAAATGCATCATCAAATCGCATACGACTGATGTCGAGGTACACCCCCAACCCGTCGTGGTAATAGAGCCAATCTTGGTAGCGTTGCCAAAGTGCTAGAGCATTCATAGTCTCTTCGTCCAATTAGGTATAGATGGGAATGTAGAATTTTTCCTGAGTTGGAGCACATCCTGGAGCAACCAATCTGGGCTATTGCGCCCAGTAATTCTGCCTCTACAATGTACTCGTGACCAATCTATCATTCGTCTATCCAGAGTCGGTAGCTATTCACTAAATTTACAGAAAGCGATGAAGCGGCGGGAAGGTGAGTGATCTCCAGGTGATAATGACCATCACTCCGCAATTTTCGGTTTCGGCAGAATACGAATAAACTTAATGATTTGTCCCGTTGCTTCAATGCCGACAAGATAATCGTCCAAGGTAAAGCGATAATAAATTCGGCTAGGGTCTAATGAACGAAGTTCTGGTAGCTCGTATAGGCTTTTCAGTTGACGAACATCGCTAAGGACGTAATCGTAGATTTTTTGATACTTAACTGGGTCGAGGCGAACGAGATCCTGTAGAAAGGATCGGGCGTAGCGCACATCAAGATTTTGCTCCATTGGGGTTCATCAGTAGTCACAACTCTCATCACAATCGATGTCCATATTCGCCATAAAGAACTTGAATCACCTCTTCATAGGTCAGGGAGTCACCTGGTTTCAGCGTATTTTGAGACAACTCAATGGCAGCTAGCATTGAAATATCGTAATAAAACGTAACCAAGAGTTCCCAAGCTTGCTCTACCTCTTGGTCTGGAATGCTGTCAACGAGCTGATGTAGTCTTTGCCTTAAAGGAGTCACGGGTTGGATATCGAAGACAATCTAAAGAATTAATAAACCAAATTAGTCATGGATGACATCGGACTCAGCCCCAATAGAGTAGCCAGTGGGCAGCGACTCTACCGACAAAGCCCTAGTGCAGATCATCAAAATTGCAATCCAGTAAAATCTACAGTTGAACGATACCTATATCGGCTCGTTTCCTTTCGGAGAATGATCTAGGAGCATTATAGCTGCCTAGCATTCCATCAAAATTGTTCTATTGTGAACATAGGTTCCCTTTGGCATAAATAAAAAATTAAGATAATTTTGGAGATAACACGAGTTAGCTCCAGACTCAACCCTTAGCCGCAAGCGAGCGGATGGCGCAGAAAACAAGTTGGTAGAGACTATGTCAACCCTGGTTATCGTCGAATCTCCTACAAAAGCCCGCACGATCAGCAACTTTTTACCCTCGGACTATCGGATCGAGGCCTCAATGGGTCATGTGCGAGACCTGCCGTCATCTGCCAAGGAAATTCCAGAAAAGTACAAGGGGGAAAAGTGGGCAGAGATTGGTGTCAACGTCAACTCAGAGTTTGAGCCCCTCTACATCATCCCCAAGGAGAAACAGAAGATCGTCAAAGAACTCAAAACAGCCTTGAAGGACGCTGATGAGTTGGTACTGGCTACAGATGAAGACCGGGAAGGGGAGAGCATTAGCTGGCTCTTGGTACAACTCCTGCAGCCCAAAGTGCCGACTCGACGCATGGTATTCCACGAAATTACTCAGGAAGCGATTCGAGATGCCCTGAACCATTGTCGAGAGATTGATGAACAACAGGTACATGCCCATGAAACTCGGCGAATTCTAGATCGACTCTACGGCTACACCCTATCCCCGCTGCTCTGGAAAAAAATTGCTCGGGGTCTCTCTGCCGGACGGGTTCAGTCGGTAGCGGTGCGGCTGCTGGTACAGCGAGAGCGGGAACGTCGGGCTTTCCGTCGAGGGGATTACTGGGATTTAAAGGCGCTAATGGAGAAGGATAAAACTGAGTTTGAAGCCTAACTGGTTACCGTTGGCGGTGTGAAGGTGGCGACGGGCAGTGACTTTGATGAATCTACGGGAAAAATTGCCGAGGGACGCAATGTTCTGTTGCTAGACGAGGCCCAGGCGGTAGCGTTGCGCGATCGCATTCTCGATCAGCCCTGGACAGTTTCAAATCTGGAGGAGCGGCCCGTTACCCGAAAACCTTCACCGCCGTTCACGACTTCTACGCTGCAACAGGAATCCAACCGCAAGCTTCATTTAAGCGCCCGTCAAACCATGCGGGTGGCCCAAGGGTTGTACGAACGGGGCTACATCACTTACATGAGAACGGATTCGGTTAACCTGTCAGACCAGGCAATCTCAGCGGCCCGTGCCTGTGTTGAGCAGAAATACGGCAAAAATTACCTCAGTCCTCAACCCCGGCAGTACACCACCAAGAGTAAGGGAGCCCAGGAAGCCCACGAAGCCATTCGCCCCTCTGGTAGTACGTTCCGCACCCCCCAGGAAACTGATTTATCGGGGAATGATCTGAAGCTCTATGATCTGATCTGGAAGCGAACCGTGGCCTGTCAGATGGCCGATTCCCGCCAGACCAACATTACCGTTGAACTTCAGGTGGAGGATGCCGGGTTCCGTTCGTCCGGGAAGCGAATTGATTTCCCTGGATTCCTGCGGGCTTATGTGGAAGGATCAGATGATCCGAATGCGGCCCTGGAAAATCAGGAAGTACCATTACCGCCGCTGGCCGTTGGCGATCATCCAGAATGCAAGGATTTAGGAGCCATCAGCCACGAAACTCAACCGCCAGCCCGCTACACAGAAGCTTCCCTGGTGAAAACCTTGGAACGGGAAGGAATTGGGCGTCCCAGTACCTACGCAACGGTGATTGGCACGATTATCGACCGGGGATATACCCAACTCAAGGGAAATGCGCTGGTTCCCACCTTTACGGCCTTTGCGGTGACCAGCTTGCTGGAAAAATATTTTCCGGAGCTGGTGGATTTGAAGTTCACAGCTCGAATGGAAGGGACTTTGGATGAAATCGCCACGGGTGCAGCGCCCTGGCTACCCTATCTGACTCAGTTCTACCTGGGAGAAACCGGATTGGAACATCAGGTACAGGAACAGGAGGACAAAATTGACGGCAAGGTTGCCCGAACCATTGAACTGGAAAATCTGGGAGGCGAAGTCGATGGAATGCCCTATCGGGTCTGCATTGGTAAATTTGGCCCCTATGTCGAGGCCGATAGACCTGATGCTGAAACCGAAGAAGACGCTGTTGTCACGGCTTCAATTCCGCTCGATTTAATGCCGGCTGATCTGACACCGGAGATTGTCCACGAACTTATCCATCAGAAGACTGCAGGCCCAGAAAAAGTTGGACTCCATCCTGAAACTGGAGAACCTATTTTTATCTTGATTGGCCCCTATGGCCCCTATGTTCAGCTTGGTGAAGAGGTTGAAGGAAATAAAAAACACAAGCGGATGTACCTACCCAAAGGAGTCAAAAAAGAGGATGTCACCTTGGAAATGGCAGCAGGGTTGCTATCCCTCCCTCGTCTACTGGGGATGCATCCAGAATCAGGCCGCTCAGTTCAAGCCTCATTAGGACGATTTGGCCCTTATGTTGTTCATGACCTGGGAAAAGATGATCAGGGAAAGGTTAAGAAGGATTACCGTTCTATCAAGGCTCCCGATGATGTTTTAACCATCACCATGGAGCGGGCATTGGAAATGCTGGCCCAACCCAAGCGGGGTCGAGGACGTTCAGCCGCCAAGCCTTTGAAGGAGTTGGGAGCCCATCCAGAAGATGGAGAACCCGTGAATTTGCACGAAGGCCCCTACGGTATCTATGTGAAACATGGCAAAACCAATGCCGGAATTCCGAAGGAGCAGGAGGTTGAATCCGTGACACTAGAGATGGCACTTGATTTACTCAAGGCGAAGGCCGGTTCCAAGGGTTCTCGCTCGAAGAAGAGCAGCGGAACAAATAAGAAAACCGCAGCTAAGAAAACGACTGCCAAAAAGACAACTGCTAAGAAAACCTCAACCGCTAAAAAGTCAACAGGAACTAAAACTGCAAGTAAATCTTCTACAGGTAAATCCGCAGCTAGTAAGTCTACGGCTAAAAAGACCACAACTCGCAGGGCATCTGCTACAAAAACAACTGCAAAAACAGAAGCAGCACAGTAACAGAGTCGTGGGCTGTTTGTAAAGTGGTGGTGCGTTACGCCAACGCTAACGGCACCCTACAACCTCTGGCTTCAGACTTTAAATAGTGCGTTACGCTGGCGCTAACAACACCCCACCTTGGGAATATGTCTTTCCAGAAATTATCCAACCTCAGAGTTTGCGATCTGAAAGAGCAGGAGTTACTCAAAACTGTTCAGCGCTTTTGTCCCGCCGATGTTGTCGGGGATGATGCTGCTCTTCTGATGACCCATCTTCAGAAGCAATTGGTGGTAACAACAGATATGTTGGTGGATCAGGTGCATTTTAGCGATCGCACCACTACCGCGACTGATGTGGGTTGGAGAGCCGTCGCTGCAAACCTATCGGATCTTGCCGCAATGGGAGCCACCCCTCTGGGAATTACGGTTGCCCTCAGCTTACCTGGGGAAACGTCGGTCAGTTGGGTGGAGGACTGTTACCAAGGCATGAGCGATTGCCTTCGTTCCTTTCAAACTCCAATTGTGGGGGGAGATTTGTGTCGTTCTTCTGTTCGGTCGATAGCAATTACAGCCTTCGGAGAGGTTGATCAAGCCCTGGCAATTCGTCGCAGTGTAGGTCAAGCTGGAGATGTCATTTTGGTGACGGGTCATCATGGTAGTTCTCGGGCCGGATTAGAACTATTGTTGCAACCTGAGCTGGCTACAAAATTAGTTACAGGCGATTCCAAATCATTAATTCAGGCCCATCAGCGACCACTGCCTCGTTTGGATGTTGTGACAAAATTATCTGAGATCTTTGCAGCTTGTCCAGGCTTAAGAATTGCCGGCATGGACAGTAGTGATGGATTGGCGGATGCAGTGATTCAAATTTGCCGCGCGAGTGGTATCGGAGCAAGAATTGTCCCCGATCAAATCCCAATTTCAAAGGTACTCAAAAAACTAGTTCCCTCTGACAAAGCTCTGGAATGGGCGCTCTACGGCGGTGAAGACTTTGAGCTAGTCCTGTTTTTGCCGACCAAAGCTGCTGAAGATCTGCTCAGATTGATTAATGGCCAAGCAACAATTGTTGGAATCGCGACCCTGGCAACCGAGATCTTGTTGGTTGACCACCTCGATCCGAATCACGCAACCTGGCAACGAGAACTGTCTTTAGAACAGGGGTTTCAGCATTTCTGAACTAAAACCTTAAAGCCCAATCCGCTTTGAATCCGGATTGGGCTTTTCTAGTTATTGGCTAGTGGTTATTGGCCATTGGTCATTAGTCATTGGTTATTCGTCATTCCTGATAGGGAATACGATAGTCAGAACCTCAAGCCCCAAACCTCAAAACTAGCTAGGCCAGTTCTTAGCAACGATTTCTGCGAGGTCAACAACTCGCTGGCTATAGCCCCACTCATTGTCATACCAGGCAACAACCTTAACTAGATCGCCGTCCATTACCATTGTTAAGCTCGCGTCTACGATGGAAGAAACGTCTGTTCCGCGATAGTCACAGGAGACAAGGGGCAAGTCGTTGTATTCTAGAACTCCCTTCATTGGCCCCTCTGCCGCAGATTGCATCACCTGGTTTACTTCCTCAACGAAGGTCTTCTTCTCAACCTGAGCAACCAGGTCAACAACGGAAACGTTAGGAGTAGGAACTCGCATCGCAATTCCGTTGAGCTTACCCTTCAACTCAGGAATTACCAATGCAACGGCTTTCGCTGCCCCCGTTGAAGTTGGAACAATGTTCATCGCTGCTGCTCGTGCCCGTCGTACATCGCGGTGGCTAGCATCTAGAAGCCGCTGGTCACCTGTGTAGCTGTGGGTTGTGGTCATCGTCCCCTTGATAATGCCAAAGTTGTCATTCAGCACCTTGGCAACTGGAGCAAGACAGTTGGTGGTACAGCTTGCATTACTAACAACGTTATAGTCGTCGTGCTTGTAATCCTGGTCATTCACGCCAACAACAAATGTACCTACATTCCCACCTTTTCCAGGAGCAGTAATCAATACCTTCTTAGCACCTGCGGTAATGTGCTTTGAAGCCCCTTCCTCGGTGGTGAAAACACCGGTTGCCTCAATGATTAAGTCGATTCCCCAATCTGCCCAAGGAAGCTGAAGAGGATCCCGATTTGAAACGCACTTGATTGTTTTCCCGTTTACTGTAATCGAATTCTCATCTGCACTGATATCTGCATCCCTCAGAATTCCCAACATGGAATCGTACTTCAACAAGTGAGCGTTTGTTTTGGGGTCTGAGGTATCGTTCACAGCAACCACTTCCAGGTTGGTGTCATTGCCTCTTGTCAACCAACAACGCACAAAATTTCGCCCGATCCGTCCAAAACCATTAATTGCGACTTTAATCACCTTGTTCCTCCTAACAGTGGCATTGCCCAGCTCAGGCTCAAGCCTTCTCAAAATTAGTTCCTAATGACCCCAATCATACCGCAAAGGCTGTTGCATGCATACTGATGATTTTGATCCTATTTAAGGAATTCTGCAGAATTTCTACAGCGATTTTCAATCGTCTCAGGTGCGGATTTGAGCGGTGGCGGTATAGTATGCTACCACCTCTCGTCCGTCAACAGGATGAGAAACGCTGCATCGTTAGATGGGGCGGGTGCAACGGATATGATTTGCATCGTTGTCCATAGGTCACCCTGAAGAATGTGGTTGTTTTGAGAAAAGGGGGTAGGTTCGGATCCAAGCCAAATAATCCAGACTGAACGTGGATTCGGCAAGGGCTAGGAACAAGAATCTATAACTTCGATAGTAATTTCTGCACAGATCTGCAAAATATCCGGTATTTTGCATTTGTAGAGAGGATATAGTATACAACTACTACAGCATTCGCCCCTTTTTGGTAAAGGATCACGTAGAATGCAGTTTGACAGCAAGAAATCAAACTTCACACAGAAAGTTGAATTCTTGATATGATATCGCCTGTTATTGGCGTGGTGTGGTGTGCTGAGGAGCTAAGATGCCTAGTTATGTTGATTTTAGCGGCAGGCCCTTCAATTTCATCGGTATCGGTGGGATTGGAATGTCAGCCCTTGCTTATATTCTAGCAAAGCGTGATCTGCCGATTTACGGTTCTGATCTGCGAACCAGCCATATTACCCAGCGATTGGAGTCTCTGGGTGTGCATGTTTTTGGTGACCAAGATGCCAGCAACTTTGACGTGTTCTCTCATACACCTCCTGCTGAGCCTGCTTTGACTCAGGTTGGCTTGGGGGAAGTGGGCTTAGCACGAAGAAGTTCTGTCAGGATGACGGAAATTTCCCAAAAAAGTTGCAATGGCAATGGCAATGGTAATGGTCAGGTGTCCGTAGCCCTGGACTTGCCTCAAGTCATCTGTTCCACGGCAATCCATCCGGATAATGCTGAGTACAAAGCGGCGATCGCCCTTGGATGTACGATTTTTCATCGTTCGGATCTATTGGCGGCGCTGGTTCAGGAGTACCAAAGCGTTGCGGTCGCTGGAACACACGGGAAGACAACGACCAGCAGTTTGACTGCCTTTATGCTGCTGCAAGCGGGTTTAGATCCAACCGTTTTGATTGGAGGTGAGGTTTCAGCTTGGGAGGGAAATGCTCGCACTGGCCATAGCCCATATATGGTTGTGGAAGCAGACGAGTCTGACGGTTCCCTTGTTAAGTTGGCAGCCAAAGTCGGCATCATCACGAATATCGAACTTGATCACCCAGATCATTATGAGAATCTCGATCAGGTTATCGACATCTTTAAGACGTTCGTAGATAATTGCGAAACCTTAGTTGGATGTATTGATTGCCACACAGTCCGAGAAAAAATTGACCTGGATGTTACCTACAGCCTCGATCCGGATTTAGGGGCAGACTACACTGTAGATTCTGTTGAGTACCATGCGGGAGGAACAACCGCCCGTGTCTGGGAGCGGGGTGAAATGATAGGTCATTTGCAGTTGCAGTTGTTGGGTCGCCACAACTTGCAGAATGCCCTAGCAAGTGTTGCAGTTGGACGGTTATTTGGACTGGATTTTCCAACGATTGCAGCTGGGCTTGCAGGTTTTGAGGGAACTCGGCGACGGTTTGAGCATCGAGGCTATCACAAAGACATTCTGTTCGTGGATGATTATGCTCATCATCCGAGCGAAATTCGCGCAACATTGTCGGCAGCCGATCTGAAGAAGCAGGAGGATTGCGATCCTACTGATCGAGTCCCGATTCAGCGAGTTGTTGCTATTTTTCAGCCCCATCGCTACAGTCGTACCCTGAAATTTCTCAATGAATTTGCCCAATCCTTTGACCAGGCAGATTTGGTTGTGATTACCGACGTCTACAGCGCAGGGGAACCTAATCTTGACCAGATTACAGGTCAACATCTTGCAAACTCCATTGCCGAACACCATCCTCAGGTGCTCTATCGACAATCCCTGGATTCTGTCAAGGCGCTTCTGACTGAAGCTCTCCAACCAGGAGATTTGGCCCTCTTCTTAGGGGCTGGAAACCTGAACCAGATTATTCCAGACGTTATGGCATTTTACTCGACCTGATCAGCCGATCAGGTCATCTTCAGTGTAGAGTTTTTCCTGGTGGCTGAAGGTCAGGACTGAGTAACTTGGTGAATTTCTCTATAGACTGTGCCGTTTATCTGAAGATACTACTCTGTGACTCAACTACGGGACTCAACTTATGATTATGACGCTTTCCTATGATTCTCCTAGCCAGATTAACTGGCGGCCTGAGCGCTGCGCTCCGCGACTCAGCGATAACTGTGTGATTCAATCTGACGTTTCGCTAGCATCGTTGACAACCTATCGGGTCGGTGGGCCTGCTGAATGGTATGTTGCCCCCAACAGTTTGGATACGCTTCGTACCAGTTTGGAATGGGCCTATTCTGAAGGCATTAAAGTCACTTTTCTGGGCGGTGGTTCTAATCTGCTGATCAGTGACACTGGGTTGTCCGGGTTGGTGATTGGCACTCGACGACTGCGTCATAGCCACTTCGATGTGGAAACCGGACGAATGACAGTTGCAGCAGGAGAAGCCCTGCCTCGTCTAGCCTGGAAAGCAGCTCGCCTGGGTTGGCGAGGAATGGAGTGGATTGTCGGTATTCCTGGAACTGTTGGTGGTGCAGTGGTAATGAATGCTGGAGCCCATGGCAGTTGCGTCGCTGACCTGCTAATTGAGGCGGAAGTCTTACTGCCCACAGGAGAATTGAAAACCTTTGCACCGGAGGAATTGGACTACCGTTATCGCACGTCCAACCTTCAGGGAAGTAATTGTGTAGTCACCCAAGCCACTTTCCAGCTCCAACCCGGAACCGATCCAAATCAACTCTCAGCGGAAACCTCTGAGCATTTGAGAAAACGCCGCACCGCTCAACCATATCATTTGCCCAGTTGCGGCAGTGTTTTCCGCAATCCTGGCCCCAAGGCAGCGGGATGGTTGATTGAGCAAACAGGCCTAAAGGGACATCGGGTAGGGGGCGCACAGGTCGCCGAGCGCCATGCTAACTTCATTGTCAACTGTGGTAATGCAACGGCAAACGATATCTTTCAACTGATTCGCCATATTCAGGAAAAGGTTGAGCAGCAGTGGTCATTCGCCCTGGAACCGGAAGTCAAAATGCTAGGCGAATTTCAGCTTGCCTAAACCAACATCCTAACAAACTTCTCAGCACCCCACCCCAAACCGAACAACCAATGACCAATGACTTCAGCGCAATGTCCGAACATTGACGTTTCTGCTGAGTCGGTATAATGTTGTTCGGAATATAAGTTCAACTAGCAATGACATCATGAATAAACCAGGACAAGGATTTGGCTTTGGTCTCGGCAAGATGAAGGAATTGACCGAGGCATTTAAAAAAGCGCAACAAGTTCAAGAGGGTGCGAAGAAACTTCAGGAGGAGCTTGATCAGCTTGAAATTCTTGGAGAGGCTGGCGGTGGTCTAGTCAAGGTTTATCTGAGTGGAAATCAGGAACCCCGACGAGTTGAAGTTTCTCCTGATGTCTTGGGAGAGGGAGCTGATACGGTTTCTAGCCTGGTGTTGGTGGCAATGCAGGAGGCTTACAACAATTCAACCCGTGAAATGCGCGAGCGCATGGAGGAACTAACGGGTGGCTTGAACCTGCCAGGATTGTAATTTCAAGGGCTTCTCAAGGGGGATTTTAGAGCTTCTGTCTAAAGTTTCATCCGAAAATTACGCTGAAAATTAGCAAATAAGAGGGAGAAGTTCGTTGTCCCTCTTAAATTTTGTCAAATTTTAGAACTGTCAAATTTTAGAACTGTCAAGTTTTAGGACTGTCATTTTAGGACTATGGTGTATCGATTGCTGTTTGTCTGTCTAGGAAATATTTGTCGTTCTCCCTCGGCGGAGAATATTATGAATCACCTGATCCAGCAGCGAGGGCTAACCGATCAGATCACCTGTGATTCTGCTGGAACCTCCAGTTACCACATTGGCAGTCCACCGGATCAACGTATGGCAAAGGCGGCTCGTGCACAAGGTATTGAACTGGTTGGAGCAGCCCGTCAGTGTGAAGTTTCAGACTTTGAAGCGTTTGATCTGATTCTGGCGATGGATCGCGATAACTATAACCAAATTCTGCGGCTCGACCCACAGCGACAGTACCTCGACAAAGTGCGGCTCATGTGTGATTTCTGTCGGCATTACAGTCTGCGCGAAGTTCCTGATCCTTACTATGGTGGCCCAGAAGGTTTCAATCAGGTGATTGATCTGCTGATGGATGCCTGTGAGGGCTTACTCGATTACGTTGCTCAGCAAGAGCTAACGGTCTAGGGCCTTGTCAGCCTGCTCAACACATTGAAAATTGTAATAAGTTAAAAACTTGTAACAAATCTGTTTCTTTTGTTACAGTTATAAGATTAGAAGCTTTGAATCTAGCCCGCGAGCGATGCGAGATTTCATCCTTTGGGTTTCCTTATCAAAGCAACGAATAACAACGGTTTTTATTATCAGACTGGCAAGTTCTTGCTGGTCTGTTTCTATTTAAACTAGGAGGGTAGGAAGGTGAGAGGAACCAACCATGCTCTCAGTTGAAGAAGCAGAATCAATCATTCTTGATCGGGTTAATCCGCCAGATCCTCAAACCAGGATTGAGGCAGTGGATCTCCCAATGGCCCAAGGACGAGTTCTGGCAGCTCCTGTCACGAGCGATCTAGACTTTCCCCACTGGGACAACTCAGCCATGGATGGCTATGCAGTCCGTTACACAGATGTAGCCGATTCCAGCCCAGAAACTCCTAGTGTTTTAGAAATTATCGAAGAGATTCCAGCAGGCACCCGACCGAAGCAAACCGTTGAATCCGGGCAAGCCGCACGAATTTTCACCGGAGCCTGCTTGCCGTCAGGGGCGGACACGATCGTCATTCAGGAAGAAACTCAACGGCAGGCCAATCAAATCAAAGTTTTCACCGCTCCGGAACCGAAAGCGTTTGTTCGTTATCAGGGCAGCTTCTATCGGGCGGGAGAGACATTGTTGGAACCCGGAATTTTGCTGGGGCCACCAGAGATTGCTATTCTGGCGGCGGCCCAGTGTACTCAGGTTCCGGCCTATCGGCGTTTGCGAGTGGCAATTTTCTCCACAGGCGACGAATTAGTCACCCCTGAACAACCTCTGGCACCTGGACAGTTAGTCGACTCGAACCAACATGCCCTCACTGCCCTGATTCAGGCAATGGGCATGGAGCCTGTTCCTCTGGGAATCGTGGCGGATCGCCCGGAAGCATTGGAGGAAGTTGTTGCCAAAGCGCTACTCACTGCTGATGTCATTCTCTCAACGGGTGGGGTTTCAGTGGGAGATTACGACTATGTTGAGTCGATCCTGGAGAAATTGGGTGGTGAGATTCATATCCGTTCCGTTGCCATTAAACCCGGCAAGCCGCTGACAGTGGCCAGTTTTTCTAATTGTCTCTACTTCGGATTGCCTGGAAATCCTGTGTCTGCCCTGGTCACCTGCTGGCGATTCGTTCAGCCTGCCCTGCGCAAGTTGTCGGGGCTGTCCGCTGACGCCTGGAAACCGAAATTTGTGGAAGCGCGATCGCGTCAGGACTTACATGCTGGGGGCAAGCGTGAAACTTACCTTTGGGGTCGTTTGGAATTCGTCGAGGGACAGTACGAATTTGATCTAGCATCAGGTAGCCACAATTCAGCGAATTTAATTAATCTGGCGAGAACAACGGGGCTAGCGGTTGTCCCAATTAATCAAACATTAATTCCCCAAGGCGAAATTGTCAGAGTTCTGAAGGTTGACTGCTAATTCCGGGGCCGTGCCCGTATCTTGTTTTTTTCAGCACCTTGTTCTAAAAATTCGATAATTCTCCCGGACACGTCTACTGCTGTGGCCTTTTCAATTCCTTCCAGGCCTGGAGAGGAATTCACCTCCATAACAACTGGCCCGTGATTCGACAACAGTAAATCAACGCCAGCGACCTTCAAACCAACGATTTTGGCTGCCTTAATCGCAGTAGAACGTTCGTCGGAGCTGAGCTTGAATTTTTCTGCCGTCCCACCTCGATGCAGATTAGACCGAAATTCTCCCTCTGGAGCCTGCCGTCGCATCGCTGCCACCACCTAGTCCCCCACCACCAGACAGCGGATATCTGCGCCCTTTGCTTCTTTAATAAATTCTTGAACCAGGATATTGGCGTTCAATCCTCGAAATGCCTCAATTACTGACTTTGCAGCTTGATAAGTTTCTGCCAGAACAACACCGATTCCCTGGGTTCCTTCCAGTAGCTTAATCACTAATGGCGCACCACCTACAATCCCAATCAAGCCATCAATATCTTTGGTTGAATGGGCAAATCCTGTCACAGGCAGACCAACTCCTTCCCGAGCCAGCAATTGTAAACACCACAACTTGTCACGAGAGCGGGCGATGGACTGGGAATCATTGGGAGTGAAGACACCCATCATTTCAAACTGTCGAACGACCGCTGTCCCATAAAAGGTTTGAGAGGCACCAATCCGAGGAATGATTGCATCAAAACCATCCAGAGGAGTTCCGCCATACACCACCATCGGTTTACGGGAAGTGATATTCATATAACACCGAAGATAATCAATCACATGGATTTCGTGACCTCGCTGCTCACCTGCTTCTCTCAGCCGCCGAGTTGAGTACAAATTTGCATCTTGAGACAGGATAGCGATCTTCATCTGCTTTGTCGTTCCCTAGAAAAGTAGTGTTCTGTTGTATGAATTGATATGTGAACCTGTCACTCCCCCTAAATCTGTTCAAAGTGAGGAATGCAACCAGGCTGTAATTCAATAGTATAGAGGTTTTTGACGACTTGCTGACAGAGAATTTGTGGGGCCAATGGAGTTTGATCCAGGGCTGAAAATGAACTTAATCTGAATCTATCATCGGCAGGGTGGATTCCTTCGCCATACCCTAGAATGAAGTTGGATCGGATACAGCCTGAAGCGAAACTGTAAACATTAATCACAAGCCCCAGTACAGCGCAAGCCCCAGTACAGCGGGAAATTGATCATATCCAGAAATTGCTAGCATGTCTCAGAAAAACGAAGCTCCCATCTTAATCCTGTCCCTACTGATTACCCTAGGAGCCCTGGGGGGTGTTACCTGGTGGCTGATGAAAAATCCTAGCTTTCAAGCCATGCTAAATCCGGGTTCAAATACGGGAAGTTCTACTTCTAGCAGCTCTACATCGACCAGCAATTCGACGTCCGGGAACCTTCCTGCTGCTCCCAGCTCTCAAGCTAGTAACCCCAGCCAGAGTAGTCCCAACTCAAATTCTCAAACGACTGGTTCTCAAGCGACTGCTGCAAATACGACCCAGAACAATTCTCAAAACTTTGATGATATCCAGGCTCCTGCTGGAGTATTTACCTATGGTGGGAGTACAACCTGGGCTCCGATTCGGGGAGTCGTGGATCCGGTGATTGGACAGGAGCAATCGCAATTTCAATTACGTTATACCCAACACCCGACCAAACCACCGGGTTCCAGTACAGGAATTAGCAGGTTGCTAGATAACCAACTGGTTTTTTCCCAATCTTCCCGCGCCCTCAAAGCCCAGGAATATCAGGAGGCAGAGAATAAGGGATTCAAACTGGCTGAGATTCCAGTGGCTATCGACGGGATCGCCATTGCGGTTCATCCCGATTTAAATATTTCTGGATTAACGGTGAGCCAGATCAGAGAGATTTACCTGGGCAAAATCACCAATTGGAGTGAGGTCGGGGGGCCAGATTTACTAATTCAAGCCTATTCTCGTCGTCTAGAAGATGGCGGAACCGTAGAATTTTTCGTGGACAATATTCTGGGGGGAGAAGACTTTAGCTTCACCGTTGAATTCATTCCCACTACAACCCAAGCCCTACGAGCAGTCGCAACAAATCCCGGTGGAATTTACTACGCCTCTGCCCCGGAAGTGGTGGGCCAATGCACGATTCAACCCCTACCCATTGGTCTGAAACCGGATGAACTCGTTCCTCCCTATCAAGAACCGCGTGTTCCGCCTGAAAACTGTCCCAACCAGCGCGATCAGTTGAATGCAGCGGCGTTTCAGTCTGGAACCTACCCCATTACTCGTCAGCTCTTTGTGATCGTCAAGCAAAATGGCCAAGCTGAGCAGCAGGCGGGGGAAGCCTATGCCAATTTGCTCCTGACCGATGAGGGACAAGATCTGATTGAACAGTCAGGATTCGTCAGAATTCGCTAGAGAATCATTAGTTCAAACAACAACTCAAATAACCCAACCTCCTGTACTCCATCAGTGTTGGAAAGGCTGTATCATGACTTCGGAATTTATCGCTGTGGAGAAGATCTGAGCATGATTATGACAACGACAAGTAGCCTACAGGATAGACAGGTACTTGAATATTGCGGTGTAGTAACGGGCGAGGCCATTCTGGGCACCAATATTTTTCGCGATTTCTTCGCCGGAATTCGGGACATCGTCGGGGGTCGCTCTGGAGCCTATGAAAGATCCCTCAGAGAAGCGAAGGATACGGCTCTGAAAGAAATGCAGGACGCAGCCCGCCGCATGGGAGCTAATGCAGTGATCGGCATCGACATCGACTATGAAACCATTTCTATTGGTGAAGGCGGTGGTATGTTGATGGTGGCGGCCAGCGGTACAGCGGTTAAATGCAGTGACTAGTTCATCCAGTCACCGAACGACAGTCCGACTCTACTGTTGTCAATTCTTAACGTTCGTCTTTAGATATAGTGCATTACCCCCTGCTTTCTGATAGGGTTTAATGCTGGAGCGAGTGGTAGTCAAACTAGATTCGCTCAGAAAATTGGGAAATTACTCTTCATGGCTACGTTCAACTGTGAATGGGTAACCCGAAATATTCAACTCAAAACTTTCAACCCAGAAACTTTCAACTAGGAAAAACGTTATGAGCAAACTGCGCAATATTTTATTAGGAGCGGGCGTTGCCGCCGATGGTGCTATCGGAACAAAGAAGGCCGATGATTAATTCAAGAATAAAGGTAAAGAAGAACCCAGAGATGAAAGCCAGGGCGATGTAGAAGAAAGTCAGGTTCCTGCTGACCAGGTCAGCTACGCCGTCGTTCAGGATGATTCTGTGCAGCAATTCTTAGATGCTAGCTTTGGTGATCCCGGTCGTTACGTACCAACTCGTGCGCCCAAAATGTTTGATTATCAAGGCCAGCAATATATGGTGATCTGGGCCCGTGATAATAAGCAGGACAAGAACCAGATGATGGCGTTTCAGTACACCGATGCCGGACGGCAGATGATTGCTAGCGTGGGCTACACCCCAGCCAAGACTGACTACAACCTCTCCAAACTAGGCAGCACACCTTTTGCGATTGAGGTTGATGGTCAGAAAATCACCTCTGGTCAGGGCGAAACAGGCGGAACCAACGAAGATGTTGATTTCGTTCTTGCCTAGAAATTGATTTGTGGAAGAGGGTGGGGTACTGTTCCACCCTCTTCCCATCAAGAATTCAGTTTTAACGGACTGGACTCGACCCACGAGGACATTTCAAGCCCTCTCCAATTACAGGTTGGGTGGGTAGCTCAGGGGGGACGGTTGATGCTTTGTCGGTTTTACAAAGATTCGCGGATGCCATCAGTCCCCCTTCATTCTGTCTCATGGCCACAACTCCAGCGTAACTGGGCAATCCGCCCTGCTTGGCCGCTGCTTTCATGACAACTGTTTGGGCTTGATCGCCTTCTGTGACCAAAGAGTAGGCGTAGTCTTCAGTTTCGAGTTTGAAATCCACTGCCAAACTTTCTAGAGAACTGGCAAATTGTCCATTGGCATCGTAGTAGGCTTCCTGTCCGGCTGCCCTCCTTCATATTTTTTTCGCTCTAGAGTTTCAGGTAATAGGATGCCATGAATGTAGCCTTTCCAGGTCTAGCGAGGTACTAATTTGGGAGGTTGGGGTACGGTGCGCCCCAACCTCCTGCACTACACCAGCGTTATACATAATACATAGGCAGGAATCCAGGCAACCCACCTACACGGTCACCTAGGAAATCACTCGAACGCTTGGCTGGCCATCCTGAATTTCTCCCACCAGGATAATGTCTGCAACTCCAACAAACAGGCCGTTGTCTAATACACCAGGAATATTATTCAAGGTTTTTTCCAACTCAGCCGGATTGTCAATTGAATCAAACTTCACATCAATTACCATATTGCCCTGATCAGTAATCAGCGGGCCAGATTTCTTGGGTTCTCCCATTCTCAAGGTGGGCTTGCCACCTAGTTTTTCAATGGCACGAGTTACAGGGGTGAGAGCAAGAGGCATTACCTCAACCGGAAGTAGGAAGGTAGAACCCAACTTGTCAACCAACTTAGAGCTATCAACCACAACGATGAATTGATCCGCCAACGTATCGACCAACTTTTCACGGGTATGGGCTGCGCCGCCACCCTTGATCAGATTCTTATTGGGATCAACTTCATCCGCCCCATCAATCGCAACATCCATGTGGTCAATATCATCCAACGTGACTAGCGGAATGCCATACTGCTTGGCCAGTACAGAAGCTTGGAAAGATGTCGGGACACCCTTGATATCCTGCAGTTCACCGGACTTGAGTCGCTCTCCCAGAAATTGTAGTGTGTAGGCTGTGGTTGAGCCAGTTCCCAAACCCACAATGGAGCCGGATTGAACCCGGTCAGCGGCCGCTTTACCAACCTGCTGCTTCATTAACTTAGTTGCATCTTGCTCTGCACTCATGGGACTAACTCCTCGTGTAATTGAAATCTTGCTTGAATCGTGAATATTAGTTGGACAACGGACTAGATAATACAATTCAGGAATTATGTTACTATAATTTGATTGCTGTTTAATCAAAAAGTTGTTTTTCATGAGATTTGCTTTAAGACACTAATCATAGCTTTAGGTAAAGACGTACGGTTTAACGATTATCTTCTGCGGAACTTTTAAACATGCAAGAAATGATTTTTATCCTTTGGCTTGGAATTCCTTCAAAAAGAAATTAGCGGACGAGAATATAGTCAATACAAATGGTTATCCAACCTCAAAAACTCGAAACCATCAACCAGGAAATCTATACTTACCAGCAACAGTTAGGGACAGACCATAGCAATGTCAAAATCCATCAACGCTTAACCCAGCTCTACATTAATAGCGGACAATTGGAGGCAGCGATCGCGACAATTCAAGCTGCGGTGAAAATCCAACCCGATTTTGCTTCGATTTACTTGACAGCGGGGAATACCTTTCAAACCTACCAGAAAATCGAGCTAGCTATCTGGGCCTATTCTCAAGCGTTAGCGATTCGGCCTGATTTTACAGAGGCCCAAGCCAATCTGGGAAGTATGTATTACCAGCAAAACCGATGGGCAGATGCCCTAACGTGTTACAAAACTGCTTTGAAATATCAAAGTCAGAATGCTGCAATTTACTGGATGATGGGTAATACCTTGACTCAACTTGAACGACTGGATGAGGCAGAATTTTGTTATCGTCGGGCGCTTCAGCTACAGCCCGAAATCCTAGAATTCCATCTCAGGCTTGGCCAGACCCTACTTCGTCGAGGCCAACGAGAAGCAGCTATTTCCTGTTACCAAACGGCTCTCAACTATCATCCTGAAAATGAAGTTCTGAATGTTTACCTCAAAGAATTAAGTTCAGATCAAATGCAGGTATCAAATCCCGCGACTGCGATTACTTTTATCTCTGAAAATGATGACCACTTTGAAGAGCAAGGAATTGATCTGACTCACCAGATCATTGGAACATCAGCACTACGATTAGATGACCTGAAAGCAAAGAATATAATTGTTGAAGAACTTGAAGATTTCATGCTGGATTCAATCCAGACAGCGGTTGATGTCGTGGGTTCAGCTCAACTCAATTTGACTACTGATACTCAAACCTATCATCAGCAGGCAAACCAAGCCTTTCAACGTCGAGAGTTTGAATCAGCTGTTACTCTGTGTCATCAGATCCTTCAGCGCCATCCCGATGACGTGATGGCCTATATCATTCTAGGGAATACGTTACAGGGTCAAAAAAATGTCGAGGCAGCAATTCAGACCTATTCAAAAGCATTAGAACTGCAACCGCAACTGGCCGACGTTCAAACCAACCTTGGAAGCCTTTATATGGGAAAGGGGCAAGCTCAGAAGGCAATTAAAGCCTATCAAGCTGCGATTGAAATCGAACCCAACTTAGCTATTGCACACTGGAATCTAGGTAAGGTGTTCCAACGACTGCGGCGAGAGGATGAGGCGATTCAATGTTGGCAAAGGGCATTGGAAATTCAACCGGATCTGGTGGAATCACGATTTCATTTTGAGCTGGGAAATGCTCTGGCTCGACGCAATAAATGGGAAGAGGCAATTCGGAGCTATCAACGAACACTGACCTTGAAGCCTGATTGGGCAGAAGCCTGTGCCAATATTGGCTGTGTGCGATCGCAGCAGGGGCGATATTTAGAAGCCATCGACTATTTTCGTCAGGCCATTACCATGAAGCCCGATCTGCCGGATCTGCATCTTCACCTGAGTTATGCCTTTGCACGATTGGGTAACTATCAAGATGCAATTGTGCAGTATCAAACCCTGGTCAAACTGAAGCCAGAATCACCGGATGTTTATAACAATTTGGCTAATATTTATTGCACAGTTGGTCAAGTTGAACCTGCGATTAAAAGCTTTCAATATGCTTTGAAATTTAAACCGGATTGGCCGGAAGTCTACTGTCGTCTAGCCCACATCCAAAAGCAAGATAAGCCAGAAGCAGCGGTGGTCAATCTGGAGAAGGCCATTGAACTAAAGCCGGATTACGTGGAAGCCCATCAGCAACTCTGCGATCTCTTGAGTCACTCCACTCGATTGAGAGAAGCACGCCGGGCAACCGATCGATACTATGAGACCTGTAATGAAATTGCTCCCGTATTGTCAAAGATTGCCTATGTCTTTACCTATACACAATCTGGAGATTGTCAATCGGCTCTGGAGAAACTTTTAGAATTAGAAAAACACTGCACTGAGCATATCCAAACGTTATCTGGGATTGAGATTAGTATCCTTTACGAGATTTTCCTATTTACTGTTCCTCACCTGAGAGAGAATTTGGAAAAAAATGCCCGATTTTATCAACTCATTTCAAATACCTACTATCAAAGACGGAAACATCAGCCGCTAGAACTGATTCCTGAACCTTCTCAGACTTCTACAAATCGCCCATTGAATTCCCCATTGAAAATTGGATTTCTCTCGAAGCATTTCCGACGGCATTCTGTCGGCTGGTGCAGTCAAGCCCTGATCCGAGAACTGGCCCAACTGACTCCCCATGTTCATCTTTATGCAACGGGTCGTTTCAATCCGGATGAACTAACCCAAAATTTTGGACAGATGGTAAGCAAATTCTATCGACCCAAATCCTACCCCAATGGATTTGCCTCCGTAGAAGAGTTAGTAACGGAAATTCATGCTGACCGGATCGATGTTTTAATTGATTTGGACTCCATCACTGTCCCAGTCAATATTCAGGTCTTACATCATTCCCCCGCGCCCATTTGCCTAACCTGGCTGGGGTTTGATGCGCCCTATCTCTCTGACCAGCATTATTTTCTCTGTGATTGGCATACCCATCCGGCAGGTATGGAATCCTTCTACACCGAAAAATTGCTCCGGCTACCTGAAACCTCTGTTGCCATTGATGGTTTTCCCCAGCGCCATGCGGATCGAAATTTAGTCCGGCAGCAAATTGGTATCGGTGCGGATCAGGTGGCGTATCTCTGTGTTGCACCCGGTCGAAAAACCAACCCAGAAATGGTAGCAGCTCAGGTCAGAATTTTGCAACAGATGCCGGATGCGGTCTTGCTCCGAAAAGGGCAGGGTGACCATCAAATCATTCAATCGATGTACCACCAAGCCTGTGAGCAGCACGGTGTGAATCCTAAACGAGTCCTGTTTATCGGGATGACAAAAACCGAGGAGGAACATCGGAGCATCTACGAAGTGGCGGATATTCTGCTAGATTCCTATCCCTATAACGGCGGAACCCATAATCTAGAAGCTCTCTGGGCTAATTTACCCATCCTGACCCGATCAGGTCAGCAGTATCTTTCTCGGATGGGTTACAGCTTTTTAAAGGCAACGAATCTGGATGTGGGGGTGGCCTGGAGTTGGGAGGAGTATGTCGAGCTAGGTATCCAACTCGGTCAAAATGCTGACCTCAGATTGCAAATTCGAGAGCATCTGATCCGGGCAAAACAACCTACCAATCTGGCTCCACTGTGGAATCCACAAAAGTTAGCTCAGAGAATGTATCAGACTTTCTACGGGCTTCAAAAAGAGCAAACGCCCTGATGATTTTTCCCTAACGTAGGTTTCAGCACTTCTACTGCCGTGGGGTGCAGTATTCTAAAATTCATTTGTGTAATTTTTTTAACCAAAAAACACAGGACTTACGCATTGACAAAATACGAAGAATGTAGGTCAGGGAATATTGAGCAAAAGGGACTCCTGCATAATGAATTGACGAGCCACCTCCAGGTACAATTCGCGCTGGGGTTGATACCAGTTAGCGATTTGCTGTCGC
>JBHJGO010000158.1:0-16267 GCA_050331715.1 Microcoleaceae cyanobacterium
CAGTGACGGGCCTCCTGTGTTTACTACTGCCGTCAGTGCCTCCAGTTCCTATCGATTGCTAGAGCAATTCTGTGCAATTCATTCCAGTCCAATGCCGCAACGGGAACCCATTTTTTGGCTGATGTACACGAGAGTGCCAACATTCTTGGTCAGACTCTAGGGGTCGATCCGACCTCTATTTTGCTTGCGTCCACCGGAGTGATCGGTCAACGGATTCGGATGGATGCCTTGAAAGCTGGAATTCCTCAATTGGTGGCCCAAGCCTCACCTGATGGGGGACAGGCCGCTGCAAAGGCCATCATCACCACGGATTTAGTACCCAAATCGATTGCATTGGAAACCCAACTCGCAGGTCGTCCGGTGCGGATTGGGGGGATCTCCAAGGGATCTGGCATGATTCATCCCAACATGGCTACCATGCTAGCCTTTGTCACCTGTGATGCCGCCGTGTCTCCACCCCTGTGGCAGGAAATGTTGAGTCGAGCCGCCGACCGAACCTTTAATCAGATCACCGTTGATGGTGATACTAGTACCAACGATACCTTACTGGCCCTGGCGAATGGTCAGTCTCGTACCCCCGCAATTACGGGCAAAAGTGCAGAAGCTAATCAACTGGAGGCAATGCTGACTGCTGTTTGTGAGCATTTAGCAAAAGCTGTTGCCAGAGATGGAGAGGGAGCTACCTGCTTGATCGAAGTTCGGGTAACCGGAGCCGCCGATGAAGCTGCCGCTCGTCAGGTGGCCAAGGCCGTTGTTGGGTCTTCTCTCGTAAAGTCTGCCATCTTTGGTCGCGATCCAAACTGGGGTCGAATTGCTGCTGCCGCAGGTCGAGCCGGGGTACGATTCAATCAGGATGACCTGGAAATTCAACTGGGGGAGTTTCTGCTCATGCAACAGGGTCAACCGTTGCCCTTTGACCGGAATGCTGCCAGTCAGTATCTAAAACAGGTTCCTCAGCAGGATTATTTGCAGGATACCGTCGAGATTATCGTTAAGTTAGGGGATGGAACAGGAACCTCTAAAGCTTGGGGATGTGATTTGAGTTACGATTATGTCAAGATTAATGCAGAATACACAACTTAGATCTGATTTCTGAACTCTGCAAGTTTCTTCCTGAGCCACAAACTTCAGACTCTGGCCCCTGATTGCTAATTTCAGAAGAAGGCTTTAAGCTAATTGAGGTGTGTAAAGTTTTCTATAGATAGTTTTTTAAACGTTTAGTTTTGAACGAACAGTTACTCGATAATGAAACTGATGTATGGCTCAAGCGAATTGTCTCTCTAATGGTTGTGCTAGGCTCGTGCTTGACCCTTTGGCTAGTTGGTAGCACTGTTTTGCAAGCACCTGATCCCTACATCGAGAGTGTTCTTGCTCGCTCAGGTGATCCAGCCAGAGGTCATGCAATTTTTCTAATGAATTGTGCTGGCTGTCATGCCCAGAGGTCTGATAGTCAAGTGGGGCCGAGTCTTGAGGCAGTCTCACAACGTCGCTCCAGGGTTAGCATTATTAAGCAGGTGATTGGAGGAAAGACTCCACCCATGCCTCAGTTTCAGCCAAGCTCTAGGGAGATGGCAGATCTGCTCAGTTATATAGAGAAGCTTTGACACTCCTTTCTGTTAAGCCCTATCCCCTCAGCGTCGCACCGATGATGGATCGGACAGATCGGCATTTTCGCTATTTTATGCGACAGATTACTCGGCACACATTGCTCTACAGCGAGATGGTGACGACAGCAGCAGTGCTGAATGGCGATCGCGAAAAACTCCTGGGATTTTCCGTAGAAGAGAAACCCCTTGTCCTACAACTGGGTGGAGATAACCCGAAGGAATTGGCAGACTGTGCCCAAATTGCCGAAGAAATGGGCTACGACGAAGTGAATCTGAATGTAGGCTGTCCCAGTAATCGAGTGCAGGACGGTAATTTTGGAGCCTGTCTGATGGCCCAGCCAGAGCGAGTTGCGGATGCGGTTTCTGCCATGCAGCAGCGGGTGGGAATTCCTGTCAGCATCAAACATCGGATCGGCATTGATGATCACGATGCCTATGAGGACATGGCCCATTTTGTTCAAACCGTTGCGGCGATGGGCTGCGAAAAATTTACGGTTCATGCCCGCAAAGCCTGGTTACAGGGTCTCAGCCCCAAGGAAAATCGTACCGTTCCACCGCTGCGCTACACCGATGTCCATCGACTCAAGCAGGAATTCCCCCAGTTGACCGTCGAAATTAATGGGGGCTTTACCCAGTTAGAACAGGTGGAAGCTCAGTTGAAGCAGGTTGATGCCGTGATGATTGGACGAGCGGCCTACGATTCACCCTATCTCTTTGCCGAAGCGGATGGGAAAATTTATCATTCAGCGATTTCGCCCTTAACCCGGCATCAGGTGATTGAGGCGATGATGCCCTACATTGAATATTGGCTGAGTCAAGGCACTCGGTTGAACAGTATGACGCGCCACATGCTGCAACTGTTTAGTGGGCAACCTGGAACTAAGGCGTGGAAACGATATTTGAGTGAATATGCCTGTCGACCGGGAGCAGGCATTGAGGTGGTGCAGCAGGCGTTGGCTCAAGTTCCAGCGTTTGAAGAACCAAGTTCCAGCGTTTAACTTAGCCCTGGTGCGATAAGTGGTGTGTTATGCAGCACTAACAAGTACCCTACGCAACTCAGCCGCCTCAACTTCAGGGATGCACCAACAGCACCCCGTGCAGCTAAGCTTCCTTAAAAAATCGAACCAGTTCCCTTGCATGGTTGAGAAATTGACTGTCGGCGGAAAGTTGGGCGATCGCCTGTTCTCCCTGCTTGGCCAAACGGTCATGTTCAGATTGATTTGTAACTTTCAAGGTTTCTAATTCCGTTGCTAAACGGTTAAGATCCTGACGCAACGCTTTCAATATTTTTTCCTGAGAACTCGCCCAAGAGTCAGGATTCTCGCTATCGAGTTGATGGTTTAAAGACTGGACTTGAGCCTCTATAGCTGTCAGGCGATTACGTACCTCGACAATATCCTGACGGGGATAGGTAATATTCTGTCGAATCCCAGCCAGTCGAGCAGCCAGGTATTGGTAGGCTCGGACAGCAGGTCGCAGGCCCGTGAGTAAGAGTGCTGCCCCCGATCCCCAGTAACCCACCGCACTAACGCCAATTGCTGCTAGTCCATACAACCCCACCGTTGAGACCAGATGTAGGGTTAGGGCCACCCACAATGAACGACGGGCCACAAGTTGGACATACTGTAGCTGCTGTTCGCTAACTTCGATTCTGCGTTCTTGGGATTCCTCAGCAGTTGCCAATACCTCTTTGGCATCAAAATGGACATTCCAGGGAACTGTAACAATCAATAGTAACCACCAAAAGATTGCACCTCCAATAGCCCAATCAATAAAGTTCCCAACAGGAATTCCAATCCATTTCAAGACAGAAAATATCAGCAGTAATAAAATAATCAGACCAATGCTGAAGCCTGCAAAATCAAGATTCTTTTTCATGATTTTTACCCATTAAATTAAATGCAATGATGCGTTATGCTTTGCTCAAGATGACTGGGCTGCCCACTAGAAGCTTGAACGAAATGATGCGTTACGCTTCGCTAACGGCACCCTACCAGGATTTTCTCGCCGAAATACAAAAGGTTCGCGATCGCTCATTAATTTAAGTATGGCAATCAACAGGATCAACCAAAAAAATCATGTGACACTTATCAGATCGTTGAGGCTAAACAAAACCCAAAAACTAACGACCAATAACCAATGACCAATGACTAATAATAAGCATAGTACTGACTCTCCTGCTTATCACCATTGGAAATCATCCCCAATACTGGAATACCTGCGGTTTGAATTTCCCGCAGGGCCAGCTTAACAGCCTGTCGATCTGTTTTCTCCACGCCAACAACCACCATTAATCCATCGGTATGGGGAGCAATCAAGTTTGCATCTGCTAAACCCAACAACGGAGCAGTGTCGTAGATAATCAGATCAAACATTTCATAGAACTTCTGCATCAATTCCGGCAGGACTGGAGAAGCCAGCACATAAGTCGGATCGACCGTCGATTGCCCAGCGGTAAGAACAGAAAGATTGGGATGCGTTACACCTGATTCAATCACTTGATCAAGTTCTAAGGTTTGCTCCGCCACCAGATCACTCAGACCCTGCTCATTGGAGAGACCTAACGTCTTGTGAACCTTGGGACAGCGTAGATCGGCATCAATTAAGAGGACTTTCTGACCCATGGCTGCAGCTCCTTTCGCCAGGTTTAACGCAACGGTGGACTTGCCATCCGAAGGGGTTGCAGAGCTGATCACGCAGGCACGAACCGGATTATCCGTAGAGAGTCGCAGGTTAGCATTGAGAGAGCGAAAGGCTTCCTGGAAGGGACTAGAAGGAGCTGACACCGCTTGTCCCTGTGCCATTTGCAATTGAGGAACGCTGGCAGCAGGTAACATCAAAGCTTCGTCACTGGCAGGAATGACGCCCAATAACGGCAATGGCACATCTTCGATCAGCTCATCCGTCGTATGGAAGACATTGTTCGAGCGTTCTGCCAGGTGAGCTGCGCCAATTCCTAAAGCCAACCCTACCAAACCCCCCAGCGCCAGGTTCAAAGGCCAGATAGGGGCAACCGCAACAAATTCTCCCTCCTGATTTTGAGGGATCGTGGGATCAGCGATAACTTCCCAGGGTTCATCGGGCTTCGGCTCGATTTCCAGGGCCAATTCCTGCCGTCGATTCTCCAGATCGTTCAACCTTTGGCTGGAGGTTTCTAATTCCTTCTCCAACATCTTGTATTTCTGCGCAACGGCAGGAAAGGCTTGAACTTCTTGATTCAACTCATTTTCCGCCCGTTCTAAAACCTGCTGCCGCACCTGCAACATCTGAACATTGTTCATGGAAGCAATCAGGTTCTCTGTCAACTTGGCCCGAATGGAATCCTGGAATTGCAACACCCTGGGATCAACCACATCGACATCCCGACCTAGAATCTTTTGGGCTTCCTCCTGTAGCAACGGCAGAAGTTTAGCCCGTTGATCCAGCAGAGATTGGATCTGAGGAGCCTTATCTGTGAAGCGGGCCGACTCCAGGGCGATTGTTGTTTCAACGTCTAGCAATTTTTCCAGCAGCGCCTGATAGCGCGGGGATTGGGTCAGTGCGGATGAAAGCAAAGCTTGTTCAGGGCTGAGTCCAAGCTGCTGCTGTAACATCTGATATTGGGCCTGATATTGCTGGAGTTGAGATTGAGTATTAAGCCGCTCTGCCCGAATTTGTCCCAGACGTTCCGCCAATTGTTGATTCTTGGATTCGGGAGTGACAAAGACATTCGCCTGTTGCAAACTCAGCATTTCTCGCCGAATTTGATCCACCCTTGATTTCAACGGATTGATAACCCCGTCCAAGCGTTGAATCTTCTGTTGAGTTAGAGAAACAACTTGTGAATTGCGAATGCTGTAGTCCACGTAGCCCTGGGCAATTTGATCCAGTACAAATTCAATCTTTTCTGGGTCTGAATCCTGATAACTCACCTGGAGAATCTGGGTGTCCGGCAGCAATCCCACCGCCAGCCGATCCGATTCCAGGTGAGTCAGCCCGGTGGTGCGATTGAATAGAGAACTGTATTGCACCTCTGGATAGCGAGTTTGAATTTTTTCCAAAATCCCCTTCATTACCTTGGGACTCTCCAGCAGCTTGACCTCTGAGGCATAGTTGATGGCTGATTCATCCGTACCTGCCTGGAGCGGGCTGTTTACATCCTCACTGGGTTCCATAAAAAGCTGAAATGATCCCTGGTACTCTGGCGTTTGGTGGCTTGTCCAACTGTAGGCTCCGGCAGTAAAGGCGGTGGTTAATCCGACCACTAGAACCGCTCGGCGACAGATTCCTTGCCAAAATCGATTGGTACCGCTGCGCTTCACAGGGGTGGCATGGAAAGTTGGTGAGGACTTAGCAGCACCAGGGTTTAGGGGATAAGCAATGACTTCCTGAGTAGATGGTTGGGAAGAGTAGGAGGAGAGCCGGACAGGTTTTTCAGTATTCATATGCGTTTGAGGTCAGGCAAATTGATGAGTTCAGCAGTTGTGTTGAGATTTGAAATTGAGACTTGCAATTGAGACTTTGCAATTAAGGCCTAGAATTGGGGCTGCAACGGGACAGAACTAAAGTAGATGCAAGGAAAAATGATTAAAAGACCATTCTAATAATTCCCAAAATGCCATTCAAGGGATTCAGGTTACCCAGTACACCACCCACGCCATCTCTAAAGGCAGCACTCCCCGAACGGCCCACAACCACAACATCGTTATGCTGCAGCAGCGGATTGGTTTGATCATTCACTTCCTTGGAAAAATCCACCGCAATGGCGCGACGTGACACGGTTCCATTCGCATTCAGGCGAATCAGTTCTACCTCTTCCGTCTTGGCTCGGGCTTCGTTGAACCCGCCAGCCGTAGTTAAAGCCTGGTTGAGGGAAGTATTGGGGGGAACGTCCACAGGCCCCGGTCGCATGACTTCGCCAACCACACTCACCTGGATTGTGTCCGGGGAAAAGCTAGCCATTGAAACGTCCTGGGACTGGGCCAGGTCAGAATTCTTTGCAGTCGGGATCACAATCGTATCACCCTGTTGTAGGGTGACATCCTGAGTCAAGTCTCCTTCTTGCAATAGTTGCCACAGATCAACCCCATAGATCTGTTCGGTTCCTGTGCGGCTGAGGCGGCGAACTTCAATTTGACGAATATCTGCCAGAGGTGTGATTCCTCCGGCTGCTCGAATGGCGCGGGTGACGGTAAAGATGCCAACTCCTCCGGCATTGGCAGGAATCGCTTGGGAATTGGTCGATGGATCAGCAGGTGCCGTCATCCCCAGGGTATGAGTACCTGGACGGTTGACTTCACCTACAATTGCAATGCTAATCGGTCGAGTGGTGTTGCTGGCAAAATTGGCTGTGGCTAATTGTTGGGCTTCAACTCGATCCACATCAGTTACCGTTGGAACGTAGCCCATATCTCCATCGCGCAGCGGGATGTCCTGGCGGATGTCACCATTTTGTAGGAGTTCCCATAGGTCTAGATTGAGGATTTGCTCCGGTGCACCGGGTCGTTGTCGCCGTACCTTCACCTGTCGAATGTCTGCTAGGGAGGTGACGCCGCCCGACATCTGTAATAATCGTGTCAAAGTTGGCAATGGAGAACTGGCTGAATCAGGAGTTAAGCCGACAACCGTTGGATTGGGACTATTGGCAAGGTTTGCAAAGGTGTAGGCTCCAGGCCGCTCAACTTCCCCCGCAATGGCCACCTGAATCGGACGGGCTGAGAGCAGGGTCAGGGTAACCATAGGACGCTGGAGATACTCAGCAAATTGCGTTTCAATCGCTTGCTTAGCTTGGTTAAGGGTTAATCCCTGAACGGGTACGCCGCCGACCAATGGCAGATTTAACAACCCATCCGTTGAAATCTGATGCTGACCATTCGGGCCGCTATACTCTGGAACATTGAAAATATCAATTTGAAGGCGATCGCCTGCCCCTAGAACGTAGGCATCAGAATTACCGGAACCCACGTCTGGGAACCCTGGAATAGCTCCGTTCGGATTGACCACGCCATCATTTACGGGTGGAAAGACGGAAGGAACCGGAACTTCAGTTGATGAAGGGGCTGGAGATGGGGTAGGGGGAGGGGGTAGAAATTGTGCCTGTCCTGGAATTGCCGTTCCGACTGCTCCGAAAACCACAAGTGCCCTAAAAATACCGATTCTAAATGGTCGCAACTCTGCACAACTATTGACTTGCTTCATGCTCTAGCTTTTGCCTACTTCCACTGATTGCGTAACCTACGCTGATCTAATTTCTCGCTTGATTTCTGATACAGCTGAATCAATGAATGCTCAGCATCAATATTTAATCTAAGATTGCCCGATCTCTAAGACTGCTCAATCACTTGAACTTGACTTGAGCCTGCACCTGGATTTGGTCTGGGAGTAGTCACTGAGAAAGCAGCATCTAGAGCCACACCTTGGAACTATCCAGGCGCAACACTGAGGCCCATCTTCCCGCAAGTATCCCTACCCTCCCCAATCTAGCTCACTTTTCTCGGCAATGAAAATACTGAATTGGGACGATTCTCAGAGATATGGTGTTTCTAACGGTGCTGGAGTACGAAGGTGGCGGTACGTTGCTGGGTTTGAGGAGGTAGCCCCTGCCGTCCCAATATGAAGTAAGGCTATATAGAGGTGTTTGGGGACTTTTCAAGCAGGAGCCAACGCCCCCTTCACCCCCTTTTCACAGATCGTTTGGGGTTGCCATAAAAGGAGTTTACTGGAGCAGTCAGCAGCAAGAGGGGCTTTGTTGTTGGTAAAAAGCAAGCTGACTCTCCGGCTTCAATGGATATATTTTATCAGGATGTTTTTTTACTTTTAAAGAAAATGTAAAGTACTTCTGACAATCAAAAAGGAAACATGAAGCATTTATGAAAAAGATTGAGAGGTAACTTCAAATCAGCAAATTTAAATATTCTCTTATTAAGCTGTGATCCTCCTATGAAGAGAGTTTTAAGAAAATTGTCTATGATTTTAACGGGATATTAAAGGATGTTATTCGTATAAACACGGGCAAAAAATTAGAAGTCTCTTATCTCTAAAAAAACATTCGAATTAATCCTGATATAGATATTGATTCTAAGAAAAGGGAAATAGATGCATTAAATTGGATACTCCCTATGAAAACCCTTTCAGTTTTTGCCTTATTCGGTGCTCTTTCCCTAGCTCCTATCGGGGCTGCTCAAGCTGCTGAAGCCACCACTGAAGTTGCTCAAGAGTTGAGCCAGCATCAATTCTCTGCGCGGACTAGCAGCAACTCCTTCCGAGGTTTGGTTAGTCGTGGTCGTCGCTTTGCCGACATTCCTCAAATTCAAGCCCAAGAATTGTTGCCTTACCGAGGTAGCGGACGCTAATTTACGGAAGCACCCTACTCAGTCAATAGCGCAGTAGATGCGGTGAGTCGGAGAATACGGTTCGTAGAAACAGATTGTTGAGCAAGCTGTAACATTTCATTCATAACAGCTCTGCTGTAGTAGGTTAATCACAGCAATTGAATATCAGCATGGCTACCTTTGTTCTCAGGATCACTGAAGGAAAAGGTAGCTATTCTATATTGAGCCTGCGCAGCACAGAGGCTGAGACGCAGTGAGCCGACCTCCTGTGCTCCATCAGCGTTGCCAACGCTGTAAAAAATCCTGATTGTGATTTGTGATTAGGGAATCTGGAAATAAATCAGAGATTATGGTTCAGGAGGATGTCAAGATTTAGATAGAACGACTCCGAATGAATCATGGACTTAGATCAACAAATTCAACTCCTGATTGAGAATGCTCCGCAGGATGGCACAACTCCAGAGGTAGTGAAAGCCATTGCGCCTGCGCTCAAGGCCCTGGCTGAGCAACTTCAGAATTCACAGTACTATATCCTACAGACCAATGACGAACAATGGGTTTCGACTGTGCTCCGAAGTCTAGAACAACCGGAAGTGGAGAAGCAGGTGCTCTACGCCTACCCAACTGCAAGAGACGCTGCACAACAGTCTCAAACCGCGTCTGGCATGACCACTGTTGCGGTTCCCTTGCCCATCACTCACATTTTATTTCAGGCTCTAGCGATTCAACCCCTGGATAGTATTGTCTTTCTAGAAGTTCCGGGCAGTGTTGAGTCTGGGGTCGAGGTGAAGCGAGAGGAAATTCAAGGGTTGGTTCAAGCCTACCTACAGCGATACCAGGAAAATCAGGTGAATGCCTCGAAAAATTCTGCCAGGGTTTCCCCGTCCACCAGTCAAATTCCTCCAGATATTGCCTAGAAGCCATCTGACAACCCAATAAGTTAACGTTTCCTGACTGTGCGATAGTATTGATGGGTTTTCTAAATTCGTGCCTATTCAGGGGCAATGGTTGATGTAGTAAGGTCTTAGATAAATTTAGTCATGATGTCTCTTCCTGTAATTCCTTCAACGCTGATCCTAACTGTGTTGCTAGGAGTAGGTCTTTTCTTCTTTATCAAAGCTTCGGTCAAAGAAAGAATTCAGCAAGAGCAGCTTCAGTCTGAGCAAACGGCTGATGAGTTACTGACTCAGTTGAAGCAATATCTTGGTTCGCGATCCTATCGAATCACAGCACTCGATCCGGAGAAAAATTTGATCACCTTTGAGGGGGAAGTGCGTGCAAGTTGGTTTCTGGCGATCCTACTCTCTGCACTATTTGCGATTGGACTGCTGTGCCTAGCCTTGGTCGTCTCGACGGCAACAGGTCTTTTAAGTTACTGGCTACTGGGGGTTCTACTCCTCTCACCACTTGCAGGGTTATTCTACTGGCGTGGGGCGACAAGGGTCGAGCAAGTTTCGTGTCAGTTGAACTCAGTTGAAAACACTACTGCACAGCCCTGCTCTGTAATTACAGTTACTGCTCATCGTGACGAACTAAGATTGCTTAAACAGGCACTTACTCTGAACTCTTTGTGATCGCCCCTAGCAACGCATTGTAGAGTGCTAAGCCTGAATGGATGGGGAAGTTCGACCGGGAGTCAGTGGAGCCGCTGCCTTCTCAATCAGTTCCTTAAGACTGGGGAATAAAAAGTGGTTTTCCTCAACGTACTGAGCACCAAACAAACCTTTTTCAGCCCAAAAGTAACGATCCGTTGTGTGTTCATTGCGCTTGACCAATAGTAAAGCTGGGGGAATAATCCCTTCAGCCTGGATAAACTTCCGTGCAGCTGTCACAGGCTTATCTTCACCACTGGAAATGCTGAACTGAGGCACACATTCCAAAATCCGACGACCTTCTTGCCTCCGACGACTCTTTCGCTTACGTCTTCTAGCCAACTCTCTTACCTCCTGTTTTTCGAGACAGTTGTAAACTTAGCTACCAAATCCGGTAGAAGTATACCGGGTTCGGCCTAGAAATTCAATCAGTATTAACATATCTCAACAAGAATCGCTTGCATTAATGTTCTACAAGTGCTAGCCAATGGGGATTTTTACTCTTTCCTTTCTTGACCCAGAATGTTAATCGGGATGAGGGGGAGTCTCCATGTAAGGGGTTCCTGGCAAAGTTGTTAGAATTAGAGTCTACCGCCACAGGTTCATTCATGCGTGCAAGCTCCGAATTCGTTACACTTTGTCAAGCTCAGATCTCCCTGATTGCCAGTTTGGGGGCTTCTTTCGGGGTCGTTTATTTGGCGGAGGATTGGGTACAGGGTGGCGATCGCAAGCTGATTCCCATTGTTACCTATCCTGAATCAGGGCCACTTCAACCGGAGAGCTTGAGGTTACCGCCGAGTCAATTGCAACCGCCTCTACAGGTTGAGACAAATTCGCGGCAACTGGGCTCCATCCTGCAAGAATCAATTGCAGAAGAGACTGATCTGATTTCTATCATCCCTGAGCACGAGCCGGATCGGGAGGAAGAAGAACCGACGGTGTTGCAGTTGGAGGGGGTGCAACTGGCAGAAGATGTTCTAGACCCTGAAGAGATAGAGTACGAAGCAACAATTGATGAATCCGCATCAACCTGGCAAGCTCCCATGCAGCGAATCGTTCTGCCGCTGATTCATGAAACCGTTGTCATTGGCTTTCTGGTAACTGGACGCGCTGATCGTTCCTGGAATGCCCAAGAGGAGCATCAGATTCAAACCGTGGCCCACGCCCTATCGATGGCTTACGGGATCGATCACCGAGCCAACTGGTTCCAATCTCAACTAGAACGCCTGCGTCATCTCCAAACCCAGGAACGCCGCATTCTAGATAGCCTACTCCATCAACTGAAAAGCCCGTTGACGGCTTTAAAAACCTTTGGGAAGTTGCTGCTGAAACGACTACAGCCCGAAGATCGAAACTATTCAGCAGTGGAAGGGATCGTGAGAGAGAGTGATCGCATTCAAGAGCTGATCCAGCAAATTGATCAGGCGCTGGAGCGGGCAGAAATTCCCAGTTTGCCTATGGCTGAGCTGTCAGATTTACTGGATCAGCCAATCCCTCTACTTCCAGCATCAGATCGAGTGGAACCGATTGTTCTCGAAACTGTCCTGAATCCGCTGATTGCTTCAGCTCAGGTCGTTGCGGCGGATCGCCAGTTGACCCTTGCTACAGTAATTCCTGAGTCTCTTCCACAGGTACGAGCAAACATCAAATCTCTCAGGGAGGTTCTGAGCAATATTGTCGATAACGCTTTGAAATATACGCCCGCAGGGGGTCAGATTCAAATTCAAGTCAGTGTCAAGCCGTTTCCTCAGAAACTTCAAAATAGAATCGTTGATCCAGATCCTGGGAAATATTCAGCTTCCTGGTTGGGAATTGCGACCAGTGATTCGGGTTGGGGAATTCCAATGGAAGATTTAGAACATTTATTTCAACGGGGATATCGAGGAATTCAAGCCGATGGAGACATTCCAGGGACAGGGCTGGGGTTAGCGATCGCCTATGATCTGGTGCATCAGATGGGGGGGGAGATCCAGGTTGTTTCACCAGTGGATCGAGACTGGGTCAGTTCTGAATTCTTAACAATCCTGGAAGCCGCTACAAATGTTCGTCCTGGAACAACCTTCATTGTCTGGTTACAAATAGAGGGTGAGACTCCTTTCCTAGGGAAGAAACGAGATGTCATATAATGCGGGAGCGGATTCTTTGCACCAAAGTTTCCTAAGATTTAGTTGCTATTCGCCCCCCAAGTTTTGGTAACGTTATGACTACGAACGACCCCAATCGGCCTGACGTTCCTCCCCAGAGGGATCCTAGAGAAAGTTATCCTGGTGGAGATTTTCCCGGTCACCAAAATCTGAGAAGAGATGACCTCAATGCAGATGCCTTTGATCGTCCAGTGTCCGCCAATGATTTCCTGGAGACACCGCAGAATCAGCTTGGTCGGGATGTCACACCAACAGGCCAAGTTCCCCAAGCTTCCAGGGATGGGTTTGGTCGGCCCGTAGCAGAGAGCCGTTTTCCAACCTCTATGGGCACTGAATATAGTGGGAATGAATTCAGGCGCTCAGTTCCTGATAGTAATATTCCTGAAACTGGAAGGGGGGAAGTGAACCGGGATCAGTTTAATCCCATTCCCCCTCGGAGGGATGAAGCACCTCGCGCTTCCTATCCCCCGTCCTCCGACTCTTCAATTGATGAAGAAGACATCATCGCTAGAGGTGAGGATCGCCGCAACCAATGTCGCGTGATGGGTTGGGCGCATATTTTGGTTTCTGAGCGCTGGTCAAATACAAACTTGTATATCGGGATTCCCAGTACGATCTTTGCGGCAATTGCCAGTGTTCAGGCGATTTCAGAGCTTGGGGGCGATGGTGATACATCCCTACAACTGCTACATATTATTTTCTCAATTACAGTTGCAGGCTTAGCACCCCTGCTCACATTTCTCAATCCCAGTGAGAAAGCGAATTCCCACAAAATGGCTTCCCGTGTTTACGAGCAAATGGCAGATCGTTATGATGCCTTTGTGCTGCGGTGTGATCTGGAAAACAAACCGATAGAAGTCGAACTCGATGAATTGGTTCAGATCAATCGAGAATACGCAGAGGCGAAAAAGCCTTTACCTGTTGTCCCAGAGTGGGCCTATCAAAAGGCGATCACGATCTCCCAACGGACGAATTTAGCTGCTCCTATGGCAGTTCAGCATGATGCAAAGCGCTAGCTTGCCGTTGTACGCGTGTTTATCGTAATGTTCTTGCAGATTCTTGCTGATGACCCTAGTATGGGAAAATCCTTATCTGCTGTGTTTGATGCAAGTCGACTTAGAGGGGTTAGAGATCACTCCTGGAGAAATACATCGGATTAGCGGAGTGCGGAAAACTTGGTTTTATCAACCTCTGACCCAGCAAAAGCTTTTCACAGAAGGAGCCAAGACATTTTTGGCCAGTGGATTGTTGGTCGGGAGTTGTGTACTGCTGGCGCAAATTTTACCGGATCAAATCCGAGTATTGATTCTGATTCATGGACTGCTTGGAATTGGATTACTGGCTGATGATGCCCATAAATTCTTCATTACCCTACGGCATCAGAGACTGGGCAGAATTCTGGAGGATATCGACCGCTACAATGCTCTGGTCAAGGTTGTAAAGGTATACGACGAAGTTCAGGCTGTTGGCAACGCTCAAATTCAACTGCACCATCGGGGTAAAGTACTCGCTGCTTTTCGACTACTGCGAGAAGATCTGATCAGAGCGCTGAAAACGGAAAAAGTGCTACTGAAAAATCGAAAATTTCTTGACGAACATCCGGATCTGTTTGCTACGAATTTAGAAACCCTGATTGCTCTACAAATCAGCGATCGCAGCACAGAGCATGGACGCTTGCTGAATGAAGCCCTCCAAGTCGCAACTGAGGTTCAATCACAGATACAACAGTTTCAACAACAGCTTAGCTAATTTTTAGATAGTATTTCAATGGTTTAACCATTATGAAAATTATTAATCCAGAACAACCTTATACATTTAGTAAAATCTTCGAGCTTAAGATTGAGCCAAGGGATTTAGCGAAATATTTTGATTATTCCTTGGTTAGAAAGAAGTTGAGCTTACCTCAATATCCAGGAAGCTTGGATCGAATTGACCAGTTGAAAGAACGAATTGAGGAAATTTTACCCTATGCCTCCTTATCTAGTGAGACAGCAGTAAAAATTCAGGGGGTTGAAGAATAAAAAATCAGTCTGGATGGGGTAGCAATGAAGGAACTGTCTCTCCTAAGCGTGCTGCGCGACAAGCCTGAGTTAGGAAATCTAAAACGCCTCTTTGTTGTGCCTTGAGGGTGGTAACAACAGTGAGCATTCGAGCCACAAATTCACTGCCCGCTTGTGAATGAGACCCAAAGCTAAGCCGTCGCCAGATTACGGCAGGTCTCAAAGCCCGCTCAGCAGAATTGTTGGTGGGTTCAACACCTGGATGCTCCACAAAAGTCCAAAGAGCAGACTCAAACTGAAGCAGTTTTCGGCAAGTACGAACAGTTCTAGCCAAGGGGGTCTTTTCCCTCGGAGCAATGTCAAGTTCTGCAGCTTGGGCCAATTCTGCGGTAAATCCATCTCGCAGGTGGGCCACTGCGGTTTGGAATTGTGAGTGAGTCAGAGTACCGTCACGCACCCGATGCCACCAGCGAAATAGTCTGCGTTGTCGCTGCAATAGGGCTTGACCAATTTCAGCAGAAGCTCCTGAACGCTCAGAGATCGCCACTAAATCTCGTTTTACATGAGCCCAACAGAGTTGGCGTTGAGCCAAAGGAATCCAATTGTAAGCACTATAGCGGTCTGAAGTCACAATCCCCTCAAAAGACTCACCGATTAGCTGTTTAGCTGTGGCCTGGGAACGAGACAGAGCTACCTGAAATACACAGACCAACGGGCTTACCACCACCCACAACCATCCTGAGTTGTTCTGAGGATTGCTACCATCCCCGTTGTGCTGCTCAAAGCTGGTTTCATCACTGCCTATCACCCTCTGGCTTTGTAGGTACTCCTGGGCTTGCTCTACTGCGGGTAAGACGGCTTGACTCATTTCTCGACGCAACCGATTCACACTTCCTGTGCTCAGATGCACATCGAAGACCTCACTCATCAGTTCCTTCACCTGCCTATGGCTTTGATGATGACGCCCACTCAGCAATCCCACCAGTGCTGCTACTCCTTCTCCATATCCACTGCTTGAGACTTGAGGTGGCAGTTTTGCTCTCGTCTTGCTCCCGCACTCTCGACAAACCCTTTGATGTAAGCGATGTTCCGTTACTTGCGGTTTCAGTGGCGGCAGCTCTACTACTTGATGTCGGTAGGGGGCCTCATCCTCTCCATTCAGCTCTGCGCCGCAGCTTTTGCACACTTGCGGATAGTAATTTTTTACCTCTTGACAACTGCCCTCCTCATACAAATATCGCTGATGTCCTTTATGACCCGCTTGCCCTCCCCTCTTTCGGCCTGACTTGTTTGACTGGTTCTGCTTCTTCTCTTCTTTGCCACATTCCCTTTCATCTCTTGACGGGGGTCTTGATGAATTTTTTGAGTTCTGCTTCAGCCTTTCCTCTAGCTGGCTTAGCTGGGCTTCTAGCTTTCCCAACCGTTCCTTTAGTTCTTTGGTGTTCTGCCATTGCCTCATCACCACGGCTTGCACACTCGCAGGAGTCGCTTCCCAATCTTCCCTGGGAATCTTTACTTCACTAATTTCCAGCCACTCTTCGTTCATGACTTCACGTTAGCAGAGTTTCCCACCTTGTTTCTGCCTGCTTTGCTCAACCCCCTGAATTGTTACGT
>JBHJGO010000159.1:0-16686 GCA_050331715.1 Microcoleaceae cyanobacterium
TTGTCCCTGGCCAAAATGCGACAACTGCTTGATATCGAACATCGTTCTTTGGAAGGGGAGCCGGAGTCCTCAGATATGACGGCTCAGCTCGGTGTGAAAGCTGCGTTTAACTTGACCTGGGAGGAATTGGATGGAAAGCCAGAAGTTCAGGAATTGGCATGTTTACTCAGTGTGTTAGCTCAGGCTCCAATTCCCTGGCCATTGGTAGAGCAAACCCTTCCTGAACAGGATGAAGAGGATCTGGAGGATAACCGAGATGAACTGGTGAGTCTGAGTTTGCTTCAGCGAGAGGCCGAGAACGTTTATCAACTGCATCAACTGATTCATAAGTTTCTCAGGAGCAAGCTGGAGGAGAAAGCCCAGGCAGAAAGTGAAACCCTCAAACGCGCCGTCGCCCAAACCCTGGTCAACATGGCCGAACAAATCCCTCAAGACCCCACCCTGGAACAAATCGTCGAATTCAACCCCGCCATCCCCCACCTGACCGAAGTCGCCGAAGTATTAACCGACTGGATCGCCGACGAAGACTTAGTTACACCGTTCACGCGGTTAGGCTTCTTCTACAACGGCCAAGGACTCTACACGCAAGCTGAACCCTGGCACAAACAATGCCGGGACATCTGCCAAAACCGTTTGGGGGAATCCCATCCCTCTGTCGCAATCAGTTTCGATAATTTGGCTTCACTCTACCGTCTTCAGGGAAAATATGAGGAAGCTGAGCCCTTGTGCAAGCAAGCTTTGGTAATACACAAAAAGTTGTTTGGGGACTCTCATCCCCACGTTGCCATTAATCTTAACAATTTAGCGGAACTCTACCGTGCTCAAGGGCGCTACGAAGCAGCCGAACCCCTTTATCTAGAGGCGTTGCAGATCTTGTTTCAGCGGTTGGGGCAGGATCATCCCAATAGCCAGCAAGGTTGGCAGAACTATCTGTACTTTCTACAGCAAGTCGTTTCTGAGAACCGTCAGTCAGAGTTGTCAGAGGTCAGTTTGAATATTCTCTCCCAGATGCAAAGCCAGTCTTGATGGATGCTCCATTGGGTTTTCCCTAAACCTGCGTTAGGTTTTCCCTAAACCTGCGTTAGGTTTGCCCTGAACCTACATTAGGTTTTCCCTAAACCTGCGTTAGGTTTGCCCTAAATCTGCGTTAGGTTTGCCCTAAACCTGCTGGACATTGCCCCCTTCTTGGAAAGTCCCCACCCCTCCATAGTGCTTTTCAGGATTGATTCAGGATTGCGATAACGAATGAAAATGTCGATGAAGTTTGGCGATCTGGTATTTTGATCTCAGAAATTATCCCAAAGTATCTCTACCCTAGGTAGGAATCTTTGTGAACTGGGTTCTTAGTAAAATCAGCGATATTGGCCAAAATCAGTTGTTCTCAGCGAATAACCGATGGCCAATGACCAGCAACCAATAACCAATAACCAATAACTAAAACCATGAGTGATCTAGTCGCAGTCGCCTACGATGATGAGTTTAAGGCAGAAGAAGTTCGTCTAGCCCTGGCCAAACTTCAGCGGGAGCATCTGATCGAACTAGAGGATGCTGCCATCGTGGTCAAGGACAAAGAGGGAAAAGTGAAGCTGAAGCAAGCCGTCAATCTTCCGGCAGCGGGTGCAGTCAGCGGTGGATTCTGGGGACTGTTGATTGGAACATTGTTCCTGTCTCCTTTGTTTGGTGCAGCAGTGGGTGCTGCTAGCGGTGCAGTCGGTGGCGCATTGAGTGACATTGGCGTCGAAGACAAGTTCATGAAAGACTTGGGTGAAACCCTACAGCCCGGCAGTTCTGCGCTGTTTGTTCTGATTCGCAAGGTGACTCCAGATAAGGTACTGGATGAAGTCGCCCAGTATGGCGGCAAAATTCTCCGCACATCTCTGTCCAAGGATGAGGAAAATCAACTCCAGGACGTGCTTTCCAAGCACGGTGTTTCTGTTTCTGAGTAGCACTTCATGAACCAACGTGAGCCGCTTGTAAAATCCGGCTCACGATGTCCGTTGTAGAGGTAATCACCTCAAATTGAACGAAGGCAATTTCACCCCCGTAGGCCAGAACAGCGGGCGCTTCTGGCAGGGTCTCAACCGTATAATCTCCTCCCTTCACATAGATATCCGGTTGCAGCACCCTGATCAGCTCTGTTGCAGTTGCCTCTGAAAAAATTACGACTGCATCCACGGGCTTGAGAGCCGCTAAAACCTCTGACCGTTGTGCTTCGGGTGTTATCGGTCGGGCCGGAAATCCAGGTTTTTCGGGCTTGATCTGACGGATCGATGCATCGCTATTCAGCCCGACAACCAATGACCGCCCCATCTGTCTTGCGGTTTGCAGATAGCGAACATGACCGGCGTGGATCAGGTCGAAACAACCATTGGTTAACACCAGAGGTCGCCACTTGTCAGGATTGGCGCAAACGTCTTGCTGAAGGTGTTTTAGGTCATAGACAGGGGGCGGAAATTCTGGAATCGTCATGGGGTAAGCTCAAGGATTATAAGGTATGTTAGTGTAGCTTTAGTATGTTATCCAGAAGTATGTTGTTCAGAATAATATTCCTGTTCAGGCTGTTTGTAGATCGATTCTGTCTGGGTATTCTAAGGTAGAGCGCATTCATCTACTAAAATTTCTACTGAACATTCAATCTATTTTTTTGACATAATCCTATGAAAGCAACGACTAGCCGTCCATTTTCCTCTGCTGCCGCATGGAATATTAAGTTGGTAGGAATCGTATTGGTATTATCAGCTCTAGTTGATTATCTGGTTTTACTATTTCCTCTAAATTTGATGAATCGAGCTTGGCAGCTTAGTACCGCCAGCCAACTGGTTGATCGGGGCATCGTACCAATGGTTGGAATGGCATTAATCCTGATTGGTTTTTGGATGGATAACGTTGCTGCCGGGGGAACTCAGAAAGCCCTGAAACCCCTGACTGACATGAGATTTTGGATTGCAATCCTGGCAAGTCTTCTGGGTCTACTCTACCTACTGCTATTTCCGCTTCACTTGAACAATACTCGCCTCGCACGTTCCGAAGCATTGTCCGAAATCAATCAACGGGCAACCCAAGCTGAAACCCAGCTTGATGATCGATTAGGGAGTGACCAATTTCAGCAGCAGGTGCAACAGCGCAAGGATCAGCTTAGAAATCAGTTCTCTGGATTACTCAGCAATGAAGCTCAACTGAATGAATTGATTGAGAGTGGTAATCTGCCCCAGCCTGTACAGCAAGTCCTAGAACAGTCCAAGAATGATCCCGCTGCATTGGACAGATTTCTAGAGGATCAGGCCGATACCCTGCCTGAGCAGCTCAAAGCCCAGATTCAAGAACGAAAGCAGCAGTTAGAACAGGAGGCGAAAACTCGTTCCTTCAAATCTAGTCTGCAAACGGGTCTGAGCAGTCTGTTGTTGGCAATCGGCTACATCACGATTGGCTGGACTGGGTTGAAGACATTGGGCATTCTGGGGGGTCGTCGTAAGTCGTCTGTTGGTTAGGGCGATTTCTCGAAATTGAAGTACTGGTAACCCAAATGTTTTCAGTTTATATCCTGACCTACAACGAAGAGTTGGATATCGCGCCCTGCATCGAATCGGCGTTGCAGTCCGATGACGTTATCGTTGTCGATTCCTTCAGCTCAGATCGAACCGTTGAAATTGCTCAGAGCTATCCGGTGCGGGTAGTGCAGCACAAATTCGAAAGCCATGGCCGCCAGCGGACTTGGATGCTGCGGGAGATAGAGACCAAGCACGACTGGGCTTATCTTCTAGAAGCTGATGAACGGTTGACCCCTGAACTGTTTCAAGAATGTCTGGAAGCTTGTCAAAGTCAGGAATATATTGGCTACTACGTGGCTGAACGGGTGATGTTTATGGGTCAGTGGATTCGTCGGAGTACCCAGTACCCTCGCTATCAGATGCGATTGTTTGACAAACGTAGCGTCTGGTTCACGGACTACGGTCATACAGAGCGAGAAGTGTGTGATGGCTCAACCAGTTTTTTGAAGGAAACCTATCCCCACTACACCTGTGGCAAGGGAATGGCCCGCTGGATCGAAAAGCACAATCGATATTCCACCGACGAAGCCATTGAAACGGTTCGCCAACTGGATTCCGGCAAGGTCAACTGGCGAGATTTATTCCTGGGCGACTCAGAGGTGGAACGGCGGCGGGCACTGAAGGATTTATCCCTGCGATTACCATTTCGTCCAATTGTTCGGTTTATCTACATGTATATCCTGCTGGGAGGATGGATGGATGGCCGAGGGGGATTTACCTGGTGTATGTTGCAAGCCTTCTATGAATATCTAATTCTGCTTAAGGTTTGGGAGCTTGAAAATCTACCTGTTCCTGAACTTGACCCGCCCCTGGTTCAGCGTTTAGCAGAACTGGAGCAGGAGAAAGTTGAACATCCTCTAGGATGAGGCAATTTCTGAGAAAGAGAGTTCCAACCCCGATCTACGGTTTATTGCTCTGGATGATCCTGGGAGCAGTTCTTCGGTTTGCTGAGATTCAGTCCAAGCCCCCGTGGTCAGATGAATGGGCAACGCTGGTTTACAGTCTGGGGAATAGCTTCAGTCAAGTGCCGCTAGATCAACTCCTGACCCTGGACAGCCTACTTGAACCCCTGCAACTGAATCCTGAGCGGTCGCCAGCCGACACGTTACATTTTTTGCTGCGGGACAGCACCCATCCTCCGGTTTACTTTCTCCTGAGTCATCTCTGGATTCAGTTATTTTCACCGCAGGCAGGTTTAGTTTCTCCGGCTGTGGCTCGATGTCTCAGTGCTATTTTTGGGATTCTAGCCATTCCTCTGGGATTTTTCCTGGGACAGCGGTTCGGACAGTCCAAAACGACAGCCCAAATCACTGCTGCCCTGATTGCGGTTTCTCCCTTTGGTATCTATCTCTCCCAGGAGGCCAGACATTACACCCTGGCGATTCTGTGGGTGATGCTTTCACTGGGATTGTTGGTGGATGCAATCCGTTCCCTGGAGAAAAATGAATCTCTGTCCTGGGCTAAAGTTGGGCTGTGGATTGGGGTGAATAGCGTTGGTTTTGCAACCCATTACTTCTTTGGGATTACCTTACTGGCAGAAGCTTTAGTCATCCTCAAATGGACTCTACCAGACCTGGGAGAAGGGTTCAATCTAAGGGGATTCTCTGAAAAATATCCCAACCGACGCAGCCCGATTTTCAGAATCTACCTGGCATTTCTGGGAACGTTTGTTGGCTGCGTGGTATGGCTACCGATTTTAGTCAGCTTGCCTGACAGTCGTTTGACCAGTTGGATCTATCAGGATTATTCCTGGTTACAGCTATTCCAGCCTTTAATTCAATTAATTCTGTGGCATTTGAGCATGGTGTTCCTCCTCCCCGTTGAGGGTACCGTTCCCTGGATCATGGTCATCTCAATTATTGCGACTGTTGTGATTACCATTGGACTCTGCCTCGGTTCAATACAAGGGTGGAAGCTGGCTCGTCAATTGCCTGAAATTCAACTCAATTTGAGAGTTCTAACGGAGTTCTGGCTAGTGTGCCTGGGATTACTGCTAGGCATCACCTATTTGACTGGAGCCGATTTAACCATAGCAGCCCGATTCCAGTTTGTTTATTTTCCAGTAGTTCTTTTTGTCCTGGGAATTTTGCTAACAATTCTCTGGCAACACAAGACTGAGAATTCAAATCGGCTCAAATCCTTAAAGATTCCTGGAAAAACAGTGGTACTCCTTACATTGCTTGTCGGTTTTCTGGGCGGATTAACGGTGATTTCTGACCTGGGATTTCGTAAATTTGAGCGGTCAGATCAGGTTGCAGCGGATATCTTGGCCACCTACAACCAGGGTCAATTGCCATCCGAAATTCTAATTGCAACGGTTCACAAGACCAATGGTCAGACCGCTGAAGCCATTGGCCTGGCTTGGCAGCTACATCAGTTACAACTCAGAACAGAGAAACTGAATGCAGAACCGCTCAAGGTTGACTTTCTCCTAGCTCACAAAGCAAAGGCAGGCATCGAAGCCACTGAAAAACTGGATCGGATTTTAACAGAATACCCGCGACCCTTAGATCTCTGGCTGGTTAATTTCTCTGCTCCGATTGCCGTAGAAACTCAAAATTGCAAAGCTGATTCTGAAGGGAAACGGAAGGCTGCAGGTTATCGTTACTATCGTTATCAATGCTTAAATCTTTAACTCAAATCCAGCCAGTACCTCCTCACCATTCCAAGTACAAGGAACACCAACAACTTGAACAGGCTGCTCTGGCCGATACATTTCGACAGTTTCGTCATCAAGGTTGATCAGGCCAAATTGCATCGGAATAAAGGCTTCGCTGTAGCTAAAGTTCTTCAGGGACGGCTAACGAGACTGACACCATGGGACAAGAACTTTGCGACCCAAATATCCAGGTTTTCATCTGGAATCTGAGTTTGGATCGTTTTCCGAACCTGTTGGGCCTGGGCCTGTGACTTCACCAGAGCAAACACCGTTGGCCCGGAACCTGACATCATGGCTCCCAATACCTCTGGCTGTTCTGCCAAGGCTTGCCGTAGCTTTTCAATCTGGGGATGTTCAGGGAGAGCCACCTTTTCCAAATCATTGTGCAGCAGTTGACTCACCTGTTGATAGTCCTCGTGCATCACCGCTGAAACAATCGGGCCAGAATGTACCCGCTCTCGACGACTCTGCAAGTCCTGATCCCCAGACACATAGGTATGGCCAAACTGTTTGCGATAGGTTTTGTAGGCCCATGGCGTTGAAATTGCCAAATCACGATATTTCGCCAGCACAACGTACAGGTCTTCCAGGTTATTCAACGGAGACAGCACCTCTCCCCTCCCAGTTGCTAAAGACGTTCCCCCCTCAATGCAGAACGGCACATCTGAACCAATCTCTGCCCCCAGAATTTTTAATTCACTTTGGGTTAGACCCAGTTGCCAGAGTAAATCCAGGCCAACAATCACCGCCGCCGCATTGCTAGAACCACCCGCTAGACCTGCTGCCACTGGAATATTTTTCTGAATTCTGATATCAATTCCTCCGTATTGAGCAATCATGTCAGGAAATCGCTCCGCCATCAATGCTGCAGCTTTGTAGGCAAGATTGCTCCGATCTTCGGGAACATCTGGGTGATCGCATCGGACACTAATCGCATCAATTTCAATGGAGTTAATCTCAATCTGATCCACTAGGTTAATGCTCTGAAGAACCATCACCAGCTCATGATACCCGTCCGGGCGATCGCCAATAATTTCTAGATAAAGATTGATTTTTGCCGGAGCAATTAGAGAATAGGAACGCATGTTAAGAACACAGATCTATGGTTGAGCCTTTTCCAGCTCAAGCAACCGATTACTAAGAGTCACCCACTGGGCCACACCCACATCTTCAGCCCGTGCTTGAGGATCTATCCCTAATTCTTCCAGGATTTGTGTCAAATCGTCACGATTGATCAAACTTTTTAAATTATTGCGTAACATTTTCCGCTTACTGACGAAACCAGCCCTAACTAAACTGGACAAATGTTTGGGATCTTGGGCCGTGGGCTGAGTCAACTGGGGCCGCAGACGAATCACGGCAGAATCCACCTTGGGTGGCGGATAGAAGGACTTAGCTGGAACCTCGCAGATTAGTTCACAGGTTGCTAGATATTGGACTCGAACCGATAAAGCCCCAAAGATCTTCGATCCCGGCTGGGCGGCGAGTCGCTGCGCGACTTCTTTCTGAACCAGCAACACAATCAGATCAAAGGGTCGTTCCGCCGGTTGGGCAATGGTTCCCAGGAGCTTCTCTAGAATGGGGCCAGTGATGTTGTAGGGAATATTGGCAACGACTTTATTGGGGGTCTGAAATTGGGGAAATTCTGCCAACGCCTGGTCTAAATCCAGTTCTAGAATATCGCCTTGCAGCAGGAGAAAATTCTCTGAGGTTTGGAACTTTTTTTCTAGTCCTTTGCAGAGATCCCGGTCAATTTCTACGGCTATCACGGACTGGGAAAAGGTCAGGAGTTGAGCTGTTAAAACCCCTTTGCCGGGGCCAATTTCTAAAATGCGATCAGGGGTGGAGAGCTGGGCTGCTTTAACAATCTGGCCTAGAGCACCAGGGTTTCGCAGCCAATGTTGAGCAAACTGTTTCCGGGGATGATGCGATCGCATTGAGTTAGGGATGAGAGATCAATGTCAAGAGAGAGATCAGCGCTGCTGACCCTCTGCCATTCAAGTTAACGATTAATGCAGAAGTCAACATTTACCAGAACGTAGGGAACAGCAAAGGAAAACCACCGTGTCCAGATATACTCTGCATCTTGGCTGTTGACAAACTCGTTTACCATTCTGCGCCACTTCGAGTCATTGACAGGCAAAACCATCCCGTAGAAATCACAGGTCAAAGGATCTTCTGGGATTAGGGTGTAGTCTTCAACAGGAAGTTTTTGGTTAAAGATTTCCCCCATAGAGAGAATCCCATCCCCGATAAAAGTTTGAATTCGATCCTCCACCACGGCATTAATCCCGTTTGTCGTTGCCGAATCTCCGCGAAAATAAGTTGGGTTAGCTTCTGGATATTGTTTGCGGAGGAATTGTTCAGTCACCGAATTTTTCACAACCCCAGTATCGACTCCTGCCAGAGTACCACTCGGATCAATCTGGGTCTCATTCTTCTTCTTGGCTAAAAAATGGTTTCCGGTAATAAAGAAGGGTTGAGAAAAAGTGACATTGGGAATATTGATCTGAATTGTATTCGGGCCACATTCCAGGTGGACAGTATCATTTTGAACCAGTCGATACCGATTATCAATATTTGAAGGAAAAACAACTAATTCTAATTCACCCGGAATTTCCAATTGATCCTCTAGATAGTAGGAAAAGGTCTGCATCAACTCCATGCAGTAGCCGCGCAATTGCTGATTTTGATTGCGATAGCCAAAGGGAGATGCATCCTGTCGAATCGCAACCTTTAGTACTTTAGTTCGTTTGATTTCTTCCAGAATATCCTGGGAGGGAACCTGGGGAACTTCTGCAATTGGCACTAATTCAACTGGGATCGGGGAAGGCGCACCGTAGGCGGTTTCGATTTGTTCTTCAGTTAAATCTCGAATTAAGCTCACATCAAACCCTTCCTGACTCAGGGAACGGTTGTAAGTAGCACTGAGGTAGGGGCGATATTCCTCTTCACCCCGTAGATAAAGATTAAAGAAAGCCGCACTAATCCCAAAAAAGTGAGGCCGACCCAAATCAAAGTTATTGCCGATAATAAACTCTGGTACCGCAGAAATTCCCGGTGTATCACCCTGAACCGTTGAAGAAAAATGAGTTCCAGGCACGATATAGGCCAGGTATTTTTCCGGTGCACCCAGGGCAATGAAAGCATTCACCTGTTCCTGAACAACAGGCGTCACAATATCGTTACTACCTGCTACCATCAACGTTGGAACTTCGACCGTACTCATCCCTTGGGGGCCATAAATTCCGCTGGTTAAGGGATGGGCCGAAATAATTGCTTTGACACGCGGATCGCGGAAGTTATAGTTGATTTTGGGCAAATGAACCGCTCGACACTGGAGCAACAAAGAGATATTCAAACTGAAGCGCTCCGGTCGGCAAATTTCGGTTAGATGTTGTGGCGATAACTCTGCTCCCCCAACGGCTAATGCAGTGGTTCCACCAAAGGAATTCCCTACCACGCCAATTTGATCTAGATCAATACTCTTTGCCAGGTCTGGGTCGGTTTTTACCCGTTTCTCAATTTCATCCAGAAAGGCAGAAACTTCCTGGGGACGACTGATATATTCAATCGGGCTCAAGAGTAAATCGACCGCCCCCCGCAAAAAAGATTCTCGATAGCCTAAGCTACTGCCAACGTGTTCAGGAATCGCCACCACATACCCATGGGAAACCAAATGTTGCGCCTGGTTGCTATTCTCACGGGATGCGCCGAATCCATGGCTGGAGATCACCAAAGGGGCAGGTTCAGATAAGCCTTCTGGAATGTACAAATCCACATCAAGCTGATAGTTGCCGGTCAAGCCTCCTTCCGTTTGCCGTACCCCACCCACCTCAAAACTCAGGGTGCGTCGGGTGAAAGAGTAGGGGCCGGGTTGTTGAAGTTGATCGGACAGTTGCCCCGGATCAATCGGCGGTTCAGCCGCTGCTTCCTTGGTGGATTCTGCCTGAATGGTTTCGGCCACCACATCCCGATATTCTGCCCAGGTGGAGAATTCATCCAGGGCTTGCAGCACGAACCGGACGTCAATACTGATTCTCTCACTGGGAAATTTTTCAATCACCTTGAGCAAACTCAATCCTTCTGGATCGGATGCCGCTTCAACCAGCGCCGTTTGCAAGGCTTCAGCTCCATTCACTCCCCGATCCACCTGAATCAATTGCCCCACCCGTCGCATCACCACGTCTCCAATTGGCATCGTGACGACCCGATTCACCAGATCCGGATCCCAATTCACAGAATTATTCAAAATCCCACGCGCCTGTTCCAAAGTCTCCGGGTCAAAGAAACTGGCATAGGCTCCAAAATCCCCTGTAATCTCACCCGTTGTAATAAAGGTTTCCAGACCCTCCACCGACATATAAATCTCAGCCGGAGGATAGGAAAACACAATCTCCTCAGCACTGCGAGCAGGCTTTGGTGTGGAAATCCCCAGAGAGCAAGCTGTCAGCGCCAGGGTTGAGACGATAGTTTTTACCGCTTGCTGGAAGTGAGATCGGTGCCAGAAATTCATGAAATTCATAACTCTCCCCTGACTAATTCCTAACTGAATCAAAAGCAGCTTCAATCTGTTCCATCGTTAACTGGCGAGAGAAGCTTAAAGTGTAGGGTGGTTCGCTAATGGACTGGGCGTAGGACGCACTCAGATAGGGCAAGTAACGAGAATCTTCTACCAGGTAAACTTGAAAAAACGCCAAACTCAACGCATTCATATAGGATTCAGCCACAGGAATATCACGATCCACAAGTTGATTCAACGATGCCTCATCCAGGGATTGAACTGTGCTAAGGGCATCTGTATTCAATTCTAAATGCTGCGTTCCGGTTACGAGTGCTAGATATTTGTCTTCAGGGGGTAGTGCGGCAAAGGAACGGGCCTGTTCCAGGGCAAAGGGAGTGAGCTGATCATTACTCCCTCCGGCCCACAGTACAGGCAACTGAACCTGGCTTAAACTCTGTTGGCCGAAAATAGTTTGACTTACGGTGTCCAGTACAAAAGCGGCCACAATCCTATCATCTTTCAATCCGTAGTCCCGCTCTGGCAGTAGCCTGGCCTGACATTGAAAGAGCTGGGACGGATTCAACAGTTCCAAAGGGGTCTGACAGGTTTGTTCAAGATGCTGGAAATCAATTTCCGCACCGATTAGAGCCAGAGCGGTATAGGCTCCGAAGGATTGCCCCGCAATGCCGACCCGATTTAGATCTAATTTATTCTGAAATTTGATCGGGTTCTGGCGTTCAAGTTCATCTAAAATTTGGCTGATATCCTGGGGTCGCTCAACAAATTCCTCGACTTTGAAAAATTCCGTTTCAGTGCCTGCGAAAAATTCCTTAAGCTGCTGAAAGTTGCTGCCTGGATGTTGTACCGTCACCACCGCAAACCCATGGGAAGCCAGATGTTGTATCAGCGCTTGCCAACCGTTGCGAGTTGCCCCTAGTCCTGGAGAAACAATAATGACTGGAATCTTGTTCGGTTGATTCAGTAGATTCGGGTCAAGGTACAGATCAGCGATGAGTTTCCGATTCTCCCCACTGTTCAATGCCGACGGAACCTCTAACACGAAGGTTTCCTTATTCGGCTTAAATCTCCCTGGCTGCCGCAGATCCAGAGGAAAATTCATGCTGGATTCTGTCGCGGCAGTGACAACAGTTTGCTGTTCCAACGTTTCAACTAAAGTCTCAGTTGCCGCTTCTGCCGCTTGAATCTGTTGCAACAACCCTAGAACTCTGGCTGCATCGATATGAATTTCTCCCGGAAAATAATTGAACGCATTAAAAATCGATAATCCCTCAGGGGTTTCAGCCGCCTGAATCAGGGCAGACTCAATTGCACTGGCTCCATTTTGGGTGGGATTCAGGGCTAGATTTTCCCCAGATTGTTGAATTAGTTCTCCCAGTTCCTCTGCCAACGTGCGACCAAATCCCGTTTTAAAAAAGTTTTCTAGCTGCTCAGGCTTGAGGCTAAACCGTCGTTGCAAGAGTTCGCGCAATTTTTCTGAATTTTCCTGTTCTAACCGCAGCAAATTGAAGTAGGGCTGTAGATCTGAGTTCACCGCTCCCGTCTCAACATAGTCAGTCAGGGACGAGACCGGAACCGAAATCTCCATCGAACCGTATCGGGCATAAATCCGTTCTGCGGCCTGAACAGGGCTCTGAACCAGAACCATCAATGGACTAATTGCCAATACACCCCGACGGAAAGCTTGATTTAAAAAATGTTGGCCAGCTTGAATCATCGACATCCAGCATGAATTGGGCACTGGATTAATTCTAAGAAAAAACTAACCCATTCAGGATCTTGGCTTTCGAGCCAGGGAAAGACAGGGGGGTGTGATTTTCGCCGTACTAAAGCTCTAGTAAAGTGGACTGGGTCACTCCCTCTATTTCTCTATGGGCGCATTAGGCAGACGACTCCATTCATTCCAGGAACCGTCGTAATTCAGCACGTTAGGATAGCCCAATAAACACTTCAAGACGAACCATGTGTAAGCTGACCGGGCACCAATCGCACAGTAGGGAAACACCTGCTTATCGGGTGTAATGCCTTTGCTTGCATAGAGTTCCTGTAATTCATCAAATGACTTGAAGGTTCCATCTTCATTTAGGGTGAGGGTATGTTCAATGTGAATCGCACCGGGGATATGCCCTCCTTGTTCTCTCCCCTCTGGTGGTTTCATCAAGAAGTGCTTTCCTTGATACTCTTGCAAGGTTCGAACATCCAAAATAATTCGCCCAGGATGATCCATAGATTCCTGAATGGTTTCTGGCAAAACTCGCATAGGGGTCGCAAGCAGTTTTGCCTGGTATTGAGTCGCTGCAAAGGTTGATAGTTCTGCAGTCACTGGTCGTCCTTCTAACATCCACTTCCGATGTCCACCATTCAAAACTCTGACATCTTGATGGCCAATCATTTTCAACAGCCAAAAGAGCCAACCTCCAGTTCCGGGATAAGTCCCATAGGCAACAACTGTCATCTCGTTGGTAATACCAGAGCGGGAGAGCAATGCCTCAAGTGCGGCAGGATCAAGATTCATGCGGAGATCGGGGAGGAGCAAGTCAGTAAATATATTCCAAAAAACTGCACCCGGAATGTGAGACTCCTGGCAAGCATCTGGGCTCATATCGACTTCAACCACACGAATCCGAGGATCGTCTAGACGTTGTGCTAACCATTCTGTATCAACGAGAAGTTCAGGATGAGGATACTGAGACATTGATAAATTTTTCCTTTAATCATCAACGCTAAGATTAAAATGAGTCACCGATTCAGCCCAGTACCCGATCGGGTACACCTTATGAGTTATGGCAAGTTGTTTGCAATCTTTGTTTCGTGAGATCGCTCAAGTACAAGATGAAGATGCGCTGCGATCGCAGATTCTAGTGCAATTACGTGAATACTTTGTAGCTCGACGGAGCGGTTTATTTTTCTGCAATCAACTTCAAAAGTTGGATTGGGAGTCTAAGCAAAAATGGCAGTTGGCTCTTTCCGTTGAACACAATCCTGTTCTGCGTTATCTCGTTGAGCGCCATGCTCCTGTCCATGAGGAGTTAGTGGTGTCACCAAAAACGTGGCGGATTATCTGTCCCCGTGCTGACCATTGGCACGTAATGGCAGGGCCAATTGTGAGTCAGGGTCAGCTTGTGGGTGGTTTGGGCTTCACCCGTGAACGAGCAACACCTGCATTTGATTCGCAAAACCTAGCGGATTTAGGTGCACTGTGCCTACATCTGTCAGCTTGGGTTGCAATCAGGGAGTCGCGAACCGCAAAGCTGAGGACAAGTTGTTTAACACCTCGTGAAGTACAGATTGCTCAATTAGTTGCTCAGGGACAAACCAATGCAGAAATTGGCGCTGAGTTATGGATCACTGAAAATTCTGTGAAACAGGCCCTTAAACGAATGTTTCGCAAACTGGAGGTTTCTTCGCGGGCTCAAATGGTGGCACAACTCTGGGATTAGGTTAACCTGTTGACCTAATAACGATTAAATAGGGCAAGAATCGAAATCGCAATCCCTAGCGATACACCGACAATCACCTGGAAGGGGGTGTGACCCAATAACTCCTTCAGCCGATCTTCGTCGAACTGAGGATGTTCTCGAAACAATTCATCCACGATCTGATTCAATATTCTGGCTTGTTTGCCTGCGGCTTGTCGCACTCCGGCTGCGTCATACATCACAATGATGGCAAATACCATCGCAATAGCAAACTCTGGGCTATCCCATCCCACCACCTGACCGACACTCGTTGCCAAGGCCCCAACGAAGGCAGAGTGGGAACTGGGCATTCCACCCGTTGTAGTGAGAGCACGGAAATTCAGCTTGCCATTCAAGAGCAGTTCAACAATCACTTTAGAGACCTGGGCTGCGCCACAAGCCAGCAGCGCAATCCATAACACCTGATTGTTGAGGACTGTTGCAAAATTATGCATGGGTTAATCACCCTTAATGACTGCGACTAACAATGAAATCAGCGATCGCCATCAGAGGAATTGCAGGCTCACCAAAAGAGACGAGTTCTGCTTTCGCATGTTCAATCAGTGCTGCTGCCCTGCGTCGAGATTCCTCTAAACCCCAAAGACGCGGATAAGTTGCCTTTTGAGCCGCCAGATCCTTACCTGCGGTTTTACCCAACTCTGCCTGGGTCGCCGTAATATCGAGAATATCATCTACAATCTGAAATGCTAGACCAATATTCTGAGCATACTGAGACAAGTGGCTAATTTCCGTCTCTGATGCGCCACTCAGAATAGCGCCGCAAACCACGCAAGCCACCAGCAGCGCCCCAGTTTTAAGCCCAAGAATGAAAGTTAGCGAATCCTCTGAAACGTTCGGATCTCCCTCTGAAACCAAATCTACCACCTGCCCACCCACTAAACCTGCTGCTCCCACTGCTCGCCCCAGCCGTGCAATCACTTGTAGTACCCGTTCAGCAGCAACGTTATGGGTCTGGGTGGCAACGAATTCAAAGGCGTAGCTCAACAAGCCGTCTCCCGCCAGAATCGCAATATCGTCACCATAGACCTTATGGTTGGTCAATTTACCACGACGGTAGTCATCATTATCCATCGCAGGCAGGTCATCATGAATCAGCGACATGGTATGAATCATTTCAACTGCACAGGCCGTTGGCATAGCCATGTCCACCGTTCCCCCAGTCAATTCACAGGTCGCCAGACAGAGAATGGGTCGCAACCGCTTGCCGCCTGCCATCAGAGAATAGCGCATAGACTCATAGATGGTTTCGGGGTAAACCACCTGAATGGAATCCTCCAGAGCGGCTTCTACCTGCTTGCGACGCTGCGTTAGGTAGGCTGATAGATCAAATTCTGCAGCTAGGCCGGATGCTGGGGTTTGATCCGCTAATATCATCGGTTGCTTGCTTGTACTCGTCATTGTACGGGTTGCGGGCTCGGTTGCTGTTCCAGTCCCATTGTACGGGTGTTGTGACACAGACGCGACGTTTTCAAGGACTGAAGGCTCCAGATCGAATTATTTTGTAATGAACTCTGTAATGAACTTTGTGATGAACTTTGTGACGAATCCATTAATCCTACGGTTGTTTGATTCGATGCTGGTAACTTACAACGGTATTCTGTAACAACATTGCCACAGTCATTGGGCCAACACCCCCTGGGACTGGGCAAATGTATTATGCGATTGCATCAATCACCTCAAACTCTACGTCTCCCACAATGCGGGAATTGCCCTCATAGTCTGTAATTCGATTGATCCCCACATCCACTACAACGGCTCCCGGCTTGACCATATTCTCCGTGATCAGTTTGGGATATCCTGCCGCCACGATTAATATCTCTGCCTGAGCGGTCAACCGGGCCAGATTTTGAGTTTTGATATGGGCCACGCTTACGGTACTCTCTGCTTCCAACAGCATCAAAGCCATGGGTTTTCCCACCAGAATACTGGCCCCAACCACAACGGCATCTTTCCCCTCCACTTTAATGTCATATTCCTTTAACAAACGCATCACCCCAGCCGGGGTACAACTGCGCAGCCCTGGTTCTCCCCGCACCAAGCGGCCCAAAATCACGGGATGCAATCCATCAACATCTTTAGTAGGGTCAATTTCATGCAGCAAAGTAATCATGTCTAAATGGGGAGGCAGGGGCAATTGCACCAGAATTCCATCCACCCTAGAATCTTGATTCAGACCATGGATAATACTGATTAATTCTGCCTGGGAAACTTCTGCTGACAGGTGCTGGCCGTAGGACTGAATACCAACTTTTTCACAGGCCCGCTGCTTGTTGCGAACGTAAACTGCACTGGCTGGGTTGTTCCCTACCATCAGAACCGCAAGGCCAGGAGGACGACCTGTCGTAGCCTGAAGTGACTCATTGGTGGTGCTCAACTCCTCCTGAATTTTTTTTGCAGTTGCTTTTCCGTCTAAAATATTGGCCATTGTATTTGAGGCTATTCCAGAGTTTGATACTATCCTGAATGTGAATAAATATG
>JBHJGO010000160.1:0-34322 GCA_050331715.1 Microcoleaceae cyanobacterium
GAGTTGAATCTCAGGTTTATTGTGGGTATCATTCATGTCCAATGTTTGTCCTGTCGTTTTATCTATAATTGGCCAAATATCAGTTAACGATGCCAGGTTTTTGTATTGAGTTGCGAGATCAAGAGAGTGGTTCATAGGATGAGTAGGGCCATAACACAGGTCTACATTGCCAATATCCTAGCGTTTCCCGTCACCGCTGAATCAGTTACCTGGACAGATTAAGCAATGACTCCATAAAAAATTATGGATGAATCGTAGATAAAATTGCTGTGCCGGACTATTATGATACAGTGCTGCCTGCTTACAATCGAAGGCATTTTGTCACTAAGGTTTTGAGAGGAGGGAAATGCCAATGACAACCAGTCCAGCGACTCCAGAAACTGAGAAGCAAGAAAACAATCCGTCAGTCTCAGTTGAGGATTATGCGGATCGCCTGATGGACGATTTGTTTGAGGATGTGGAAAGAGTCCTAGAGGGAGGAACCAAACTACCCGATGATGCCGTTCCTCCAGAATTTATTTCCCTCAAGTCCATCAAAGTTCCTCAGATTGTTCTGCCGCCAGTGGTGCAACCGGAGCCCGTTGAACCAGCGGTCGATCCTGATGCTGCACTGCGGGATGCAAATGCTGAAGCTACCAACCGTGCGGTTGATCGATTGCTATTGGGTGTCGCTTTTACCTCTCTCTTAGCAACACTAGGGCTATGGCTGGCGACCCGTGGTGGGCTATCCCGTTTGTTTGCGCCTGCACCAGTGGCCCAACCCTCAGAAGCAGCACTGAACGCGAAGGCAGAGGCAGATGGTCGGTTTGCTGACTACGTTGAACGATCTCTCAAAGCCATTGAACAAAAGTCAGAGGTAGACGCTCCCGTTGCCTTGCCTGTTTTCCCGGGTACCCCTCCCGTTAACAACTTACCAACATTACCTGTTCCGGACTCCTCTTCGTCCCTTGGGGCAGACACCAACAACCTGATTGCCGCAATCAACCGGGTGGCAGAAGCGGTACAGGAGGCCTCTGACCAAACCGCATCTCTATCGAATCGGGTACTCAGATCGCTCCAGCAGCAAGCACAACAACCTCAGACTCAGACTCCTACTCCCGGCGGTCAAACCTCTGGTACTAGCCCAAATCAAACTGAAGCGGCTCAGACGGCTGAGGCCCCCAATGAAGCGGCTGAAGCAACTGTGAGTACGGACGACAGTTCAGCAACTGCTCCAGTACCGCAGCCAAAAGCTCTAGCTCCTTCCTCGGAGTCGGCGGCTCCTCCTCCGGCAGCAACGGCTGACTCCTCAACGGAAACGGCGGCGAACTCTGCTGACTCCTCTGAAGCCAGCACTCCTGCCGGAACTCTACATACTCTGGTTGGGGTATTGGAATTGGGCGATCGCTCCGCAGCATTGTTTGAAGTGGATGGTGTGGCCCGTCGAATTTACGTGGGAGAGAGCATTGCCGCTAGTGGTTGGACACTTGTTGAAGTGGTTAACCAGGAAGCCGTGATTCGTCGTAATGGTGAAGTGCGAACCATTTTTGTGGGTCAGCAGTTCTAGGCCGATTTCTCAGGGATTTGTTAGCTAGTTGAGTCTCTGTTTGGTTATGTCTTTACTCTGTCAGATTAAATTAGTAGCGTTAGATCATGGGCCTGTTCGATGATTTCAGTCAATTTCTTGAGGGTCGTCTTGATGAATTTCTCAAGGCCCATCCTCACCTGGAATTGCAAGCCCTGGAGGATCAATTGCGGGAACAGCAGGAAGGAACCCTGCGGCTGATTCGTGACCTGCAACACCAGGAGCAGTCGCTTCAAGATGAGATTTTGGTCATTGCAAAAGATATCCAACGTTGGCATGAACGAACGACCAAGGCGAAGCAGGCCAACCGATTGGATTTGGCTCAAGCTGCCGAGGAACGGGAGGCTGAACTCCTGAGTCAAGGCAACCAACGCTGGGGAGAAATGCAGGGCGTGAAGCAACGGATTGAGAAATCCAAAGAGCTGTATTACCAGGTTCAGCAAAAATTGAAGGAAGTTCAGGCCGAGGCGGAAGCTACCAAGGCCCAGGCTCAAAGTCAAGCCCAGGCCAATCAGAAACGCTGGGAAACGGATGCCTGGAATCGTGGAGTGTCATCTTCCCGCAGCGCTAAAGCGACCGATCCTCTGGAGCAGCGGTTCCAGCAGTGGGAGATTAATGAAGAGCTAGAACGGCTTAAGCGACAGATGAACCAGTGAAGCAGTCAGGAAATCAGCGGTCAAATCGAATTGGAGTCAAATCCCGCTTAGCATAGAGCGGGTGACGCGGTTGACCCTGTTTTGTGAATCCGAGGCAATAGGGTTGATATTGCGGTCGAATCAGGTCGAGTACAGCCTGGTTCCGATTCAGCCAAGTCCCTTGATTCCCCCAAGCCAGAATTACTTGAGCTGATTGTTCAAAGACCTGTTTCAGATGATGATCATTGTCAATGCCGATGGGGTCATTTGCTTGCTTTAACTGTTGCGGATAGGCAGTGCGATAGGCAAATAAATTAACAACCTCCAACCCCCCACAACTCCAGGTCTGAGCAAAATTTAGACATCGGCGCACCGTTGGATCATTGACTCGATGATCCGCACGACTCGGATTTAACATGATGAAAGTGATGGTTGGCACGTGACGGTTCCAGATCCGCCACAGCCGATAGCGATAACGTTCAGTGGAATCGAAGATTGCACCTGTTTCCATAGAGTGAGAGAGTGAGAAGTTATTACAGCGATTTATAGCGACTTTCAATCACGTCAGGTACAGATTTGAGGGGGTGCGTCGCCGTCCCCCCTACTCCAGCAGTATTGGAAACGCTGTAGTCAGACCAAAACTCATCTATAACTCTAGATATGTCAATTGAATGGCAAGCTGTTCGAGAATACGAAGACATTTTTTACCACAAGGCCGACGGGATCGCCAAAATCACAATTAATCGTCCCCACAAACGCAATGCCTTCCGGCCTAAAACTGTTGTTGAAATGTACGATGCCTTTATCGACGCCCGTGAAGATCCAAGGATTGGCGTGATTTTACTCACAGGAGCTGGCCCATATACCGATGGGAAGTATGCTTTTTGTTCTGGAGGCGATCAGAGCGTGCGAGGACAGGCTGGATATGTCGATGAAGCAGGAACTCCTCGCTTAAACGTTCTGGATTTACAGCGCTTGATTCGTTCGATTCCAAAGGTTGTCATTGCTTTGGTTGCAGGCTATGCCATCGGCGGAGGTCATGTGCTGCATCTGATCTGTGACCTGACCATTGCGGCAGACAATGCAATTTTTGGCCAAACGGGCCCCCAGGTTGGCAGCTTTGATGGGGGATTTGGAGCCAGCTATTTAGCCCGAATTGTTGGTCAAAAAAAGGCCCGTGAGATCTGGTTTCTTTGCCGCCAATACACAGCCCAACAGGCCCTGGATATGGGACTCGTGAACTGCGTGGTTCCGGTTGAGCAGTTGGAGACGGAGGGAATCCAATGGGCCAGTGAAATTTTGACGAAGAGTCCTATCGCAATCCGCTGCCTCAAGTCCGCATTCAACGCTGATTGTGATGGGCAAGCGGGCTTGCAGGAACTCGCAGGCAATGCAACATTGCTTTACTATATGACGGAGCAGGGGAATGAAGGGAAGCAGGCATTCCTAGAAAAGCGCCCACCAAACTTCCGACAATACCCCTGGTTGCCTTAGATTCACTAGAGAGTCACTGAAATTCAAAGCCTATGGGTTAGCGTAGAGCTTAACAGAATTAGCATCGGTTGCTTGACGAACAACAGCAGAGGAGACGGGACTGATTTCTGAATCGCTGACAGCGACATTATCAACTTTCAAACTTGAGGAACCTAGAGTCGAGGCATCTGATACAGCCCTTCGGGCTAGGTCTGCTGAGTTGGAACCTGAGGACAGCTTGACGGTATTGCGGGACTTTAACCGATGAAGCAGGTGCTGCTGCAACTGATACTCCCAGGTTGTTGAGAAAGCTGGAATGGCTAAGGAACATGACTCCCACTGTCCCTCTACTGGAACTCGAAGTTGGCTGCATTGGCCACCTCGACGCCCTTCAGGGGTGTAGTATTGACAGAACCGGCAGCGAGACACGATGCCCCTACAAGACTCCATAAACCTTTTCCTAAACCATTTATCTATGTCTCCATTTTCATTGATGAAATCTATGGTTTTACTTCGATAGAAAGCCTGTTAATCTTGATCCCGTACTTATTAGAGACTTGTTTGCTTCAAATCCGGCTTTTAGGTTTACTTTAGATTTGCTTTATACATGGATACACTTGGAGATGATCCAGTGAAGTTATGTAAACCCATTCGTTTTTATGAAAAAAATGTGAAAAAGCACCGGGGATCAAGAAAAAATGAAGTAACGAAATTTGTCTGTAGCGGTTTTGACCTAAATCCAGTTGCTTCCTGGGAGTAAATTTGAAGTTTGACGAACTTTTGTCTAGTGTATGTGGCCTAAGTCTGGCCTCGACGGTTCAATAACTTGGGCAAGTCGGGCTGGCGGCAGATTGCAAGCTGAAACTCAGGCAGTCAAGTTTATCGGAAACCCAGAAAACTTGGTATTATGCAGTGGATTGGGAGAGACAGGGTCATCCCGATCAAATTTATCCCCTCTGTCGCGGGAACTTAACTTGGTCGTACGAATTATGTCTTGTCAGGAGCTTTGTTAGTTATGAGTCAGCTTTCCACGAAGTCATCGGTATCTTCATCTCAGTCACAATCATCTCAAGTCCTCTCCCCAAAACTTCGGGCTGTGCTGAGCTGCCTTGATATTCAGCTTGAGGAAGAGTTGACCCGCTATCGTCGCCAGCGCAAACAGATCCGACAGACCACGGCGGCTGCAGCCCCGGCTCAAGCATTGAAGCCTTCGGAGGTCTTAACGGTTGCTTCAGAGGGTCAACGGATCGAGCCGAGCGAACAGGTTGAGACTCAACTGCCAGTAGCAGAACCATTGACTACGAAGCGCAGCTCTCGTAAAACTTTGGTTTCAAAATCAGCCTCGGCAGGTTGGGAGTCCGTTGTGATGAATCAAAGCAAGTCTCCTCTCGCCACTCGCGCAGACCACCACACTCGAATTCAGGAAAGTGAAGAACCTGCAGAACAGGGGCTTGCTGGCAAGAACCCAGATAACTACCTGGAATCCTCGGAGGTGTTGTTGAAGACGATTGATGAAGCACCGACCAGCACGACTCTGAAACAGGGGAGCCAACATCAACGGAGTCCAATGGCCAGCCTATTATCTCCCGTTGGCCTTCTTTCTCTACTGGTGCTGCTGCTCTCATCTGCAATTCTTGGCTCAGTCCTGCTTCCAGCCTTTGATCCGGCAACGCTTAGATCCAATCGCTTTTTCAAGTTTGGTTCCTCTGCTCCATCTGAACCGGAAGTGGAGTCTAGCGAATTGGTGGCCAGTTCCAACCAGGCAGAAGAAGACCGATCTCCGAATCTTGCGGTGCAAGAGTTTGTCGATCTAGAGTTAGACACGCTGAGCAACGTTAATCCAGCACCAAACCCAATCCCTGCCTCTGCTGTTGCTCCACCTGTTCAACCCACGGCATCTGTTCCTGCGGCACCAACTATCCAGCCCACTGGCCCTAGCTTGAATAATTTGAGTGAAGAGTTATTGCCGGAGCCAACGGTCACAACTCCAGTTGCCCCGACTGCACAGCCGCCTAAACCGGCAGCGGGAGCAGCTCCTCAAGCCCAATCCAAGCCTGTTCAGGCCGCCGATGGTTTCTACTATGTCGTTGTGGATTATCAGAATGAGCAATCTCTGGAGCAATCCAGAGCTGTCGTCCCAGATGCCTATGTCCGCGAGTTTAAAACAGGAACCAAAGTGCAAATGGGAGCCTTGGACAATGCTACTGCGGCTCAGAAACTAACGAACGAACTCAAGGCTCAGGGTCTAAACCCTCAATTTGATGTTCCTACGGCAGGGGGGTAAATCCCTGAATCTGGGTGAAGTGAACTGGAAATTACAGAACGATTCAAGGATAATTGAGTCAGAGCCGTGCAGAGTTGATGTATGGGAACCCTAGATCGTATTTGGCGAGTTGTTCGAGCAAATTTGAATAGTCTGATTAGTCAAGCTGAAGATCCGGAGAAAGTTCTGGAACAAACAGTGATGGATATGCAGGAAGACCTCTTGCAGCTCAGACAGGCTGTCGCTCAAGCAATTGCAACTCAGAAGCGGACAGAACGCCAGTACAGCCAGGCCCAGGAAACCCAGGAAGAATGGTATCGACGAGCGCAATTGGCCATGAAAAAGGGGGAGGAGGATCTGGCTCGTGAGGCTCTGACAAGGCGCAAGACATATCTAGAAACCGCTGATGCCATGCGATCGCAGTTAGAGCAGCAGGACTACGTGGTCAAAGGTCTGAAGCAGAACATGCGACAACTGGAGAGCAAAATTAGTGAGCTGAAGGCCCGCAAGGACTTGTATGTGGCTCGAGCCCGTTCAGCAAAGGCAACTGAGCAGCTTAACCAAGTTTTAGGAAATCTTTCTCACAACAGCACAGGCAGAGCCTTTGAACGGATGGAAGATCGTATCCTAGAGCTTGAAGCTAGATCCCAGGCAGTTTCTGAACTTGGCAGTTCTGAACTAGACCAACGATTTGTAGCACTGGAGTCTGAGGATGAAGATATCGAGGCTGAACTTGATGACCTGCGGGCTAAACTGCTGCCCCCGAATTCGTCGGAGTCCTGATCTAGCCCGTTTAACTAGGGGAATCGGCAATGTTGTCAAACGGTGTTAGTCAAGCTTCAGGTCAGAAAAAATTGCACAGGACAGCGCTAAACTAGAGTTGAAGCTGATAGCATTACTGTAGAAGTTTTTTGTAGAGTCGTTCTAATCCTGGTTTCCAGGGCTTCTGTCTAAAGCACTTTCTGGAAATCAAGGTTCATTAAAGTGTAGTTGCTATAAGCAAAGATTATTTCAAGCAAAGCAGTTGTTTAAGGAAGAGCAGTGTCATGGGACTATTTGACCGAATTGGCCGCGTGATGAGAGCGAATATCAACGACATGGTCAGCAAGGCCGAAGATCCAGAAAAAATCCTGGAACAGGCTGTGATTGACATGCAGGAAGATCTGGTGCAATTGCGTCAGGCCGTAGCCCAGGCGATCGCTACGCAGAAGCGGAGCCAGCAACAATACAATCAATTTCAATCCCAAGCCAACCAATGGCAATCCCGCGCTCAGCTCGCCGTTCAGAAAGGTGATGAAAATTTAGCGAGAGAGGCACTTCAGCGCAAGAAAAGCTATGTTGAGCAGGGAAATACGATCAAGGCAACGCTTGATCAGCAAACCGCTCAAGTGGAAACTCTGAAGCGTAATCTGATTAGCCTGGAGAGCAAGATTTCTGAGGCCAAGACCAAGAAAAATATGCTCAAGGCCAGATCTCAAGCAGCAAAGGCGAATGAGCAGCTACAGAATATGATCGGTGGAATCAACACCACAGGTTCCTCAGCAGCCTTTGAACGGATGGAAGAGAAAGTTCTGCAAATGGAAGCCAAGTCCCAGGCGGTGGGTGAATTGGCTGGGGCCGATCTGGAAAGCCAGTTTGCGGCTCTAGAAGCGGGTAGTGACGTTGACGATGAATTAAATGCTCTCAAAGCACAGGTTTTAGGCCCGGCTCAAACCCAAGGTCAACTGCCTGCCGGGGAGGCATCCGCTTCAGCCGACGTTGTCGATGCAGAATTAGAGGATTTACGTCAACAGTTGGACAAGTCCTAGAAAAATAAATCGAGTTTTTTTTCAGCGGTATTTGAGAATCCCGCAAGCAGTGAGTCAGGATTTCACGGCGTCGAGCCCGTTACAGAGCACCCTCACAAACCAGAGTGGCGGTCGGTACTGCCACTCTGTAGCGTTGTTCTGCCTCGTGCAAGAAATCTGGTCACAACAATCAGTTATATTGATTACCAGTAGCCTACCATCCCAACTATGTTTAAAGTTCGCCTATTGATTCTTAGTTCATTTGCGTCCGGTTTTGGTTTGTGTTCCATCGTTTTTGCCCTGTTCAATTTATTTTCCGAATTTGGAGTCGCGTCCATCTTCCGATTTCTTCTCACCTCCATTTTTTTCTTGATTAATCTCTGCTTTACGGGCTACTACTACACATTAATGCTGAGGGATTTTCGAGTCGTACACCGGATTAAGTCAGAGGTGCAGCGGATCAGTTCAACCGGGGTTGAGTTACAGATGAGATAGGGAGGCTAGCATGTTGAACTTTTTGTGGAATCGACGCTCAGAGGACGTTAAGGCTGAAGTTGAGATCTATACTTGGCAAACTTGTCCCTACTGCATTCGAGCTAAGTTGCTGTTGTGGTGGAAGGGGGTGCAGTATACCGAGCACAAAATCGATGGTGATGGAGCAGCTCGCGTCAAGATGGCAGAACGGGCTAATGGTCGCCGTTCAGTGCCGCAGATTTTTATCAATCAACAGCACGTTGGCGGTTGTGATGATTTGTATCAGCTCAATTCGGAAGGGCAGTTGGATGGCCTTTTGACTCACGCTCCGAGCTAGGGTTTACCCTTTATGGGAAGCTGAGTTTTACGGTTCTTGGGTTAGGATTGATACTGTAATCTCTGTTTGCGGCAGGGTTGAGTTGACTTATTGACCTTCTGTGCCGTCAGTGGTCTTTAGTGCTGAGCTTCCCAGTTCATGCTCTAATCTTAAACCTCTTCTATAGCGACGAATATCAACATGAAGGGTACTCCAATTAATAGCTATGCGCCTGATTTTGAACTACCTGGCGTTGATAATCAGGTGCATCATCTTGCTCGTTATCTTGAAAGGTATAGAGCAGTTGTTGTGCTTTTCCTGTCCAATCAATCTTCCTCGGTGCATCTCTATTTGAATCGACTCAAACAATTGCAACAGGAATGTGAGCCCCAGAATGTGACACTAGTTGGCATCAATCCCAATGACGCCGCTCAATCTCCGATGGAGAGCTTTGAACAGATGAAATCCTGGGCTCAAGAGCAAGTGCTGAACTTTCCCTATATTCGTGATGTGACTCAAGACGTTGCTGCTAGTTTTGGTGCTCAGGTGACACCTGAAGCTTTTTTGCTCGATCAAGAGGGGGTTCTGCGATATCGTGGCAAGATTGATGATAGTCCACAGACGCCGGAGACGGTGCAGACAGAATGTCTAAAGCTTGCAATTGCTCAACTGCTTAGAGGAGAGGTGATTGATCCCACTGTCACTGAACCTGTGGGGCAACCGATTCAGTGGCGCTAGGCTACACTGCCGCAAACTTGAGTTACGCTTGGTGATTCGTCTCCCTATTTTGACCTTCGTGGGTGTAGTTTTAAGCTCGTGTGATTCAAGTGATCTCACTCTGAGAATAATCTCGGCACAGCTTCAGGCAACCTGATTCTAGCTTTTTGGTAATCTTGGGTGGGGAGACGTTTGTTCAACGACTCTAGATGCTGACCAAATAAACTTATGATTACCCCAGAACAGATGAATACCTCAAGATACGTACCGATAGAATTGCTCAGTTGGAGCAGATTCCAGTGGATGACTCATGCACCTTCGAGTCTCTGCATTGCTAATCAAACTCGTCATCCAAATTGCTAAGGGGGAAAAATTCATGGGTCAGGCATACAAACGAATTTTATTAAAGCTCAGTGGTGAAGCTTTGATGGGCAGCTTGGGATATGGTATTGATCCAGGCGTGGTACAGGACATCGCTCAGGAGATTGCAGATGTGGTTGCCCAGGGCATCCAGGTCGCAGTAGTCGTGGGTGGCGGGAATATTTTCCGAGGCATGAAAGCCTCCTCCGCTGGGATGGATCGGGCAACGGCTGACTATGTGGGTATGATTGCCACTGTGATGAATGCTATTACCCTCCAGGACTGCCTAGAACAAATCGGCGTCCCAACGCGGGTACAAACGGCAATCGCCATGCAAGAAATTGCTGAACCCTATATCCGACGCAAGGCCATCCGTCACTTAGAACTGAATCGGGTGGTTATTTTCGGAGCGGGATCGGGAAATCCCTTTTTTACCACAGATACCACTGCGGCGTTGCGGGCGGCAGAAATCGATGCGGAGGTGATTTTCAAGGCAACTAAGGTAGATGGAATTTATGACTCTGATCCGAAGTTAAATCCGCAGGCTAAACGCTACAATACTTTGACCTATGGCTATGTTCTCAACCATGACCTACGGGTAATGGACAGTACGGCAATCGCGCTCTGCAAGGAAAACAATATTCCAATTGTAGTATTCGATTTGAATGTACGGGGGAACATTGGTCGGGCGGTCAGTGGAGAACATGTCGGAACATTTGTAGGAGGTTTGTGTGAAGTTAGCTGAAGTTGAAGAGTCTATGAAAAAAGCGATTGAGGCGACACAGCGGTCGTTCAATACAATTCGTACCGGTCGCGCCAATACCGCTCTACTGGATCGGATCACGGTGGAGTACTATGGAACGCCCACCCCACTCAAGTCCCTGGCCAGTATTGGTACACCGGATGCGTCTACGATCACGATTCAACCCTTTGATATGAGTAGCTTAGGCGAAATTGAGAAGGCGATCTCCATGTCGGATATTGGCCTAGTTCCTAATAATGATGGAAAAATCATTCGATTGAACATTCCGCCTCTGACTAGCGATCGCCGTAAGGAATTCGTCAAGCTAGCAGGCAAATATGCCGAGGAGGGGAAGGTCGCAATTCGTAATGTCCGTCGAGATGCGGTCGATGCAGTTCGCAAACAGGAAAAAGCCAAGGAAGTTTCTGAAGATGAAGCACGGGATCTGCAAGATCAGATTCAAAAACTTACGGACAAGTACACAGCAAAAGTTGACGAAGTGTTAGCTGAAAAAGAGAAGGACATCATGACGGTTTGATGCTCTGTTTTCCTATTCTCTGGCGTATCAGTGACCTATGGGCTGTAAGCCCAGCCCTAGGTTTCAGGCTTTGTGGTACCTCTTTTTTTGATTCATTACTTGTAAACTTTGATTTTTCAGTTGGCTTTTTTAAAACAGCGACTTGGAACCCGATTCATCCTGACGCTTGTAATTTATTTAATTCCTATTGTTGGAACATTCTGGTTTGTCAATCAGTTCGCTGTTGATATTCCGCTTTTTGATCAGTGGAATCTACCGATTGTATTCGACAAATTTGCTAGAAACAGCCTGGGATTTCAGCACCTATTTTCTCTACATAATACCCATCGGCTGTTTTTCCCAAAAATCATTTTCACATTGCTGGCTTTTTCCTCTAGTTGGAATATTTGGCTCGAATTATATTTCAGTCTGGGGTTGGCAAGCTTAACCTTTTTGATCCTGTATCAAGTTTCCAGAGCGACAATCTCTGAATTTACGACCTCCAATGCTCACCAGGGATTAATTTTCCATGGAATTAATCTCCTGAGCTGTTTACTTTGCTTTTCCTGGGCGCAGTATGAAAATTGGCTCTGGGGATTTCAAATTGCTATCTTCTTGATTAATTTTTGCCTGGTTTCAAGTTGTTGGATTTTAGTCAGTTCACAGCTTCGTAACAAAGCTAAGTTGTTTCTCTCAGGTTTACTGTGTCTGATTGCTAGCCTTTGCTCAATCCAAGGCTTATTAACCTGGTTGGCTTTGATCCCTACCGTTTTAAGTCTGAAGTTTACCTCTCATCGAGTCAGATGCTTTTCTTTGATGGGTTGGTTAGCAACGTTCACGGTACTTAGCTATATTTATTCAGTTGGGTATCAACCGGAACCGTATCTTGACGATTCTGCCCAGGGTTCACCCGCAACACTCTTGCAATTCTTTCTGAATCTGCTAGCAGCACCGATATTAGGAAACTATCAGTGGAATTGGATTTTTGGAGGGATTTTACTATTTAGTTTTATTGGATTAGTTGCTTTTAGTTGGTTAGCTGCTGATCAAGAAAGGCTGGCTGTGAAATCTATTACTCCTTGGGTTTCTCTGGGCTGCTTCTCAATTCTATATGGCTGCATGACCAGCATTGGTCGATTTGGGTTTGGTGCAGACTATGCAATCCAGGCTTCTCGATATACAACTCTTTCATTTTTATTGCCGGTTGCGATTGTGAAGCTTTTTCTAGTTTTCTCCTATGGAATAGCAGACATTAATAGAAATCATCCGCAGCTTTCAGGGATGAATGGGTTTATTCTGGGCGTTTTATACTTCATGGTAGTTGCTCGATCTCTGAATACCTTAGACTTTGTTACCAACTCCTATCACTACCAATTAACCACAGGACAAACCTGCTTGAATTTAATTCATTACCTGGAAAACTCAGACTTTATTAACGATTCTCAACAGAGCTGTCTGCGCCGCATCCATCCCCAGCCCAGAGTGATCCGCGCTGGAGTGAATTTACTGGAAAGAATTGATTTAAGAAATTTTCAACGGGAGATTCAGTTTATTGACAATCCTGACACAGACTATGGCTATGTCGATTCAATTCAAGATCAATCAATTCTAGAATCAGTTACCGTTGAACGTCAGGATTTGGTAAAGCTCAAGGGGTGGGCGATTCTGCCGAACTGTCGCCAACCACAACAGGTTTTTTTCACTCGCGTCGATCAAGCTCAGCATCCCTCCAAAAAATTCTTTGCCAATGCGGATGTTCAACTCAATAGCCTGGATATTTCTCAATTCTTAAACCTAAGTTGTTACTCCCAATCTCGTTGGCAGTTACAGTTGCCAGCACACTTTCTTTCTGTTGGCGATACAATGATTCAGGCATGGGTCTACGACCCGATGGTCAGCCAGTTTATTCGGTTACGGGGCAACGTCAAAATTACTGTTCTGGGGGAACCAAAGCCAGAACTCAGCTAAGCAAGCAATGAAAGTGCAGGATGAAACTCAAGCGGACATTGTCGTCATTGGTGGTGGACTGATTGGATTGTCCATCGCAGTCGAACTGCGTCTGCGGGGCGCGACGGTAACTGTTCTCAGCCGTAACTTTGAACAAGCAGCTATTCATGCCGCAGCGGGAATGCTGGCTCCTCAAGCTGAGGGAATTGAGGAAGCTCCCCTATTGGAATTGGGGCTACGAAGTCGGGATCTCTACGCTGACTGGACTCGAAAACTAGAGGAAATCACCGGGTTAGAGACGGGTTATTGGCCTTGCGGCATTCTGGCTCCGGTTTATCATCAACCTGAATCAACTCAATCTTCAGCGGAAACTTCAGCCTACTGGCTGGATCGAAACGCGATTCATCAACATCAACCCGGCTTAGGTCAGGATGTGGTTGGTGGCTGGTGGTTGCCCCAGGATGCTCAGGTGGATAATCGTCGCGGACTGGCCAGGGCGTTACGTGCAGCAGCTCAGGTGCTTGGAGTGAACCTCCAGGAAGGAACCGAGGTACAGCGAATTAATACGTCTGGAGCAACTGTTGATGGAGTCCTGGCTAACGGAAATATCCTCGCGGCATCCCACTATATTCTGGCAACGGGGGCCTGGTCAGAGCAGGTGCTTCCCTGTGTTCCGGTTCGTCCGGTAAAAGGGCAGATGCTTTCGGTGAGAGTTCCCACGTCAGAGGCTAAGCAACCCCTGAGACAGGTGTTGTTCGGTGAGAAAGCGTATATTGTCCCGCGTCGAGATGGTTTGATTGTGATTGGAGCTACGGTGGAACCCAATAACTTCACTCCCGGATTAACACCTCAAGGCATACAGCAACTTTTATCAGAAGCGATTCGACTCTATCCCGCTTTGAGCCATTTTCCGATCCAGGAATTCTGGTGGGGATTTCGGCCCACAACCCCCGATTTGTTACCGATCCTTGGCCCTAGTCCCTGGGAGAATTTGACCCTGGCTGTCGGTCATCATCGTAATGGTATTTTACTCGCCCCGATTACCGCTCAGTTAATTGCGGATTGGGCATTACAAGGACAGGCTGATCCTCTACTTGATGCATTTTGTTGGGATCGATTTGTGAGCTAGGGCAGAACTGCTGTGGTGTTACGAACCCTGGACGACAACCAACAGGGGTAAGAACTAATGTGGGTAAAACCCCTAGGAAAAATGGGTTTGCCGTACCGGATAAAAATCAAAATTCAGTTAAAATACTGATATAAGTAATGGTATTTAAGTTCTCTATTCTTGGGTCTGTTGGTGCAGGGGAACCAGTTGGTGAGGTTCACTTTGGCGGTCGATTGATTGGGCTTTCGTCCTATAGCATTCTACTGTGACAGTTGTATCAACGGTCGGTGTAGCCAGCAGTTATTTCTCTAGATAGCACTTAGAATCTCTAATTGATTGGCTGCTGAAAGTCTTGATTTACAGGGGCTATGCCTACTCAGGTCATGATTTATCGAATTTTTACGATTATTAATTGAGCAGCCAACCAGGAAACAGGTATGGAACAGAAAAAATTAAACTCTGATTCACTTTAATCTCATAAACAGAAGTTCAAATTGATCTTCTAAGCCTGAATTTAGTTTTCCAGTCTGAAGCTCAGCTGTCCAAAATTTTCCTGTTTTCCAGTGGTAGGGCTGAAAAATTAAACAGGAATATCTACCGACTCAGTTCACTAGGACTAAGTTATACCCAAGTTGATATTTAATTCATTATGGACGAGGTACAGAAAATGACTGCTACTAGAAGAAAACAAATTGCTCTAGCAACTCTAACCTCTATGCTTGCGGTCTCCCATGGTCAACCCAGTTGGGGACTCGCAGACAGTGTGGCGTTTCAACTGAGTCAGGACGCTGAGCAAGCTAGTTCTGGCGTCACCAACTTTAATACTAGGAACACGAATATCAGAAGCACTCTCTCGGTTCAGGGGCAGGAGGCTCTGGATGCTGAGTTTCATAACCGTAGAGGTTCCGGTAGAGCCTGTCGCACATTCGGAGCCTACTGTTAGGTAAGACGAACGGGTGATTGCAAAGTTCCGATCTGATCCGAACTTTCGCCAAAATGATTTTTTGAGCAAGTCATCCCAAATAACGAAGGTAGGCCGCCTGGATTCCCACCTGTGCGGGAATGACGAGATGGGCTGGCTCTGCCTGACGGCTGTTAGCTGTTTGTGAGTAACTGTCTTTGGCGACCTGGATTCCCACCTGCGCGGGAATAATGAAATAGGCTGGCTCCGCCTGACGGCTGATAGCTGTTTGCTAATCACTGATAACCGTTTGGAATCCAGCTTCGGAAGTTCCGAGAATCGGTTAATCTAGTAACAATCCGGGGACAAGAGAGATCAGGTCACTATGAGCTTGCTGCCTCACCATGACGTCGAAGCCCACAATCAGAGTCAGGTCAAAACGCTAATCAGAGCCCTCAGACTGGCCCAGGGACAATTTTCTCTTATCTTCGTCCGCTGCAACTACAGCAATTTACGAGACCAGATCCTGAAGCGTTTACAGCCACAGGTGACAGGTCTGGTGACGCTCTATCTTGACCCCGACATTCGGAATCTCTATCGGGCGATTGAAGCGGAATTGGCCCTTCAGGAAGTTCAGCCTGAGATTTTGATGGTCTTTGGTCTGGAGCAGGTGATGGCGACGGATGAGACTCTAGATGTCGCAAATCGAGGTCGGGAAGCATTTTTAAACCTGCCCTTTCCTGTGGTTCTGTGGGTAAATGACCTGCTGTGGCGACGCCTCAACCGCCAAGCCCCGGATTTCACCAGTTGGGGTACTACTTTGGAATTTATCCAGACAACACCTGACTTAATTCAATTCCTGACGAACGGAGTTCAACGGATTCTGGCGGTTGTCCTGGATGCGGGGGGCAATCAATTAATTCCGAATGATAAGATCCTCGGCCCCCACTCAGGATCTGAACTCCAAGCGGCCTATCAGGACTTGATGCAGAGAAAGGTTGAGATTGACCCAACGCTGGAAGCCAGTCTGCGATTTGTTCTGGCCCGCTATTACTACGCCCATCAGCAAATTTCAGAGGCCCTGGAACAGTATCAACTCAGCTTGGCTTTTTGGGAAAGGTCAGCCATCGCAAGCAGTACATCCAGTAATAATTCCAGTCAAACCAGCCCAACAACTGTAACATCACTGGAATGGCAAGGGTTATTACTGTTTCATACTGGACTATGTTATGTCTACCTTGCGGAACAACATCTGCAACACAGCGGTCAATCAGAGTGGGAACAAGCCAGAGTGCATTTGCAGGGTTGTATCAATCGATTTGATGCTGCAAATCGTCAAGACTTGGTTGCAAAATTCATCGGTCAGTTGGGGGAGGCTCTACGTCAGCTCAGCAATTGGAGCGATCTGTGGACACTAGGATAGCGATCGCGCCATTTACATCAGGGACTTCCAGGAACAGACCCCATTCAGCTTGCCCAGGATTACGGATTTCTCGCCGAGGGCGCTCTACATCGCGGTGAGTATTGGAGTGCCAGAGAGCTGGCTTGCGTAGCCCTGGAAATTATTCATCAAACTGAATCAACGGCAGATGACCCCTTCAAGAATCAACAACAGGCCCTCTGCCGCCTCGCTTTGGCCCAGGCTCTCGATCATCTGGAGATGCCCTGGGAGGCGATTGAACAGCTAGAACTGGCCCATGGGGAAACGATTGCGAAATATAGTCCTCGGTTATATCTGAAAATCCTGGAGCGCCTCAACCAGTTGTACTTCAAACTGGGTGACTATCGTGCTGCCTTTGATATCAAAACAGAATACCGCACCAAATCCACAACCTTCGGCTATACAGCCTTTATTGGAGCGGGACGACTACGTCCCCGCGAACGGGTGATTGATCCGGTTCTGGGAACTGTTTCTATCAGCCGCTCCAGCTTTACCGATGCGATTCAAGCCTCTGGTCGGGAGGAAACGATCAATCTCCTCCTGCAAAGAATTTCCAGTCCCCAGTACAAGTTGACGGTAATCTATGGCCAATCAGGGGTGGGGAAAAGTTCAATCTTGCGGGCTGGCCTAGTTCCCGCCCTGAATCAATATCGGGTAGATGCCCGAACCGTTGTGCCGATTACCCTCAGAAATTACAACGCCTATTTCAAGGAACTAGACACCCGTCTGGTTGCAGCCCAGGATCCTCGTTCCCAGGAAAATGGATTCAGTTCCCAGAAGATGGTTGATACTCAGGATACTGATCTGACTGCTGAACCCCTGGAAGAAACGCTCGAACCTGATCAAACTGTACGGGAAAGGGTGATTGAACAACTTCGGCAAAATGCCAGTCAGAATCAAATTACGGTTCTGATCTTTGACCAGTTTGAGGAATTCTTTTTTGTTAATAGAGCCAAACCTGAACGGCAGGTCTTTTTCAGTGCGTTGCAGGATTTTCTCAATCTGCCCTTTGTCAAAGTGATCCTATCGCTGCGAGAGGATTACTTGCATTACCTCTTAGAATGCGTTCGCTACACCAACTTGGATGCGATTAACAACGACATTCTCAATAAAGATATTTTGTTCTACCTGGGCAATCTCACCCCCGACGAAGCCCATAATGTCATCAAGCGACTAACTGATCAGTCCCACTTCTACCTACAGGAGGCTCTAATTCGAGAATTGGTCAAGGACTTATCCAGCGATTTTGGTAAAGTGCGACCGATTGAATTGCAGGTTGTGGGTACACAGCTTCAGACAGAAGGAATAACCACTCTTGGCCAGTACCACCGCAAAGGCCCAAAGCAGAGATTGGTTGAACGTTTCCTAGGGGAAGTAGTACAGGATTGTGGCCCTGAAAACCAGCAGGCGGCTCAGGCAGTACTGTATTTCCTGACAGATGAAAACAATACTCGACCCCTGAAAACCCGCAACGAACTTGCTGAAGAACTCAGAAGTCAACTGAGCAAGGATGTCGTTGATCAGGAACTAGATTTAGTTTTATATATCTTTGAGAAATCGGGTTTGATTTCCTGTGAAGTGAGTACGGTGGCCACCCTCTATCAACTCGTCCATGACTATTTAGCAGGGTTTATTCGAGAGCAGAGCCGCTCGAATAAAATTGAGCAGTTTCAAGCAGTGGTTCGGGAAAAAAATGTCTATGCCCGTTTAGCGGAAGAACAGGAAAAAATCGTTCGTCAGCAAAAAATAATTGCTCAAGAAACAGAAAGACGACGACGATTAGAGAAGTATCTTGCGGCCTCCTTCCTGGTACTTCTCCTGCCTCTGATGGGTCTAGCTGTCTGGCAACGCAATCAGAGGTCGAGAGCCCGGGTTGAAGCAATTGAAGGCTTGACAGATGTCCTCTTACTGGCAGAAACCAATGATCAACTCGGCACATTACAAGCCAGTTTAAATATTGGTCTAAATATTCAAAGAACAACCGCCAATGCTGAGGAGCAGCGGGAGCTTGCTCTAGGGTTACGAACATCGATCAGACCGATCCAGGAGCAAAATCGCCTGGAGGGTCATGATAGTGGCGTTCTCGGCATCGCCTACAGCAACGATGGCCAGTTCTTGGCGACGGCAAGCAACGACAAAACTGTGAAACTTTGGTCACCGAAGGGGGAATTGCTGAACACTCTGGAACATAATGCGAGTGTCATCGACGTTGCGATCAGTTCTGAATCGTTGATCGCGACGGTGACTCTTAGTCCTGATCCTCAAAGGAAGCCGCAGGATAACCAGATTCTGCTTTGGACACAGGACGGTCAACGGATTTCAACCGACTCTCCCATTGACCACCAGGGTGAGGTTATTAGCCGCACGAGTTTCAGTCCAGATGGTCAAACACTGGCCTCAGCAGGTTGGGATGGAACCGTTAAGTTGTGGAAGATTGACGGAACCCTGCTGAATACCTTAGAGGGACATCAGCGGGAAGTGTTCGATGTGGACTTTAGTCCAGATGGTCAAATGTTGGCCTCCAGCAGTTTGGATGGCAGCGTCAAACTATGGACACGAGAGGGAAAATTGCTGAAAACGCTGAACGGGCATTGTCGATCTGCTGACACGATGACAGAGGATTGTGCAGTGTATAGTGTCAATTTCAGTCCGGATGGTCAATACCTGGTTTCTGCAAGTAATGATCGAACCCTGAATCTTTGGGATGTCCAACAGGGCAGGGTCAAAAGAACCTTTGAGGGCCACAGTGACGAAGTCTTTACAGCGAACTTCAGTCCCGATGGGGTAACGATTGCCAGTGGCAGCATTGATCGAACGGTCAAGCTCTGGAACTCTAGAACAGGGATTTTATTGAAAACCTTCTTGGGTCATCAAAATACAATTCGCGAGGTGGCTTTTAGTCCAGATGGAGAAGTCATTGCCTCGGGGAGTCAAGACAAGACGACTCGGATGTGGAGCTATAATCGCAACCCCCTCAACGATAGAGCGCTATATGGCCATACCAGAGCCGTGTGGGGGGCAGATTTCAGTCCAGAAGCTGGTCAACCCTTGCTCTCTACAGCAAGCGATGATCGAACAGCTCGTCTCTGGCAAGTCAATGCAGGCAAGCCCAAGACCGATGCCAACGGTAACTCCATCCTGCTGACCCATAATCATGAAGTGAGTGCAGCTATTTTTGACCCAATGGGCCAGATGATTGCAACGGCAGATATTGGCGGAATTGTCTCATCTAGTCCGCCAGAGGAAACAGATGATCCAAACCGTTCTGAAACCTCGAATAATACCTCCACTCAGCCAGTCGAGGCATTTGAGCCTGGTGTTGTAAAGCTGTGGGATCTGACAGGCAATCTAGCTGAACCGATTGAGATCTATGACGACTATTTAGAAGGAGTTTATGCCCTGGATTTTAGCCCGGATGGTCAGATCCTTGCCGCTGCGAGTCAGGACGTGCAGCTTCGAAATCTGAACGACAATTCAGTGACTTCCCTCGAAACCGCTCAATTTACCTGGATGGTTCAGTTCGATCCGAATGGCAACTGGATTGTAGCCGGAACGCAAGCATCTAATGACGCAGTAGAAGATGAGGCGGTAGTAGAGAATTCAACCACCGCAATTGAGCTGTGGCAAAACACGGATTCCGGTTGGCAACAGTCAACAATTCTCACTCCACTAGAAATCATTGACTCATCTCCCAACGGTCTTGAGCAAACTGACGGTATCAATCCCGAAATTAACGCGGTAGGATTTCTCCCTAACCCAGTAGTCGTTGAGGGCGTCACAACGCAAGAACCCCAGCTATCAGTTGCCATTGGACAGGATGTTTTCTTCTGGGATCAGAGCAAAGGCGGGTCTTGCCCAATTCAGCACAGTGCTTCCGTACGAAGCTTGAGTCTTCATCCAAGCTTTCCAGAAATCCCGATTATTGTCACGGCTAGTTTCGATAAACAGGTCAAGTTCTGGTGGGTTCCCCCTGAACAACTCTGGCCAAAAAATGGCGAATGTCAGCCATTTATGCCTGATTACGTGCTGAATCAAAATACCTTCGTTGAATCAGTCAACTTTAGTCAAGACGGAAATGATGTGGCGATCGCTCGAGATGACGGTACGGCGTTTCTCTGGAGTATGCAGGGATTTGAGCTAAATTATCAAATCGAGCAAGCGTGTCGTTGGTTGCAGGATTACTTCGCCACCAATGATAATGTCACAGATGAGGAGCGGGATTCTTGCGTACAGTAGCGGACAACGGTTGCTTAATTTGGCCGGGGTAGCAGTGCAAGCCATTGTTTTCAATTGTAGATTTTGTGATTGGGGCTCGCTCAAGGCAGAACAATTTTGATGAAGTTGATCCTCTTTGTGATTGAATTCTCAGTCTCAAATGGTTAAACTAGACTGTACGGTTTGATTTTAAGATCGAATTACAATATAGCTTTAATAGGAAATGATTAACTTGGCTCATAGTCGCAATATTGCACCTGACAAAACAATCAACGATAAGGCGGAACAAATTCTCAACGGGGCAATTCCTGAATTCCTCAAGCACGGCTACTCCTGCACGAGTATGGATCGGATTGCCAAAGCCGCAGGAGTTTCCAAGCAAACCCTCTACAGCCACTTTTCCGATAAAGATGGGCTGTTTACTGCCCTCGTTAAGCGGGTTGCCCGTGAGAAATTTCAACTGGTTTGGTCAGTGCCGTTACAGGGACATCCCCATCAGGTCTTGCGGGAACTGGCCCAGCGAATCCTGATGGAAAAGCTGCAGGGCGAAGAGTATCTAGGGTTCTGTCGATTAATTTTTGCTGAATCCGGCAAGCGCCCCGATCTGGCCCATATTTTTCTTAAAAATCTGGTACAGCCTGCTATCCTGACCTTGACCCAATATTTAAAGGATTGTCCAGAACTGGAGATTGCCGATCCAGAGGCTGCGGCTCGAATTTTCGTTGGAGCTTTGATTCACTACACCCTAATTCAATATGGGCTGCACGGTGAAGCAATCATGCCCATGGATGCGAATCGGATCGTTGATAACCTGGTACAAATGATTGTGGGTGAACCAGTTCCCCAATATTCGTAATTGTTACTTGCAAATAATTCTCTCAAGATGTACGTTCCTCCCTTTGCCCTGAGAAATGGGTACGCCATGACAATCTACGCAGGGCTGAGAGCAAGACAGATTTGGGAGGACACTGTTCACGACCCAGAACCCAGTTCCGAACAGATCTTCGAGCATATTTTTTCCGGTGAGAAGGATGTTCCTCTGTTCAGCCAGGTTGCCCTTCCCCTAAATCCAAAGGCAACCATCATTGCAACCTACGGCATTACTGGGAATCTAGACGATCAATGGCAGCTTCAACTCCTCCGACGCAAAGCCCTGGCCCGAGGCTATGCTGTTGTCCTATTCGATTGGCGCGCCCACGGCAAAACAGCAGAACTGTCACCAACACTAACTTCTGATGGCCTCTACGAAGGTAAGGATTTCGTTAAAATCGCGGCCCAGTCCAAACCGCTTGGATGTCCGGCTCCCTTCTGGTTTACCGGATTTTCCCTTGGGGGACAGTTAGCGTTGTGGGGGATTAAAACAGCCCAAACATTGAATCAATGGATTGAAAATCCGGAACGAACGTTAGGCATTTCTGAAGCTGAACTCGCAGGCGGGGCAGTAATTTGTCCGAGTCTGGATTCTACCCGTTCCCTGCGTTACCTCGCCAACCATCCTTTAGGGCAATATTTAGAACGTGCAATTACTGGCGAACTGAAGAAACTAGCCCATCGAATTGCCACCTATCATCCCGGCATTTTTGACATCGAAGCCCTTGAACGGGTGAATAGTATTTGGAGCTTCGACCATGAATTGATTATTCAATCCTTAGGGTTTTCCTCTGTGGAGGAATACTACGCTGCCTGTAGTCCTTTACCCTTCCTGGCCCATTTAGAAAAACCAACCTATATTCTTTATGCTGCCGACGATCCTTTGTTTGATCCAGGCATTGCGCCTGAATTGCCAGCCCTTGCAGCAAAAAATCCTAACTTGCAATTGACATTAACCCCCCATGGCGGCCATGTCGGCTACATCAGCAATCAATCCTGTCAACGTCAAATGGGCGATCCAGATCGCTGGTGGGCCTGGAATCGAATTCTAGATTGGTTTGAAATTGGATTGGTTTGAAAATTGCTATATATTCAGAAGATAATCTACTGCGGGGAGAGCAGCGATGGATATTTTGTTGGAGGGAGGAGCGGCCTTAGCAAAACGGGACTATACGTTGATGATTGATCAGAGCGCCAGCATGATGATCAAGGATTCATCCGAAGATCAACCACGTTGGGAAGCGATTCAGGCCTCAACTCTAGCCCTGGCAACCCGATGTGAACAGCTTGATCCCAATGGAATTACGATTTACCTGTTTGCTGACCAATTTCAGCGCTACGAAAACGTTACTTCTGCTAAGGTGGCAGAAATTTTTCAAACCCATCAACCTAGTGGAACCGCTAACCTGGCTGTCGTGCTTCAAGATGCCCTAAACCAATATTTTGATCGGCGGGCTAGAGAAACCCTACAACCGAATGGGGAAACCATTGTGATCGTTACCGGGGGCGAAACGGATCACAATCAAGCTTTACGAGAGATGATTATCAATGCTGCCAACCAGTTGACTGAACCGACTGAATTGGGAATTGAACTGATTCAGGTGGGAGCCAACTCAGCGGTGAGAAAGTTATTTAAAGCATTGGATCACGACCTCAAGAGTTCTGGTGCGAAGTACGATATTTGCAATACGATTACATTTGAAGCAATGGCAGAAAGTAACCTGAGCGAAGTTTTATTAAGTGCAGTGTTTGGGGCTTAAATATTCTCGCCATGAATCCATGGATTTCCAGAGTCCACCTGAACAACTACAACTTCTAGCTCATCAGGTTCACATTTGGCGAGCAGATTTACAGGTTTCGGCTGAAACGATTCAACAACTTCAATCCACCCTATCTACGGATGAATCCCAACGAGCAGCGCGATTTCGGTTCAACAAGGATCGGTTCGCTTTTATTGCTGCCCGTGGAATTTTACGAAAAATTCTCAGCCAGTATTTAGGGTGTTCTTCAAGGTCAATTCAGTTTAGTTATAGCTCTAAAGGAAAACCCACCATTGAACCCGAATTCCTCAACACCCTTGGTCAAAACCCTCAAGTTTCCCATCCACAACTTTATCCACAATTTAATCTATCCCATTCCCAAGGAATTGCAATCTATGGTGTGACATTAAACCGACAAATTGGTATTGATTTAGAGTGGATGCGGCCGATTGAATCCCTAGCCCTGGCTGAGCGTTTTTTTAGTCCTACTGAATATCAACAGCTTAAATCTACACCAATTAACGAACAAACTGCTCTGTTTTACCAACTCTGGGTTTGTCGAGAAGCTTACTTGAAAGCGACCGGAGAAGGTATTGCTGCCCTGCAAAAAATCGAAGTCAACTTACCAAATTCAGAACAATTTCAAATTATCAGAGATCAACAATCTCTGAACCATTGGACATTGCAACAATTGCACGTTACGCCAGGCTATAAGGCAGCGATCGCCATTGAAGGAAAACCCCTTGAACTCCTCTGTTGGAATTATCTATCGCATTAGACTTATGATACTAGAAGTCGCCGTACTCGATGTTAAGCCAGGTTTAACAGAAGACTTCGAGGCGGCATTTACCGTCGCTTCAGAAATTATTACGTCTGCATCGGGGTATATTTCCCATGAACTGCAGCGCTGTTTAGAAACAGAAAATCGGTACATTTTGTTAGTGCGCTGGCAACGGTTAGAAGACCACACAATTGGGTTCCGCCAATCTCCTGAATATCAAAAATGGCGTTCCCTCCTCCACCACTTTTATGATCCATTTCCCACCGTAGAACATTATGAAACTGTTCTATCCAACGGATAATTACGGTAAATACTTTTTGAGAATTACCTCTAATTTCTCCAAGCGTTCAGGCGGAATCTGATTTAGAGGAGTGAGAATTGAATTCTTAAGGGCAGAATGGGCTTCAGATTCAGGTAAATCCTGGCCAATCCGTTGGACGGCTGCTCGAATCACCCTTTGAGCATTGACAGCATTTTTCTGAAGATTTCCCACAATCATCTCTACCGTAACGCTGTCGTGATCCGGATGCCAGCAATCGTAATCCGTGACCATCGACAAGCTGGCGTAGGCCATTTCCGCTTCTCTTGCCAACTTCGCTTCAGTTAAATTGGTCATGCCAATTACCGTACCGTTCCAACTGCGGTAGAGTTCTGATTCGGCCTGGGTAGAAAAGGCCGGGCCCTCCATACAAACGTAGGTTCCACCGACATGCAGATCAATGCCTTCCAATTCCAGGGACTGAATTGCCTCCGCCAGAATTTGGGTCAACTGGGCACAGATAGGATGTCCAAAGGCAATATGGGCCACAACACCCTCGCCGAAAAAGGTGGCAACCCGGTGTTGCGTCCGGTCAATAAATTGATCCGGCAGCACCATGTCCAGGGGCTTCACATTCTCCTTGAGGGAACCCACCGCCGAGGCCGAAATAATGTATTCAACACCTAAGCTCTTCAAGGCATAGATATTAGCGCGATAGGGAACTTCTGTGGGCAATAGATGGTGAGTCCGACCATGACGAGCCAGAAAAGCAACCTGGATGCCATCCAGCGTTCCAATAATGATCTTGTCAGACGCCGAACCCAAAGGAGTAGGAACCTCTTTCTCCTCAATATCTTTGAGAGCGTCCATCTTGTAGAGTCCGCTGCCACCAATAATTCCAATCCTGATCTGGCTCACTTGCTCCTCCTGCTCTGCCAATTACTGGCAATATTCTAAGTCGGAACTAGCCCCAACTCCGAAAGAAACTATTCTCCTGCCAAACGCTAGCAGTGCGCTGTTCAATGCTGGCTAACTGTTGAGAACTCAAAGGTTTGAACGTCTGGGCTGCTGCGACATTTTGTTCCAACTGTTCTAGAGTGGCTGCCGCAACGATACAGCAGTGAACTCCTGGCTGAGACAGCGCATACCCCATCGCCTCCGACATTCCCGTCAGAACCCCTGGTTTAAACAACCGCCCATAGGCCGGAACTTTCATGGCAATAATGCCCGTATTATTTTTCTGAGCCAGGGGTAGCACATTCTTGATAAAGGGTTGGGGGGTGTGTTTGTCTGCCGCATTCACTGGAATCAGTGCCGTATCAAAGGAATAGCGATTCAGTGCTGTCACAAAAATTTCGGGATTGTGATGTCCCGTAACTCCAATGTGCCGAATAATTCCCTGGGCTTTTGCTTCCTCTGCGGCTTTGATCGCTCCGTTTCGAGAAAGAATCGTATCGATATCCCAATCATGGGTCACGGCATGGAATTGCCAGAGATCAATCCGGTCGGTCTGAAGACGCTGGAGAGACCGTTCCAGTTGTCTCCAGGCTTCATCTCGGTTGCGAGAAGAGGTTTTTGTGGCGATGATCACCTCCGAACGTTTAGCGGGCAACACTTTCCCCAACCGTTCCTCACTGGGCCCGTAGTTGGCTGCGGTATCAAAGTAGCGAATTCCCAGCTCAAAGGCTCGCTCAATCATGGCAATGGCTTCTTTTTCCTGGGCTGGCTTGGACAAAGGGGATGCTGATCCGCCCAAACCCAACAAAGGAACAGTTAGCTGAGTTCGTCCCAGGGTTCGAGTCGGGATGCTTGGAGAAGACGCTGGCTGTTGAACGACCTGCGGTTCCGGAGCTGATAATTGAACACTTTGCTGCGGAGGGCTTTCCTGGGGAGGAGCTGCGGTAGCGGCAAGAGATTGATTGTGTGATGCAGAACGAGACCAGGATTTCTGACAAGCGGAAACAATCCCGCTTGTGACTGCGATGACACCAAACAGGAACTGTCGTCGGGTTCGTCGAAGATTAAACATAGGACTCCAGCCAAGCGCGTGTGAGAAGTTCTGAACTGATTTTAACGTTTCCCTTTAGCACTGGTTTTAAGCAAATCTTAAGCTGAAAATTATGATTTTTTAAGATTCTTTGACTCAATTTTTTTACTCAATTTTTTTTACTAGATGTTTTTTCCTGCAAACAGATGAAGTTTCATGGTGACAGTTTTTTGCTGTTCAGGATTTTCCCAAACCTCAGCGAGTTGCTGTGCCGCTGTTTGAAAAAATTGATCTCCCTGTTCCTGAATACACTGTCGCGTGGCTGACCAGGTAGACATATAGGCTAAAAGATCAGACAGTCGCCAATCCAACCGAATTTCAAAGAGTGGTGTTTCCATCGGGGCAAAGGGAAAATTGATTTCTTTGTAACCTGTCCAAATATGGCGAATTCGATCTGACCAAAAGGGAGCAATCACATCGCTAATTTCCTGCTGGATCATCTCGTTAACCTCAGGCGAGACATCAAGCGAACTGTAGGCCCAGGCCGCAAATAAACCCTCCGGCTTCAATACCCGTTTCACCTCTAGCCAAAACCGATCAAAGTCAAACCAGTGAAGCGCTTGAGCCACTACCACCGCATCAAAGAAGTTCTCGGAGAAATGAGTGGACTCTGCGGGGTGAACCGAATAGGTGACGTTGTCGCAGGCAATCGCATTCGCAACTTGTTGTGCACTAATATCCGTGGCGTAAACTTCTGTAAAGAACTCTGCCAATCCAATTGAAGCTTGTCCATTACCCGCCCCACAATCCCAAACTCGACCCGGTGTCTTAACGGAAGCTGCGAGAAATTGGTACAACTCTCTAGGATATTGTGGCCTAGCCGCCGCATAGCGATCTGAGGCTTCCGAGAATAAATCGATGACGGACATCTAAAGTCTCCTATTGCAGGCAAGATGGTCTTGGCGATAGGGCAGGAACTCTGCCTCATCACACGTTGATAGACATATAAAATAATAGAGCGTTAACTCGATTAGGATTGAGGAAGTTATAAAAATGGCCGTTAAAGTTGGCGATCCAGCCCCCGATTTCACCCTGACCTCCCAAACAGGGGAAACTGTTAATCTGAAGGATTTTCTGGGACAGAAAACAGTGATTCTCTATTTCTATCCAAAAGACGATACCCCCGGATGTACTGCTGAAGCCTGTGCCTTTCGGGATAGCTACGAGGTATTTCAGCAGGCAGGCGCAGAGGTGATTGGAATTAGCGGCGATTCAGTCCAATCCCACCAGCAATTTGCTGCGAAGCATAATTTACCCTTTACGCTCCTTAGCGATCCCAAAAATACAGTTCGGAAACTCTACGGCGTTCCAGCCACCCTCTGGGTGATGCCGGGTCGAGTCACCTACGTGATTGATAAGGAAGGAGTTGTGCGCCTGGTGTTTGATTCCATGTTGAATTTCAAGGCCCACGTAGAGGAATCCATGAAGGTTTTGCAAGCCAGCTAGGTGATCCCTTAACCTTAAGGTTACCCCTTCAGGGCAGCTTTTGCTCCCTGATGAGATGTTGCTATGGAAGGAATGCGGTTAAATTTTAAGGTGATGCTGGAATCTGCAAAGGTTGACAACAATACCTGACCCACGTCAACCCAGTAATGCGAGCCGCTATGGTCTACAAGATATGGTTTTGGGTGCATTCTCGGTGAATTTACAATTGCTGTCCTGTCACTATTAACTCTCCAATCCAGCCTCTCTTCTTAAATTCTCCAATTCCTCAGGTGTAAATGGATTCTCTCCAGCCTTCAATGATTCAAGCCAGCATCGGCGTTTTTCTTGCTTTTCTCCGTCAAAATAATTGCTGTCTACAACCACCTGAAAATCTTCAATTGCTCCGGCAATATCTCCAGTCAAAGCTCTGGCTAACCCACGAGTATTTCTGTAACTTGAGTTTTCAGGCTCTAACTCAACAGCCTTCTCTCCAGCAAATAGAACTAAATTAGCATGATCATACACGCTACCTACCCAACAAAGCTGATTCCAAGTCAATGCAGATATCTCTAACTGTGGATCAAGGGCTTGAGCTTCACGATAGAATTCAATTGCTTTCTCAAAGTTGCCTTCACGAACTAAATCTTGTCCTTGGCTCACAAGAATTGAAGCGGCAAAGTCTAACCGTTGTTCTAGCTGGCTTGGAATATTGATCGCTTTATGTAATTCCCGTATTCCAGACCATTTCGTACCATCATCCCATCGAATGCCATACAAGTCGGCTCGACTCAGGTTGGCTCCACTCAGGTTGGCTCGACTCAGGTAGGCTCCAATCAAAAACTTACCTACTATTTCTATAAATTCAAAACTTTTGAGAGGTTCACTGTAACCGATAATCCTTAGTAGTTTGAGCTGATCAAATTCTTCAGCCTCTTCTTGCATTTCAGTGTTCGGTTGTCTGCAAGGGTGAAAGCTAAGTTTCTCTTTCAGGTTTTCGTGCTTTTGTCCATAGCGATGTAGTTCAAATAACAAAATCATTACGTTCAAGCCAGTATAAATATCAACCGTTCGTTGTCCAGTTTCGATGCTCTGCTGTTGAAGTTGTCGAGCTTTTTTCTGAGGTAGAGTCTCTTCTGTTGCTTCAATGAATTCTCCATCGCTCCATCGTAAATAGAATTCATGTGTTCGTTCAAACAAGGTAACAAAATCTATTTGATTTTTGATCAGAATTGCCATCAGATATTCTACAATCTCGGCAGTAAGAGGCCCATAGCCAAAAAGATCATAAATTTGCCACTCGACCTCTTGAGTTGGAACTTCGTAAGGTTTCCGTCGTTTCCCCGTTTTAATCGACCAGCCTTCAATCGTCTCTGCCATACATTCTGCACAGAGAAATTCTCCAAAACTTTTGTGAAAGAATTCTACAGAATTATCAGCAACTCCAGACTTGAGGTAGAAAGCTGCTAGAGCATTTTTAAGCCCTTTTCCTTTCTCAGAACTAGCTTTTCGAGCCGCTTCAATGAGTTCTTTTGCTCCTAGATCTTCTTTTTCCAGCAGCCGATCTTCAATCATTTTAATCGAGGCATATTCTCGTCTTGACTGCACTACACATAATCCCGCCTCTGCAAGGACGCTACGTAGATCTTCCGGATCGAGCTTGGTCAGTTCCAGGTTCAGATTACGTCCATCTTGAGAGCGTTGTTTCTCCAGAACCCATTCCAAGGCTTGTTCATAGACCAGAACCTTTGCTCCACCCGTATCCGCCTTCTCCAGCATCTCGATCTGAAGTTGTTCGTCTCGATACATTGCCGCTAGCAGATAGAGAATTAGCGGTTCTCTAGCAAGTTCTCGAATAGATTCAGGACAGCGTTCATCCTGTAGAAAAGCTTTGAGGGTCATGATTTTTCTAGCTAGAGGGTATCTGGATCAATATTTAGTTCTCGCAATTTTGCTGCCAATCTTTCATTTTTGGCCTGGACTTCCGCTGCAAATTCTTCAGGGGTTGGTGTTAGCTTCTGATCAGCCGTGAAAAATCTCAATTGGTTTTCATGAGTGCCGAGAAAGAGTTGAAGCTGTTCACTCCAGATCAAGCCTGACTCATTCGCTTGGATTGGCTGATATTTTCCTCGGATTAATTCAAAGCCCTGAAACTCCAGCGTGTCAGGATGAAACCAAAAATATTCTGGTGTGCGGAAGGTATCCTGATAAATTTGTTTCTTTGCTCCTCGATCAATATTAGCGGTTGAATCTGATAGGAGTTCGATAATGACATTTGGATATTTTCCTTCTTCTTCCCAAATCATCCAACTCTTTCGAGGTTTGTGCTCTGTATTCAGTACGACAAAGAAATCCGGCCCTCTAAAATCCTCATTTTTCTTGCGGTTGCGGCTGTAGTAGATGGTTAGATTTCCCGCAGCAAAGTAATCATCTCGATCCTGCCACAACCAATCTAGACACTTCATGAGCAGCACAAGTTGTTGCAGATGCAAATAGCTTTCCAAAGATGGCTCCTGACTTCCTAAATCACTGGGCAGAGATTCAATTGATTTAATTATTGACTCAACTTGGTAACCTTCCAGATCCTGAGCAATTGTCATGGTGTCCTCCGGCTTTGATATTTTAATTGTAATTTGTTCAGCCCTGTTCTAATGACTCACCAACTCCCACTTCTCGAACCACTGCGCTTGAAGTTCATCGATCATCGGAATAATTTCTACCCGTTCTAGATTCGCTGGCATTTCTCGTTCGATTCCGTACAAAGCCAAAGGCCGACCTGTAATCAAAGCTCGGTGTTCCCGCTCACTATTCTCTGCTGCCCGTCTCACAAACTGCTCCACCTGATACAAAAAAGATTTCAAATCATTACTTGCACCCCGCTCCAGAATCAGTTCATCAAAACCATCCAATAGAAATAAAAATCGAGTATTCCGATCCGTCAGCCAACCCTGATCAGAGGTGATAAAATCCCAGCCAATTGCATCACCCAAAGTTTTGTCAATGTTTGCATCAAATGTCCGAATATCCCGCAACCGAATCAAAATTGGCGTGTAGATCGGATGAAGTTCCCGGCGCACCCAATCAGAAAACATTCGACAAAACACGCTCTTTCCTCGACCCGGCCCCCCTTGAATGAAAAGGACTCGATGTTTCCTATACTCATTTAGCAGAATTTTTATGGCCCAAGATTCAATATTTTCAGGGTCAGCATTCTGATCGACTTCACCATCAGATTTCACAGGTCTAACATTCATCGGCACATAGATTTCACAGAATGTAAATGCTTCATCAAATACAGTTTCTCTGGGTTTCTCAGCAATCACTTCCTCAAGATATCGATCAATGCTGTTATAGGCGCGCAAATCATCCAACCAACCATCCCCATAGATCGGTAGTAATTTCTGCTTTGCCGAGTCCGGCACCGTTGCAAATACTTCCTTCAAATAGCGGTGGGTATTGCGGGAAATTCGTTCTGCGAGAATTTTTGCTTTGTGTTCCTCCAGACCCGATTCCTGAAGTCGTTGCGTCAGAATTGGGTTGAAGGCTTTTGCCAACTCTGATGCGTGAAAACACAGCAACGCCTCTTGCGCCTGTTTTTCCTCCAGTTTGAGTTCCGCCAGCTTTTTGATTTCCCGCTGCATCCCCTCTGATGCAGCCTCTTGAACAGTTGCTAGATTAAACTCGGAATGTTCCTGCTGATATTCTTTAAAAAAGCAACGAATACTCTCCTAATAGGCTACCTGAGCCACAAACTGTACTGAGTCTCCCAGTGTGGGTTCCGTCCGAGTTTGCTCGGCAATAAAGGTTAAAATTCCAGTCGCAATGGGTAGGAAAGGTAACGCTGCACCTGTTACTTTCGCCAGAGGAGAATTGAGAACATCCAGTAGCGTGTCAATCTTCCCAATCAGTGGCTTGAGTTCTTGAGCCGTTTTATTCTCGTCCAGCGCTTTGGCCAGCTCCAGAACAGCTTTTGCTCCCTCAACTCCACCTGCGATCGCTCCCGACAGAGAAAGTTCAATCGGTTCATTCAGCACTCGCCAGATATTCTGTAACACCGTCCCCACCATCACGCTTCCTCAGGCATCTGTTTGAGAATTTCCATTGTTCTCACGCTAACAGTACAAACCCGCTGAAGCAAGTCGATCACACGCTCCTTGTAGTCCGCAAATTTGTAGCGATTGAACTGTTCACGAATCGTCGGATCACGCGGTTTCTTTTCCTTGTATTGATGCAGCACCCACTCCAACGCGGAGCGATCACCCAGTTGATAATCCCAGGCAATTGAAGGAATACCTGTGAGCGTTGTTTCAGCATCCAGAATGATCTGTCCTGACTCCTTATCCGCTTTGAGCTTTGGTTTAGATGATTTCCTGGCTTTAGCCTGTTCGGTTTCAATCACCCTGAAACCGTAGGGCTTGACCGTTTCATAGTTCAGATGAAGCGCCATCAAGGTTTTACCCCAGGTGACCCATTGCTGAAAATTCGGATAGAAGGGCAATCGGGGAAATTCTCGCTTGAGATTCAGTTCATACTGGGCACGATAGACCGGATGGTGCAGCACAGCATAGGTGTAGTGAAAAATATCGAGCTTAGTGATTTCTCGAAACATTTTGGGCAGAGCATCCCAGTCCCTAGTCATTGGGTCAGCATCCTCAGATAAAAGATTTACCAGCGGAACGCAGCCCTCCCGCATGATCTCAGCCAATGGTCTCAGCCCCAGATCAGGAACCCCATCTTGCCAGGTTGATAGTAAATCCTCTTCCCACCGTTCCGCGTGAATCAAATGGTTACTCCAGGTATAGTCCAAAATCTCCATCAGTTCCGCTTGATCTTCAATCGGTTGCAAATCAAACCCCTCCGCCCAAACTCTCTGATTTCCTTGCCAATTCTGTAACCTATGAAATTGATGAGCCGTATGATCCATCAGTTTGCCGATAATCTGATTCAGTTCAGTCTCTGTTTCGGCCGCAACAACTAGATGGGCATGATCTGGCAAAACGTTGAAAGTTGCGATGTCGATTCGATAGCGATTAGCCACCTCCCCAATTTTCTCTGCGATAAAAATTTGATCGGCGGCGGAAAAGATCACAGATTCATCCATTTCAACGCCATAGGCAACCCTCGGTTCTAGAATGCGAGAATTGTGAGTAACCAAAGTAACAAACCACAGCGTTACAGGACTCTCATCGAGGGAAACCGATTGGTATCCCGCACCAAATTTACTCACCTGAAATTCATCATCATAATGACAACGGAACTGTTTCAAAGCCCAGTCTGTAATATTTTCAATGCTTTTCCCATTTTCTTCATAGCGATAGAGAGGAAAACAGCAAGTGGAAGTTCCGGTAACCTGTACATCTAGAATTTGTTGAGCAGCAAGGGTTGTAAAGGGCTTTCGAGAACCGACATCAGTGCAACAGATGACCCAGTTTTCCGCTCGGCCGTTTGGAAAAATTGATGAAAATTGAGCCGGTACATTAATCAAATTCAGATCAAAGTAAAGCTTCAAGGGAATAAAAGGTCGATATAAAGCTGAAGTAATGACAGATGCGTCAAATTGATTATCTTCAGAAACATATTGCATTCGCTCGATCAGAGCATCTTGAGAAAAGTTGTACACCCATTCGTCTCGTCCAGTTTTGATTCCGGCTGAAAACAGTTGAAAAATAGCTGCTTTCGATTGCTCTGGCGATACTGCTTCAGCCACCAATGGGAAAAAACTATCAAACTTCCTATCTGTCCAGTTAATCCAATTATGGTTTTGATCTGGTGTAATCTCTTTAAACGAAATTTGTTCAAAGCGAGTTGATTTCTCTTTCGACGTAAAGTGAAATATTTTTGCGTCGGGAGAACCCTTCTCCTTGTGGGTTTTGATTAGAAATATAACTATAGCTTCAGTCTGAACATCAACAACGTAGATATTATTGAATTCCTGTTCAAGCCTTTGGCGAAATTGATCAAAGGATTTTGAGTGAATAAGAGACCGATCAGCGGTGAAGGCAATGATTCCATGATGACCAATTCGATCTGAGGCCCATCGAAAAAAGCGTGTCTGTGCCTGATTACTGCGAGGCAAATCACCTAAAATAACAGAGATTTTGCGTCCGTTTTGCTGATAGATTCTTGCCGTATTCTGTACGTTCATGGTAAATAGATTCAATTGCTGTTCTTCACCTGTGCAGTATTCTGCGGTATCTACCCAGCAAATATTTCTGAATTCTTCATATTTTCCTATCCTTTGCTGATAAGCTGATTCGATATCCAGGGTGGCAAAATAATAGGGAAAAATCAAAATCTCATTACAGTGAATCTCATATTTGTACTTGTGTTCTAGACTGTCTAGTGGCAGGTATTCAATGAGTGCTGTAATGTAAGTCCCCGTTCCTACGCACGGATCTAAAATCTCTACACCCGGATCGGCTAAACGCTGACCAAAGTGCTGATGATCCAGGCAATCTATACTCTCAATGATGAAATCAGCAGTCTCATGGGTCAGGAAAGCTTTTCCTAAAGGCTCAATAATATTGGAGGGTATCAACTTAAGGCGAAAAAAGCCCATCTACGAATCCAGGTATAAATAAGCACATAGCTTAAAAGTAAAAAAAGCTCTGCGGAAGATCCCAGAGCAATGTATCGTAACCCTTGCAAATCAAATCAGGGAACGATGAATCTTAATATACGAGAAAGGTGTCAAAAAGTCGTCGAGTACGTCAAAATCAATAA
>JBHJGO010000161.1:0-9906 GCA_050331715.1 Microcoleaceae cyanobacterium
GCGATTTCTGGTGTCAGGTCTTTGCAGGTTCTATATTAATCGCGTGTTGTCATCGGGGGTGCTGGAGCCAGTCTGTCCCGTTAGGAACGGTGTATTTGCGGGTGGTATCTCGCCAGCCGTCGGGGAAGATGGAGGTGTTGCCCGATGGCTATCCTGAATTGACGGTTGAGCAGCAGATGGCTGAACTTTGGAGGGCGGGTGAATTGGGGAGACAGCGGGAACAGCTTGATTTGAGGGGGATGAGATCGGTTCTGAGGAGCGGGCTTCAGAAAATTCTGCTGGGGGTTGGGTTGGAGCGGTCTGAATTTCTGGCTTTGAATCTGGTGGTGGGACTTTAGGCAGTTGCGGTGCGGTAGGTGCTAGTGTTTCATAGGACGAAACATCGGCGGAAGCCTGTTCTGCGTTTGTAACAGAATTGCCAGAACCGTTAACACTGACCGATGGTTCCAGATCTATGTTATGGCCGCTATCTCTACTTTCCTCTGAATCCGCTTGACTAGGCGTCAAAGGTTGGTCTTCTGTTTCTAAAACAGGTTGGTGGGACTCCTCTAGCTCCTCACTGCCTGGAACCCTGGGTTCACCAACCGATGCATTCAGAACGGAGCCGTCCGATGTTAAGCCCTCATCGTAGGTGATTCCAGATTCTTCGTAGACCGGATTTGCCCCCTGGATTCTGGTCGGGATTTCAGTCTGAATTCCAATATTTGAACTGTCATCAGTGGGCAGATTCTCTGAGTCAACCTCCTCAAACCCCTCTTCATCCATATTCATCAAACGAACTAGCAGGGAAACTGCACCTGCTGTGATTACCAGCGAACCTGCTCCAAGGAGTATCAAACCCATTGGTAGGCGAACCAGCAATCTTTTAACCCTGGTTTTCAGGGTAGGTTGTTTCTTTTCAGGATTAGGGGATTCTGTCTCTGGTTGAGATTCGCTTTCAGATTCATCCTGGGACTCGGCCTGAGCAAACTTGATTGTTTCCAGATCTCTTGACTCGACATAGAGCACCATCAAGGTGTCACGGGGAGTAGACATTGCATCTCGGCTTGAGCCAAAGACGCAAATTGCGCAAGTTATGCCAGCCAGTAACACCAGAGAAAAGCGATAAGAAGCCATGAAAACAGAAATTCAAACGATAGGAGGGCTGCAACCGTGCAAATTTATCCTCAAGGACAACAACTTTGAGATAGCTCCATCCTAACTGCTAAGCCGTTCTGTTGCGTATAAGTCTCGTGGTTTTGTTAACGGTACACTATTACGAGGGTAGCTACCTGTCGTCAACCAACCAAACCTATGAGTGATCTCTATGTCTCTTGGTCAGATTACCATCGCATGATCGAGATGTTAGCGGCAAAAATCTACCAATCTGGGTGGACGTTTAATCAGATTGTCTGTCTAGCTCGTGGTGGATTGCGAATTGGGGATATTCTCTCTCGACTCTATGACCGACCCCTGGCTATTCTCTCCAGTTCATCCTACGGCGGTGAAGAGGGGAGAGTTCGAGGTCAAATCAAATTGGCCAGCCATCTGACGATGACCACAGAAACCCTAGGAAGTCAGGTCTTACTGGTGGATGATCTGGTAGATTCTGGCGTGAGTTTGGAGCAGAGTGTACTTTGGCTCAAGAGCCGTTACGCTAACGAAATCCAGGAAATCCGCACCGCTGTCCTCTGGTACAAGGATTGCTCCACGGCCATTCCCGATTACTATGTTGAATATCTGTCTGAATCACCCTGGATTCATCAACCGTTTGAGTGCTATGAAGGGATGAATCCGGCTGAACTGGTTGAAACTGCTGGTACACCCGCCCATTCCTGAAGGAGAAAAAAACCTGAAATGACTGCTCCAACTGTTGCCCCCTATGGTTCCTGGAAATCCCCCATTACGGCTGATTTGATTGTCGCGGGTACGATTCGATTGGGGGATGTGGCCGGGGACGGAAACGATATTTACTGGCTAGAGGGTCGTCCCGCAGAAAAGGGGCGAACAGTGCTGGTACGACGTACCCTAACTGGGGAGCAACAGGATGTGACACCACCAGAATTCAACGTGCGAACTCGTGTGCTTGAATACGGGGGGGGAGCCTATCTGATTGATTTGGGAACGGTTTATTTCTCCAATTTTGCCGATCAGCGTCTCTACCGCCAAACCATTCGGGGCCAGATTAATCCATCAACTGTGACCCCGGAACCCATAACGCCAGCCGGAGAATTTCGCTACGCTGACGCGATCATGGATTCCCAGCGACAACGCTTGATTTGTGTGCGGGAAGACCACAGCCAACCGGGGGAAGCAGTGAATTCAATTGTTGCAGTTGATCTCAAGACGGGAACGGTTGAAGTTTTGGTGCAGGGGGCAGATTTTTACGCCACACCTCGCGTGAGTCCTGAGGGCGGGCGACTCAGTTGGATCAGTTGGAATCATCCCAATATGCCCTGGGATGGCACAGAACTTTTTGTTGCGCCCATCGAATCCGATTGTTCTGTCGGAGAAATTCACAAAGTTGCAGGTGGCGAGGAGGAATCTATTTTCCAGCCCCAGTGGTCACCGAATGGAGTGCTATATTTTGTCAGCGATCGCTCTAACTGGTGGAATTTCTATCGTTACTTACAAGCCGACACTCAAGACATCACTCAGGGCAAAGTTGAACCTATTTACGAGATGCCTGCGGAATTCGGGCTGCCCCATTGGGTATTTGGCATGTCAACCTACGGGTTTGCCTCTGCGGAGAGAATGACCTGTACCTACACTGAAGCAGGAAATTGGTATTTGGCTAGCCTCGACCTCACTGCACGGGAAATGCAGAATAATTCAACGCCCTACACTGCTATTTCCTCAGTACAGGTTTCAGGCGATCAGGTACTATTTCTGGGGGCATCGCCAACCGAATCCAGTACTGTAGTTAAGTTAAATGTTGGAACGGGTGATTTAGACATCTTGCAGCGATCCAGCAGTTTAGAAGTGCCCAAGGATTACCTATCAAGTCCCCAATCAATTGAATTTCCCACAACGGCTGGAAAGACCGCCTACGGATTCTTCTATCTACCTACAAATCAGGACTACACCGCACCTGAAGCTGAGAAACCCCCATTAATTGTCAAGAGCCATGGCGGCCCAACCGCCGCAACTTCCAGTGCCTTGAGTCTGAAGATTCAATATTGGACAAGTCGAGGATTTGCTGTACTGGATGTGAACTATGGGGGCAGCACCGGATATGGCCGGGAATACCGTCAGCGGTTGCGGGATCAGTGGGGCATTGTGGATGTGGATGACTGCACCAATGCCGCGAAATATTTGGCGGAAAAAGGCTGGGTAGATGGCGATCACATGGCGATTACTGGTGGTAGCGCAGGCGGCTACACAACCCTGTGTGCCTTGACGTTCCAGGATGTGTTCAAAGCTGGAGCCAGTTACTACGGCGTGAGTGATTTGGAGGCTTTAGCCAGAGATACCCATAAGTTTGAGTCGCGTTATCTAGATCGATTGGTTGGCCCCTATCCAGCATCCAAGGCTGTTTACAAAGCTCGATCTCCCATCTATGCAACGGAGCAACTTTCCTGTCCGGTGATTTTCTTCCAGGGATTAGAGGACAAAGTAGTTCCGCCCAACCAGGCTGAGCAAATGGTGAATGTGCTTAAATCAAAGGGACTAACGGTTGAATACGTCGCATTTGAAGGCGAACAGCATGGATTTCGTCAGGCTGAGAATATCAAACGAACTCTAGAAGAGGAATATCAGTTCTACGCCAAAGTGTTTGGCTTTGAGCCTGTTAGCTAAAGAATTTTCTAGCTTCCAAGACTGGATGTGATACCAGGGGGTTATTTACTGGGATGTTCGGGGGATAGGTTTAATATCTCTGGGAGATTGATGGCAACTGTGGTCTCGTCCTGACCATTTTGATGAGAATCGCTTGTACGAGCATCGTGATCTGAGCCAGGATTAATTGTTGTGATTGCCTGACGGAGATTGAGAGAGGTGCGCTGTTCATCAAGGATGGAGGATCGGTTGCTGTTGGCTTGGATTTGAGGACTAGCTGAGCGGGAATCAAGCCAGGCAGGAACATAGGTTGCGGCCAGGAAGTAACCGGTTAGAGTGAAGCTGGAAAGTAGGCGTCTCATTTGTGGCAGTCTCCTGTGGGGTTCATCTACATATACATATCTTTTGGGATATGAAACTTATGCAATTGAGGGCGTGTCCCTGCCATAGAAAAAGGAGCGCTGGCTTGTCACCTAACGCTCCTAATTCAGTTATATTTTCTCAACCGACTTTCAGAAGTGATGGAAACCTAGCTCCGGTCAACTGATACAACAGGAGAGAAGCTGGGAACAACTACGTCATCATTCTGTTTGGTCAACTGATTGTACAGCCGCTCCGTATTCGGGAAGTTAGCCGCAGGCAGCGTGGGGAAGCGACGGTAGGGAACTACATCCTCCCCGAAGAATTCCTCATACTCCGGCGTACTTTCCAGCGCTTTGATGAAACCCTTCTAGCCTTCAGAAGCCAGGATTTGGTTGTACTTCCGGATTTCAGCCTGGTTCTGGGGTGCACGACCCAGGAAGTGCTTGGTTCCGAGTTCGATCACCTTTGTATTTGGATAGGGAGTGTAGAACTCACGAATATACAGGGCAGTGCTGCCCAGTGCTTCAATGAATTCCTTCACATTGATCTCACGGTTTCCTAGCATACTTTCCAGCTCTGTGAATTCCTTCTTGGTAACGTAAGGAGCAATGTCCCGCTCAAAGATCTGGCGATAGGCCGCCTGAATCAATGTATTCAGTGCTACCTTGTCCGCCGTACTGATCAGCTTAAAGATCTTGGTTTGCTGACGACGAACATTCACACCCTGATTGATGCGGACATTCTGCTCAATTTCACCCGTCTCCTGAGGTGTTCCCAACTCAACAAAGCGTGGTGTGAAGGTCTCCTCTACCGCAACTTCTGGCATCTTCGCAGGCAACGCCCCAGCTCGCATGGTGCGGAGGGAAACTCCGGCTGGTGTGAGATACCGTTCGTAGGGAACCGTATCCTCACCAAAGGCTTCATTGTACTCTGGAGAATCAATGATGGCATCGACCAGGGCATAGAAGCCTTTTTTGGAGCAGATGTCAAAGTAGGCATTGATTTCCTGACGACCGTAGGTCGGACGACCCAACAGACGGCGGTGAATGTATTCAACTGCCTTACAAACGTAGAGTGATGTCCAGTAGGTCTTGCGGAAGGTATCGGACTTGGCCAGGGCACGAATGAACTCTCGAATCGTGATGTCACCATTCTCTAACTTAATTTCAGCAACCTTCAAGCGCTGACCTTCGTAGACATCGCGACCGAAGACCTGGAGATAAGCGGCTCGGATGACAGCTTGGGTAGAAGTTTCAGAGAACTTAACGCTAGCTCCGTTGCTGCCACCAGAAACACTGAAGCGACTGCTGATGTAGCCCCCTGGAAGCTGATCCAGTTTAAATACCTTCGGCCCAAGAGAACCTGGATTCTTGGGTCGTGCGGCAGGATTACTGAGTTGGTTGTCAATTCCTGCACCGTTACGAATCAAAATCCGTCGGGTGTCTTTCCCAAATGGCGCGGGACGACTGCCGGAATCGCGAGTCTCTTTCGGGAAGATTGCACCAAACTGAATTTCCAGCGGATCGTTGCCCTTACCATAAACGTGCTGATCCGGTAGTGGCTGCGTGTAATCGGAGAACAGCGTGACAAACTGAGGTACCTTGCGGAATGGTGCGCTGAATTTAAATAGGTCAACCTGCGCACCCCAATTGCGGCATTCCTGCGCTTCCTGACCCAAACCTCGGATATAGGGAACGGTTTCCTCTCCAAAGTAATCAGAATACTCCTGAGAATCCACCATGGCATCTACCAGACCAGCCAAGCCCTTGGCAGAGACAATGTCAAAGTATTTGCTGAATTCCTCTGGAGAACTGAGACCACGACCCAAGAAATGACGCGCGGCAAGTTCAACCACACGACTATTGACAAACGGTTCATAGAATTGTTTGCGATAGAGGGGGGACTTACCCAGACGACGGACAAATTCCTTAGCGGAAATTTCGCCATTTTTGAATTTGGATTCCAGGTCGGAAATGTTCAAGCTGTAGGCCCGTGTGATGTCTCGCTCGAAAATCTGGCGATAGGCCGCCTTGACCACATCTTGCTTTTCAGACAGGGACAGACCTGGCTTCATCACGAACTTCTGTCGCTTTTCTGCCGCATTGAAGTAGATCTGAGGTAGCGTTAGTCCCTGCTTGTCAGTCCCTTCGCGCTGACGCAATTTATTGGAGGGAGTTGCTCCCTGGAATTCTGTAATCAGAACCTCAAAGTATTGCAGGATAATTTGTTGAGCATCGGCATCCTGACTGAAGTATCCCACTGCGGCCCGTCGCATTTCTTGAATTGCAACCAATGTTGCAGCGGTGGAGCAAGCATTTTCAATAATTTCCCGCAGTCCCCGCACATTCACTTCGATAATGCTAGGATCGCCCGCCACAATTGCATAGGTGGTGTAGCGCAGGAACCAGCTCATATCCCGTAGGGACTTGGTCATATTGCCAGGGCCGTAACGAGAGACGTTAATCGGCTGGAATCCAGAGGGAATAGCAACCGAGGGGCCACCACCGCCGCCTGCATCGGAAAAGACATTTCTAAGACCACTCAGGAAGCCACCGCTCCGATTCCGTGTAACCTCAACATAGGTTACCGTTCCCAGTTTTTCCGCTTCTTCGGTGCTCGGATTTGAGCTCATGGACACCATCATGGCGGCCTGGGGTTCGTTTGGCTTCTCTAAATAGGCCAGAGGAGAGCCTCCCGTAAAGATTCGGTTAGCGGCTCTGGAAACAATCAGCTCTGAATTTTCCGTTAAAACTCGAGCAATTTCCAGACGCTTGGCCCCAGAACTGAAATAAGTCGCCAACTCATTTAGCTCACTCTTTCCCAGGAAACGATCTTGTTGCTCAGCCTGGGTAATGGCAGCTACGGGGACAGTTTTATAAAGTTGTGGGCGGGTGACTGAGCTCCCACTGCTTGCTTTAACACTCATGTGATCTTTTTTCCGCTCCCTATTAGAATCGCTACAGCTTTCTTTTAAATGAACGGCGAGCAAATCCTGGCACATCGCCTGAACGGATCAGGGACAACTACCATAAGCATTTATACTGACTTGCCTGCTCCAATAAACGACGAGCACGATTTGAAGACATCGCCTTGCTAATTGTTCAGACTAAACTGTTTTTGGCTCGTTAATGGACTTTGTTAAAAAGCGTATCAAAACCTATTGTTATCGATCTAGAGTCTGTTGTCTGAGAAAAAAGAATAAGTTTTGTTAAGTTGTCCCCTCCAACCTTGAGCCACAAAATGCTCAGGATTGGGGATAATGGGGAAACGCCAACAGCTTTGCCGTCGAAGGAATAGCTTGCCCCTCAAGCCAAGGATTAATGGAAGACATTACTGCTGCTGTCAAGCAACTTTACAACACGTATCCTTTTCCGCCCGACCCCCTCTCAGATCAGCCGCCACCGGGCTACAACTGGCGCTGGTGCTGGCAAACGGCCTATCATTTTTGTACAGGCCAAACCCCAGAAAATCAAAAGGTTAGAATTCTGGATGCGGGGTGTGGTACTGGTTCTAGCACCGAATATCTGATCACCCTCAATCCCCATGCTGAGGTTCTGGGGATTGATCTGAGTGAGGGAGCGATCAGAGTGGCAAAGGAACGGTGCAGCCGTTCGGGTGTCTCAACGGTTGGTACCCCTGTGCCGGAGTTTCGTCGTCTGAGTCTCTACAGCGTCGATCAATTGCCGGGACAGTTTGATTTCATCAATTGCGTCGGTGTATTACACCATTTGCCTGATCCGATTCGAGGGCTGCAAACCCTGGCCCTTATGCTGTCTCCCTGCGGATTAATGCTTATCTTCGTCTTTGCCGAGCTGTGCCGCTGGGAAATTCGACTGATGCAGGAGGCGATTCGTTTGCTGCGGGGAACAATGCCAGATTCGGACTATACCGATGGGGTCAAGATTGGTCGTCAACTTTTTGCATCTCTACCGGAGGACAATCGCCTGGTGAAGTACGAATCTAGCCGTTGGGCGCTAGAGAATCAACGGGATGAGTGCTTTGCTGATATGTATGTCCATCCCCAGGAAATTGATTACAACGTTGGGACTTTATTCGATCTGATTGAAGCCTCTGGGCTGGAGTTCATCGGATTCTCCAATCCTGGTTATTGGCAACTGGAACGTCTGATCGGCAAGGCTCCTGATCTAATGCGACGAACGGAGGAGCTGAGCGACTTGCAGCGCTACCGTCTAGTGGAATTGCTCGATCCACAGATTAGTCACTATGAATTTTTCCTGGCCCGTCCACCCCTGACCTTTGTCCACTGGTCAGAAGATGATGACTTGCTGAACGCCATGCCTCAGCGGAGTCCGTGCTTGAGTGGTTGGCCCAGCCAGAACCTGTTTGACTATGATTACCAATTGGTCAACCTATCTGAAGTCGAATTTGCCTTTATGGAAGCCTGTGAGGTGAATTCTCAAGGTCAAGCGTCCAGTCAGGACTCTAAGCCGTGGATCGGTCGTACGGTGGAGGACATTCTCAAGCAAGTCAAGTTTGATTTAGATGGGGTGCGATCGCTCCATGCCCGACAATTGATCCTGCTCTCTCAGCAGCGATAACCTCGCCAATTGTCATCCCGGCAATTGATAGGATTAACCTTAAAATTAATCTTAAGATTAGTCTTAGAAAGTCCACCAAGGTAATCACATGACAGCATTAGCTCACTCCGCTGCATCAGCTCCAGAATTTTGTAAGGGAATCCAATATTTCGGTGAAGCTGTCCCGGATTTTGAGATCCATGGGAAAACGCCAGCCATTGCTGAGAATCGCCAGGCCATTGAAAACCCCAATAGTCTGAGTGCTGCCTATCAAACAATGTTGATGGCAGATGCGCTGCGATATCTAATTCTTCAAATGACGAGCAGTAAGGCATCTGGGCATCCAGGTGGATTTGCCAGTCAAGCAGAAGCCTATGCCGCGCTGGTGATGCTGGGTTACAAAAATATCATGACCGAGGTGGGCCACCATGCCCCTGGCTTCTACAGTGCGATGTTCCTGGATCGATCCCTGGAGAGCATGGGGATTCATACCGTGCAGCAATTGCGCGATCGCTTCCGAGAAATGCACGGACTTCTCGGACATCTGTCAGGCTACATTCCGGGGCTATTGAATCCGGCTGGCCCTCTGGGTCAGGGTCAGCACTTTGCCATGTCAGCGGCTCTGTTGCACCCCAGAAAATTATTTCCCTTTACCCTGGGGGATGGGGGGATAGGTGAACCCTACCCGATGAGCAGCATGATGCACTTCCACACTGCCTATCCCAATACCACAAACTTCTTGCCCATTTTGGTCTGGAATGGCTACAGTCAGGAACACCACAGCATGGTTTCCACCAAAACGAATCAGGAAATGATTTCCTACTGGCGCGGCAATGGATTTTCGCTGGTGATTCTGGTAGATGCAAAAGACTGTGATGATCAGGATCAGCCAGAGGACTACGTAGATAGCACACTGTTTTCCCTTGAGAAGCGATTAGAGTTCAACAAAGCAGTCCTGAAGGGGGTTCACCGAGCGGCAGAGTCAGCCCTGGATGGTCAGTTAACAGTATTTATTATCAAACAATTGAAAGGAGCGGGAGTTCATGCGCGAGGGTCTAAGTCCCACAACCTCTATCCCAAGGACACCCTGGATAGCCCCCACATGATCAAAGCCCTGCAAAAACTTGCCCACCCCCCCCAAGACTGGGTACTGGTTCGGACAAATGCCATTAGGGCTGGCGGGCGGCCAGCCGCCAAAACTGATGAGACGGAAATTGTATATACGTTGCACGACATAGGATACATCACT
>JBHJGO010000162.1:0-22609 GCA_050331715.1 Microcoleaceae cyanobacterium
ATACCGATGCAAAATTTATGGTTGGTGATGCTCTGGATCTCCCCTTTCCAACAGCTAGTTTTGATGTGGTTTGGTCGATTGAAGCAGGCCCACACATGCCGGACAAGGCGAGGTATGCCCAGGAAATGATCCGAGTTCTGAAGCCGGGTGGTGTATTGGTGGTAGCGGATTGGAATCTAAAGGACGACCGCCAGCAACCGCTCAACTTTTGGGAGAAATTGGTCATGCGTCAACTGCTGGATCTGTGGTCACATCCGGCCTTTTCTAGTATTGAGGGCTTTGCTGAGTTGATTGCAGCATCGGGATCAGTCGAGGGGGAAGTCCTGACAGCAGATTGGACAGCAGAAACCTTGCCCTCTTGGCTGGATTCGATTTGGCAAGGGATTGCTCGGCCCAGAGGGTTATGGCTGTTCGGTATCTCTGGCTTGATTAAGTCTTTGCGTGAAGTGCCAACGCTGCTACTAATGCGCCTTGCCTTTGGTAGTGGCCTTTGTCGATTTGGAATGTTCAAGGCCATTCGTACTGATGCAGCACCTCGACAGGTAGAATCTTCCACAGCTGCGTCTGTGCAGGTTTAGTTGGAGTCAGTCAGGTGATAGCGACATCCTGAGTGAGCTTGGTGGGTTATTGCTCCTGTTCTTCTGGGCTGACTTGACGAATCCCTTCAATTGCAGAACCGATCACAAACCCCATTACGGCTCCAGCCGTAGCATAGCGTCCGGGTGCTCTAGATCGATTAAACCCTGGATCGTCTAGACGGGTTACACCATCACAGCATTGGTACTTCTGTTGATGCATTTTGGAAACTGCAAGGCCCAGAACGGTTCCAACAAGTGCCATGACAATGCCTGAAAATAGAATCAATCTTGTTCTCATCTCAACTCTCCCCTGAATGTGCCCTAGGTTGAACGACTCTCTATTTCGGTTGTAACAGATTGACTCGGACGATGCCTGATTCATTCAAGAATTTTAAAACTTTAAAGCTTTAAAACTTTACTCTTTCCTAAACGGAACATCTACCAAGCTGAACATTGTGCGATCGCGCCCCGCTTTTTTCGCTTCGTACAGGGCATGGTCGGCGACCATAACTAAGCCCTCCGGCGATAGCTCTGGCTTTGGTACAACGGTTGAAACCCCCAAGCTAACTGTTACCACATTGCTAATCTGAGAGCTAACGTGGGGAATCTCCAAGGATTTCACCGATTGACGCACCAGTTCTGCCACTGTCATTGCTCCATCTTGGGGAGTATTGGGTAGAATCAACACAAATTCTTCCCCACCATATCGGGCGGCCAAATCTCCGGGTCGCTTTACCGTTGCTCGAATAGCTTGAGCCACCTTTTTAAGACAGTCATCTCCCTGTAAGTGGCCATAGGAGTCGTTGTATCCTTTGAAAAAATCTACGTCACAGAGAATGATTGAGAGGGGTTGTTCTTCCCGCATCATTCTCAGCCATTCATCGGCCAGATGCTCATTGAATTGACGACGATTGGGTAGTTGGGTTAGGCCATCAGTCACGGCCAATTGCTGTAGCTTGAGGTTCGCTTCCTGTAGCTCAGTCGTCAGCCGCTTCAGTTCTTGATAGGTTTGCTGCAATTCCAGATTTTGAGCGATCAGTTTTTGCTCCTGTTGATAGCTGCTAACCGCTTCAATCACGGTTAATTTCAGATCCTCAGACTCCCAAGGCTTTGCAATGTAGCGATAGAGCTTGGCATAGCGAACTGCATTACCGATGGCAGATAAATCGGCCTGTCCCGTCAGCAGAATTTTGAGGGTCTTGGGAGACCGTTCATGGATTTCTCGCAATAGTTCATCTCCTTTGATGCCAGGCATGATGTAGTCAGACATTACGATGGCGATTTCCTCCTGACTCTCCTGTAGCTCATCAACCAATTCCAGTGCCTCCTCTGCCCCTTCCGCCAGCTCGATCAGGCATTGATTGCCTACCGCACTTTTCAGCTCAACCTTGAGACTGTCCAAAATTGTACGTTCATCATCAACACATATGATTACGGGTTTACCCATAGTTTCTTAATCCTGACTTGATTGTTGCAACAAGTTCTGAACCACTCCAGGGTTTTGAGAGGCAACGGTATAAATTAGCTTCATGGATGACTCGCTCAATGGCATTCCCATCTGCTTGCCCGGTCAGCATGATTTTGAGGATCTTTGGAAACTTCTGATGAACTTGAATCAAAAATTCATCTCCTCTCATTCCTGGCATCAGCCAATCTGAAACGACCACCAAAATATCTGTCTGCTCAACTTGTAGTTCTTCAATCAGTTCTAATGCTTCATCTGCACTTTCTGCCATCTCATAAATATAGTGATCCTGGAAAGCAGTCTTAAGTTGAAACTTAAGACTGTTAAGAACAAATGCCTCATCATCAACACATAAAATAATTGGCTTAGACATGGAAATATTGTTTAAAAACCGAAATAGAATAGTGATATAGCCTTGAAAAACAAAAATAAATTACTAGTCTAAATTGGTAATAAAATATTGAACTGAGTCCATCCTGGCTGAGAACTGAACTCAATCCTACCATCATGCTTGTCAACAATCCGTTTGACAATATCCAACCCCAAGCCACTTCCCTCACCAGGTGGTTTGGTTGTGAAAAATGGCTCAAAAATCCGAGCCTCAATTTCTGGTGGAATCCCAGTGCCTGTATCAATTACTTGAACTGAAAGATAGTCACCTTGCTGAGCAGCATTGATAGTTAATGTGCCTTGATTATCCATTGCCTGGAGAGCGTTATGAATCAGATTTGTCCAAACCTGGCTGAGCTCATCAGGATAGCATGAAATCAAAGGTAGCGACTCATCATAATTTTTAACCAAATCAACGCCATGTTTTAACTGGTTTTGATAAAGCGTCAAAACAGTTTCAATTCCTTCGACAATGTCAGACGCCACCTTGCGACCAGAATAATCATAGCGAGCATAGGTTTTCAGCGCAAAAACCACTTTAGCGGCTCGATCTGTTGCGGTTTTGATTGTACAAGCACTTTTTTGAACGCTAGAGATTTGATAGGCGACCTCTAGGATTTCATTACCTTCCGCATCTTGTAATAGAGGTAAAATAGCAGTCAAATCAGGTTGAAAAACTCCCAGGTCAACCAGAGTATCAGCTATCGTATCATGATTTTCAATACGGTGAGCTTCCAGTTGTCGGCTAAGATTTCGTCGAAGTTTTCGCTTTTCTTTGCTGGATAGAGAATTGGGATTTTGACATGCCTGTTGCGATAAGATGAACAGATCTTTCTGTCGCTGCGGGCTTAACTTTTGTAAAAATTGAGGTAGTTCCTGAAGATTATGACTGAGAAATGAAATAATATTTTCAATTGATGAACGAATCGCGCCCAAAGGTGTATTTACTTCGTGAGCAATCCCAGCAATTAACTGTCCTAGTGCGACCATTTTTTCAGACTGAACCAGTTGATCTTGAGCCGTTTGCAATTGTTCTAGGGTAATCGCAAGCTCGTGGTTTCTTTCCTGAAGACTGCGGCGCAGATAGTGAATTTGTAGGTGGGTTTCTACCCGCGCCAGGACTTCTTTAACCTGAAAGGGTTTCGTGATATAGTCTACACCTCCGACTTCAAAGGCTTTAACCTTGTCCAAAATATCATCAATAGCACTGATAAAAATGACTGGAATATCCTGATGATCTGCGCTGGCCTTCAATTGAGTACAGAAGTCATACCCACTCATGTCCGGCATCATAATATCCAGTAAAATTAAATCGGGAGGAGACAACTGTACAGCAGACAAAGCGAGTTCTCCATTGGGAACCAATCGAACTTTATAGGATTGCTTTCTCAAAATTTTTCCCAGCAACCTCAAATTGTCGGGTGTATCATCTACAACCAGGATATTCCCCTTGTCTGGATTGATCTCAGGGGAATTAGGCTCAAGTTGACTCTCTTCAAGCACATTCATGTCCAACTGCGGGATGCCTCCATCTTAGGTGAGGGGTCAAGATTTGACTTCACCTCCTAGATTAAAAGTACCCTTTTTAATTGGCTACCTTGTCATGGGTTTCTACGGATATTCCTCAGTTCGAATCCTGGAGGATTTGTAGCCGCACTCGACCTTCTTGTCCTTCAGCAATCTGGACTTCAATATTAGAACCCGCCAATTGCTCTAGGCAGTTCAGTAATGACCGCAAATTTGGCGTGCTGGCCCCTGTGTCAACATAGAGTCGATCCGCCAGACTCCCGACTCGCCGCCAGGTACTATAGAGCTTCACCATCATTTGCTCCAACTGAGTTGCTTGTTTGACTAGATCGGCGGCTGTGCTGAGACAGCCCACTCGCAATGCTTCCTCTAGGGCGGTTTCCACGTTGATAGCTGCCTGGTTAATTGCCTGTACCTGGGCCGCAGCATCTAAATATCGGGCCAGATTTTTAGCCTCTGAGGTGAGTTGCTTCACGGTATCAATGTCCGGGCTGTCGGTCATCTCTCGCTGGATTTCGTCAATATGAGTGTCTGGCAACTTCTCCATTTCCCGTACCAGGGGAGCCAGATATTTGGGTGGCATCGCACCGGATACGGCCCGTTCCCGCATTTCATCCGGTAGCAGTTCAGAATTCATGGCTGTCCACTCATCGGTTAGCTGACGGACTTCTCGACGGGTGATCCGGTCTCCTTTCTGGGCCGCATCGCTGACAATTTGCTGTACGGCCAGGGGAGATTTCGCGGTTTCGATAAAGGCCCGTTTGCTGAAATTATTAATGGCCTCGGGTTGCAGATGCCCCTGTTCTAATAACGTATCAGCACTATTGGCTAACTCAATTAGTGTGTAGGCTTGACTCTTGCTAATCTCTCGATCCTTGAGCCAGTTGAGAAATCCCATGCCTCGACCCTCTCCCCCCTGTTTTTCCCGATCTCGAACAGTTCTGAGAATTCGGCCTCGCCAGATTTCAGTATGCAGGTCGAAGCGATCGCAAACCTTCCAGGCAATATCAATTTTCTGCTCGAAGTCTAGATCAGAGATTTCCTCATCTTCAGGATTGGGCAACTCGAGTTGTAGATCAGATAGCTCGGTCAGTAGCTCGGCTAACTCATGGGGAGACTGGGGAATGTCAGCCATTCGTAGTTATGATTCATCAAGTGGATTGCCGCATCATTATGCCATATTTGGGTTGACTATGTTATCAAGTTTTGCATTGTCTGAGATAGGACATCGAGATTTCTTCAGCATCGGCAGCTCACACCGTAGCTCTGTCGCTAGAATTCTATCGAAATCCCTAGCAAAATTTAATTCTCTGCTATCTTAAGTATAAAAACTTTGCTCGGGGGTTGACTGGTCTGCTCTGGGCTTGGAGTCTTAATGTAACCGTAGAATCTGATGTCAGTTCAGCTAACTCATCGACAGCAACACATCTTATGGGCTACAGTGCGCCATTACATTGAAACTGCTGAGCCAGTTGGATCAAAGGCGTTAGTACAAGAATATGACTTGAAGGTGAGTCCTGCCACTATCCGAAGTGGCATGGGGGTGCTAGAGCGGGCTGGATTACTCTATCAGCCCCACACTTCATCGGGCCGAGTTACGTCGGATTCTGGCAATCGGATTTATGTTGATCAGTTAATTACTCCCTCGGAAGCGCTGACCGAGGTCATTCATCAATCGCTACAATCACAGCTACAAGTCTACGAACAACTCAGGGAACATCCAGGAGACCGCAGTATCGAGGCCATTGTCAGAGGGGCAGCTCAAATTCTCTCGACCTTGATCGGTTATATTACCCTGATTACGTTGCCTCAGAATGCTTCAACCTACCTCCGACACTTGCAACTAGTGTCGATTGAGCCTGGAAAGGGTATGTTAGTCGTAGTGACGGATTCCTATCAAACCCAGTCAGTGATGATGGAGCTGCCGGGAAATGGTTCAGAAACAACGCAACATTACTCCTTACCCGAAGATGAGGAACTGATTGACCAGGAATTGCAGGTTTTATCCAATTTTCTAAATCGTCACCTGCGGGGCCGCCCGATCAAAGATTTGTCTAACTTAGATTGGCAGGAGTTGGATCGGGAGTTTTGGTGCTACGCCGATGTGCTGTGTGCTTTGCTCTCTGATTTAAGCCGTCGAGGGCAGTTTTTGGAAGGCCGCCGGATTGAATTTAGGGGAGTTTCGGAAGTCCTTCGTTTGCCAGAGTTTTCCCAGGTAGAGCAAACTCAAACGATTATCCATCTCTTGGAGGACGAACCGGAACAGTTGTGGCAGTTGCTCTTGTCCTTTTCAGATCCAGATCAGGTAATGATTAGGATTGGATCCGAAAATCCCCTCACCCCGATCCAAAGCTGTACACTAGTTTCAGCCCGGTATTGTCAGGATTCAATCCCCGTTGGTAGTGTGAGTGTCCTAGGCCCAACTCGAATGGAATATGAACGCACGATTGCCCTAGTCGAGGCCACAGCAGATTATCTGACAAAGGTTGTGAGCGCCAGCTAATTTATAACCAGCTAGCTCATACAGCGACTTGCGCTTGCGTAAGATTCAGATTTGAGAGGCGAAGACCTGAGAAGAGGCAGCGCACCGCACCGCCTCTAATGCTTCAGCAACATTGGAAACGCCGTAGTTTCCGAAGAGTTAGTGGCTAGACAAAGCTGTAATCTGTTGCTTCGATTCCAACTGTTCCCTTTACAATTCCAATCAGATCCCGCTTTTCTGCTGTGCTTGAAGGCTCGTAGAAGATCTGTGTATTGCCATTAATTTCTCGGAACCAGTAGTCTTCAGCAACCCCATGCAGTTGAATTTGGTCAATCTCTTTCTCAAAGTCTCTGATTAAGACTCGACTTATATTCCCAGCGGCAGCAGTCGTGTGGTCATCATCATCGTAGAATCGGCTACTTGAGGTTCCTAGAACGAACAAATCTGACCCACTGCCGCCATCTAGTATATCTCGCTCCCCTTCCCCTGGATTACTGGAATCTGGATTCACCCCAATTAATATGTCATTGTCTGACTCACCAAACAATCGATCATTACCGCTACCACCCACTAGGGAATCCTCCGCAACACCACCACGTAGGAGGTCATGGTCGACACCTCCCTTCAAAGTATCATTGCCTGCTTGTCCCAGCAGAACATCTTTTCCTACTTCACCGTTGAGTTCGTCGGCATCGTTACCGCCATAAAGTTTGTCAGCATCGTCACCTCCGTTCAGGGTATCCATGCCATCTGCCCCCAGTAGGACATCATCACCAGAACCACCTAAAATCCGGTCATCACCAATCGAACCATTTAAACGATCATTTCCCACATCGCCAATCAGTTCGTCATCACCTGCATCGCCATTGAGGAAATCATTATCAGCGCCTCCGTTGAGGGTATCGTTTCCACCGTGACCCAATAGTTCATCGTTGCCGTCATTACCAAAAACGTTATCTGGGCCGCCAGCAGCTCGGATAATGTCATCTCCAGCCAGGGCGTCAATCGTTTCACCGGCTGCAGTCAAGAGCAAATCGTCATCCCCTGGCGTAGGAGTAGGAGCGTCATACACGCCATCAATTGTGACTGCTACCATACCCGTGTCCGTTTCTGAGCTATCGCTAACGGTATAGGTAAAGCTGTCGGTTGTTGTTTCGCCGCTGTTGAGGAATTCAAATTGGCTATTGGGATTGTAATCAAATGTGCCATCGGCATTCACAGTTAGCAACGCACCAGAATCTAAAGTTATCTGAGACCCAACCGCTTGGCCATTGACTGTAGTAACAGTTAAGGCGTCATTCTCCGGGTCAGTATCATTGGTCAGAACGTTACCTGTGACCGCAGTATCTTCGTTGGTCGTTGCAAAATCGTCTTCGGCAACTGGGGTCGTGTTGTCAGTTAAACCCTCAATTGTGAGCGTTACCGTTGTAGTATCAGTTCCCAAGCCATCGCTAACGGTATAGGTAAAGCTGTCGGTTGTTGTTTCGCCGCTGTTGAGGAATTCAAATTGGCTATTGGGATTGTAATCAAATGCGCCATCGGCATTCACAGTTAGCAACGCGCCAGAATCTAAAGTTATCTGAGACCCAACGGCCTGGTCATTAGCTTGGGTAATTACGAGGTTTTCACCCGTATCGTTGCTTATCAAGTTTTCAGAGACAGCCGTATCTTCATCTGTACTGAAGTCATCCTCAATCGCATTCGTCTTTTGGCTCTCGGTGTAATTTAAACGTGAGACCCAATCACCTAAAAATGCATCTGCGTGACGTGACACGGTTCCAGCACCGTTTATGGGTTTTGAACGTCCTGCCGGAGTCGCGGGTGTATCCTGTCGATCGACGTAATGGTTACCTGACTTGAGAACGAATTCGCCACCCCAACTGGATGCCAGGGTGGGGTCGTTATTGTCTGCTGAGTCAATCACGTAAAGGAAGGAAGGAGTGTCACCCATTTTCAGGATGTCTAGGTGAACCCTCTCTGTCGCTTCCATATAATGCTGCGCTAGAGCACTGTTGCGTTTCTGACCCGTTTCGTGATCATGTTCAACAAAATCAGAGGGGAAAGTGTAGGGAGTCCCGTAGGTTGGTGAGTCCCAAGCATACATTCCTCGAAAAGTTCGACCGTTGTCCACTAAGAGCAGATCATCGAAAGATTTGATCCTATCCATAGCAATCTCATCACTATTCGCACCAGAATCCCCAATGATGGTGTAGACCACGAGTGAATCTGCGATTTCAGGCCCATAACGATCTAGTGCCAGGGCAACATCTGTCGGGGAACCCCAGGTCAGAACGTGTAACTTGTCATCTGGCGATGCCGCCTGTGCTTCCAGACCAATCACATCAGCACCGGGGCTATTTTGTGAGTATGTTCCACCTTCTTCTAGAGTTAATGGCGCACCGGGATAGCTGATTGAGTACAGAGATTCTGGAGTCGGATAATCACCCCAAGTGCTGAGGTTTGCATAATCAGCCGCATAGGCTTCATAGACACTGTGAATTTCAGCCATGCCCTGCTCAGGGGTGCGATCGCTATCAGCAGAAGGTGATGCAACAACACATTTCAGGTCAACCTCATCCAGGTAATACATCACATGGACTAGCGACTGAATATCATCCGCATCTGCACCACCAATATCGGTGGAAATACAAACACGAGGTTTAGACTGGGTCGATTCAGAAGTACCCATTTCATGGACAAAACTACTGGTCATTGATTTCCCCTTTAAGGTTACGAAGGTTTAAAACTTATTAGTGCAGGTAGATGGTTGCGGATAAATTCAGTTTAAAATCACTAGAATTTTGAATTACTTATCACGCAAATATTGATCAACTAAGGCTATTTAAAAAATCAATTTCATTGCGGACTAACCCAAAGTATGGGAGACAAAACTCTTTTCATGCAAAGGTTACAAGACTTTTGAATAGGCTTTTATCCGTTTGGAAACCTCTCCAATCCAAGCGGCCGCCCAGGTCAGATACATCTGTAGCACGGATACTACAGAACACATCAAACCCTGAACAATCATAACATTAAGTATATGATACTGAGCTAGACTCAGGGTCGTCAATGCACAAATTGTTCACCTTGTCACAGTGAGATTGAATGGAAGAAACTCGTGAAATTAATATGAAAATCCCGATGACGATTGGAGAATATCAGCGCTGTACACTGCGAGGATCGAGCGCATCTCGCAATCCATCTCCCAATAGGTTAAAGGACAGAATTGTTAGAACAATCAGAACTGCTGGGGGCCAAATTAACCAAGGTTGAAGCACTAAAATTGAGGCATTCGTTGCAGAGGATAATAGATTCCCCCAAGAGGGGTCTGGCTGTTGAATCCCCAATCCAATCAAGCTTAAGACGGATTCGGACACGATAAAACTAGGAATTGCCAGAGTTGCAGAGATAATCAAGTAGGTCGCGGTCTGGGGCAACACATGACGCACGATAATGTAAAGTGGGTTTGCACCGATCGCCTGAGAGGCCTGGACAAATTCTCGCTGCTTGATCGACAGCACCTGGCCCCGAATTACCCTCGACAATCCTGCCCAATTGATGAAGGAAGTAATAACAACAATTAACAAAAAGCGCTGGGTGCTGGAAAGGCCAGGAGGTAGAACAGCAGCCAATGCAACCAGTAAATAGATTCCTGGAATGGTCATCAGCACCTCCGCCACCCGCATCAATAATCCATCAATCCATCCGCCGAAGTATCCGGAAATCCCTCCAACAATCATCCCTAGAGGAAACGAAATCGCAATCCCCACCAGGCCAATACTTAGGCTAACCCGCCCGCCGAAAATCAAACGACTGAACTGATCTCGTGCTTGTTCGTCAGTCCCTAGAAGATGAATTCTTCCTGCCCCCACTGTGCCAAACAAATGACGATTGCCAGGAAAAATGCCCAGGAATTTATAGGGAACACCCGGTACAAATAGCCGAACGGGGGAGGGTCGGTCGAAATCGACTTGAATCTGCCGCTCACCCGTTTCAACCTCAACGGGGCCTTGGGTCGTGGGATAGACGTGGGGGCCAAGCCACTGTCCCTGTTGTTCCCCCTGTTGACCTCGCCAATAAATGGTTGTTGGTGGCAGCAGAGAGGCATCCAATTCGGAGCTAAGAGGATCGTAGGGGGCAACAAAATTAGCTGCAATTGCCGACAGGTAAAAAATCAGCAGTAAGATTGCGCCCAATCGCGCCAACGGATTTCTCTTGAGTCGCTTCCACCAATTCATGCGTTAATTCTCTTATATTCTTGTCTTAGTAAACAATATCCTGGGAGGTCATGGTATCTTTCAGGACTTCTTTGTGCTCAATCACGAAAACGTTTGCATGCAAATTTGCCAGGATTTGCTTGCCCTGCTGGGTTAACATCAAATATTGTTGAGCATCCTTGATGTAGGGATGTACACCGTCCCAATAGAACTTGGGGTAATTTTCACGTAGATCACCAGGATTGTCGTAACCCACTTTGCGATTAAAGCCAGTCTCCTCAAATTCATAGAACAGGGCACTAACCTTCCTGAGATACCTCGGATCGCTAAGCTGACCGATCAAGTCCGCCGCCCTAACGAGGCCAGGATATCGAGCGATGTCCTGATGATCAGATTCCTGGGGAACAGGAAACCGAGTCAATTCAATATTTTGCTTGATGACCTCCGCATCAATCAGCCAGTGGCCGCCAAAACGTTCTTCTACAAATAGCTTGGCGCGATCAACGTGGTATGGCGTTAGGCTAGCATCAGTTGATCCCTCTGGAAGGCTGACCATTTCATTACTTTGACCGGTTGCATACCACCCTAATCGATCCTGACGGCAAACGCCCTTAACATAGCCGATATCGTGACAAACTAAGGAAATCATGAAGTGAAGCCAGTCCTCACAGGAAACGCCTCCTTCGCGAATATGCTTTCCCCGTAAAATTTCCTGACCTACCAGGGTGACCAAAATGGTATGTTCAACATTGTGGTAAAGGGCATCACTGTTGGCAATATTTTCTAGAGCCATACTACCTGCCCAAGCAATAATCTCTGCGTAGTCATCCTTAAAGCCCCCGTAAGTACGGCAATAGCCCTCTCGCAGGATGTGAACAAAGTTTTCAATCAAAAGTTCAGTGGCATTGAACAGCATAGGCAGCTAGGGGATTTGTATCTCTATTCTACGAGGTATCACTAACAAGGCATCACCGCAGAGAGAGATATCAACTTGGGTCATAATCACGGCTCTTGCCATGCCATTTATCTCGCCTCTGGTTATCGCACCTCTGGAGAATCGTCTCAATGTCATGATTCATTCTGTTGCAAGGAGGTTCTATGAAATGTTTCAACGGGAGACTTGAAATGGGTCTGGCTAAAAAGTTGTAATCCTGCACTCCAAACCAGATAGCCAGCATCATTCAAATGAAGCCCGTCTGTACTCAGCTCAGTTCGCAGATTTCCCTGCTGATCAGCAAACAGAGAATATAGATCTAAGTACGTTACCCCCTCTTGATCGACCAATGTTTCTAACTGCTGATTCAACAACCGAATTCGATCATTGGGAATCTCCAGTAGGCGATCGCGCCCTTCCCAGGTCGCCGCCTCCGCACTATGGGGCAGAATTGATTGGACAACAATCTGAGAATCGGGGTGAATCCACTTCAGGTCTTGGATAATTTTGTGATAGTTACTTAAGATTGTCTGATCGCTGATCCCCCGAATTAGATCATTAATGCCAATCATGACAAAAATGGCCTGGGGTTGGGTTCGGTCAAATAACTTCAGTCGCCGCAGGAGGCCAATGGAGGTTTCCCCAGAGATTCCCTGATTCAGCCAGGTCTGATGCAGCGGCAGCAACTCTGGGGGGAACCAGAGACTCAGGGAATCGCCCGCCAGAATTGTGAGTTGCTTGGGCTTCTGACTAGCCATCGCCTGGGCTTCACGCTTGAGCTGCATCACCCATTGCTCGTATGTCCATCGATGCCGAGGCCCCAGTTCCGTGGCAATCTTAGAAACCCCCTTGAGGGAGACCTGGGGTTGACGCTCCAGGGCTGCAACTTCTGAGGTCGAGAGTAACGCCATGTTGGCCTTAGCACTGCCGATTCCTGAGTTGTCTCGGATGATCAACAATGCCACAAGCGGAATCAACAGAATATTGCTGACTAGGGAAATCAAAGCCCAAGCTGGAATTGATTTTGAGCGGATCAACACTGGACACGTGCACTCACTAGCGTTCTTGTTTTGTCAATTTAACATCCTACTGGGGTTCTCGCACCAAGTGGGAACCGTTAATCTAACAACAGGGACTTGAGTCACCCCCTATCTTGCTGTCAAAACCGGTAGATTTAATTCGGCACAAGTTGATTCAGATCACAGCCAAACATCGTTCCAGAGTTACAACAACGGACTGCGATAGGCTAGGCAAATCGTACCCCCCTTCTAAACCCAATAAAATCTTAGAAGTCAACTGTAGACAGTAATCAGTCAATTGACCATAATCCTCTGGTTGTAGAGAAATGCTAGCAAGCGGATCGTGATGATTGGCATCATAGCCCGCACTGACAATTAACAAATCCGGTTGAAAGTTGCGGAGAAACGGCATCACTTGCTGTTCAAAGGCTGCTTGATAAATGGCAATAGTGCTACCCGGATAAAGAGGAACATTTAGCACATTGTTGTAATCTCCTTGCTCATCTTGAAACCCAGTGCCAGGATAGGCTGGAGACTGGTGCAGGGAACAGTAGGCCAGATTGGGATTGGCTTCAATTATTGCCTGGGTTCCATTCCCATGATGTACATCCCAGTCCAAAATTGCCACTCGATCAATTCCAGGTTTTTTCAAGGCGTAATGGGCAGCAATTGCAGCATTAGAAAATACGCAAAATCCCATCCCCCGACTGGACTCGGCATGATGTCCGGGTGGACGCGCTAAAATAAAGGTGGGTTGACTATGATCTATGACTCGATCAACTCCGTCCAACCAAGCACTGACAGCCAGCTGAGCAACTTCGAAGCTCTCTGGAGATAGGGGCGTGTCCCCATCCAGATAGCCCCCTCCATTGATAGCAATTTGCCTGACCCGATTGATGTGATCTTGAGTATGAATGGCCAAGATTTCGTCATCAATTTTCGCTTGACATTCTGCTAGTGACGTCGGCTGTTCCCAGTCTATTTTTTCTGATAGGGGAATGGCGTAGATCGCCTCAACAATTGCAGTTAATCGCTCTGGTCTTTCTGGATGCAGTAACCCTGTTTTGTGTTGCAAGAATTTGTCGGAATAAATTACCGTTACCATTACCGATTAGTCCTTCGCTTTTAGTTAGAGATTTTAATGGATGGAGGATAGGAAACGTCGAGAATTCAATTCGGTGCAAATTGTGCTATAATTCATAAGTATTATATACCTGCAAACTAAACTTTAGCAGCCCGATCTAGGTTCGTTTCACTGCATATTTCGGGTTATCAGGGCTGGGTTTTGAATTTGCATGAATTTGATTTTGTACGGAGTTGCGTTAGTCTATGACCTCTTCTGACTCACAACAGTCTGACCTCCAACAGATTGTTCCAACTGATTTGCGAAATGAGATGGAGCAGTCCTACCTCGAGTACGCCATGAGCGTGATCGTAGGTCGAGCACTACCTGATGCCAGGGATGGCTTTAAACCGGTGCATCGCCGGATTCTCTACGCCATGAATGAGTTGGGCTTGACAGCGGATCGTCCCTTCCGGAAATGTGCCAGGGTGGTGGGGGAAGTTCTGGGAAAATATCATCCCCATGGCGATGGAGCGGTCTATGACGCGCTGGTGCGGATGGCCCAGAACTTTTCCATGCGCTATCCCCTGATCGATGGCCATGGCAACTTTGGCTCGGTGGATAATGATCCGCCTGCGGCTATGCGATACACCGAGTCCCGCCTGCAAGCGCTGACCTCGGATGCCATGCTTCAGGACATCGATTCAGAGACCGTTGACTTCGGCGATAACTTTGATGGATCTCAGCAGGAACCGTTGGTGTTGCCTGCCCGAATTCCCCAACTGTTGCTGAACGGTTCCTCTGGAATTGCGGTGGGGATGGCAACTAATATTCCTCCCCACAACCTGGGAGAGTTGGTAGATGGCTTGGTGGCAACGATCCACAATCCCGACCTGAGCGACGCAGACTTAATGCGTTATATTCCGGGGCCGGACTTTCCTACGGGGGGTCAGATTCTCGGACGGGCTGGTATTCGAGATGCCTATCTGAATGGTCAGGGTTCAATCACTATGAGAGGCGTGGCCCAGATCGAAACCCTAGAACAGCGGGGTCGTCCGGATCGAGAAGCCATTATCATTACCCAACTCCCCTATCAAACTAACAAGGCAGCCCTGATCGAAAAGATTGCGGAGCTGGTGAATGACAAAAAGATTGACGGAATTTCAGACATCCGGGATGAGAGCGATCGCACTGGAATGCGGATTGTGGTGGAGCTACGCCGGGATGCCTATCCACGGGTGGTCTTGAATAACCTCTACAAACAGACCCCCCTACAGACCAACTTCGGGGCCAATATGCTGGCTTTGGTGAATGGTCGGCCCGAACGATAGACCATTAGCCGCTACCTTCAGGTCTTCCTGGAATTTCGGGTGATCACAATCCGCCGCCGAACTGAGTATGAACTGCGGAAGGCTGAGGAGCGGGATCATATCCTCCAGGGTTTATTGATCGCGCTGGATAACCTGGATGCAATTATTGCCCTGATTCGGGGTGCTGCCGATACCCCCACGGCCAAGCAACAACTGATGGAGCGGTTTGCTCTGTCTGAGATTCAAGCGGATGCGATTCTTCAGATGCAGTTGCGGCGTTTGACGGCTCTGGAAGCTCACAAGATTCTGGCAGAGCATGAAGAGTTACTGGTCAAGATTGCCGACTTGAAGGATATTCTGGCCCGTCGAGAGCGAATTCTTCAGATTATCGAAACCGAAGCACTGCAACTGAAGGAAAAGTTCGATAACCCCCGTCGCACCACGATTGAGCATGCCGAGGGCGAGTTAGACGACATGGATTTGATTGCCAATGAACAGGTGGTGATCCTGCTAACCGATCAGGGCTACATTAAGCGAATGCCTGTGAGTGGTTTCGATGCCCAGAGTCGTGCCACCCGTGGCAAATCCGGCACGAAAATGAAGGAAGATGACGGCGTGGCCCATTTCCTCAGTTGTTGCGACCACGACAGCATTCTGTTCTTCAGTGATCGAGGGGTGGTTTACAGCCTCAGTGCCTATCAAATTCCGGTCGCCTCCCGTACCGCTCGGGGAATTCCAATCGTTCAGATGTTGCCAATTCCCAAGGCAGAACGAATTACCTCAATTGTGGCGGTGAGTGAATTTAGCGCAGACAACTACCTGGTAATGCTGACTAGGGGTGGATTTATTAAAAAGACTGAATTGTCGGCCTTTAGCAATATTCGTACCAATGGTCTAATCGCGATTTCCCTGGCTGATGGAGATGAGTTGCGCTGGGTCAGATTAGCCAGGGTAGACGATAGCATTATTATCGGCTCTCGAAAGGGTATGGCGATCCATTTCCGCACCGATCACAAACAGTTGCGTCCCCTTGGTCGAGCCACCCGTGGTGTAAAAGCCATGAAGCTGGACAAGGATGATAACTTGATCAGTATGGATATCCTTACAAGTTCCATCGTTTCTCACATTGCAGCTCTGGAGGAGGAGGGGCTAGAGCCGGAAATGGAAGACCTGATTGATGAAACATCAGAAGAGACCGTTGAAGAAACTTTTGAAGAAACTTTAGAAACGGCGGAGAACTCAACTGAAGGATTACCGGATGAATCTATCGATGCTGAGACTGAGGCAGAAGTTCTGGAGACCAATCCAGAGATTTCTATTCTGGTGGTGACGGCTGGAGGATATGGCAAGCGAGTTCCAGTTGCTCTTTTCCGCCTACAAAATCGAGCGGGGAAAGGCATTATTGCCACCAAGTTTAAATCCCATCGGAAGCAGGATGAAGTGGTAGGACTCCAGGTGGTAAATGATACCGATGAGCTGATGCTGATCACGAGTCGGGGCATCATTATTCGTCAGGTCACCAATGCCATTCCGACCCAATCTCGCAGTGCGACAGGAGTGAGGGTACAACGCTTGGATAGCGATGATGCGATCGCTGCCGTTGCCATTGTGCCTGCATCCGAGGAGTCTGAGGAAATCGCTGAGTTGGAAGGCGTTGAGGGTTTGGAGCAGGATATTCAGGGCTTAGAGGAAGAGTAAGGCGATTCTTTTAAACAAAGGTCACATCTGTCATTCCCGCTTTCGCGGGAATCCAGTCAACCTCCCTTCACTGTTAGGGAAGATTTTTTGGAAATTACCTGAGAGATCACCATGGATATTCTGCTAGCGTTGGTTGTCTGGGGAAAGTCCGAGTTTGCGTTAGCGCAAATATTAGTAACTCAACGCCTGACAGAGGCCGAGATTACCACCCAGTTAGCGACTTTATCCGATTGGCAACGCCAGGATCAGTCCTTAACGATGACCCATCGCTTTAGTGGTTTTGTGGAAGCGATGAATTTTGCTCAATGCCTGGTTGAGCCCGCTGAACAGTTGGGACATCACCCAGATCTGGAGATTTCCTACAATACGGTTAGGTTAACCCTGACCACCCATGACGCGGGAGGTCTGACATCCCTCGATTTTCAATTAGCTCAACAAATCGATCAGGTGCTGGCAGAGTGGACATCAGAATCGGTTTGTCGCTAGGGATTTGAAGATTTTGAAGATTTTGAGTCATTTGCTTTCATCAAATCAACTCTGCCAATAACCCAGCAACCGCCCCCAACGGAACCAGCAACCAAGTTGGCGCTTTGTAACGAATCAGGGCAAAGAGGGCCAGAAGACCAATCACGCCAGCAATAATGGAGTTCGTTAAGTTTTCCTGAATCAGTGCAGCCTGCAAGAGGGGGATCGTTGCGGCTGCAATGGCTCCCAAAACCGCAGGTGTTACTCCTTGTAAAAAGGCTTTAATCCAGGGATTCTGCCGCAATCGTAGTAGTAGCGGAGCGGCTAGCATGATGAAGCCAAAGGAAGGGGTGAAGATCGCTACCGCCGCCGTCAGCGCTCCCAGAAATCCAGCCACCTTATATCCCACAAAAGCGGCAGTTAACACGACTGGCCCTGGAGACAGTTGTCCAATCGCTACCCCATTGATGAAATCCTGCTGAGTTAACCAGCCCAAACGCTCAACCACCTCCGTTACCAACAGGGGGATGATCACCAACCCCCCACCAAAAATAAAGCTGCCCACCTTAATGAAAAAAGTGAACAGCGGCCAGAAATATTCGCCGATGCGTTCCAGGCCCCAAAAACTGGACACTGCCAGCGGTTCAGCAGGTATAGCTGCCAATAGAAGCGGCAGGGGCGGTAGCCACCAAGCTTTGAGTTGGTTCGGAGTTGGGGTCGCTTTGGGCTTGTATAACCACAGGCCAACCAGCCCAGCTCCAATAAACTGCAACAAAACGGGCAAGGGTGAAACCAAAGTTAAGGCAAACACGACTGCGGCAATCACCATCCGCTGCCAATCCTTCAGGGTTTTTCGACTCAGCTTCCAGCAAAATGCCAGGATGATGGCCACAACCACTGGGGAAACTCCTAGAAACAAAGCTTCAACCTGAGGGAGTCCTTGAAATCGAAAATATCCCCAGGACAGGGCCACCACAATCAAGAAAGCAGGGGCAATAAAGCAAATCCCCGACACCAAAGCGCCAACCTGCCCCGCCCGGACATAACCCAGATAAATCCCCATTTGTGTAGAGGCTGGCCCTGGTAACATTTCACAAATGGCCATGCCTTCGGTGAACTGTTCAGGGGTGAGCCACTGACGACGGGTGACGGCTTCGTCATTCTGCATGGCAATGTGAGCCTGGGGGCCACCAAACCCAATGGTTCCGAGCTTGAGAAAAATCTGAGCTAATTCTCGTAGGCGAACAGAAAGCGGGGGTAGATTTGCAGCAGATTGATTCATTGATCTTGCCAGTTCATTTTCTAGAACTCGTAATCCATCTCGACCCAATAATGCCAGTCAGCGATCGCCTCCTCGGTATTTGGGTCAACATCAATCGGCTGGATTTCTGCTAAGCGCACAGAAAACTCATCTTCACCAGATTTGTCTTTATAACGGATTTCGACAAACATCTCTAGCATACAGTCTTCTTCTGGTGGCATCTTCAGAACTTTGACGGTTTTGCCCTTTGAGTTCGGGCTATCCACCCACTTTGCCTTGAAGGGAAATTTAATCTTTCTGTCCAGGTAGTAGTACCAACCCAGAGCCTGCTCCTCTGGGGAATAGGCATCAACAATCACTTCTGCATCAATTCGATCTTCTCGGACTTTGTCCTCTTCTGGTTCTGTCATAGTTTCTCCCGATGATTCTCGCGATAGGGCATCAACTTAACACGTGGACTGGTCAGCGGCGAAATTGCCCTCTCTTAAGTTAAGCACCATCCAGTACAGTAGCGCAGATAAAGTAACGTCAATCAAAGTCTTGCTTGCAGAAGTCACAACCCTAAATAATGTAGGATTAATCGAGATTGACTGAATCTGAATCTGAATGCCAACCCCTTCTGACTGTCCTGAGATTGCTTTGCCTGATCGCTCAACCGAAGTGCAAGCGATCCTGCCTCCCGCCTCAATCCTGAAATTAATGGCTGCTACTGCCGTTCTGCTGTTTGTGTGTAGCAGTTTGCGCCATCTGATGTTCCAGTCCACTGGGTTTGACCTGGGCATTTACGACCAGGTGACCTATTTAATTAGTCAGGGCCAACCGCCTATTTCTTCAATTCTGGGATTTCATCATCTGGGAAATCATGGGGCTTGGTCAGTTTATCCCCTGGCACTGTTCTATAAACTATTTCCCACTGTTTACTGGTTGCTGGGAATTCAAGCGATTGCCCTATCCTTAGGAGCATGGCCAGTTTGGGGCTTGGTGCGACAGGCAGAGTTGAGTCCATCGTTAGCCAAAGCGGTTGCTATCATTTATCTCCTCTACCCCGTTATTTTCAATGTCAACCTGTTCGATTTTCATCCGGAGGTGATGGCATTACCCGCATTGTTAGCAGCGATTCTAGCAGCACGTCGGGGAAATGTGCTGGGGTTTAGTTTGGCAATTCTCTGGGTTTTGGGTTGTAAAGCAGTCTTATCGCTAACCGTTACAGCCCTGGGATTCTGGTTGTTGTTTTTTGAAAGACGTGTTGCTAAAAACCGACGAATCTGCGGACTAATTGGCTTGGCAATGGGGGTGAGCTGGTTCATTGTTGTTACGCAGGTGATGATTCCTAGCTTTAGTGGAGAGGAAGCAGCAGGGGTCTGGCGGTATACCTATTTGGGCGATTCGGTACTGGAGATTCTGCTGAACTTTTTTCTCAAACCTCAATTAGTTTGGGGACGATTGTTCATGATGCCAACCCTGGATTATCTCTACAAACTCAGTTTGCCCGTAATTTGGTGGCTATCACCCCAGGCTTTAATGCCGTTAATTCCTGCTATTCCGACATTAGTAATCAACAGTTTGTCCGAGGTTCCATTTCAGCGGAGTTTAGCATTTCAGTATTCGATTCCGGTGATCCCGTTTTTATTACTCGCAGTGATTGAGAGTTTTCACAGATCGAGTCAAAATCTGAGCAATTGGACACTGGGTTCAGCAGCCAGACAATTGTGGCAAAGAATGCAGTCTCAACCCTCAGACAAACCTCAGAATATCTTTCAAGCCCTGATGGCTCAAACCCTGATAGCACGGTGGAGACTGCCCCAATATGTCATGCTCTGGTCACTCTTAATTTTTCTGGTCTATGGTAAATATGGTCACTTTTGGGTGTATCTCAATCGATTGGATAACTGGTCGGCACTTCGCAGCGCCGTAATTCAAGTACAACCCCAGGGCAGCGTTTTAACCGATAATCGACTCGCCCCCCATTTCACCCATCGTCCAAACGTTAAATTGCTCAGTCAGGTTACGTTGGAATCAGACCTGGCTGAATTTGACTACATTGTGCTGAATCTACGGCATCCCTGGCCAGATACTCAAGAGCTGGGTACAAGTTTGGCTCAAAATTTGTCCCGCCCAAATTCACCGAATGCCCTTTCATTTCAAACCATCTATGAACAGGATGATGTCTTGGTTTTTCAGAATGGTTCCTAGTTAGTTTGGATCAATATTAAGTCGATAGAATGCAGTTCGAGCGTTGGACATCGGTAAAGAATCAGCAACTATGGATCAGGCATCCAGTCTTTAAGTTGGTTGTAGTCTCGACGATCATTCTATTTCTCTGCAGTAGCTTACGGCATTTGTTGTTCCAATCGACCGCTTTCGAGCTGGGCATTTATGATCAAGTTGCTTATCTGATTAGTATCGATCAGCCACCAATCTCTTCTTTTCTCGGGATTCATCATCTAGGCAATCATGCGGCATTGATCATGTATCCTGTCGCGTTGTTTTATAAAATCTATCCATCGGTTTATTGGTTGTTTTTAATTCAATCTATCTCTTTATCTCTGGGGGCTTGGCCTACTTGGAGCTTGGCACGACAGGCAGGCTTAAGTTCAAAGATCGCCGGGGCAATTGCTCTTGCCTATCTCCTCTATCCCGTTATTTTTAATGTGAATCTGTTCGATTTTCATCCAGAGGTGATCGCTCTGCCTGCAATTCTTGGCGCTATCCTGGCCGCTCGAATGAATAAAATATTCTGGTTTTGTCTCGCAATAGTTTGGATCCTTAGTTGTAAAGATGCCCTAGCTCTAACCGTTGCTGCCATGGGAATTTGGCTGTACTTTTTTGAGAAAAAACGAACCTGTGGATTGATTGCAATGCTAGTTGGAATGACCTGGTTTGTGATCGCTGTTCAAGGGATTATTCCCTATTTTAAATCTGGTCAAGGGCCAGGTGGAACAGGCCGATACCCTGAGTTTGGAGATTCAGTCTTTGAGATTTTGACCAATATCTTTCTCCGGCCAAGGTTGGCTTTCAGTAAAGTGTTCTCTCTGGAGAGCTTAGAATATCTTGTCTTGTTATTTTCCCCAGTCGCTCTCTGGCTTTCCCCTTACTGTCTGTCTCCGCTGGTAGCAGCCTTGCCCGTCATCACTAAGAACTTGTTATCCAATGTTACTGCCCAACGAGATTTAATCCATCAATATTCGGTTCCTGTAATTCCATTTCTAATCACAATTATGATTGCCAGTATTGCCAGTAACCACCAGTTCTATCTTGGGAAATATTTACACCTTCATCTACAAAAAGTTGAATGTCATCTAAGCGAGACGTTGCATCGATTCATTATTATTTCGTCGATTGTAGGCTTTGTCTGTTTGGCAAAATTTGGTTACTTTTGGTCAATTTACCTAGAACAGATTGACACCTGGTCAGCCTGCAGAGCTGCGATTAGCCTGGTCACAACTCAAGATGGCCTGCTCACCACATCCAATCTGGCTTCCCATTTGAGTCAACGTCAACTCATCCGCTTTACCAATATTGACGATCCCCCTCAAGATTTATCCCGATTCAAATACGTATTGCTGAATATTCGCCATCCCGGATGGAAAAGCACATCCAAATTCTCCAAGAACCTGGTGACACAGCTAGAACAGTCCCCTAACTTCCATCTCACTTACCAACAAGATGATGTTTACCTTTTCACTCAGAAGCCCTAACGATTTTCTAGCCATTCCACAAGATCGGTGTGACTGGTAAAGTGTAACTACTCAGGCTTAAATTTTAATGAAATAGGGTAAGGAGGAGGAGAAAAAGAGCTAAAGTGAGAAGTCGAATGGGAGAGGGAGTGAAAAACAAGTGAGCCAAGCCCTGGGAGAGAGAATCTAGATGAGGCGAGAAGAGATCCGAGAGATATATGCTCAGGGAGAAGAAGCAGTGCTCGGAGTGGTGGAGCTATTGGCGAAGCAGATAGAGAAACTAGAAGAGCGAGTTAAGGAATTAGAAAACCAATTACACGAGTAACGGGGGCAGCTCGCCATGGATGAGATGGAGATTCTGCCCCAGTTCAAGGGAAGAGCCATCCATGATGGCTTATCGAGCTATCGCAAATATGACGATTGCCAACACGGCTTGTGCAATGCACATCATCTTAGAGAGCTGCAATTTGTGGAAGAGCGTTATCAGCAACCCTGGGCGACGCAGATGATTGAGTTACTCATT
>JBHJGO010000163.1:0-15177 GCA_050331715.1 Microcoleaceae cyanobacterium
ATTGGGCTGACAATTTGCAGGGTGTATTCTTCCAGGATTTTTTTCAAGGAATTAGCGGGAACGACTTACTCCAGGGTCATAATGACGACGACCAGCTCTTTGGAAATGAAGGGGCTGACACTCTACAAGGAGGTTGGGGCAATGACTTGCTTCAAGGTCAATATGACGACGATCAACTTTTTGGAAATGGGGGCGCTGATACGTTAGAAGGTGGCCTAGGTAACGATTTGCTTCAGGGTCAGAATGACGACGATCAACTCTTAGGAAATGAAGGCGCTGACACCCTCAGAGGCGGAAACAATCAAGATTTACTAGAGGGAAATAGTGGAAATGATCTGCTGCTGGGTCAAAATGGTGACGATCAACTCTTTGGTAGTGAAGGCATTGATACCCTGAACGGCGGCACTGGTAACGATCAATTACAAGGAGGCAGCGAAAATGACATTCTATTAGGTGGTTTAGGGAATGACTTGTTAACAGGAAACTCAGGTAATGATGTCCTCAGAGGCCATAACGATAGTGATACACTTCTAGGTGGCGAAGGCGATGATCATATCTGGGGCAACGAAGGCAATGACCTGATTCGCGGTGGCTTAGGCAATGATAGATTAATTGGAGACAATGCAACCACTCCAGCAGGAGTTGATACCTTTGTCTTAGCTTTGGGTGAAGGAAGAGACATCATTGTGGACTTTGAGGTGGGCGTTGATTTCATTGGCTTGGCCGATGGCCTAACGGCTGACCAAATTTCTGTTCAACAAATCAACAGCCATACCAGGCTTATGTCCGGCAGTGAGGTGCTAGCTGTTCTGGTTAATACGGATGCAGCCCTATTTCAGGATAGTAACCCATTCGTAATAGTTGAGTGAGAGATTATCCTCTCTAAACCGGAGTAATAACTTGCTTTTAGACCGTCTGGACTAGGACAACAATCCAGGCGGTTCTTTCCCGTATAAAAAAGCGTAGAGAATCTCTACTTTTTAGACTTTTCTGACTTCTGGGGTGGGTCAGATTTTTTAGATTTTTCGGACTCCTCGGACTTCTCAGTTTTTGGCTGATAGGTTGAGGCAACTTCAAGCTCCTTCAATTGATCCTTGGCAACGGGTGAAGGGGCATCGGTGAGCAAACAACGAGCCTGTTGCGTTTTTGGAAAAGCAATCACATCTCGGATTGATTCCTCTCCAGCAATTAACATCACGAGTCGATCCAGACCAAAGGCAATACCACCATGGGGAGGCGTGCCGTATTCAAAGGCTTCTAGCAAAAAGCCAAACTTATCCTGAGCTTCTTCTGGAGATAGACCAATGGCCTCAAATACCTTTTCCTGTGTCTCCCGTTGGTAGATTCTCAAGCTGCCGCCCCCAAGTTCATAACCATTCAACACCAGATCGTAGGCCACAGCTCGTGCTGTTTTAAGGTCGTCAATGTCTTCTGGATTTGGCGCAGTAAAGGGATGATGTAATGCTTCTAATCGCTTTTCATCTTCATTCCATTCAAACATGGGAAAATCGGTTACCCAGAGGAAGTTAAATTGGGTTTGGTCAATCAAGCCCAACTCTGCACCAATAAACAATCGCAGCCGATCCAGCGTTTTATTCACCGTTGCCGTATCTGCCGCCGCAAAGAGCAGTAAATGACCTGCTTCCGCCTGAGCTCGGCGCAGAATTTCTTGCTGCTGTTCGGCAGTGAGATTGTCCTTAATTGCACCAATGGTGTCGATTTTGCCGCCTTCTTTGACTCGAATATAAGCCAATCCCTTTGCTCCAGCCTCACTGGCTTCCTTGAAAACATCTCCACCGGGCTTGATCCGAACATTCGAGATCGCCTCATTCCCGTTCGGAATGGGTAAAATCTTGACCACACCCCCACTGGCAACCGCACCAGAGAAGACCTTAAATCCACAGTCTTTAACAATATCAGAGACATCAACCAGTTCCATGCCAAAGCGAGTATCCGGCTTATCCGAACCATACTTCTCCATCGCTGTGGCGTAGGTCATGCGCGGAAAAGGTCGAGAAACTTCAACGCCTTTGACCGTTTTAAAAACATGGCAAACCAAAGCTTCATTCAGTGCCAGGATCTCTTCCTGGGACATGAAGCTCATCTCCATATCAATCTGGGTAAACTCTGGCTGACGATCCGCACGCAAGTCCTCATCCCGAAAACAGCGGGCAACTTGGTAATAGCGATCCATGCCCGACACCATGAGAATTTGTTTGAACAGTTGTGGGGATTGCGGTAGGGCATACCATTCCCCCAGGTTAACTCGGCTAGGAACCAGAAAATCCCTTGCCCCTTCCGGTGTTGAACGATTCAGAATGGGGGTTTCTACCTCTACAAAACCATGCTCATCTTCCAGGAATCGCCGAACTGCCTGGACAATCTGATGTCGCAGCTTCAGATTTCGGGTCATGCGTTCCCGTCGAATGTCCAAGTAGCGGTATTTCAGCCGCAGTTCCTCCTTGACGGCTTCGGTTTCGGCTGTAGAAACTTGAAAGGGAAGCTGCTTCCCCAGACCATTCAGTAGCTCAATCTCACTGGCATAAATCTCAACTTCACCTGTGGCCAACTTGGGATTTAAAGACTCTTCCGGGCGTTGGGAAGCCTGCCCTGTAATCTTCACCACATACTCGTTACGAAGCCGCTCGGCGATGGGGTAGGAATCAGGGGTACGCTCTGGGTCACTGACAATCTGAACTAAACCGCTGCGATCGCGCAGATCTAAAAAAACCACTCCACCATGATCCCGCCGCCGATCTACCCATCCATACAGGGTGACTGTTTCTCCAAAGTGAGTGCTTCGTAATTGGCCGCAGTAGTGGGTTCTCATAACTTTGTCTACAACTTTGTCACTCTCAAGACTAGCAAAATATTAGCTCGATTTGGTGTAGTCCTATGAGTCGTCGTCTTCCCTATGAGGGTCGGTAACAGTGCGGCCTATGCTCCCTCTCAAATGATTAACCAATTAAGCTTAAAATATGATCAGGGAGTCAGGTGTCTGAACCCACCTTGACCAACCAATCCCGTGCATCGTGAACCCAGGAGTGATAGTTCATCAATCTCGTAGGCAGGTTCCATGGAAATTGTGCTTTTCGTCATATTCATAATCTGGATGATCTGGCTAGTGCTGAGGGAGCCATTCTAGGATGATTTCTCAGAAAAGTCGTGCCGAATTTCTGGAGTCACTCTATGGGTTGCAACTCCAGGAAAGTCCTTTTAAAATTGTAGGATTTTGAACCTTTTGTAGGTAAATTCCACAATGAAGCGAGCAGCCCGGATCGAACAGGTTTTACCCTCCCTGACCCTTGCCATCTCTACCAAAGCAAAGGCCATGCGGAGCCAGGGGATTGATGTCCTTGACTTTAGTGCTGGAGAGCCAGATTTCGATACCCCTCCACATATCATTGCTGCCGCAAAACAGGCACTCGATAACGGAAAAACCCGATATGGCCCTGCTGCGGGAGAACCTCGCCTCCGGGAAACGATCGCTCAAACCTTGACACGCAATACAGGTGTGGAATACCAAGCCGATAACGTGATTGTAACCAACGGGGGTAAACATTCCCTTTACAATCTGATCACTGCACTGGTTGAAGCCGATGATGAGGTGATTATCCCCGCTCCCTACTGGGTTAGCTATCCCGAAATGGTCAAGCTTGCTGGGGGAACTCCGGTTATCGTATCAACTAGCGCTGATACTGGCTACAAGATTACTCCAGCACAGCTTCAAGCCGCGATCACGGCCAACACGAAATTGTTTGTGCTCAATTCCCCCTCAAATCCAACTGGAGCTGTTTACACTTCTGATGAAATTAAGGCTCTGGCCCAGGTAATTGTTGATGCTGAGATTTTGGTGGTTTCAGACGAAATCTATTCCAGTATTGTCTACGATGAAACCACCCATCTGAGTATCGCTGCTGCCCATCCTGAGATTGCCCGATTGACTTTTATCAGTAGTGGATTCGCCAAAGCCTATGCCATGACAGGTTGGCGACTGGGTTATTTGGCTGGAGATACGGATATGATCAAGGCCATAACTCGGCTCCAAAGCCACAGCACCTCGAACGTTTGTACCTTTGCTCAATACGGCGCAATTGCTGCACTGGAAAACTCCCAGGATTGTGTAGAACAGATGCGTTCAGCCTTTGCTGAACGACGGATTGTGATTTACGACCGATTGAATGCCATTCCAGGAATTCACTGTCTCAAGCCAAATGGAGCGTTTTACATGTTTGCCAACATTGGCAAGACTAACTTGAGTTCGGGGGATTTCTGCAATGGTTTGTTGGAGGAACAGCATGTTGCGATGGTTCCTGGAGTTGCCTTTGGCGCAGATGATCATATCCGGATTTCCTATGCCACTGACCTGAAAACGATTGAAACTGGAATGGAACGATTGACAGCATTCGTTCAGTCCAGACTAGAGCGATAACCCTGACTAGACTTTTAAAAAATCAGAAAAGGTTCTAAACTGTTTAACAAAGACTTAAGAATCTCTCTTAAGATTGGTTTAAACAGAACCGTCTGAAACCTACAGAATAGTACCTAGGAGGAGACTATATGGCGCTCGTACCTATGCGGCTTTTGCTAGATCACGCCGCTGAGAATGGCTACGGTATCCCTGCATACAACGTTAATAATTTAGAGCAGATCATCGCAATTATGCAGGCTGCAAATGAAACTGACAGTCCTGTAATTCTGCAAGCTTCTCGTGGTGCCCGTAAGTATGCAGGAGAATACTTCCTGCGCCACTTGATTCAAGCTGCGGTTGAGAGCTATCCCGATATCCCCATTGCGATGCACCAGGATCACGGTAATTCTCCAGCCACTTGCTACTCTGCTATGCGTCATGGCTTCACCAGTGTCATGATGGATGGTTCCTTGGAAGCGGATGCTAAGACACCAGCAACCTTTGATTACAACGTTTCAGTAACCGCTGAAGTTGTTAAAGTTGCTCACGCCATCGGTGTCAGCGTTGAGGGAGAACTAGGTTGCCTAGGTTCCCTTGAAACTGGAATGGGTGACAAGGAAGATGGTCACGGTGCAGAGGGTAAGCTATCTCACGATCAACTATTGACTGATCCCGATGAGGCAGTTGAGTTCGTTGAAAGAACTCAGGTTGATGCGCTAGCGGTTGCCATTGGAACCAGCCACGGAGCTTACAAGTTCACACGCAAGCCCACGGGTGAAGTTCTAGCGATTAGCCGTATCGAGGAAATCCATCGTCGTCTGCCCAATACTCACCTGGTTATGCATGGTTCTTCTTCTGTTCCCGAAGACCTAATCGCCATGATCAATGAGTACGGCGGAAAGATACCTGAGACCTACGGTGTACCCGTTGAAGAAATTCAGAAGGGAATCAAGAGTGGTGTTCGCAAGGTAAACATTGATACTGACAATCGTCTAGCTATCACTGCTGCGATTCGGAAGGCAGCTATGGATGATCCGTCTAACTTTGATCCCCGTCACTTCCTCAAGCCTTCCATCAAGATGATGCAGCAGGTTTGTGGCGATCGCTACCAGCAGTTCGGTACGGCTGGAAATGCGAGCAAGATCAAGGCTCAGTCCTTGGATGAATTCGCAGCTAAGTATGCCAGCGGTGAGCTAAGTGCCTCCGTTAAGAGTGCCGTTGCTGTCTAGGCTTAGTTTCAATTACACAAACCATAGTCATACAGCGTTTCTCACGTTGGTGAGGTATGGAAAGGTGGTGTACTGCGTCACTATCTTTCAAATCTACACTTCACACGATTAGAAATCGTTATGTTCTGGTTCTTAGAGTAATTCGGTCGGAAGGCTGGGTTACTCTTTTGTTTGGGATTAATTCCGCCACAAAATTATAATTTTTGTGAGAAAATTCCCAAATAACAGTTGTCATAGGGTGTAAGCTTGTGTAAACTTTAGCCAGATTGACTGATTGGTTCAAGCTCATCCCATGGGGGGGTTACAGCTATCCTGTGTCAGATCTTTAGTTGGGTATAGTCTCACCTGGCCTAGATTGGACAGAGCAAACTTGGAATCCCACAACTTTTATAGTTTTTGCCTAAATTAACTGGACTATGTTTGTACAACTCACACGGCTCCTACTCCTGCTGCTGATCGGCACAATCATATTCAGACTCTGGAAGCTGCTTGTCGGCAAAGATGGCTCACTGGTCAGCCGTCTGTGGTTTATTCTGGGTCTCTTCCTGTTGGCGGTTGCTTTTACAGCTCCAGATAGCCCAGTTGGACTGGCAGTTCTAGAATTTATCGCTGTCTTTTTGAAGCCATTGGGATTGTCAATCCTATTGCTGATTATTGCCTGTACGCAAATTACTAAAAAGGAAGCGAAAAATCCTGCCCCCAACCTGATTTTGACAGCGCTGCTGATCCTAATTTTGTCCAGCACGCCTTTTGTTGCGGAATGGTTGGCCTATCAGCTTGAGCAGAATGCTCTCACCGCGATCCAGCCAGATTTATGTTGTGGAGAGACTGCTGGAGCCATTGTTTTACTGGGAAATGGAACAACGGAACCAAAGTTGCCCTATCGCACCCAGATTCAGTTGACTCAATCGGGTGATCGCATTCCCTATGCAGCTCAACTTTACCGGAAAGACTATGCTCCCCGTGTGATTGTCAGTGCTGGCCCTCGACGCGAGCTGTTCAATCCAACCAACGAGGCTGAGGACGTGAAGCAGCTTCTTGTTTACATGGGAGTTCCCTCAGGCAATATTGTTGTGGAGCCTCACAGCAGCAGCGTGAGCCACAGTGTCAAGGAGGTTAAGAAGTTAATGAAGAATAATAGTCTGGGCCGCACTATTGTACTGGTGACCTCAGCCTTGGAAATGCGGCGTGCTAGCTTAGCCTTTGCTGAGGCAGGGTTTAAGGTGATTCCCGCTCCAACAAATTTCAGTACCTTTGTTGCGAAGGGAAAAACGAGAGGTCGAGTTAGCGGAGCTAGTTTTGCTCCTAGTGCTGAGGCTCTGTTGTTGACGACGAAGGTATTTGAGGAATATTTGATTACCTTCTATTACTTCGTTCGTGGATGGCTGGCCCCTAGTATTTAGTCTGCGGGTAGCTCAGTCGATCCCGGAGCAATCTCTGGGACTCGAAATTCGTCATTCGTCAATTCTCCTTGGCTAACTGCACTACCGATGTAGAGGATAAGAGCTAAGAGTAGAAGAAACAGAAATCCAATTCCCTCATTCTCTTCAGATCCATTTTCAATAGTGTCAGGTTCTGGTTTGGCCACAAGAGAGCTGAGATCAAGCTGAATCTCAACTTTTTCTCCCTCAACGGGGCCAGAAATTCTAAATCCTTCTAACTGAACTGGGTTTCTATGATTCTGATTCTCACCTGACATGGCTTACACTCCTCTAGAGGCATACTATTGAGTGAGTACTAGAAATGATAAGGCTAATCAGGATTATCTCTTCTTGGATTTTATTCTGCAGGTTAGGTCAATGGATTAGTGGCACAGTTCAGGGCACAGTTCAGGGTTGAACCCTTAGCAACAGGATTAAGGTAAGCTTAAACAGGGTAGCCAATAGGTTTCTCTAATGCTGAACCCATACTCGGCCTCCCTCTCTCACCGAAATTAAGACTCACTTGTGGACGACGTTCTATACCAGCAACTAGAACAGGAACGCCTGCTGAATCAGGTTACAACTCAGATTCGCCAGAGCCTCGACTTACATGTCATTCTTTCAACCGCAGTTGAGCAGCTACAGCAGCTCCTAAATGCTGATCGCTTAGTCATTTATCAATTTGATTTTCGTTGGTCTGTTCCTCCGGGACAATGTTCTCTAGACGAGGCACACCCTGAGCAGCGCTCCGATACAGATCTTGAGATTCCTGAGACCCTGTCTGAAACGGCTCAAACTACCGATCAGCAGTGGGGATATGTAACCTATGAAGCACTCGCGAGTCACCATATTCCCTCAGTGATGCATGTCAGCGAAGCTGCTGCTTGTTATGTAGATACTCAAGTTCACCGCCAGAAATATACTAAAGGTTTCACTTTGGTTGTTGATGATGTGGAGGAAACCTACACTCACTCTGCTTGTTTACTCAAGTTTTTAAGGGGAATTCAAGTTAAGGCCAAGTTAGTGTCCTCTATCGTTGTTCAAGAAGAACTCTGGGGACTGCTGATCGCTCAACAGTGCGAAGATACTCGAAACTGGCAAAGCCATGAGGTGAAATTTTTGTCCCAGGTGACAGAACATTTATCGATTGCCATTTATCAGGCCCAACTTTACACTCAGGTTCAGCAACAGAAGGAAAATTTGGAGCTAAGGGTTCAGGAGAGAACCCAAGCCTTGCAAGATGCCCTATTAGCAGCTCAATCTGCCAGTCGAGCCAAAAGTGAGTTCCTGGCGACGATGAGCCATGAATTGCGAACGCCCTTAACCTGTGTGATTGGCATTTCGGCAACGCTCCTGCGCTATCTACCGGATTCTTCTGGCACTAAAAAGATTCCATTAGAAAAACAGCAAAGTTATCTGCAAACCATTCACGATAGTGGTGAGCATCTGCTAGAACTAATCAATGACATCCTGGATTTATCTCAAGTTGAAGCGGGCAAAGCAGTTCTACAAATCGACAAATTTTCCTTAACTAAGGTACTGAATCAATGTCTGCGGTTTTTTCGAGAAGAGGCCATTCAACAGCAAATTGATCTGATGGGAAACTTTCAAATTGACCCGGCTCAGGATCAGTTTTCAGCCGATCAAAGACGATTAAGGCAGATTTTATTCAATCTTTTGAGCAATGCGATTAAGTTCACACCAGCGGGAGGACAGGTAACTTTACGGGCCTATGTTCATGAGAATATTGCAACCTTTCAAGTTCAAGATACTGGGATTGGTATTCCTGAAAGCCAGCAATCTCTTTTATTTGAAAAGTTTCAGCAACTTGATTCTCCCTATCGTCGAGAGCGGGATGGGACGGGGCTAGGACTAGCTTTAACCAAACAACTGGTGGAACTACATGGTGGAGCGATAAAATTTGATTCAACTGAAGGAGAGGGTTCAACGTTTACAGTACACTTACCCAACCAACCTGTTGTAGACAAAAAATCTTCTGGAACAACGGCCAAGAAATCCTTTGGAACTTTCCTTCCCTCCATTCATTCTGAGAGTACTCAGTGTCGTTTGGTGATTGTAGAAAATGATGAGGAAATCGCCACCTTGATTTGTGAATTGTTGACAGCCACCGGATATCAGGTGGTCTGGTTGGCTAAGGAACTCACCTCGATTCAGCAAATTGCTCTCTTGCAACCTGCGGCAGTGATTGTCGATCTGCAAGTGTCCGGTCAGGGTGGGCAGGATATGATTCGTCAGCTTAAGCAAAGTCAGGAAATTGAAGATATTAAAATTCTAGCCTTGGTCAATGAGCGATTACTCTCAAACTCTAATGGAAAATCTACGATTCAATCTAGACGGAAAAAACAGCTTACAAAACAGCTCCGCACCCACTTCAGCGATGATTTAATTAGCTTGATTGATCAATGGCTGACAAAGCCTATCAAACCCAACCAACTCCTGGAAAAGATTGCAACTCTAGGACTTTAGGCCCTCCTTGAATGTTCGCATTCTATTGTTCATAAACTTCTAAAGGTAATCCATCTGGATCTTTGAAAAAAGTAAATCGCTTTCCGGTCAATTCATCAACCCGAATAGGTTCGACCTCTATCCCGTTCGTCTGTAGGTGATCCACTGAGGTTTCAAGGCTTTCAACCGCAAAGGATAAGTGCCTTAATCCACAAGCTTCTGGTCTATTGGGGCGTTGGGGGGGATCAGGAAAGGAGAACAGCTCTATCTGATCATGAGCGCCTACCCTCAAATCCAACTTATAGGAATTCCGAGCCGCTCGAAAGGTTTCTTGAATAATTGAAAATCCCAAAGCTTCTGTATAGAATGCCTTTGATTTCTCATAATCTGAACAGATGATCGCAACATGATGAATTCGACTAGCTTTCATGGGATAGAAATTATTAATTGAACATCTGAGAGAGTACTTAAAAGATGATTCTTTGTTTACTCAATTCACTTAATCTGAATCCTGGAGTTGCTGGCTCTGATTCAGCTCAGTCACGGAAATACCATTGTTTTGAAAGCCAAAATACCACAGGGCAGCAGCGGCCTCCGCACGGGTCACGGATTTCTTGGGTTGAAACAATGTAGTGAATCCATAGACCCGCCGAATATTGGAATTATCGCCGTTGTCAAAATCAGCCAGGACTGCCCCCAAGGAACTAGAGTCAATCTTGGAAGTGTCTCGAAATCCCCAGCGTTCTTTAACCGTATCAACGGTTGCCGTTGGCAGGGCTTGACGGGTATCGAGGGGAACTTTCCACAGCAACAAATCCTCTCGCGTCAGATTAGCATCTGGACGGAACTGGGTCACAGTTGAGTCTCCAGCCAGGGAACTGGGGATCAGTCCAGCTTCCGCTAACCCCTGAATTTCAGCAAAACTAGGATGGGTGGTGGGGACATCGGTGAAGGCGGGTTGGCTACTCGGAACCGCAAGTCGGATTTGCTTGGCAGGGGTTTTAGCGTACAGGTTATTGTTGGCGTTGACTAACCAACGGGCAAATTCACTCCGAGTAATGGGGTTGTTAGGGCTGGAAAGGGTTGAAGTGGCATCTCCCGCTCGATCCTGGGATGAGAGCAAGAGACCCGTTTGAACCACCCCCGATACCAATGGCTGTAACTCTTGGGGCACAGCGTTAGCACTCGAAGCGGTTGTGGGTGAAGCCGTGGGGCTAGGAGTTGCCTGGGAGTTGGATTTTGCTTCATCCGATTTTGTTTCATCCGATTTTGAATTAGGAGAAGGCGTGTCTGACCTCCTGGAAGCCTCCTCTGGTGGGACTGGAACGGGTAGCTTATCGGTCGAATCCCCCTTACTCAGAATAGAATCTGGCTGCTGATAGCTCAACTCAAATTCCGTTTGGCTGGGATTGTCTGGACTAGGTTGGATTGAGACGCTCACCTCCACACCATCCTTCTGGGCTTCAAAGGAACCCTCCCCTTCTTCCTCCGGCCGACGGGTAACTTCCCATCTCTGTCTTTTGAACTGGTTGCTGTAGAAAGTCTGGACGGCATTGCTGGGATCTTGTGTCTCCCAGCGAGTGGTTGCGCCTGAAATTTCCCGACCCAGGGATTGAATTTCTTGCAACTGAGCACCCGGATAGATCGGAACTTCGTCTGGAAAATCGCTAGGCAGCGAGACTGTAGGAATTGTAGTTTCAGTGTCAATCGGGGTCGAGCGCGGTTGGGGAGTCGTAGCAGTCTGCTCTAATTGGGGATCGGCTTCAAGCGATCGCTCTAGAGATTCACCAAAGGGGCTGCCTGCACACGCATTGAGAAGACAAGCCAGTGATATGGCGATTTTCAATCGCGTAAGGTACGGATTTAGAAGTTGGTGACGTAGTGTACCATCAACTTCCATACCCCGCCAGCGTGAGAAACGCTGTAGAGGCAAGCCAATCGATCGAAGAGAGTCTTTAGAATGTTTCACGAGCCAACCTTGCCAGTTTTAACCTTATTAATATTCTAAAACCAGCAGTCTACAGACTACAGACAATCCTCAAGGGTAAAAACTCATTTGGGGTAATCCAAGGGTTTCGTCCCAACCCATCATCAAGTTCAAGCATTGGACAGCTTGACCAGACTGACCCTTGAGCAAATTATCAATAGTTGACAAGACAATGACCCGATCCGTTCTCTGATCCACTTCAACGCCGATATAACAAAGGTTGGTTCCAGTAACCCACTTCGTTTTAGGGAAATTACCGCCAGAAAGAACTTTCACCCAGGGAGAATTCCGATAGAACGCTCTGTAGATGGTGACCAAATCCTCCCGTACCAATCCCGGATCGCGTAATTTTCCGTAGACAGTGGCCAGAATGCCCCGAATCATAGGGATTAAGTGGGGCGTGAACTGGACACGAATTTCGTGACCCACCAGATCGCTACAAATTTCCTCAATTTCCGGAGTGTGACGGTGGTGTCCGCCGACCCCGTAGGCAGAGAGAGACCCCTCAGCTTCAGCGTGCAGCAAATGCGTTTCTGTCTTGCGTCCACCGCCAGAGGTTCCAGATTTGGCATCCACAATTGCGCTATCGCTTGCGATCAGACCTTGTTTCAACAGGGGAGCCAGGGCCAACAGACTGGCAGTAACGTAACACCCCGGACAACCGATCAAACTCGCCTCAGCAATGCGGTCGCGGTAGAGTTCAGGTAAACCATAAACTGCACCAGCAACCGTGGCCTGGTCGGTGCGATCGCCACCATACCACTTGCGATAAATTTCCAGGTTAGCGAATCGATAGTCAGCGGAGAGATCTAGAACCTTGCAGCCTTTCGCCAGGAGTTCAGGAGCCATTTTCCAGGCCAGACCATTCGGCATCGAGAGGAAAACCACTCGGCACTTCTGAGCAATCTGCTCGATATCAATGGCTTCGATGCTTAGCTCAACGAAGGGTTCTAGATGAGGGTAGATACTGGAGTAGGGCTTTCCAGCACTACTTTCACCCCCCAGATAGGCAATTTCTACTTGAGGATGACTTTGCAGCAGGTGCACCAACTGCACACCCCCATAGCCAGAAGCCCCAACAATTCCTACTGGCAAACGTTCAGCATCAGTCATGTTGTATGGCTCCTTTGGAGACGAAAAAACTGCGAAATAAACTGCAAGATATACTGCAAAAATATTATGCTTGGGTGCATTTTAGTATTAAGGGTTGATCTTGGGTAGCAAATTATCAGGAATCTCTAAACGCGAAATCCCATCTGCCGCAAATTCTGACTGAGATCGGTTGCCAGTTGAGGGTTTTGCTGCTGGTATAGATAGATCGCCTGCCTAAATCTTTCCATCGCTGGAGAAACCTGACCCAGTTGTAGAAGGACAACGCCTAAATTTTGATAGGTCTCGGCAGATTGAGGATTGAGTTGAATGGCTCTCTCATAGGCATCAATTGCACCCTGATACTGTCCCAAAGCCCGTAATGTCATGCCCAGATTGTAGTGACCGATGGCAAAGTTTGGATCAATCTTCAGCATCTGTTCATAAAGCATCTTTGCCTGGGCTAGATCGCCCGCTGCCTTATACAGGCTGGCCAGATTGTTGTAAGCTCCCAACTTGAGTTGAGGCAGAACGTTGAGTTCAAGAGCAGCTTGGTAATGGGCAACCGCTTGCGTCGGGTCTTGCTGCTTGCGATAAGCAATTCCCAGATGGTAGTGAAGTTCGTAGAGAGTTCCAGGGTCGATGGCTGAGCGCTGAGCGCTGAGCACTGATGGCTGCTCGCTGACTGCTGAGCGCTGGCCACCGATAGCTTTTTCGAGTAACTGAATCCCAGACCGAAACTCTCCAATTTCCACGTATAGAGCACCTAACTTGCTGGCAACATAGGGATCTGTAGGGTTCTGCTTGAGATAACGTTCCATCGCCCGCCGAGCAACTTCGGTTTTGTTGCGCTGGGCAATTGCTTGGGCTTGATAGCCGTAATGCAGAATGGCAGTTTCCGGCAATGATGTGATTTTCCAGTGGGGGGCTTCTGTCAAAAGGGCAGCAACGCTGTCATCAATGGAGGCGTGATAGGGACGGGAAAATTTAACCTTTGGGTGTTTGCGAAATAGACGGGAAACCAGGGAATAGGGGGACTGAACTGCACCAATTTCCTGGCGGATCAGGTTGATCACTAAGCAATCTTCAATTGCCGTTAATTCCTGAAGTTGGGGTTCAATGTCTGGAGACAACCGTTCGTCTGCGTCGAGTACTAGAACCCAATCCTGGGTCGTGTGACCTAGGGCAACGTTCCGCGCCGCTGCAAAGTCATCGCACCAGTTGAAGGAATGAACGGTTGCTCCAAATGCTTCTGCAATTTTTGGGGTTCTGTCGGTTGAACCCGTATCGAGCACAACCATTTCACGAACAACAGCCTGGACACTTTCCAAGCATCCAGGCAAGTTTTCAGCCTCATTTTTGACAATCATGCACAGGCTGAGATTCAGCATGGTGATGAGTTATTCCGGCAACATAATCACCTTATCTACCACATGAACCACACCGTTGTCTGCTTCGATGTCCGTATCGATCACCTTGGCATCCTCAATCATGACCGCATCTGAACCCACATCAACCGTTGCGGCGCTGCCCTCAGCGGTGGTGACTTCGCCAGATTTGAGATCGCCGGAGGTGACTTTGCCAGGAACAACGTGATACTTCAATAAACTGGCCAACTGATCCTTATTTTCTGGCTGCATCAACTGATCCAGAGTTCCAGGAGGTAAATTATCGAAGGCTTCATCCGTCGGCGCGAACAGGGTGAAGGGGCCATCCTGTTTCAAGGTATCGAGCAGGCCGGACGCTTTCAATGCTGTCGCCAGGGTTTTAAACCGACCATCGGACAGAACAATGCCGAGAATGTCTGAACCACCGGGAATCACATTGGTGGGCAGTTGAACTGTTTCTTGAATTGCGGTCTGATTACCCTGGGCTATTGCTGTGAAGCTGGTGCTAGCGGTGGTTGCGATCGCTCCAACTAATATCAAAATGCCAGAAGTTGCTTTTTTGAAAAGACTAGAGACTGAAGTTTTCTGAAGAAGGTTCAATTCTTTCAAATCAAGTTCACTTAGATCAAATTTCATCACGATGCTCCAATGAATTGAGTTTGGTTTATCACATCAATAACAGCTACGTATATTAGCATCTCCTAATCCTATAGGCTTCACGCTTTGTGCAGATCTTCAAAATATATAGCAGTTCTAAATCAATCACGAAAAAAGTCAAGGGGCTTGGAGACAATGTCCCCAAGAAGTGAGCACCGCCCCCTTCACCCCTATTTCACAAATTATTTGTGATTGCTATATATTCTGAGATATAAAGCTCTAATTTGTGGTTTGCAAGAAAATTTGTGGTTTGCAAAAATCAATCAGTCACAAAATCGAGCTGCTTGATAAAATATTACCTATATCCTCAACCCTCAAAAAATGACGCAATCTTTATAAGTTTATACCAATGCTGAAATTATTCTTTTCATAATGATGCAGTTTTCAAGTTTATTATTAAAAATAACGATTTTGGGCGGCCTGAGTGTTGCGAGCGGAGCTTCTGTCCAAGCCCAACCGGTTAATTTTACCCCTTCGTTTAGGGTATCAACTTAAGGCGAAAAAGGTTGACTGTGTAAAGGTTTGGGCT
>JBHJGO010000164.1:0-9163 GCA_050331715.1 Microcoleaceae cyanobacterium
CGGCGCTGTAGGGGGAGCTGGTTCAGGCCGAGGCGTTGGCGTAGGTATTGGTGCAGGGGCAGGAATCGGGGCAGGACGTGGTGGTGGTGGGGGTTCGGGTGTCGGGGTAGGAATTGGAGTTGGATTGGGAGTTGGATTGGGAGTCGGAGCGGGAACAGGTTCGGGGGCTGGGGTGGGAACTGGAGTCGGAGTTGGGACGGGTTCGGGACTAGGGGTTGGTTCAGGAGGCGGTTCAGGTGTTGGCGGTTCAAGGTTGGGATCTGTTTGAATCTGAATATTATTGTTGATAAACAGACCCTCTGGAGGTGGAACTGGGACTACAAATGGGTTGGCAGCAATCGTAGATTCTCCATCTGTAATAGTTCCTGCTGTACCATTCACGGCACTATTTCCGACTAGAAAAGGAATCGTCTCTCCTCCACCGTGCTGGATACGAATGTCACCACCCCCATTAGTCGTAGCGGAAGAAATGCTAGCTCCATTCTCCAGGGTGCCATTGACCTGTAGGAAATTCTCCGTTGAGAGGGTAATACTACCTCCCGTTGAGCCAACTCCTCGACCAATCACAATATTGTCAATTGCCGTCAGGTTAATCGAACCCCCATTAGTTTCGATTTGATTGACCAGAATTCCGCCCGTTGAGTCCAAAATTACCGGCCCGCCTGGTGTTGAGATGGAACCAACGGCAATATCCTGCCCCGACAGGGGAAGTTCTAGAAAAACCGTTCCATTGTCGATTTGTTCTGAATTGGGAGGGTCAGATAGGGATGTCACCCCAGATCGGAGAATCAAAGCGGGTTGATTGGCCAGAATAAATTCATCGGTTCCTGGTGCTGGATTTACGATGGTTGTGTCGGGGCCAGTGATGGTGATGTCTCCACCACGAATCGAGCCACGGGCCTCCACTTTTAGCGAAACCCCTTCGTAACTATTGAAGACAACGTTACCTTCGGCCAGAATAATTGGGTCGTAGAGACTAAAGAAATTACCAGGTTCGCCCATCGGGGTGAGAATTCTAAAATCGCCCCCCGTTGTGTAGTGACTATCTCCAGAGACCCATCCTTCACTGACCAAGGTGATATCACCTGCGGCCTGAAACGGCGTGGTCTCCGTATACATTGCCAGAAAATCAATGCCCTGAACCCCACCCAAAGTCAGGGTTCCGCCCGCAATCGCAGAGTAGGGGCGTAGGGAACTATCTCTAACGAACAAGGTATTCCGAGCCAGCAGATTCAAATCCCCACTGGTTAAAAGCGATCGCTCCATCAGAATTAAAATATTATTTGCCCAGAGGGTTGCGGTTCCAGCCCCAATCCCATCGGGTTGAGCAGTAGTTTGAGCCGTGCCCGGTTGAATCTCAGATTGAGGAACAATCGCCACATCACCAGGAATAATGGGTTGGCTTCCCGTCAGCATTACATCTCCTGCATGATTCACCGTCACACTTTTTGCCACTGCTATTTCCGAGTGGGTCAGCAGTTCCGGCAGTTCTAAGGGAGTAATTGCACCAGCAGCCTGACTCGATAAAACGTCTGGAGATTGCGGACTAATCTCAATGCTGAGTAGCGATCCCATGGGCTGAATTCGCACCAGACTCTCTCCGGGAACAGCCTGAACCGTCAAATTTCCGGCTGTGGCTTCGAGGCTGCCAGTACTGATAACGGTTCCTCCTAGTAGCGTTAAGTCCTGACCAGGATTGACTCGAAGGGTGCCTGCGTTGATAATTCCGCCAGGAACAGCAGCATCGAATTGAAAGGTCTGAGGCGTTCCGACCAAATTTGACCAATCCTGCTCCCCGACTGCGCTAAACCATTGATCTCCACCGAACCCAATGGCATTAGCCGTTGTCGCCGTAAAGGCCGCAGGTACATTCAATTGAGCCCTAGGGCCGAAGACGATTCCCGCCGGATTCATCAGAAATAAGTTCGACTGACTTCCGGATATTTGAATTAAACCATTGATAAATGAAGCATTCCCTCCATTGACTCGTCCGAGAATATTCTGAATCTCAGGCGTGGCTAAAAAATTAGCAATCTGACCTTGCTCCAGACCAAACTGTTCAAAGCTATGGAACAGATTGTCACCTGCTCGTACTCCGCCCTCAATATTGAATTGCTGACCATTGGGAGAGGTCACAACCGTCCCGGCTCGACCGCCAGGAACAATTGACTGTGCCATCACAGGTTGACCCAGGATAGCTGAAAAAAGTACCCACAACAGCCCTTGGTACAGCCTAGGGGTTTGATTTTTTGTAGCCATAACCTTTTTAAAATTCTAGGTTGTGAGGAAGATATAAAGTTAGAACAGGAAGCAGCCTGTGCTTAGTGAAAGCAACTCAGACTGAACATTCTCGATCAATGAATCCGGCTGAGAAAGGTACAAACCCCTACTCTCTTCCATGGTAGATGGTTCAAAAAAATAGAAAAGTCTTTAGCTATCGTAGGCTCTAAGCATTATCGTAGGCTTCAAGCAATGCTGTTTGAGGACACCAAATTATAGGATGCAATTACTGTTCAAGCGAACAGTCTAAAGTCTGATATGTTTTTGCGAGGGAAGATGATAGCGGATCAATTTAAACAAACTTCAGGCACTCAAAGTTCCCGGAACTCTATATCAGAAGACAGCTTTATCCTATCTTATACTCCATCTTCCCCAGTATTAACCTGGCACAGCTCAGTGTTATCTACCATACCAATCTTCACATACCACTTGCTATAAACCCTGGTTTAATGTCAGCCCCTAGTCCTAGTAATCCGTACCCGAATAAGTTACTGGTCTCATGATTAAAGTTAACCAGAGAGACTAAATTTGGCAAGTGTAATCACCTAATCTAAATCTTCATCCAAGTCGTCATTTACATCTACATCATCAATTATAGTGATGACTTCTACGAACTATCCTTGGTGTTGATGCAGCGCTTGGCGGAGGTGTCCCTGGCATTGATTGAGCAAGGCTTGAGCTTCTTCAGGCTGTAATGCTGTCCATTGCATGAGGAGGGCTAGCTTCACGGACTTGCCGCTACGCTGGAGTAATTCTTCTGCTGCCTCCCGACTGATGCCTGTCAGGTCGGTGAGAATTCGCAGGGCGCGATCCTGGAGTTTGCTGTTTGTGACAGCAACATCCACCATCCGATTGCCATAGACTTTGCCGAGTTGAACCATCACCCCAGTTGACAGGATATTCAGGGCCATCTTGGTCACCGTTCCAGATTTTAATCGGGTTGAACCTGCAAGAATTTCTGGCCCCACAATTAATCGAATGTCCAAGTCGGCTGAAGTTTGTACCTGCTCCGCCGGAACGCAGGCGATAAAGATTGTTTTGGCTCCCTGCTGGTGTGCAGCGGTCAATGCTCCATGAACATAGGGAGTTGTTCCTCCGGCAGTAATACCAACCACCACATCCAGAGCGGTGACCTGGGCATCTAAAATAGCCCGTTGACCATCTTCTGCCCGATCTTCCAAACTCTCAGAACTTCGAACTAGTGCAGCTTGACCGCCAGCAATTAATCCCTGCACCAACCCCGGTGGCGTACAGAAGGTAGGGGGACATTCTGCCGCATCCAATACTCCCAAGCGTCCACTGGTTCCGGCCCCAACGTAAAATAATCGTCCTCCCTGTTGGAGGGCTAGACAGGTTAAATCAATGGCTTGGGCCAGCGCCTCCCGTGCACGGGCAATGGCCAGCAGCGTTTGAACATCTTCGCGATTGAACAAATCAACCAATTCCAGGGAGCTGAGCTGATCAAGGTTTTGACTATTGAGATTAATCGTTTCCGTCAGAATGTGGCCTCGCGTTTCCCCCATGGTTAGTGTCTCGTTTAGTGTCTCAGCTTGATGTCTTGTGCCAGTTCTTTGTGTCAGTTCTTTAGTGCAAATTCTTTGCGGTTTCAACCTAATAGACGACTAGAGTAATCCCTCTAACCGCTGGCGAATTTGGTCGAGTTCATCAGGAGCAAACTCTGCATTCTCCCGCGCTGGCCTCTGCGCTGTCGGATCTGCCGGATCTGAGTCCCAATCGGTCTGATCAACATTGTGCTCAGGGGGAATCTCCAACTTTCCGGTTTCAATCAGCCGCCATTCGTAGCCCATGCTGCGACAGAACTGCTTGATTTCTTCGTCTTCGATGACCTCCACGTTGGGGCTGGGAAAGTCCTGCGCCTCCAATAATACGCTGAAGCGAATCGCGTCATCCTCGCTTTCAAACATTAGCACTGTATTGCGATCGCCCTGCTGAACGGTGTGAATCCCTTCATTTTCTGTCCCAGCATTGAACAGTAACACGTAAACTCGCATGACCTTGTCATCGGATATAACGACGATTTATCTTCTATCTTACTGCCCCACCGTCAGCTTCCCGCTGAATAGGGGACAAATTTGAGGGCTTGTTGGTGATGGCAAAGCCTGAACAAAAGGGTATGACGCTCGGAATCGAGCTGAGTTCCCTTGAATTTTTGTACGCACCAGCATTACTATCTTAGTTTAGAAAAAGGGATGTTAGTCGGTATTCTGTTCCATCCCAGTTCCCTCAGCACGTGACTTGGTTATGATTACACACATTCTGATGTTAGGTTTTGCACTGCTGAATCCAAGCTATGATCCCTATTCTGGAGACGCTGGTTCTCTGCCACGAAGCCAAGCAGCCCAACCCACAACCCACGTTTATCCAAAAGAAATCTCCCAAACTTACCAAAAACTCTGTATTCAAGAATCGATTGCCAGTGGGTTCAGCTCACAACAGGCTGACCAATTGTGTCGTTGCATCATTGAACAGTTGCAAAACCAGTATTCGCTGAATGAGTTTTTAGAGATCTATACCCGCTCCAACGAAACCGGCGAACCACCGGATGAATTTGTAGATGCTGGACTCACCTGTGCAGAGCAACTGACTGCCAACCCGTAGAACTTCTCCTTCTCCCTGTAGAATTATTGAGTTAATCCGATGAATTAGCCCCCAGAGCTAAACCAACGCAACCCATGATTACCAGTCTCTCCCTTGCTGAACAGGTGGCCCAAATGATTGTGGTGCGGGCTTCCGGTCACCTGTTTGACCAGCAAATTCGTTATCCAGTATGGGAACCACCCACCCAGCGCCTCAACTATTGGTTGCGGGATTTAGGCATGGGAGGAGTGATTTTTGTAGACGGTAGCGCGGTGGAATTGGCCACTCGGATTCAATCGCTGCAAGCTGTGGCGAAGTATCCTCTCTTGTTGGCAGCGGATATTGAAGAAGGGGTCGGTCAACGGTTTGCTGGAGCCACCTGGTTTCCCCCGCCGATGGCCCTGGGAAAGATTGCTGAGTCTAATCCCACCCAAGCTCAACGTTATGCCAAACAAATGGGAGCAATCACCGCTGAAGAAGCATTGGCTGTGGGACTGAACTGGGTGCTGGCCCCAGTTGTGGATGTGAATAATAACCCCGAAAATCCAGTGATCAACATACGGGCCTTTGGGGAAACCCCTGAGATTGTCAGCCAATTGACGACTGCTTTTATTCAGGGGTGTCAGGACTATTCGGTTTTAACGACGGCAAAACATTTTCCAGGCCACGGTGACACAGCAGTTGATTCTCACCTGGAGTTGCCCAGTTTGCCCCATTCCGCTGAACGATTAGCCACCATTGAATTACCGCCTTTCAAGGCAGCGATTCAGGCCCAAGTGGATGCAGTGATGAGTGCACATCTGTTAATCCCTGCCTGGGATCGAACTAAACCTGCTACCCTCTCGACCGAAATTCTTACGGGTCAACTGCGGCAAAATCTCGGCTTTACAGGGTTAATCGTGACAGATGCTCTAGTGATGGGGGCCATTGCCAATCAATACACCCCTGAAGAAGCTGCGGTTTTGGCCGTAGAAGCAGGAGCAGATATTCTGCTGATGCCGCAAGATCCCGAAGCAACATTACAGGCGGTCTGTCAAGCCGTACATCAAGAACGAATCACACCTGAACGTATTCAAGAGTCTGTCCAGCGTATTTGGCAGGCAAAGGCTAAAGTCTATCCGGGTTGGAAACCGCCCCATCCGTTGCCAATCTCTACACCTCAAATATTCTCAGCCGCAACTATTGCCCGTCCCGCAGCCCAGGAAATTGTTGAAGATATCCTGGATGAATCCAGCACCCTGAGTCAACCACAGCAGCTCGCAGATCAGCCTTCGGGTTCGCCCCCGCCAGTCAACCCTCTCAAGTGGAATCTGGTGATCGTTGATAGCTTATTGGGCAATGACTTCCTGGATCAGCAGACCCCCGCCATTGCGCTGCCAGGTCAATGGGGTTATCAACTGCATTTGATCGACTCCCATACGCCAAATCAATTACTTGGGGCCCTGGATTCAAATCATCCGCCCACGCTGTTGCAATTGTTTGTTCGAGGGAATCCTTTTCGCGGAAGCGCTGGACTAACGACGTCAGCTTATGATTGGTTTAAAAATTTATTAAGAGTTGATCGCTTGGAAGCCATTCTGATCTATGGTAGTCCTTATGCCTTGAAGCAATTCGTAACAGAAATTCCAATAACTGTACCCTATGGCTTTTCATACGGTCAGATGCCAGCAGCACAGTTAGGGGTGTTGAAGGGTTTACACAGTTTCAGTCAAGGCAGGGTTTGAATTTAAGTGACTTACTCATGCAGATTTCAAGCAAAAAGCTTGAAGTAAAGGTCATTTATTCTCAGGGGATGACCCGTTGGGTGGCTTTTCAGGAACACTTAGCAGATTTCTCATAGTCGTCAATCTTTAGTGCGAAATTTTTCATTGAATAGTTTTCATTTTTTTTATTGGAAACTGATTGAGATTTGTGTTCACTTATACTGGCATTTCCTATTCCCGAAACCGGATTTTTCGATTATAGTTAGAAATGACAGCAGTTTGTATTCTAGATAACAGCAAGCGAGGAAGAATTATGGCCTACACCACCGTCCGCTATTCCCTCGATACGATTCGAGACGAGGCTCGTGAGCTGATCAACCAGGGAGTTGTCAGTCGTAGTCAGCCTATTTATACCCTTTGTCAGTACATTCCAGCCCGTGACTGGGTTTGTGTTGAAGGGGAACTGGAGGCCTGCGACTATCTACTGCGCGATCGCATCGGCGATTTGGTCAGTTCTGAAAAGTGGGATAACGACTAAGGGCATTGAAGCAGATTTCTAAGCTTTTTCAGTCAATAAGCTAACGGTTTTATCTTGTTTGCAGAACTTTAATTCAAGAGAAAAACAAGCTGCTTCAAAGGTTTAGTTTGGCTGATCGAGCTTTAAGATTGATAGGTTTGAACCGTTCCCCGTTTAGTGACATGCGGGTCGGGGGTTAAAAGTTGACAGTTTTAGTCAAAGCCCTTGTGGGCTAGATGTTTCGAGAGAAACAGTCACTAGAAAGTCACCAGTCTGTTCGAAGATTGGTGACTTTGTCAATGAAAGATTCTTCAGTTACCCTGCCTAGAAATCAGCCGCCTCTAACCAGAAACTGACTGAGTATTTCTACTGACAGAACTCTAATTCGATTCACTGTTTCGCAAACGTTCCAGTTCTTCTCGTAGAGACGAGATCTGGTCAGTTAGCTCCTGAATTTCCTGGGCTGATCCAGAATCGGGAGTTGCCGTAGCCGTGGTTGTAATGGTTGACGTTGTAGAATATTCAGACCCAGGATTCTGGGTTTGAGCAGTTTGAGCAATCAAGTTGTCCACAAAGCTGCGGGCCTCTTGCTCCGTCACCGCTCCCTTCTGGGCCCACTCCTCAGTCAATTGGCCCAGTTGAGTTTGAATCTTTTCCAAGTTTTCCTCTCGCTTCTGAGGATTCTGTAGAACTTCGGCGAGGGAAGAGGCTGCACCCAACGTTACACGGAGTCCTTGTTGGAGCATCTGAGTCAGATTATCAGCATTCATAGGAATCAGTAACGCAAAATACTTACAAAAACGAAACTTGGAGCCATTCTAGCATCTGCATCCAGTTACCGCCTGAGGCTTAACGTTTAGCTCACTGCAAATTCTCTCCACACTGAACCAAAACTCGCTATACTAGAAGGGTTGTCTAAATATCGCACACCCGGGGTTCGGGTGTCTGTACATTCTCGTTGAGCTTCGTAATCTGGAGTTTGATGGAATTGCAGATACGCCTGGGTGGAGGATAAACCCGAACAAGGAGAAAACGAATATGGCAGTCATTAGCTTAGCAGAAATGCTAGAAGCGGGGGTTCACTTCGGCCATCAAACTCGCCGTTGGAATCCTAAGATGTCCCCCTACATCTTTACAGAGCGAAACGGGGTTCACATTATTGATCTGGTTCAAACTGCTCAACTGATGGAAGGAGCCTACGATTATCTCAGAACTTCCTCAGAACAGGGTAAGAAATTTTTATTTGTTGGGACGAAGCGTCAAGCAGCAGGGATTGTTGCTCAAGAAGCAGTTCGTTGTGGGTCTAACTTTATTAATCAACGGTGGTTGGGTGGAATGCTGACCAACTGGACAACCATCAAGACCCGTGTGGAACGCCTGAAGCACCTGGAATATCAGCAAGAAAGCGGCCAAATGGATTACCTGCCGAAGAAGGAAGCTTCTGTGTTGCGGCGTGAGTTGGAGAAGCTGCAGAAATACCTGGGGGGTATCAAAACGATGCGCCGGGTTCCAGACATTGTAATCATGGTGGATCAGCGACGGGAATACAATGCAGTGATGGAATGCCGCAAGCTAGGGATTCCAATTATCGCGTTATTGGATACTAATTGTGATCCTGACCTGGCTGATATCCACATTCCTTCTAATGATGATGCGATTCGTGCGATCAAGCTGATTGTGGGCAAGCTAGCAGATGCGATCTACGAGGGCCACCATGGTCAATTAGAGATTGAGGGCATGATGGATGAGGACTACGACGATTATGAAGGGACTGAGGAAGACTACGATGACGATGATGTTCCCTCTGCGACTGAGGTTGATGAGGCAGAATTTCAATCTGAACCTGAACCTGAGTCTGTAGCTGAACCCGAGCCTGAACCTGTGGCTGTAGCTGAACCTGAACCTGAACCTGAGTCTGAAGCTGAACCTGAGCCTGAGTCTGTAGCTGAACCTGAGCCTGAGACTGTGGCTGTGGCTGTGGCTGAACCAGAGCCAGAGGCTGAGGATGTGGCTGAATCTGAACCTAGGACTGAGACTGAGTCTGTGAATGAGCCTGTAACAGAGG
>JBHJGO010000165.1:0-8245 GCA_050331715.1 Microcoleaceae cyanobacterium
CCAGAGCCCCTGCAACCCCGGTATTGGTGTTAGGAGCCATTTGCATCATGTCGCCAACCACAGGAACCAGTTGAGCCACCTTAGCAAATTCGTAATCGCCAAGCTAACTCTTCGCTAGTTGAAACAGAAGTCAAGCGCCGCCTTGGGCTTGCTGTTCTTGCACACCGAGTTGACTGGTCAGCATTTGTACTAGTTCCATATTTGAAGATCCTTTAAACACTACGTATAAGACTTAACACGCTCGTTCATCTGTGACAAGCAGCTAACACATTTTATTAAAGTTTACCTATCTTAGTGTATGGAGTGACAACCAAACCGACCCGGCTGATTTGTTGCTCAGAACTTATTAGCTAACCATTCAGCTTAACTACAGCGAGATCATGTCTCTCTCCCCTACTCCCCTAGTTGGTCTAAAAGCAAATCATTTTCGACATCCCCTCGATCTCCAGGCAACTGCAGCCCTGAAACAGATTCCTGGCATTGATGTCCTGGTGCGTCAACTCCTGGGCAATCTGGGAGAACAGTTTTTTTACCTGGAAAACATCTCTTCCAGTATTTTGGTAGGCCCTGAACAGCTACCACAAATTCACCAACTATTGCTCGATGCCTGTCAGACGCTTGATCTAGATCCACCTCAGCTCTATGTTCGTCAGAATTCTGTACCGAATGCCTATACCTTTGCGATGCGAGGTCAGCGACCCTTTATTGTGTTGCATACCTCACTGATTGAGCTGCTAACCCCAGAGGAAATTCAGGCAGTGATTGCCCACGAACTGGGTCATCTGAAGTGCGAACATGGGGTCTATCTGACGCAGGCAAATTTGCTTAACCTAGCCGCAGGGCAAATTTCTCCCTTGGGAACGGTTCTGCTTCAGGGCTTACAGACACAGATTCTGGAATGGCTGCGCTGTGCTGAATTCACCTGCGATCGCGCTGCACTGCTGGCAACTCAGAAGCCCAGGGTGGTGATGTCGGTGCTGATGAAGCTATCGGGTGGTTCTCCGACTTTGGCTCCCCAGTTGAATTTAGATGCCTTCCTAGCTCAGGCCAGAGCCTATGATGAAATGAGCCAAACGGAAATGGGGGAACTATTGCAGCAGGCGCAGGTTGCTCAACTGACCCATCCATTGCCAGTGTTGCGGGCGAGAGAAATTGATCGATGGTCAAGTATGCCAGTGTACGGTGACCTATTGCGTGGGACAATAAAATTGTCAGATCAGAACGTGAACAGCTATAATGGTGATTCAGATCGTTTGGGCGGATGGCGAAATTGGTAGACGCACCACACTCAAAATGTGGCGACTTCGGTCATGAGGGTTCAAGTCCCTCTCTGCCCACTATTAGTTCATGATTGATGGTTCATAGCGTAGCGTCGAGTGGCAATGCCACTCGACGTTTTAAATTTAGGATTGAATTTCTTCAGAGTCCACTCGATTGATTTGATTTTCAATCGTTTCAATGGCTGCGGTCAACCCTGCTAATCTAGTTTCAAGATCATTCCGCATCCACTTAAGAAATTGAAGTTTACGTTCCTGATGAGCTTTGTGGGATTCAGGACTCCAATCCCAACATGCTTTACCCCAAAATGGCATTGACTTAACCATCATAGACCTCAATCCTATTCTATATAGTTTTTCTAAAGGATCAACATCAATTGAAACTAACTTTTGGGATACGATTCGCCACGATTTGGTTGAGCAAGTTCATCCAATAGAATGATGTCAGTCGCAAAGTGATTTAATGGCGCATCCCCTTGGGTTTGATTTAACACAATCTTAATGTTTCATGGATCAAATTATCGCTTCTACTTAACGTATTCTTAACTTTAAATTCCAAGTTCTTTGGCAATTCAATTCACCAATTTGGGTCAGCAATTGACAACTGACGAGGCACGGGTAGTACTGGTATTACCAATCATGCAGCTTAACGTAGCAACTCAAAATAGCAAGAGTTTAACGGAAGATTATATTTAAATTATGTCAATATTAGTTCTGAATTGTGGTGGTAGAATCTGTACTACTGGCCTCGTCATACAGCGTTTCCAGCACCAGTGGAGTACAGGAAGTTAGGGCGCACTGCTCCCCAACCTCTCAAACCCGTACCTCACTGAACCTGAAAAGGCTACAAAGTCAGAGCTGTATTGTAAGTTACATTTTTGCTCGATCTAACAATTATTATTGTTGCGTAAAAGTCTACTTTTCCTGGAGGATTCTTGTCTAAGGATTGCACTCTGATGGTTTTGATTTAACTACCGTGATAGTTTCTCTGGTCTTGTGGGGCTTTTTCGCCAGATCATCTTGATGTCCTTAAGTTTGAACTATAGGGAGGCTTTATGTTCGATAAAATATTTACTACCCATGACAGCGATCAGGAGCAAGTTGGGATTATTCGTCCTCGAAAAGGGGTGATTATTGGAGCCGGGCAGGTTGGGATGGCTTGTGCCTACTCCATCTTGATTCAAGATTGTTTTGATGAACTGATTTTGCAGGACATTGCCACTGACAAAGTCGTCGGGGAGGTCATGGATTTGAGCCATGGGATTCCGTTTATTTCTCCGACAAAAGTTAAGGCCGGAACGGTTGCTGACGAGGGTCAGGACGCTGACATGGTGATCATTACCGCTGGTGCAAGTCAGCGGGAGGGAGAGACCCGTCTGGACTTGGTACAACGTAATGTCAATATTTTCAGAAATTTAATCGGCGATGTTGCAAAGCATTGCCCGAATGCGATGCTTTTGATTGTGAGCAATCCAGTTGACATCATGACCTATGTCAGTCTGAAGCTCTCTGGCTTTCCAAGCTCCCGTGTGCTGGGTTCAGGAACGGTGCTAGATACGGCTCGATTCCGCACGCTACTGGCGGAGAGATTGGGTATTGACTCTCGCAGTGTACATGCCTATATCGTTGGAGAGCATGGTGACAGTGAGGTTCCTGTCTGGAGTAAGGTGAATGTGGCTGGCGTGCGGTTGTGTGAAGCAGGGTTTGAAAACCTTGCTGCCGAAGACCAGGCCAAGCTCAATCAAGTCTATGAGGGCGTGAAGAATGCCGCCTACGAAATTATTCGGCTCAAAGGCTACACCTCCTATGCTATTGGCCTGGCGGTAACTGATATTGTCAAGGCAATTCTCCGCAATCAGAATCGAGTCCTCACCGTGAGCAGCCTCATCAGAGATTTCCAGGATTTGCCTGAAATTTGTCTCAGCTTGCCTGCGGTGGTGAACCGTCAGGGAGTCGCCAAGAGTATTAACTTCTCCTTGAGCGATTCAGAGAGTAAACTGCTGCATGACTCTGCCCAAACCTTAAGTGAAATTGCTCACCAGCTTGACCTGTAGTTTTCTTCTATTCCAGTGAAAAAAGATGAGGCGGCTCCGCTGCCTTGCCCGACTTCTCACTTGTAAATCCTATTAGAGATTCAACCCATGTTACCCCTTGATCATCGCACCAAAATTGTTGCTACCATTGGCCCCGCTAGCCGTGACCCCGAAATCCTGAAGCAGTTGCTTCATGCTGGATTAAACGTGGCTCGCCTCAACTTTTCCCATGGTAGCTACGACGACCATGCCGAAACCATTCGACTGTTGCGTCAGGTTTCTGAAGAAATCAGAGCACCCATTACCCTGCTGCAAGATCTACAGGGGCCAAAAATTCGAGTCGGTCAACTGCCGGAAGGATCAATGCAGTTGGTTGCGGGCGAATCTCTCACATTTGTACCAATGGATGAGTACAACGGTCAGCCCAATACCGCATCCATTGATTATCCCCACCTGGCAGAAGAAGCTCAGCCCGGTGCTCAGATTCTGTTGGATGATGGTTTGCTAGAACTCCAGGTGGAGGAAGTGACGGGAACTGCCGTTCGCTGCAAGATCATTGAAGGGGGCGTACTGAAAAGCCGCAAAGGCGTTAACCTGCCCAGCTTGATCCTACGCCTGCCATCCATGACTGAGAAGGACAAGCAGGACTTGGAATTTGGTTTATCTCAGAATGTAGATTGGGTTTCCCTGAGCTTTGTTCGTCAGGCTGAGGACGTTCGGGAACTGAAGGCGTTTATGGCAGAACGGGGGGCAGAAAAAACCCCTGTAATGGCCAAGATTGAGAAGCCCCAAGCCATCATGAACCTGGACGCTATTATCGATGAGTGTGATGGCATCATGGTGGCGCGAGGAGACCTCGGTGTGGAGATGAGTCCAGAGAAGGTGCCCCTGCTGCAAAAGCAGATTATCAGAAAGTGTAATCAAAAGGGGATTCCTGTAATTACAGCGACTCAGATGTTGGAAAGCATGATTGAGCATCCCCGTCCAACCCGTGCAGAAGCCTCCGATGTCGCCAATGCCATTATCGATGGAACAGATGCAGTGATGCTATCTGGGGAATCTGCGGTGGGTGCCTATCCGGTGAAGGCAGTTCAAATGTTAGCTCGCATTGCCACGGATGTGGAGCCTGAGATTAATTTCACAAATTATCCTCCGAGTGAGAACGATGCAACCCATGCTCTCAGCGAGGCTCTGAACACCATTGATAAAATCCTGGATCTGAAATGGATTGTTGCCTTTACCAGCAGTGGTTATACGGCGGAATTGGCAGCGGAGGAACGCCCTCGAGTTCCAGTGATCGCCCTTACTCCTGAACCCAGAGCCTATCACCGCCTGAATCTAGCCTGGGGTGTCAGACCGCTGTTGCTTGACAATGAAGTAACAACCTTTGAAGCGTTGGTGAGTCAAGCTGAGACTATCCTGAGAAATAATCAATTGGTCGAGTCCGGTGATCAGGTTTTGATTGTGGGTGGCATTCCAACCCAACATCCAAAGGGAACCAACTTTCTGAAGATTCATCACATCGATTAAGCCGTTGGAATTCTTGCTCAAGGCGGAACAAGTTTAATGAAAAATTGGGCGGCTGAGCCGCCCAATTTTTCTATTCCCAGGGTTAGCGAGCGGGTGGAATCAACTCATCATCTTCCACTCGACTGAGATAAATTTCTAAAGGCTTTTCTCTATTGCTAACCTGATTATGATTAAACATATGATTAGATTTCAATACACTTATCTTTTGTTGGTCATCTACTTCAGTAAAGTGAGTTCCATTGGTTCGATGATTACCTAGAATGAGCAGCAGACTTGCTGTCAAAACGGTGAGTGCAGTTGTATAATGAAACAAGTATGATCGGTTCATGGTTTGACTCCTGTAGTTGAGTTAGGTGATTGAGCAGTTAAGCTAAGTAATTGTGTGGATAGTCTTTAGTCGTTAATCGGAACTCAATCCCAAAAATTGGCATACAACATCTGAGCCTAGTACGTTATCTTCGTACTCGACTCTGGTACTAAACCCCTCATGTGTAGGTCGCCAACCTACAACAAATGACTCGCAAAGCTCTAATTAGTGAACTCCGTTTATGGCAACCGAATTCGCAAGGGTCTGACTCGCTCTCCTCACCCCGACTTTAATAAGTGAGATAGCACTAGAGCAGCTTGTGTGTTTTCTATGTAAGCTTCTATTCAATTTACAAACCCAGTGACCAATATCCGGAATCTTTTTTTGGCGTAAATCCTCGCCTGGAACCGTATTGAATGTCGAGTGCTGTAAAGTAAAAGTACTGATCCAGATAATCCCATTGGTAACCCATTAATGCAAAGTTTAGTAATGCAAAGCTTAGACTTTCCTGACATCGGATTCCACAATATCCTCTGGTTCAATCCTTGGGGAATTGCTATTATCCTTAATACAATTCTGCTCAGTCTCGTGGCTCTCTCGCCCAAGAAGCTCCTGACTGTTGCAGGTTTAATCCATGCCTGGATTCTCGGTGTTTTAATCTGGGGTTGTATGGGATGGCAGGGGTACGCTATTGTGGGCTTCTACTTTTTGGTGGGGTCAGGAGTAACTCGAATTGGTTTAGCAGAAAAAGAAGCCGCAGGCATTGCAGAGAAACGCAGCGGAGCCAGAGGGCCAGAAAATGTTTGGGGGTCAGCCCTCACTGCAGCCTTGTGTGCCTTGGGGATCGCCATCGCTTCCAGTGTTGTCGAGCCTCCAACCCTTGTCAGTTTACTAACTGCTCTTCTGTCGCTGGGTTACGTTGCCAGTTTCAGCACAAAACTCTCAGATACTTGCGCCAGTGAAGTGGGGAAAGCCTATGGTCAGCGAACCTTCCTTGTCACAACGCTGAAACCTGTCCCCAGAGGAACAGAGGGGGCTATCAGTTTAGAAGGAACCCTGGCAGGTATTGTTGCTTCCCTGGTGATCGCTGGCCTAGGTTGGGGCGTTGGTTTGATCAACAGTGTCGGGATTCTCTGGTGTGGCATCGCTGCCTTAGTCGCTACCACCGCCGAAAGCGTGATCGGTGCAACGCTCCAGAGTCGATTTGACTGGTTGACGAACGAGGTTGTGAACTTTATCAATACCTTGATTGGGGCAGTTGTTGCTATTGGGCTAGCACTGATTAGCAAGCAGATCGTCAATTAATTGTGTTCCTACTTTGATTCAGATGAAAGGTGACAGCGCCACCCTTCATCAAGCTTTTACATTAATACCCAATTAGCCTGAATTATGAGACAGTAGAGGAGTAATGCATCTATACTGATCCAAGTCCTCTGGGAGATTGCTGGGAATATTCTGGCATTTTGTACATTAATGCGTTCTGAAGGAAGAAGTTTGCGATGTCTCGACCATTTTTAGTTATTAATGAAGAAGAAGTCTCCCTAGCGCAGTCTTTGAAGTACTTACAAGCTTCAGGCAAGTTGCAGACCTTTCTAGGAGAGATGCTGCGTCAGTATGTGATTGAGAAGGAACTGGAAACCCGTGAAGGGCTGGAGGTCAATGTTAGTGCAGTTGAGCAAGCCGTGATTGACTTTCGGATGAAGCAAAACCTGACCGAGCCCCAAGCCTTTCAGCAATGGCTCGAAAAGAATCGCCTTACCTACGATACCTTCCATCAGCAAATTTCTGAGGGGTTCAAGCGGGAAACGCTGAAGGTGTCTATTATTCAACCCCAGCTTGAGGAGTATTTTCAGCAACGTAAGCCCTATCTGGACACAGCGGTTATGTCCCGTATCGTCGTTCCAGACAAGGAGTTGGCAGATAGCCTGCATCATATGCTGCAGGAAGGAAGCTCATTTGAATCCTTAGCAAAAGAGCACTCTATCACCCCAGAAAAAGCAGTGAATGGAATGATGGGGCCAATTAGTCGAGGAACTCTACCGGAAGATCTGAAACAGCAGGTTGAAGGTGCAACGCCGGGAGAAATCATCGGGCCAATTCAAGTTGAAGAACGATGGTGTCTGTTCCGGGTTGAACAACTGATAGAAGTTTCTCTCGCAGATGCAAAGGTAAAGCAGAAGCTACAAAATGAGTTGTTTGAACGCTGGGTGAATGAGCAGCTTAAAACCTTGAACGTTAAGTTACAACTGGGCGAACAGTAGGCTGGCCCTTTTTTGTTTTCTTAATTGCATCGGCAAATTAACCTGACAAAAGCGAACCCTATCCGGTGGAACAGGGTTCGCTTGATTTTTGCTACACGAGAATAACTTGGAAGTTTATTTGCTTGCAAGTCCCTAGCTAGACTGAGGAATTGTAATGTCAATCGAGGTCACTTGCTGTGTGTCTGTCAAACTGGTCAGCGGTGGCTCAATCGCTGACTCACTGCCTACCACCAAGGTCACCATTTTGTCAGGATTCAAGTATTGCTGAGCCACACGCTGAACATCTGCCGCTGTGGTCGCCTCCACCTCACGTCGATATTGGAAAATGAAGTCCTCTGGATAACTGAAATATTCGTATCGCATCAGGCGAGATAGAGTTTGAGCCGGATCCTCAAAGTTGAAGATGAAGGAGTTCAGGGTCGAATCCTTGGCGTAGGCGATTTCTTCAGCAGAAGGGGGAGCTTGGCGAATTTTCTCTAGCTCTGTTTCAATCGCCTTAATGAATTCAACGGTTGCATCCGAGCGGGTTTGACCTCCAGCAATGAAAACACCGGGATAATCATAGGCTGCACTCCAGTAACCATAGACACTGTAGGCCAATCCTTTTTCAGACCGAATCGAATTAAACAGCCGACCCCCAAAGCCATTCATAACGCCATTCAAAACCGATAGTTCTGGGTAGTCTGGGCTATCAACCTGGCCTCCCATATGACCCATCTGAATATAACTCTGGTTCAGTAGCGGTAGGCTCACGAAGAAGACACCGCCATAGTTTGCCAGAGAGGGTTCAGGAATCAGGGGAGTTGTAGACTGACGATCAGGTTTCCAGGAACCAAA
>JBHJGO010000166.1:0-8405 GCA_050331715.1 Microcoleaceae cyanobacterium
CCGATTGGCAATCGTCCAAATCCTCCCCGACCGCCCCGACCCAATCCCCAACCCAATAGACCTCGCTAAGCTATCTGGAGTTAGGCGGAGATAACCTGTTTTGAATTGATGCCCATGCTGAATCGACCGAGTCGCTCATCTTGTAGGATGAAGGAACGGAGCACCCATAATCGGCAGCTCTACCGTTTGAGTCAATTTTAAATTCTTTCAAAACTACTATCCCAAAGCCGCCATGCAAATCAGCGATCGCCCCAAGACCGTAACTTCTCTTCAGTTTCCCGACCGAACTGCTACGCTTAAACGCACGACTAAAGAGACAGATGTTTCAGTGGCGATCAATCTGGATGGCACAGGCAGTTGTCAGGTGAATACAGGCATTCCTTTTCTAGATCATATGTTGCATCAGATTGCCTCCCACGGGTTAGTGGATCTGGAAATTCAGGCCACTGGCGATCTGGAAATCGATGATCATCATACTAATGAAGATGTCGGCATCACCTTGGGACAGGCTCTAGCCGAAGCCTTGGGGAACCGTAAGGGGATTCATCGGTTTGGTCACTTTGTTGCGCCTCTGGATGAAGCACTGGTACAGGTGGCATTGGATTTTTCGGGACGACCCCATTTAAGCTACGGTCTGGAGATTCCGACTCAACGGGTAGGAACCTATGACACCCAACTGATTCGGGAGTTTTTTGTGGCCATTGCCAACAACAGCTTGATGACCTTGCACATTCGTCAACTGGATGGAATTAACTCCCACCACATCATTGAAGCCACGTTTAAAGCGTTCGCGCGATCGCTGAAAATGGCGGTTGAGATTGATCCGCGCCGCGCTGGAACCATTCCCAGTTCAAAGGGAGTTCTTTAGTCCGACACTATAGCAATCACAAATAATTTGTGAAAAGGAGTGAAGGGGGTAATGCCCCTTCCTGGAAAGTCCACAAACCCCTCCATAGTACTTGTCATGATTGATTCAGGATTGCTATATAACTTGTCGAAAGTAGTTGAGTAAGATTTCACCAGCTTCTGATAAGTCCGCACCAAAACTAATTAGACCATCTTCATGGCCTGCCATTGCTAACATTTTGGATTCGGCTAAGCCTGCATGATCCAAGAGACGAAACATCTCCATTGCCATTTGGGGGGTTCCATAGGGGACTGTCGCCTGAGTGGTGGGCACTTGAAACAGTAGATGCTTCCACAACAGCGCATGATGCACATGGATTACTCCTCAAACAGTGGGTTGGTGGGTGTAGATGGCTGCATGGGTTAGGGATTCAGAGGACGCTTTGATCGGCCCTCGACAGATGAGTGTGTTTTGCTCCAGATCAAACTGGGTGACAACGGTGTAGTGCTGGGGCTGAAGCTGAGGTAGATGCCCGGTCTGAGTTCCTGTGATCACGAATTGTTCAGATTGCCCGATTCTCTGGCTAATATTACCAAACCCGATCCCGTCCGGTGTAACGCCAATTAAACCCAGTCGATACAATGCGTCCCGCCAGGTGATTAATTGCTGAATTGCAGCCTCTGCTAGGGGTGAGGTTAATTCCCAGTCGCAATCATATTTAATAACGCCTTCATCGATGCCCTGATTGGCGGTGGTCTGTTCCATAGTTCTCTAATTCCCTATCAAGTTAATTCCCTATCAAGTTAATTCCCTATCAACTGTTGAAATAACCCGGCTTCTTGCTGGTGTAACGCTTCAAAACTGCCCTGCTGCACAATCCGCCCTGCGTCCAGCACATAGATCTGATCCGCATGACGCAGATTTTCTGGATCGCGAGAAATAATAATCCGGGTGACTTCCAGTTGTTCCAAGTATTGCATCAGGGTTGTTCGCCGCTGGTAGTCCAAACTGTTCATTGCTTCATCAAGAATCAGAACTGCTGGCTGGGTGACAAGGGCGCGGGCAATCAAAAGCTGTTGTCGCTGTCCACCGGACAAATTAATTCCGCCCTCCGCAATCATTGTGTGCATTCCCATGGGCGATCGCTGAATTTCATCCACCAACCCCGCTACGGCTGCCGCTTCCCAGACCTCATCCATGGAGGCTAGCGTGCGACCTGAAATATTTTCCAAAATTGTACCGCGATAAATTTTTCCCTGTTGTAGGACAACGCCGAGCTGACGCCGAACAGCAGCATAGTTGAGGCGGGACAAGTCCTGACCATCGTAATAAATCGCACCGGATTCAGGACTTTCAAAGCCCAAGAGCAAACGCACCAAAGTCGATTTACCACTGCCAGGAGTTCCGACAATGCCGACCATTTTTTTCGGCTGGACTTCTAAGGTCACCCGATTCAGTACCAGAGCGCGATTTGGATCATATCGAAATGAAACCTGATCCAGCTTCAGGTAACCCAATAATTGACCCGGATCGGACTGATAGGCATGAATTTCCGGCTGAATTTTCAGTAAAGGCTTGACCTGACGCCAGAGAGCAATCACGCTCATTCCTTCCAACAGGGTATGACTCAGACTCACCACACCGGAGATTAATAACCCAAAAGTCATATAGAATGCCAGGAACCGACCTATAGAGAGTTCCCCCGGCTCCAAAGGCGATGCAGACTGAACCATTGGGACACCAAATCCAAAAATGGCGATTAATCCAATCGTTGGCATCAGGCTACTCAGCAGCGTCACCCGATCCCGCAGGATTTGCTGATTCAGAATAAATCCAAGCTGTTGGTAATACTGCCGCATCCAGAAATTAAAAGCCCGCTCCTCAGCAAACGCAATCCGCAACTTGGGAATCGCCTTCGTCAGTTGAAAGGTCAATCCCAGGGTACTGGCCTGTAGGTTCTGTTGGTTCTCAGCTTGGGGTCGTAGGGCAAAAATTGTGAACGTCGTAACCCCCAATACCATCGTAATAACCACCACTGCGATAGAGGCCAGCAGGGGACTGTAGATTAACAAAATAATCAAACTGAGCAGAGATAAACTGCTGCTGAACAGAAGTTGGAGGGTGGTGCTTTGCAGTTGATCCCCCATTTGACTGACACTGGAAACCCGGTCATAGAGTTCTCCCGTCGTGTAGGAACGCAGCCGAGAAACGGGTAACTTCAGCAGCCGATCCCAGACTGCCGCTTGGGTAATGGAAATGCCCCGTGTTCGTATCCTAAGAATCGTAATATTCTGGGCCAACTGAAACATGGCAACGCCAAAACTGATGGCAAATAGTCCCAATCCAATCTGTCCTAGCAATCCCCGATCAGCATTTGGGATCGCGTAGTCCACAATCCAGCCAAAGGCCTGGGGAATCAGGAGGCTCAGAAATGTCGCAATCATCCCCACTAAAACGACCTGGATCAGCTCTCGACCACTGCCTTTGAGAGCAAATCGAATAAAATCTCTGGCCTCAAGTTGGCCCTCTGGCAGCGATGGATAGAAGGTGTAGGCAATAGGGGCTAAGTTCTGAGCCAGTTCTGGCGTCATGGGCGTGCGCCGATGGGTCGCCGGATCAAAAATCACATAATTTCGGCCCCTAGGCAGTAGGGCAACGGGTTGGCTCTCGGTCGCAGTGAATCCTAGCAATGCACTGCGGCTTTGTTTCCACCAGTAGGGAGTGAGCAACACGCGCCGTACCCGAATCCCTGAAGCTTCAGCAATCGCCTCCAGGGTTTCCAGCGAGGGAGAACCAACCTTGAAAAATGGCGGTAAGCTAATTTTAATTCCCAAAACTCTACCCACGACCTGAGTTGCAATTAGTAACGGGTCGCTGGCATGGTTGAATTGAGAATTCTGCGCTTCCAGAGCAGCAGAGAGTTCAGACAAGGTCTGCTCTTTCATAGATTCAGGTTGGGGATGACACTTGATGAATCACACGTTACGGCACACCCGATGGAGAACATTCCTTAGCGGCCTGGGAAGCCTCGCTTCAATCTCTAATTATTGCAAATTCAACCATGACCCGATCCGAGACTCCAGTGAATATTCAAGACGATATCAAGATCTTGCAGCAGCAGGCAGAGTCAGACCTGTCTCAGGGCAAGTATCAGGCTGCCATTGCAAAACTGCAAACTATTCTAGAAATCTCGCCCCAATTCGCCCAGGCCCACTTCAAACTGAGTGAGGCATTGCTGGCAGAACAGCAATTTCAGGCCGCCTTGTCTGCGGCAAACCGAGCAATTCAGCTCTGTCCCGCTGTTTTTATTTACCATGTGGGCCGGGGTCGGGTGCTGGCAGTCCTGGAGCAGTGGGATCAGGTGATTGATACCTTTCAACGGGCCATTCAACTCAATCCAGAATTTTCTTGGTCGTAAACCTACCAGGCCCAAGCCTATATGGTTAGGGAACAGTACACCGAGGCCGTTGCTGCCTATCGCCAGGATATCCGCCTGAACCCAACCTTCTACTGGTCACACTTTCACCTGGGAGAAGCCCTGCTGAAACTAGGGAAGCGGGAAGCGGCAATTGCAGCTTATCGTCAAGCAATGGCCATTGACTCAACCCAACCAGACGTACAAGCCAGATTGCGGGATTTGTTGACCTCCCGCCAGATCAATGGGGATTACTGGTTACAGCAGGGGGATTGGGAGATGGCCATCCAAGCCTATCAGGAGACGTTGGAATTTCAACCCGATTATTCCTGGTCATATTATGGTCTGGGCTATGCCCTGCAACAGCAGCAATGGTGGTCAGAAGCGGCGGCGGCCTACCGACAGGCCCTTCAACTGAATCCGGATTTCTCCATTTCCTACAGCAATTTAGGCGATTGTCTGTTCCGTCAGGGCCAGGTGGAAAATGCCATTCACGCCTATCACCAAGCCCTATCAATCAATCCCGACGTGCCAGACACCCAAATGCGCTTGGGCGATGCCTACCTATTTCAGGGTCGAACGGACGCTGCAATTGTGTGTTATCAAGCTGCGATCCAACTCGATCCCCAATCACTGCCCGTTTACCTGAAACTCAGACAGCTTAAAACCTATGGTCTAGTGCGGTTTAAACCGGAGCAAATTCAGTCTTTGATCAACTCTTATCAACAGGTGATTCAGCAGCATCCGGATCATGTGGAATGTTACGTGAATTTAGGCGACATTTTGACGGAAGCGGGCCAAATTGACCCAGCAATTAAGGCTTATACTCAGGGAACCTATCAGAAACTAGCCCAATGCCGTCCCCAATGGATTCAGGGTTGGGACGATCATGTAACGCCGCAGCCAGGTTTCTTAATCATTGGTGCCCAGAAAGCAGGTAGCACTTCCCTCTATCAATATCTCTGTCATCATCCTCAAGTTTAGCCCCCATAGCAAAAGGAAATTGACTTTTTTGTATGGCAATCTGCCTATGGTTTGGAGTGGTATTTATCGCATTTTCCCCGGATTGATTCCGAGCAGACGCTAATCACAGGAGAGGCCAGCCCCAGTTATATCCTGGATTTCAAGGTGGCTCAACAGTTGCGAGAAGCTTTTCCAAATATCAAATTACTCGTGATTTTAAGAAATCCGATTGATCGGGCCTTTTCTCAATATCACAATTACAAGCGCTGGATTAATTTTGAATCTCGTACGCTAGAACAGGCGATCGCCGATGAGCAGGAGATTTTAAAGCAAATTGATAATGTTACTCTGGCGGGAAAAACATTCTGGGAAACCCAGGAAGGTTACTTAGTGCGAGGGATGTATGTTTATTTCCTAGAACAATGGATGTCAATCTTTCCCAGAGAACAGTTTCTAATCCTGAAGAGTGAAGATTTATACGCCGATCCTCAAGTCATTATGAATCAGGTGTTTCGATTTCTAGGTTTACCAGAATACTCCTCTGACCGATACCTCAAGTATGCTTCCGGCTCCTATGCCCCGATTTCAGTAGAGCTGCGTCAGGAGTTGCAAAATTTCTTCCAACCCCATAATCAAAGACTAGAAGAATTTCTGGGCTATCAATTGAACTGGCAATAGTTCTTTAGTAGAACTTGCCTATTCCAGGCTCGAACTTTAGTACTGTATCCGCAGAGTATAAAGTTTCCTGTAAATCATTGAAGTTCTCAATAACTTCTGACAAGGGCTGCGTAATTTGTTTTCTGAGAGAAGTTTGGGGATTAGCAAATTCAAGACCTAGAAATGGACAGACTTGATCCCTAAAAACTTGCTCTGGGTTGGACACAAGACGCTGATAGTCAACTATAATTGCTTGTTCCATCAGAGCGGGGAAATTGCACTCAAGATAATCTAACTTTGTTTTTTGACAAAATTCTAAAAATTTTTCTCTGTCCACATACAAGAGTGGTTTCTCAGGAGAGGAACGATCTGCCCCCGACTTTCTAGAGTCTAGGTGCCACTCTTGAGTTGCTGCCACTCTTAAAAGGGACACATAACAATCGATCAGATGCTCTCGATAGACGATAATAAACTTTGAGCTGGGACAGGCAGCTTGTAAATCTTCTGGAGTTATCCCCAGTCGCTTGAATTGACCAAAAACGAGCTTAATCAGTTGATTTTCACCTGATAGGGTATACGTTACTTTCAGTAACCCAACCTGTTTCTTGAAGGGGAGCTGAACTGCCTTTTCAAAGAATGGATAGGTGCTTTTGTTGAGGATTTCACCATGACTCTTGAATACTTTCAAGCTTTCTAGATAACTGTACAGCAGGGTAGAGCCAGTTCTAGGAGCACTGAGAACAATGACTGGCTTTGTATCCGCGTGGTCAAATTGCTATGATCTTCGAATCGCAAACCTGAAATAGTTGAGTGTATTAATCCATATATTCTTACTCATTAGAATATCTACTTTTTGTCTATCATAATAGACAGGATTTTATGATGATTTTCAATCGCGTGAGGTGGGAACTTGAGAGGTAGCGGCGCGCTGCGTTACTACCCCTTTTACTCCACAGGGCCAGAAACGCCCTGTTAGAAACGCCCTGTTAAAAACGCTATGCTAGAAATGCCATAATCGTTCCCTAGGCAGGCTGATAGAAGGGAAAATCAATATATCCTTCTGGGCCAAAAGAATACCAGTCTTTCACGTCAGCTTCTGGATTTAGGGGCCAACCATTCGTGAATCTTTCCACCAGATCGGGGTTACTGATGTAGGGTCGTCCGAAGGAAATCAAATCCGCATTTCCAGACCGAATCGCTTCCTCCGCCACTTCCTGAGTGTAGCCACAGTTGCCCATTAGCAGTTGGGAAAAAACAGAACGCAATTCCGCTAGCGTGATTGGCTCACCTAGTTCATGGAATCCAAATCCTAAGCCGTCCAGCACATGCAAATAGGCCAGGCCGTATTGATTGAGTTGTTGCGCCACATAAAGAAAGGTTTCTCGGAAATCTGGAGAACCCATATCGTTAAACACCCCGTTGGGAGATAGCCTTACCCCAACTCGATTGGCAGGCCATACGGTCAGAATGGCTTCGGTAATCTCCTTCAAAAACCGATAACGATTCTCCAGGCTACCGCCATACTGGTCTGTCCGATGATTTGTCTTTGATTGCAGAAATTCATCAATCAAATAACCGTTAGCAGCATGAATTTCTACCCCATCGAATCCAGCAGTCTTAGCTCGTTCCGCTGCCTTGCGATAGTCCTGAACCACTGCCGCAACTTCATCGGTTTCCAGGGCTCTGGGAGTTTCATAGGGTTGTTTGCCGTTCGGAGTGTGGATGTAGTCCCCATTCAATTTGATCGCAGAGGGAGCAACCGGAAGCTGACCATTCTCGTGAAAACTGGTGTGGGAGGCGCGTCCACAATGCCAGAGTTGCAGAAAAAATGCTGCCCCTTTGGCGTGAACGGCTTCAATGGACTGCTTCCAGGCCTGTATCTGTTCATCTGAATAGATACCTGGAGTCTGCTGCCAACCGATAGCCTGGGTTGAAATCACCGTTGCTTCTGTGATGACCAATCCGGCTGAAGCCCGCTGACCGTAATATTCGGCCATTAGGGCATTCGGCATACGTTCAACTCCAGCACGGGCGCGAGTGAGAGGAGCCATAACGACTCGATTTTTCAGGGTCAAATCGCCAAGCTCTAGGGGGCTGAGAAGATGGGCTTGAGCTGATGGACTAGTTGTAGTCATAGTTGCTAGTTCTCAGAACTTCATTAAAAATTGTGTCATGTTCGGGTATTTTGAGCTAGCAAAAAAAGCAATCTCGAAATTCGAGATTACCCGAGACCAATACCACATCTAAAGATTTGTAGCAATCAATTTGTAGCAATTAAAAGCTAGGATTCCACAATCGCCGATTCTACATCAGCATCTCCTTCAACGTGAGTGATCGAACTGCTGCTGACTGAATAAAGTCATTATCCTCTATGTCAATTGCAATTTTCATCACTTATCAACAAGATTGATTACTCTCAATCTTCAGAACGACCAATTTTCTCAACTTTAACGGAATTGATTTGAGGTTTAGTGTCTTGAGGTTTTGAGTCTTGAGGATAAGTGTCTTGAGGATAAGAATCTT
>JBHJGO010000167.1:0-26899 GCA_050331715.1 Microcoleaceae cyanobacterium
AATCAATTAAACCCAGTCAAACAACTCACCCAGTACTACTAATGGTTCAGAAGTTTCAATCTCAAGCTTCATAAGAAAATCTTTCAAAGAAACAAGAGCTAGATGCCGGACTACTGCCGCAAGGCTTAGCACTTCCTCATAGGTTCCAGGTTTACCAATCGTATCCCAGTAATCTTTGCCAATCAAAACTACCGGGTCGTGATGCATATCAAATACAGTAAAACAGGGGTTGTGATTGTAAGCTAGACGGTGTTTTCCATAGGGATTGTAGTACAGACCAAAGTAAACCTGGCTGCCCGGAAAGGCGCATTTCACCTTTAGCATTTCTTCCTTGGCAACGGCTGCTTGATCAATATTGGGTTTCACAGTTTTGATGCTGACATAGTGATCAATTCCATCCCGCAGAAACCAGAGATCAAAGTTCGATTGAACCGGAATATTGCGAGAGTCTTCAGTTTGTACAGACATTAGATCGAGTTGCCAATTGGGATAGCGCCCAAGTTGTCGGGTTCTGAGACTGCGAATATGGGCTGAAATATTTTCTAATTCTCGGTTGGACAGTTGATAGTGAATCTTTCTCTGGGTTTCGGCTTCCTCCGCCCCCGTGGCAAGTGCAACGTAGCGGGAGACTGTTTCTACTAATCGTTGGCCAAAACTGGTACTAAAGGAACGCTCAAACCGTGACCAGAAAATCGCCTGTTCCGGTAACAGAATTTCCTGAAAGGGATTTTGATAATCTTGCGTCTGCTTCTGTTGCCGAGCCTGTACCCGCGCAATTGTGTCCACAACGCAGTTGAGAAATTCTTGCGTAATTAAGGATCGATACGGCTCGTCTAAACAACCCATACTGTAGCTTTAGATGACTTCTAATCTGATGGAAAGTTGGAAAAGAGCAAAGGATTACGGAAGAATTCTGGGGAACGTACACACCACTCGAAAGCCGATATCGCTAAATGCATAATCAGGGCTAAAGTCATCTGTAGCGTTGGATATGGAGATAATTAGGAGCAACTGAAGACATGGTGATTTGGCATACTCTGGATTTGTTTGGACAGTGTAGGGTGTGCAAATTACAGGCGTTCAATAACCTGGCCAGAAGCATTTCTGTTTGCCCGCTGTTTAGGATATTGCGGTAGAGAAGATGCGTGGAATTTTTGATGGTTGAGGTGGGCAAGAGTGATAGCTCAATCTCTGCGCTCAACTACTTCGATTTGCCCACCCTACAAGAGCTAGGAGGATTATTCTTCTTCTAGCTTCCTGAGATGCTCTGAGAATTCTTGTTGAAGTAGTTTTGTTGCTTGAATTTGCTCCTGGATTTTTAGCTTGGCTGACGCATACCAAACTATGCAATCTTCATATTCCTGCAATCGCTCTTCAAGCTGACTAAGCGATTGCTCAAGGATTCCCCCAGCAAATGCACCAATTCCACTGAAAGAGTTTTCGAGCCGACCAACTCTTCGACTAAGGCTGAGGATGTCATCCCCAGAGCCTTGGCCTTGGCTTGAAGTGCTTTCTTCCCTTCTGGACTGAGTACTAGCTGTACCCTTGCCTTGTCTCTTGGTTTGGGGCCTGGTTTCTTGCGTTCTGTCATTGGTTTCCATAATTCTTCTCCAATTATCTTACACACACGATTTCCTTGACAATGTCAATTCGTGTGTTTAACATTAGCATGAGTGGAATTCAAACACACGAATTCATGATTTCCTGAAATTTACACAAGGAACCAATCAATGACCTATGAACAACCACTCCCACGGGGAAATCTGCCACAGTTCCAGAACAATCGAATTCCCCTAACTGTGACCTTTTCTCAGGGGCGCGATCGCCTCTCCCGTACCTTTCCCTATACCCTGACCCACGGGGAAATGGGCCATTACCTGGATTGTTTGGAGATGATGTTGGCTCTCACCCCCGACGACATCAAAGCGGCCCTGATCTCCTGGCAGTGGAAACAGATAAACCAAGCCATGGGAGAAGACCCACAGTCCGATTAGTCAAGCTGTTAAACCATTGGAGTACGTCAGAAATAATGGAAGGATTTGAAGAATTAGATACAAACCGCCAGCGGTTGATTGCCCGTTACGTGCTGGCGGTGCAAAACATTCGAGTGGCCTTTGCGAATTATCCCAGGGTTGTCTCTAGTGTGCTGGGAGGTTCAGCCGGACAAGCAAACCACCTGAGCAGCCAATCGTTAAAGGAATTGATGAACGTGTTGGAGGGCCAGGCCACATCCGAAGATTCAACCCCATTCCCACGGTTAAAAATCTAGGTGAAATCAATTAAACTAACTTATCTGTTCAGTCTAGGAGACAAGTTAACGCATGGGTCACGCAAAAAGAGCTGTACTGGCGTATTCTGGCGGAGTTGATACTTCTGTTTGTATTCCCTATCTCAAGCATGAGTACGGGGTTGAAGAGGTCATCACATTAGCTGCTGATTTAGGTCAGGGTGCTGAACTAGAGCCAGTCCAGCAGAAAGCATTGGATTCAGGGGCTATCGAGTCGTTGGTAATTGATGTGCGGCAACGCTTTGTTCAGGAGTTTGCTTTCCCAGCGATTCAGGCCAATGCGCTGTATGAAAATCGCTATCCTCTGTCAACCGCTCTCGCTCGACCGCTGATCGCTCAGCTTTTGGTGGAAGCGGCGGAGAAATATAGTGCGGATGCGATCGCCCACGGTTGTACAGGCAAGGGCAACGACCAGGTACGATTTGATGTTTCAATTGCGGCGCTCAATCCATCTTTAAAGGTGATCACACCCGCGCGGGAATGGGGTATGAGTCGAGAGGAGGCCATTGCCTACGGTGAGAAACATGGCATTACCTTTGCCGTGAAAAAATCCTCCCCCTACAGCATCGATCTGAACCTATTGGGTCGAGCTATTGAGGCCGGGCATCTGGAAGACCCCTGGACAGAACCCTTAGAAGAGGTCTATGAAATGACCCGCAGTGTTGTCGATGCGCCGAACGAACCCGAATATGTAGAGATCGGGTTTGAACAGGGAATCCCGGTCAGTTTAAATGGTCAAGCCCTGGACGGGGTAGAGTTGATCGAACAGTTAAACAAAATGGCGGGGAATCACGGCATTGGTCGGATTGACATGGTAGAAAATCGCCTGGTTGGGATCAAATCCCGCGAAATCTACGAGTGTCCAGCGATGGTGGTCTTGATTCAGGCGCATCGGGATCTGGAAAGCCTGGTGTTGACTTCAGACGTGACCCACTATAAACGGGGCATTGAGGATACCTACAGCCAGATGGTGTATAACGGTCTGTGGTTCAGTCCCCTGAAGCAAGCCCTAGATGCTTTCATTCAGAAAACCCAGGAACGGGTGGCTGGACAGGTTCGGGTGAAGTTGTTCAAAGGGAATCTCACCCTGGCAGGACGCCAATCGAAATATTCCCTCTATGACTTGGGTTTAGCAACCTATGGTGCAGAGGACGTGTTTGACCACAAGGCGGCTGAGGGGTTTGTCTACATTTGGGGGTTGCCGACTCGCGTTTGGTCAGAACATTTGAGGAAGTGAACGTTCTAAATTTCTAGAAGTTTTAAATTGTTTCGCTGCCTTTCGTTCCCTGTTCAAAGTTGCATTAAATTCCCTTGAAACCCTTGTTTACGCGGGTGGCTGGTCAAATGTGATCCTGTAAAGTGATGTTAATGGGCTGCCTGGATGCCCGCCTACGCGGGAATGACGGTACACACAAAACCGAGATTGAGAGACCGCTAGCCCTCCAACGAGCAAAACTCTGTTCCTTCTAGAGCCATAAATTCTCACACTGGCTTCTGAAAGAAAACAATATGTTGCTGTGGCAGAGCTGAATCAGTTTTAAGCCAGGTAAATCCCACGGCTTCCATCTCCCGCCGCACCTGTTTCTCTGTCATCTTGTGCAGGGGCTTGATCATAATCAAAGGATTTTCTTTGCGGTATTCGACGACAGCAATTCTTCCACCGGGCTTGAGGGCTTTAAGTAAATTTTCCATCATTTCCCTGGGATAGCTGAATTCGTGATAGGCATCCACCATCAGCGCTAGATCAATCTGATCTGGGGGTAGGTTCGGATTATCAGCCTGTCCCAGAACAGTTTCAATATTCTGGATATCTTCTTCAGTTTTGACGAAATTCATCAGCTCTAGCATTTCTGGCTGAATATCGACGGCGAAGACTTTGCCTTCTGGTAAAAGTGGACTCATGCGGAAGGTAAAGTAGCCGGTTCCTGCGCCAAGATCAGCCACCCAGTCAGTCGATTTCAACTCCAGGCTATTAACAAGCTGTTGGGGTTGTTCCGAACTTTCACGGCTAGGACGCTCCAACCAGGCCGCCCCCTCATGGCCCATCACCTGAGCAATTTCACGACCCATATAGATTTTCCCAATGCCGTCCGAACTGTGAACACGATTGTATTGATAGACGTCAGATATCTTAGATTCGGATAATTTTGGTTCGGGTTGTTGTGGTTTGATGGCAGCAGACAATTGGCTACAACTGCTCAATAAACTGCCGATCAGACACAAACTAACTGCTATTTTCAGGAATTTTTGTAGTTGATTTTGAAGATTCATGAAATGACTGCTCCAGTTTGAGAGGGCCATGTATTGGCCATTGATAGTAATTTTGTTGTATAAATCGTAAGGGTTGAGGGAGTTTTAGTTAATGCGCCAAGAATGCAATAAGCTAGTTCGAGATTTGATTCCCGATCTAATTCGTCAGTCTGGTCATGACTGTGAGGTTGTTACTCTAGCAGAGACAGAATATCGTCAGGCACTTCGAGACAAGCTATTAGAAGAAGCTCAGGAAGCGGCGACTGCAAGTGCAGATCATCTGACTGAGGAGCTGGCAGACTTACTAGACGTGATTGACGCTTTGATCGATAGCCATCAAATTCCGACAGAAGCAATTCTCCTCAAGCGAGATCAGAAGCGGGCTGAAAGGGGAGGATTTGCCCAAAGATTGAAACTGATCTGGACGGAAACCGACTAGATTAGCCCTATTCAGGAAAGTCTGGAATAATCCACTTTGGGGGCTCCATCCGTTTCTTTCGCACCGCTTCCTCTGCCATGCCTAAGATTTGATCCAGAGAGGTATTTTGAACAAACTGAGTCGCCGATTGGGCATATTCTTTGTTAGGGCACTTGTCGCCTAGCACGCAGCCATTGACACAGGCTTCAGCACAATTGATTGTTTTCTCCACCTTTTTTCTCCTAGGAACCAATCACCTGTAATAATCTAGCGTATTCATGAGATACTCGCTCAAGTTCCAGACCTACCAGATTCCCTTCAAACAACCGTTGAAAACTCACCACGGGGAATGGAGTGTTCGGGAGGGTATGCTTCTGGATTTAAGGGATCAAACAGGGAATATCAGTCGAGGAGAAATTGCGCCGCTGAGTTGGTTTGGTTCAGAAACCCTGGCTGAGGCCCAGACATTTTGCGCTCAGCTTCCAACTGAGATAGACCGACAGGCAATCTTGGAGATTCCCGATCGACTTCCGGCTTGTCAATTTGGCTTTGAATCAGCTCTGGAGCAGCTTGAGCAGTTTGAAACAAGAGCCGATTTATCTCAAACCAGTTCATTCTCGAACTCTGAATCACAAACACTTGAATCACAAACACTTAAATACAGCGGGTTGTTGCCTGCGGGAGAACGCATGTTAAGTGTATTACCGAAATTAGTACAGCAGGGCTATCAAACCTTCAAGTGGAAGATTGCTGTTTTCCCCATTGAATTCGAATTGAGTTTGTTACAAAAGCTGGTACGATTTCTTGCGGAGATGACACCCGTAACTGATGAAATCCTAACGTTTCGTCTACGTTTGGATGCGAATGGTGGTCTGAACTGGCAGCAAGCAAATCAATGGCTCAAACAGTGTGATCAACTTAACAATCAACTTAACAATCAACTTAATAATCAACCGTTTTATACCAGAAACCGGATAGAGATTGAGTTTCTAGAGCAGCCTTTGCCGGCCTATTCCTTTGATCAAATGCAGGAGTTAAGTCAGTCCTATTCGACTTCAATCGCTCTAGATGAATCTGTTGCCAACTTCCTCGAATTACAATCTTGCTATGATCAGGGATGGAAGGGGATCTTTGTAATTAAACCAGCTATTTTGGGCTCACCGAGAAAACTACGGCAATTCTGTCAAGTTCAGGCTGGACAGGGAAAGCCGATTGATTTGGTGTTCTCTTCGGTTTTTGAAACAGAAGTGGGACGTCGCCTTATTCTGAGATTGGCGGAGGACTTGCTCAGTTCTGATCGAGCACTGGGATTTGGTGTAAATCATTTATTCTGATGGGTATTCAGAGGAAAAGTCACCCTTGATTTCCAGTGATTGGTAGACGTTTTCTAGATAGGTTGCTACAGTAGAGGGCTTGAACACAAATCGAATGTAGAATTTTCTCCGATTGGGAATATTTTTAATCACTCTTGCATAGATATCCTCACTAATTGACGTCAATCCATTAGCTTTTAACAGATTTAACTTAATATCTCCCTGTAATGGTGGCATTAGTGCTACCTTTGCAGGATCAATTTCGACTTCGGCTCCTTTAATGGAAAGCTGAGTGATTACAGCCTCAAAGAAAATATTGGTCGTATGCTTACCTTCTAAAATTAAATAACGCACGGGGATTACTGGTTTCACAGCCAGAAGTTGCTCACTTTCTTTGGAGAGGAATAGATTATAAGGATGCCCAATCCCCCCCACTTCATAAACGGTGACATTCTGGTTCATTCCTAAGGGCTTGACCTGCTTCTCCGCATTGATCAGAACTAAATTTGTTCCTAATGGATGAGCATTAATGACATTGCGGGTGGCTTCAGAAATTAAAATTTGCTCTCCCACTGCCCCCGATTCAATTTGAAAGGAAAGGTTGACTTCATAACCAATCGCAGTGTACTCCACATGTTCATCAGAGCCAATATTGCCGACCACAGCCTCCCCTGTATTGATCCCGATTCCCATCTCCAGGGTGGGGAAGTTCAGCATTCTGAGTTGTCGATTGACATTGACCATACCCTGCTGCATGGCGATCGCACAGGCAACTGCTCGCAGGGCATCATCAGTCTGGGAATGGGGGGCACCAAAAATCACAATGATGCCATCGCCAGTATATTTATCAATCGTGCCTTGATAGTAGGCAATGATGGCGGACATCTGCTTCAGATAGATATTTAAAATGTAGACTACATCTTCTGGAATTAACTGCTCCGATAGCACCGTGAATCCCTTCAAATCCGCTGTCAGAACAGTTACATTCTGTCGGCGGGCTTCTAAATCAGCGTGGCGATTGCTCTCAAGTAGTTCTGCAACGACCTCGTTACTTAGATAGCGACCAAAGGTTTCCCGAATCGTGCTGGCCTTGTGGGCCATATATCCGGTGATGGCAATCATCGAACTAATCAGAGCCAGTAGAGGAGGAACGACCGGAATCCACCACCCTTGCAGAAAGGCAATGTAGGTAATTGTAATGAGAATTACGGATGCGCCGATTAATCGAAAGAGCTGCGGCAGCGAAAAAAACTGTCCCTGATCGTAGCGCCAGCGCCAGGCCAACACTGCCCCAATCCCTGACCAGATGAGAATCCAAAACATTTCCTGCAATTCAGACCAGGTTTGAATTGATAGTGGATTTCCCTGGGCCACCTGAATAATCTGGTTGGCTAGATGGGCTTGAATTTCTACACCAGACATCGGCTCTAGATAGGTAAGCCATCCCCCGCTGTAGGGTGTCGCAAATAAATCGCTCAAGCTCTCCCCCACAGAACCCACCAAAATAATCCGATCTCGCCCCCAATCCGATGGAACTCGGCCCTCAATCACATCCATCAGTGAAACAGTATCAAAATAGCCGCGTGCCCCTTGATAATTCAGCAGCAATTGATATCCCTGATCATCTGCTCGAATATAGCTGCCATCATTCCGCTCTAAGGGGACAAACATCTCTGTCCCTAATTGCCATTGGTTGGTTCCTTCAATTGTCTCCGGTGTGATGCCTTCCGTTTCCAGATAGAGCAATGCCACTAGAAACCCAAAACTGAAAACATTCTGGTCATTACTATCCGTTAAATACAGCAAACCTCGCCGTACCCGATAGTCCGCATCCAGAATTAAATCACTTGCCCCTACTAACCCTTTTTCTGCCAGGGAAGGGGGGGGATTAATTACTTCCTGGTTATCCTCACCTACCACCTTTTGCACCCCGACCAGATTTGGAGTTTTCTGGAATACCTCAACCAGCGCTTCATGGCCCGGCGGAACAGGTAAATCTCGATAAATATTCAAACCGATGGCACGGGGCTGCATGGCCTGCAGTCGCTTCAGCAGTTCAGCATAGACCCCATCTGGAATAATAGCCTGACCCACCCTTTGTAGATCAGTCTCATCTACGCCCACAATCACAATTTGGCTTTCAGGGGGCCGTCCGATCCGATGTCGCAGATAGGTATCGTAAGCGCCCCACTCCCAAAACTGGAGAATTCCTGTCAAACGCAACAGGATAATCAGTATGGCAACAGTTGGTGCAGTAATCCCAACTCCCCTCCATTGCCACAAAAAAGAGCGAACTTCTCCCTTACGATTCATCATTTATGCTTGGGAGTTGTAATCGATGCTGAGTTAGACCGCAGCCTGATAAACACTAATCCGATAAAGTACTCCTATTGAGCATTATGAATGGATAATGACTGGATTTGAATTACTTGAGTTGAGATCGATGACCAATCTGATTTTGGCAACATTCAACCACCCGGTGCTTAGCCAGGTGACTTAAACCCACTGAATCTAGTAATCCCTCCCAGGACTTTGGTTGAGAAGTACGCAATTCCTCTGCGATCGCCAGGGTTTCGTACCAAATTCCTGCCGCAGCGTAGCGATTGGCCCTCTCTAATGGCTGCGTTAATTGGTCAATGCTTGCTTGCTGTTCTAGCGGTAGCGCAATCCGTTCAATCCAACCGCTCACCGACTGATCTTGACTTCGATTCTCAGCATTACAGATCACACTAAAGACCCAAGCGTAGGTATTTTGAGGCTCAAGGGCCAAATTCTTGGGAATAGAAACTTTCACAATCCCCGGCCTTTGTTGCAGTGGAACCTTAACCTCATACAGGGGTTTTCTCTGCCGCTGAGTCCAATTGTATAGGGTAAATTCTGCCGACTGACCTGATGTTTCAGGCACATATAAATAGACCGCAGGATTAGGGCTCAACGTTGTACCAACATTATTATCTGGCATCAGAGCCGTCAGGGGCGTTGAGCTAGCATTTTCTTGAGTAGTAATAGCCTGGGCCTCACTGCAGGAGCCTCGATTGGCTGAGCCGCGAGTTCGGGCTGGAGCACCTCGATCTTCCGTAGGTGGGAACGTAATACTCGCTTGCTGCAAGGGAAAATTATTGGAAGCCTCTACAGGAACTATCAGTGATAGAAAAATATTCCAAAAGATCAAAGTGGAAGAGAGCAGTTGGAAGATAGCTCGATCAGAATGAATGCGGTGCGAAGTGTAAGGCTGACGCATAGCGATTTAATTTTAAAGTTTGTAAAGACCCTGCATACTTCTCAGATCAATACTAACACGGAGATTTTGGATGGCTGTTCCGATTCAGGTAAATCTTTTGTAAACGAGTCAATCTAAGGGAAAGCATTTCCTGTATCCATCTGGAACTCGAATCACATTTGTGATAGATGTTGTTGTAACAGTCGATGAATAAAGCGATAGTGACGACCGACTTTTTTTAAAATGAGTCGTTTAGTTGCCGTATTCAAAAATTGACGGTATTGCCATGGTAGATGTCCTTGGGAAGAGAGGATTCCGCGACGGACAAAGTTTTCAATTTGGCGATGAATCGAAAAGACCCAGGTTGCCCACGCCCACAATAATCCAACTCCAATACCGGACAAAATCCCCAATATGGATCCGCGAATTGTCCCCAGAAGAATCCACAATAAAATGATACCCCAAACAACGCCAATCAGTAATTTGACCCCTAGCGAGTATTTTTTTTTCTGGTTAGAAGTTTGCAGCCAGTGAGGAGAAATTTCATGGGGAGAGAATTCTTCTTGATGTCCCGCTTCCAATTGTTTTGCTAGCCAGGTTAACCATTGCCGGATTTGTTCGGGTGTTTGCGTTTGAGAACGGCCTGTTTTTGTAGTTTCCTGAGTTATTTGTCCCCGCAGATAGGCATTAAGCAGATAGCGACGTTGTTCATCCAGGGAATCTAGCCGTTTCCATGAGGCGATCAGTAGCTCCTCAAAGGCTAAGGCCATCATGCTCAGAAACAGAGGACGCTTGGCCAGTCTTATCAAGTTATCATCATCTTCAATATTGCGCCACAGATCCCAGCTCTTGGCCTCAGTCAGGTACTCTCGAATCTGTCGCTTGGAAAGCAGGCGTAGCAGGACTGCTCCATTGAGTTGTAGGCGACTTGGACAACTGTGATAGGCCTTTGTTTCACTACAAACCACCAGATGAAGCGGACACAAATGTCCTACTAGAAACTCGTTGATCGCCTGCAAGCAACTTTCTCGATGTTCTGGATCTACCGCATCAAATCCATCGATTAATGGCAAAAGACGAAGTTCCTCCAGCCATTGCCAGACTACCTCCGGTCGCAGCTCATATTGAATCCGGGTCTGTTCTACAATCCAGTCAGCAATGGGTTGATCGACTGTCCAGGTTGCCAGATGCAGCAGGATCGGCATCGGTTCTTCGGGGTCAGCCATTGATCGACTGACCAATACCTTCGCTAAGCCCATCAAAGTTGTAGTCTTACCTGAGCCGCTGGCCCCCAGGATTAGCAGCTTCCCACCAATTCGGTCGAAAGTGGGCATAATGCCACTCCCTGATTTGAGCCGAAAGCTGGGACGATTTCCGACCTTTGCTTCCACATCCCAACTGCGCCGCATTTTGAGAGGAGGTGTAGCCTGGGCCAGCTTTAACAATACGGTTCGATGCAAAGACTGCATCCGATAATGTTTAACCTCTCGCTTTACCTGACTCAAGAGCTGGTTGCGTTGGTGTCGGCGGGTCTGTCCTGATATGGTTTTTGGCATAGGGAAGCTAGTAGGACTGAGTACCTCTAGAATAGAGAAAGCTCGTTTCATTCGTTCAGTAACACTAGTATATTCGGTGGAGAAATCCCACTGATCAATCATTTAATTCCTCCGGAATGCCTCACCCTTGTTCCGTAACATTTAAATAAATAGGGGTGTGATTCCTTATTAGAAATTGCTAACGATTAAAACTTTACTGACTAGATAGTGAGTTGAGGATAAGTAAAAGTATGTCTCCTAGACCGAATCAATGGACGATTGCAGCAGTGGCGGGTGTTACAACTGCAGTTGTGGTCGCCTGTGCCACGATTGACTCTCGCAATTCATCTCAATCTCCTGATGCATCACCTACCGCCGAATCAACATCAGAAACAGTTGAACCCGCTAGGGGTCAAGACCCCACTGCTAAGCCTAGCCCACCTACTTCAGGAGCGGCTTCAGCCCCTGACAACACCGTTCAGAAGCCTGCTGCCGTGGCTCCTGAATCGGCCGCTTCTCCTCAGCCACCAGCTCCAAGTATTACAACACCATCACCAACGCCATCAACGCCACCCCCCCCATCCCCCCAACCGCCAGTTACCACATCTCCAAAGCCCCCAAGTCCTACGCCTCCCAAAAATCCAGTTGTGATCCGGCCCATGACAGAAGGATGCTCCATTAGCATGGCAATCGTGAATGATCCAGAACCGCCGCTGAATGTTCGTTCCAGCCCAGAGGTCGTGGATGGCAATATTGTGGGACAACTGGAAAATCAAACGTTTATCTCCATTGACCAAGAGCAGAACGGCTGGCTAAAAATTAATAGCCCAGTGGCCGGATGGGTGTCGAAAAGCCGTACCCAAAGTACCTGTGCGGATATGGAGAAGCCGATTCAATTTCATCCTGGTGGAAACTCCGCTGTGGTGAAAGGACAAATTATTGGCGGGGGTAGCCATCGATATACCCTAGAGGCTGTGGCGGGTCAAACGATGATCGTTGAGAGCTACCAACCTGTGTTTCCTCGGATTGTAGCCCCCGATGGCCAATCATTGACCTCTCCTGCGGAGCGCTCTGGTCAATCCTCAGAATGGACAGGAAAATTGCCGATGACAGGAGAATATATCCTTGAGTTGGATTCCAATTTTCGAGGATATGAATATGAGTTTTTAGTGGAAGTTAAATGACACTTTAGGGTGTCCAATATTATATTTGCCTTTCTCGTTGTTAACTGAGTTTGAAAGTATCAATCTGATTGACTTGTAGGCTCTTCTCTTCTATCTTAGAATCTTTAGCGCCTAGGCCAATCTGCTGCTCGAACTTGCCAAAGCCCGATTTGGGTCATTCTAATGAAAAATATTCTTTCCCATCTTGCTGCGTTTCAGACCCATGATATTGATTGGATGACGGCAATGGGTCAGCTTTTGGAGTTGACTGAGGGGCAAGCCCTGGTTCATGCAGGGTGTGAACCAGGGGGTCTCTACATTCTATTGAGTGGTAGCTTGGCCGTTCAACTCCCCACTAATTCTCTGGGAACTAGCACTGAGGAATTTGCTCAACTTTCTCCCGGTGAACTGGTTGGGGATCTCTGTTTTATTGACCAAAAACGGGCCGCTATTACAACTACCGCTCTGGAATTTTCTCAGGTTTTAGCGATTCCTAAGCAGATCCTAGTAGATAAAGTTAGCTCAGACACAGCCTTTGCAACGGGACTTTATCAGACTCTGGCGATCCATTTATCCAATAAGTTGCGGGCCCTGTCTGATTTGCTAGCCCGTGATCGAGTGGCTTCTAGTCCCTCATTACAGAAGGTTTTGTTTGTATTTGCCATTTTGAATGACAATGATCTGGCCTGGATGATTACCAATGGCAAGCGAGAACAAATCACCGAGGGGACTGCCATTATCGAGGCTGGAGCAGTGGTGGAATCCGTCTCGATTTTGCTGGAAGGAACTCTGGGAATCTTTATCCCTACGGTTGTGGAAGGAAAGCGTCTGGAGCCAGCGGTTGCCAAATCAATTCCTGGGGAAATTCTGGGAGAGATGTCCTTTATTCAAGCGGGGAAAGCATCAGCAACCGTCAGAGCATTAGAAGACTGTTTGCTGCTCACCCTACCTCAAGCACTGCTAAATCAGAGGATGCAGGCTGATTCAGGATTTCAGATGCGTTTCTACAGGGCAATTACAACTCTGTTGGCGGATCGACTCCGGACGCAAATTCGAGGCTATGAACTGGCCAAAGTTGGCCATCCCACGAACGCTATTGAGGCAAATTCCATGGATAGTCACCAGGAATTGGACTTGACTGTTCTGGAAAATACGACTATCGCTGGAATGCGGTTTGACTGGATGTTCAAGCGATTGATGAATTAGCTCTGTGGTAACTTCACTGAACCGTCACTGAACCGTCACTGAACCGTTGGACAGTGGGGTTTGCCCCCAGCGTTTTGTTTCGTTATGTCAGAGCAACGACGGAAACCCTGGCAGCAATCTGTTGAGCGATTAACTTTAAACTTCGGGCCGCAGCAGCGTCGGGCTGGGAGACCACAATCGGGACACCTGCATCGCTACCTTCTCGGACAGGCATTTCTAGCGGGACGCTACCCAGTAGGGGTACATTCAACTCTTGGGCCGTTTTCTCACCACCGCCTGATCCAAAGATGTCATACTGCTTGTCAGGCATATCAGGAGGAATGAAGTAGCTCATATTTTCAACAATTCCCAAGATGGAGACCCCAAGTTGCTGAAACATCCGCAATCCCTTCCGAGAGTCCAGCAGGGAAACCGTTTGAGGGGTGGTCACAATCACAACCCCTGAAAGGGGAACCGCCTGAGCTAAAGTTAACTGGGCATCTCCCGTTCCCGGTGGCATATCCACAATCAAGTAATCTAGTTCTCCCCAAGAGACTTGATAGAGAAACTGGCGAATAATCCCATTTAACATCGGCCCCCGCCAGATTACTGGTTGATCCTTATCAATCAGGAATGCCATGGAGACCAGTTTCACCCCATGGTTAAAGGCTGGTTCCAGGACTTCTCCGTCAGGCCCCTGCTGCACCATCACTTGAGCATCAGATAGGCCAAGCATGGAGGGATCGTTCGGGCCATAGATATCCGCATCAATCAATCCAACCTTTGTCACCGCCTGAGCCAGGGCAACTGCAACATTGACAGCAACGGTACTTTTGCCAACCCCGCCCTTGCCGCTAGAAATCGCCAGAATATTTTAGACCCCCTCGATTCCCTGGCGATCTGGCAGAGACTTTTGCTGAGGGGTCTCGGCCGTGACATTAACCACAACATTTGCTACGCCAGGAAGCTGCTTCACAGCCTTTTGACAATCCTCAACAATAAATTCTCGCAGCGGACAAGCTGGAGTGGTCAGCACGAGTGTAAAACGTACTTCCTGATCCTCAATCTCAATATCACGAATCATATTCAGCTCGACCAGGCTTTTACGAAGCTCCGGATCTTGTACAGGCCGCAACACCTCTATAACAGAGCTTGTATCCAAGGAATTTGGCATCATTACTTGATTAACCTAATTGTTGAGTTGGCTTTGGTTGGCAGTACGAGGGGTCTAAATCCTCACGAACAATCATTATGTTAGTCGATCTTGATTTTCTGCAATCAATCTTTAGCAGCGGTTTGGTCTAGGTCTAGTATCATTCCCCGTTCCACTAAAATCATGATTGTCAAGGTTTTTCGTCTTGTAGGAGAACCCGCAGTATAATGAATTTTTATGAACTCTATTCTTAAGAGTCGTTACGAAGTGGCTCAAAAGCATCAATTTTTTCGATTGACCCTTGACGGTGTTGAACAAAAAACTAGATGATTAAGCTTGATTTTTTAATATTTTGATCGTTCTCCAACTTGGAGTGAACAAGAGGATTGATAAGTAACTGAAAGTTATGACAGCATCTCAAATTTCTGAAAAAGCCCCTGACATTATTTCTGATAAAGATAAATCGTCGATTCCGGTCGCTAATGGAGCGGCGACTTCGTCCGTGCCTCCCCATGACTCTCAGTCACAGGTGAGCCAGTTCATGCGAGAGATTCAAGATCACATCTGTCAGGGTCTAGGACATCTAGATGGTGTAGGTCAGTTTCAGGAAGATGCCTGGGAGCGTCCAGGTGGAGGCGGGGGTCGCTCTCGAGTGATTCGGGAAGGCCGAGTCTTTGAACAGGGAGGAGTCAATTTTTCAGAGGTTTGGGGTGAGAAGCTACCGGCTTCAATCCTGACCCAGAGACCGGAAGCTGCGGGACATGGCTTCTACGCTACGGGAACTTCAATGGTGCTACATCCCAATAGTCCCTACGTACCAACGGTTCATCTCAACTATCGCTACTTTGAGGCAGGGCCAGTTTGGTGGTTTGGGGGTGGCATTGACTTGACACCTTACTATCCCTTTGCTGAAGACGCTGTTCACTTCCACAAAACGCTGAAGCAGGCTTGCGATCGCCACCACGGTCATTACTACCCGGTGTTCAAACGGTGGTGTGATGAGTATTTCTATCTCAAGCACCGAGGTGAATCCCGTGGCATCGGTGGCATCTTCTTTGATTATCAGGATGGTCGAGGCACGCTGTACCATGGCCCCGATGCTAATGGCCCTGCCAGTCAATACAGCAACCAGGTCGGTACGATTGAACCCCTCTCTTGGGAGGCAGTGTTTGGCTTTGTTCAAAGTTGTGGTCAGGCATTTCTCCCAGCCTACACCCCGATTGTGGAACGACGTCAGGAACAGCCCTACGGTGAACGAGAACGAAATTTTCAGCTCTATCGTCGGGGTCGATACGTTGAGTTCAACCTGGTCTATGATCGCGGTACAGTGTTTGGTCTCCAGACCAATGGCCGCACTGAGTCTATTCTTATGTCCTTGCCACCTTTGGTAAGATGGGAGTACGGATATCAGCCTGAACCTGGCACGCCAGAGGCGGAGCTGTATGATGTCTTTCTCAAGCCTCAAAATTGGGCGGAGTAGTCCGTGTGCTTAATGCGTTGCCATGAGTTAAGCTTACTGTTGGAATAGGTCATCATAGAAGTATCAGAAGCTCTAAGGGGACAGTCAGTGATTCAGATTGATCAGAGAGAACATTTGACTAAGGATGGTGCAAAAGTAATTGTGCTTGCGCCTTCTGGTCGTTTGGACATTACAACAGCTTGGCAATTCCGTCTGAAGCTGCAAGAGTGCATTTCTAAGCTGAGTCGCCATGTTGTTGTGAATCTCGGTCAGGTCAATTTCATTGATAGCTCTGGTCTAACTTCTCTGGTCGCTGGAATGCGAGATGCAGATAAAGTTAAAGGCAGTTTCCGAATCTGTGACGTTCATCCTGAAGCAAAGCTCGTGTTTGAGGTTACGATGATGGACTCTGTCTTTGAAATTTTTGAAACAGAAGAAGAGGCCCTGGAATGGGGCATTCGCACCAGTTAAGTAAAACTGACGTTGTAGAATAGCACACAGAAGGAAGTTAACTTTTGTTGCTATGAAATTGAAGCGGTTGGGCCACGTCGCAATTTGTGTTCAGGATATCGATCAGGCAGCCAGGTTCTACAAAAACCTAGGTATGAAGTTGGTTTGGAAGGATACAGACTGGGCCTATTTGAAGGCAGGGGATGATGGTCTGGCCTTGCTAAGTCCTGGTTATGATCAGGCGGGAGCTCACTTTGGTTTTATTTTCAATGACCGCGTTGATATGGAGGCTGCCCATACTGAATTACAGCAGCAGGGGGTTAGTGTTGGTCAGATCCACGAACACCGCGATGGAACCGCCTCGTTTTACGGCAAAGATCTGGACGGCAATACCTTTGAATATCTCTACGAACCCGATCAATCGAAATAATCTCTGTTCACAGTCAAGATAACTGGGAAGTGTTGAATTTAGGCGGAATTTCGGGGTGAACGACCGAAAACACAGTTATAGAATCTCAACCGATTGCTAGCCGCCAACTTCTAAAACCTATATCTAAAACTTATGCTGGGAAGGGTACGCTCAAATTATCGCCGTCAGTCATCGATCTTGTCTGCCTGGGCTGAGATGGACTGGTTACTGCTGTTTGCCTACGCAGGTTTAACGCTGTTCGGTGGAGTCATGATTCGGAGTGTCGAGTCGAATCAAGGTCTCACAGACTGGTGGCAACATTGGTTAACGGGTGCATTTGGATTGGGCTTGACGTTTCTGTTAGCCCGTTGTCACTATGACAGACTGATTCGCTGGAAATGGGTAATCTATGGCGCAACGAATCTGTCGTTAATTGCCGTCCATTTCATTGGAACGACGGCATTGGGAGCACAACGATGGATCAACATCTTTGGTTTTCATGTCCAACCGTCCGAATTTGCCAAAGTTGGCTTAATCATTACACTGGCAGCCCTGCTGTACGAACGGTCTCAGCCCACATTGTTGGATATGGCACGTATGCTAGCGATCGCCGCAGTGCCCAGGGGTTTGGTTTTTATTGAAACGAACCTTGGAACCTCCCTGGTCTTCGGTGCGATAACGATGGGGATGCTCTACTGGGGTAATGTTCACCCTGGATGGCTGATTCTCCTTGTCTCTCCGGTATTTTCTGCAATTCTCTCTAATATTAATTATCAGGCAGGCATTATTTTTGCAGTTGTCATGGGGTTCATCGGCTGGTGGAGTTTGCCGCAGCGCTGGTTAGGAGCGCCGCTAGCACTGTTGGTGTATTTGGGAGCGGGAAAACTGGGCCATGTATTCTGGGAACTGCTACAGGATTACCAAAAGCAGCGTTTAATTGGCTTCTTGAACCCTGAGAGTGATCCGCTGGGAGCGGGGTATCACTTGATTCAATCTCGGATTGCCATTGGTTCTGGACAGTTGTACGGTCGAGGATTGCAGCAGGGAACCCAAACCCAACTGAATTTTATCCCTGAACAGCACACGGATTTTATCTTTTCAGCCATTGGCGAGGAATTGGGCTTTATTGGCTGTATGTGCGTGCTGACAGTATTCTGGTTTATCTGTCTGCGATTGGTAATTCTGGCCCTTTCTGCTAAGGATCAATTTGGTTCCCTGCTGGCCATTGGTGTGTTGTCCATGGTGGTCTTTCAAGTCTTTGTCAACATAGGCATGAATATTGGTCTGGCTCCTGTAACTGGAATTCCATTACCCCTGCTGAGTTACGGACGCTCTGCGCTGTTGAGTAATTTTATTGCCCTGGGCTTGGTACAATCTGTTGCAAATCATCGGCAACGGGTGAGATTCTAAATGAAAGTTCTGCAAATTATTCCCTCGATCTCTGTCGTTTATGGCGGCCCCAGCCAGATGGTTCGTGGCCTATCGTCGGCCCTGGCAGCCCAGGGAGTTGACGTGACAATTTTGACAACTGACTCCAATGGAGATGCGGGACAGCCCCCGCTGGACGTTCCACTGGGTCAACCTGTGCCTGAAGAGGGATACACTGTTTGGTATTTTCGCTGTGCTCCCTTTCAACGCTACAAGTTTTCGACACCTCTCCTGACCTGGCTCTGGCAACATGCAGCGGAATTTGATGTCGCCCATATCCATGCTTTGTTCTCTCCGGTTAGCAGCACAGCAGCGGTAGTGGCTCGATGGCGACAATTACCCTACATTCTGAGACCTCTAGGAACTCTCGATCCGGCGGATTTGAAGAAAAAACGACAATTCAAGCAACTCTACGCGGCAATACTGGAACGGCCTAACCTAGCTGGGGCTGCTGCAATTCACTTCACCAGTCCTGAAGAAGCCAGAATATCAGAACGGTTTGGCGTCGAAACGAAAGATTTGGTTATTCCGTTGGGTGTGTATGCCCCTAAAGCACAAAAGACAGAAACATCTTCTGGGCCACCATTGATTTTGTTCATGTCCCGGATTGAACCGAAGAAGGGTCTGGAAATTCTAATTCAGGCCCTAGAGCAAGTGCTGGTTTCAGGTACTTCCTTTCGATTTGTGCTGGCAGGTTCCAATGCTCAAGATCCTGACTATGAGAATCAGATTAAGCAACGCATTCAACAATCTCCCCTCAATACCCATACTGAACTGCCGGGCTTCGTTACGGGAGAGGCTAAAATTCGACTTCTGCAGCAGGCTGATTTATTTATACTGCCGTCCTTTTACGAAAACTTTGGGATTGCAGTGGCTGAGGCAATGGTTGCAGGAGTTCCGGTTATCGTTTCAAAGGGCGTTCAAATTTGGCCAGAGGTTGAACAGGCGGACGCAGGTTGGGTCGGAACCTGTGACCCTGAAAGCATTACAACCCTGATCAGAACTGCTTTGGAGAATCCGGCAGAACGGAAACGAAGAGGGCATCAAGCCCGGAGCTATGCGATGAAGAACTATAGCTGGGATGCCATTGCCCAACGAATAACTCAGGCATACGAGCAAATAACTGAGAAGAATCGAACCTGAAAAATCGAGAGAGGAGTGTGCAGGAGCGATATAGAAACAAGCTACCAGATTAACTAAAATCCAATCCGAACGCTGTACTTAGCTGCCTTGGCATTTAGGATGCGATTCGCATTTTCTGGAGGGATATCTAGTACCTTCCACAGATACTGAAGAAACTCCTTTTCCTCTGTCGAAAACTTGCCATCAAATAAGATTAAGTCAATCGCAACATCCAAAGCGGTTTCCTGAAATTCTGAGGGAAGGGATTCTCTGGCAATCGCAACCAACAATTCAATGCCACGGGTTGAGAGCTGATTAAACAGGTTCTCTAGCATTTCACGTAGACGGGGTTCTGAGTAATCCTGAAATAGGTCAACGCCAAAAAGTAAATCGACAATTCGTTGCCGCTCATCATCCGAGAGATAACCGTCCGATGCGATCGCTGCAACGCCAATAGCTGCAAACGCTTCAGCCGGAGAAAGAGATGTTCCGAACTGATCTTGATTTTTAAAGACAGTATGCAATAGATTCACCTGAGATGAATCCTCCCTATATTGATAGAACAGATTAATTAGATCTGTTCTATCGTAGCTATGATTTTCCCACCTGGCAATTACACCTATAGCCTTTTTTAGGCAACATCTATGTCAATGGCTAGGCAACCAGGGGTTCAGCATTTTGTCGATACCATTCAATGGTTTGAGCCAAGCCCTGTCTGAAGTCAACTTTCGCCGTGAATCCAAATTTCTCCCTAGCCCGTTCAGTATCGAGGCAACGACGCGGTTGACCATTGGGTTTATCCGTTTGCCAGACAATCTCCCCTTTGAACTCCATCAGCTCACAAATCAGTTCCGCCAGGTCTCGAATGGTAATTTCCTGGTTGGTTCCCAAATTCACTGGCTCTGGTTCGTTGTAGCCCTGGGTTGCCATGACAATCCCTCTGGCAGCATCAGTAGAGTATAAAAACTCACGGCTAGGACTACCATCTCCCCAAACCGGAATTTGTTGGTCGCCCCGTTCCTGAGCTTCGTAAACCTTGCGGATCAGGGCAGGAATCACATGGGAACTGGCTGGATTAAAGTTATCCTCCGGGCCGTATAGATTCACAGGTAAGAGATAGATCCCATTGAACCCATATTGCTGTCGATAGGCCTGCATCTGAACCAGTAGTGCTTTCTTGGCAATGCCATAGGGAGCATTGGTTTCTTCTGGATAACCAATCCAAAGGTCATCCTCCTTGAAGGGTACAGGTGTGAACTTAGGATAGGCACAGATGGTTCCGACACAAACGAACTTCTCAATCCCTGCTTGATAAGCACAATGGATCAACTGAGCCCCCATCATCAAGTTGTCATAGAACAACTCAGCAGGCTTGACCTGATTCAAACCAATCCCACCGACGTGAGCCGCCAAATGAACAATAATATCCTGGCCTTCCACGGCACGCTGACAGGCTTCCATCGTCGTTAAATCATATTCGCGGGAGCGTGGGGACAGGATTTTGTCTGGTGTAGCTCCAGCTTGACAAAGCTGGTCAACGACCTGTCGACCCAGAAAACCTGCGCCACCTGTCACCAAAATTCTCTTGCCTTGTAAATCCAATAAGTTCGTCATAATGCGTCGCTCTAATTCGCCTTCTAACTCGCCTTTAACATATGGCAGATCACACTGTATCGGTTACTACTCTTATACAGACGAGGGCATGGGAAACCTACTGGCATCAATGTATAGTTTTACCGTTTACATGTCATCAGCAGAGTATCCTGGTATACCCCCATCTGCCGTATAGATTCAAGCAAATGCCCCTGAACAGATCCGCCGAGAACTGCTATTTGCCAAAAGTCACACTACACAGGCTCGGTCAAAGCTTTCACTCTATGATCCTACAGAGCTAGTCAAAGCCGCCACCATTCACTTGACCAGCATCCTCCAGTAGCTTGATATCTTCGTCTACCATGAGCTTGACCAGCTCTTCGAAGGTGACGCTGGGTTCCCAACCTAGTTTTTGTCTCGCCTTGGTTGAATCTCCAATCAGCAAGTCTACCTCTGCAGGCCGGAGATAACGCTCGTCAAATTTGACATAATCCTGCCAATTCAAATCGACATGACCAAAAGAAATTTCCAGGAATTCCTTAACAGAGTGAGTTTCATTGGTAGAAATAACGTAGTCATCCGGTTGATCCTGCTGTAGCATCAACCACATCGCCCTAACATAGTCCTTGGCGTAACCCCAATCCCGCTTAGAATCTAAATTACCCATGTAGATATACTTCTGGCGATTGGTGACAATCCGAGCAACGGCCCGGGTAATTTTCCGAGTCACGAAGGTCTCACCGCGTCGAGGACTTTCGTGGTTGAATAGAATTCCATTGCAGGCAAACAAACCGTAGGACTCGCGATAGTTTACGGTCTGCCAATGCCCGTATACCTTGGCACAGGCGTAGGGGCTGCGAGGGTAGAAAGGAGTTTCTTCCTTCTGGGGAACTTCTACGACTTTACCGAACATTTCAGAAGAACCTGCCTGGTAAAACCGCACCTCAATGCCAGTTCGCTGTTGGTAATCTCGAATCGCTTCTAGGAGACGTAGAACACCCATCCCCACTGCATCCACAGTGTATTCTGGCGAGTCAAAGCTAACTCGTACATGGGACTGAGCGCCTAGATTGTAAATTTCTACAGGCTGAACCGCTTCCAGAATCCGTCGGAGCGTTGTACCATCAGTTAAGTCCCCATAGTGCAAAAACAACTGAGCATTTGGATTATGAGGATCCTTATAGATATGATCGATTCGATCTGTGTTAAAGCAAGAGCTTCGTCGGATGATTCCATGAACTTCGTAATCTTTCTCCAACAAAAGCTCACTCAAGTATGAACCATCTTGTCCTGTGATTCCGGTAATCAGGGCACGCTTCCGTTCTGTCATCTATCTATCCTTCATAATGATCAAGTAATCCATCCACAGTAGAAAGTAAGTACTGTGCTAGAACTTGGGTCTGAATCAGTCGATGCACCTCTCTTCTGTAATCGCCTGAGCCTGATTAATGAGCAACTTACGAAATCATGAGCCACTCGCGTCTCAACCGGGGCTTTTGCCTCAACAGACAGCAACAAACGCATCACTGCTCTCAAGTAAACACTCCATAACGCCTAGCCAGCTTCGCAAGGTATTCAGCTCTTAAGAGGAGAGAAATACACCATTAGCCAGCGCAAAAAGTCTCTTACCAATCTAACCCTCCTGAACTAAAAGCACAATGGCTGCGTAGCCCTGTATCGTTGTGCTTCACAAAAACATGAAAAAACTGTCCGGTTATTACCTGCCACTCAAGGGTAGCCCAAGAACCGGAACAGTATTCTCATAATCGCGCTACAAGTAACTAGTAAGCGCCGTTATCACTTGGGAAGATCACAACCCCAACCGTCTTAAACACAATCCACAGGTCAATCCAAAAACTTTTGAAATTAACGTAGTGCAAGTCGATCTGAACCCTTCGAGGGTAGGGAATATCATTCCTGCCGGAAACCTGCCAAAGACCTGTAATTCCGGGTCGAATCGTCAGAACCTTATCCATATGGCGACCATATTTATACAGTTCTTCTGAGACTAAGGGTCTTGGCCCCACAACACTCATATCCCCTTTGAGCACATTCCAAAACTGAGGAAACTCATCCAGGCTCGTAACCCTCAAGAAATGACCAATCCAGGTGACCCGTGGATCGCGCTTTAGCTTGAAATTATCCTGGTATTCCTGCCGCAGATTGGGAGAGGTCTCCATCATCTGATGCAGCATCTCATCTGCATTGTTCACCATTGTTCTGAACTTGATGCATCCAAATGGCTTGCGATTTTTTCCGATTCGCTGCTGAACGTAGAATACTGAGCCTGGAGAACTCAGGGCAATCAGTAGTGTCAGCAGCAGATAGACCGGAGCAAACAAGATTAGAACCGACAAGGAGAACAAAATATCAAACAAACGTTTGAAAAATTCTCCATCAAGACTCCTGATCAAAGGTAGACGTCGGCCCTTCTCCCTAACAAAAGGCAGGGAGCTGTACCTTGTAGAGGTACGTCGAAACCCTCTACCGAAGATGAGTTGGCTATTAGCAGTCATCTTACTCCTTCAATTCACACCACACACAGTCCTGATCATAAATCGTTAAGGTACCTGATACAGAATTCAGGCCTTGAAACGATAATCCTAGGATAGGAGATAGAAACCACAGTGAACAGTACTGGCACGATAGACGTCAACCGCCATCTCAATGTGCCACCACTTTGACTGCAATTATTAGGCATTTTAGCTGAAATTGCAGGCTCGAAACTGTTCAACACAGTGTTCTACGAAGGAAAAATATTGGTGGCGGAATCGATTTTGGTCAAATTGAGCTGCATGGATGCGCAAAGCGTCCGGATTGATCTTTTTTTCAAGCTGCTCGAAGGCTTGAACAGCTTCAATTATGGCAACTGAATCCTGGGTTGGGAACAAGAGACCTGTGCCTGAGTCTGGATACTGGCGTACATCTCGTACCGTTTCCACCGCTCCTCCAGATCCATAGGCAATTACGGGTGTCCCGCAAGCTTGGGCCTCAACCAAAGCCATACCAAAATCTTCACAGGCGGAATAGACGAAAGCTTTCGCTTCAGCCATATAGTGCTGTACTACCTCATTGGGCTGCCACCCCAGAATTTGAACATGTTCCTGGGCCTGTTGGCGAATCCGATTGAGTTCTGGCCCCGTACCGATCACAACCAGCGGACGACCCAGTTGATTAAATGCATCAACTATTAGGGACACCTGCTTATAGCTGACCAACCGACAAACCGTAAGATAAAAGTCTTGCTTCCGGGGTTGAAATTCGAATCGCTCTAGATTAATCGGGGGATAAATCACCTCCGCCGTCCGACGATAGCATCGCCAGATCCGCCGGGCTGTGTGACGAGAGTTGGCAATGAAGTGATCAACCCGGTTAGCAGACAGAACGTCCCACTGCCGAATTCGATGCAGGAGATAACGGGTTAATAGGCCCTGGACTCCTCGGCCCATGGGGGAATTTTGCAAATAATCAAAGGTTAAGTCCCAGGCGTAGCGCATCGGGGTATGGCAGTAGCAAATATGAAGCTGTTGGGGACTGGTTAGAACTCCTTTGGCGACGGCATGGGAAGACGAGAGAATCACGTCGTAGTCTCTCAAATCAAGTTGTTCAATGGCGAGCGGCAGAAATGGTAAATATTTTTGTACACCTGCTCTAGCCTTTGGAAAGTGTTGTAGAAATGTGGTTCCAACCTGACGTTTGAAGAGATAACTATCAGGATTGCTCGACTCAAAGTCAATCAGAGCATATAAGTCAGCTTCTATCTGAGACAGGATTTCTTGAACAACCAGTTCTGATCCACCTGTCGCAAGCGGGGTTAACCATTCATGGACGACTGCATACTTCAAAGAGACCGTGCACCTCTAATATCAATCACTGTAAATACTCATGCTCTGATCTAAGGGCCAATACCCTAGGAATAAAGTTTAGCAGTTGGGGGGCATTGGTGAAATTGCTGAGGTGTTACAAACAGAACCTGCGACTTGACTCACAACCACAGAACCACCAGCTTTATGTTTGTATTCAGTATCGAAGACAACCACCGAAGGTTGTTTGAATAATATAATCCGATTTTCTGCATAACTTTGTCTAGAACGGGTTACCTGATCAAGAATGTGAAACCTTGGTAAATCTGTACTCAGCTAAGTTATACTGTCATCGGTTGAGGCCGCAGGTTAGGTGCATTTTCAGAATCCGAATAACTGTAGATTATTCAAGGGTTTCAATCAGGATTCTACGTCTAGGGTGCAGAAGCGTTTCCGAGTATGAAGAAAGCTTGATTCATAAAGTTTGAACCAGAGCTAACTAGCCAATATCGATCAGGTCTTTCCATTTTGACAAGTTCCCTCTAGTTAATCTGCCTTGGAATTCCCATATGTTGAATATATCTCTGTCAGATCGCTATCTTGCAGACAGCCACTTGCTGTACAAAGAACTGGAAGAGTTGCGTCGAGAAAATGCTTCTCTAAAAGCTTTGATACAGGGGAAACAATCTTCCTCCCTCGGAATGCTTCCTAGCGACTTACGGGAGATTTCAGACTACGAATCCCAATTTCATGGGATATTGCAGCAGCTTTCTCAGGATTCCGCAGTTGTAGAAAGGAAATCCGTCGAATTTGTAGTACAAGATGTGCTGCATATTGCGAATGCAGCCGCTCAGGCCAAGAGTTCTTTTCTAGCAAATATGAGCCATGAGCTCCGAACGCCTCTGAACGCCATTATCGGGTACAGCAGTATTCTATTGGAAGAGATTACAGCCCTTCGCCTAAACGATCTTTTGCCAGATATTCAGATTATTCATGAAGAGGGGCAACGACTACTACAGTTGATCAACAATATTCTTGATCTGGCAAAGGTTGAGTCTGGGGAAATGCCACTCAACCTAGAAACTTTCGATCTAGAGACCCTAGTCGAATTGATAGTCGCTCAGTTTGATTCACAAGCTGTAGAGAGTGGCAATCAACTGAATGTGATTTTTGGTGACACCTTGAGCATGGTTCGAACCGATGCAGGCAAGTTGCGCCAGATACTCAGTCACTTGTTAGATAATGCCTTGAAATTCACCCATCGGGGTCAAGTCAGTCTAGAGGTGACTCGGGAGTGTATTGAAAATGCCGATTGGATCTGCTGCAAGGTTTCAGACACGGGCATTGGTATCTCTTCTGAACATCAACACTATTTATTTGAACCTTTTTCCCAGGTAGATAGCTCCATGACCCGACAATATGAGGGGACTGGTCTTGGACTCGCTATCTGTCGACAGTTCTGTCAGATGTTAGGAGGAAATATTTTCGTTGCCAGTGAACCTGGGGTGGGGTCAACGTTTACGGTTTATATCAAGGCGAATATGGTAGGGGATTAGGTTTTCAATTGTTATCATTTATTCTGTTATTTTTTATTGGGTAACGAGTAGGAAATACTGAGAATAGGTGATAACAAAGTTATCTGTAACTAATGTTAACCCGGCTTAAAACTTTGATAAATTCACCAGGTTTTTTGTGAAGTTTTTTGTTATGAAGCAAAATTTATCTTCATGCCTCTATATAATCAAGCACAAGGCAATTCGCTTGCCTTGTGCACCTTGAAAATTAAATCTAGCAATACATAGGATATCATGACTACAACTTTACAGCAGCGTGATACTAACCTGTGGGATCAGTTTTGCAACTGGGTTACATCCACTGACAACCGTCTATATGTCGGTTGGTTTGGTGTTCTGATGATCCCGACTCTGCTAACTGCGACCATCTGCTATATCATCGCTTTCATTGCGGCCCCTCCCGTTGACATCGACGGAATCCGTGAGCCTGTAGCGGGTTCACTCCTGTACGGAAACAACATCATCTCTGGTGCGGTTGTTCCTTCCTCCAACGCGATTGGTCTGCACTTCTACCCCATCTGGGAAGCAGCTTCTCTA
>JBHJGO010000168.1:0-7787 GCA_050331715.1 Microcoleaceae cyanobacterium
TGAATTCTTGGCATACTTTTATTTCTATGTTGATTTCTTTGTCGACGTTGTTGACTGTGACGAAGTTGTCTATGTTTATGATGATGTGGTAGTTGATGACGGCGATGATGACGGGGACGACGATGATGATGATGACGACGATGTCGACGACGATGACGTGGACGATGACGGCGATGATGACGATGACGATGATGACGATGATGGTGGCGTTGCATTCCCGGCACCTGACTTCAACGAGCCGGAGCAATCCTTTACCGCTGATCCTGAAGGAGGTGAGCTTTCTGGAACTGACACCAACGACGAAATATTCGGAAGCGAAGCGGATGATAACCTAAGCGGTTTGGCCGGAAACGACAACATCTTTGCCGGCATTGGCTTTGATTTCATCTTTGCTGGTATTGGGATCGACATCACGTTCGGTGGTCAAGACGACGATATTATCTTCTGCGGCCCCGGTGGTGACATTTCCGTGGGTGATGGCGAGGACGATGACTACTGTGATGGTGGACTCGGTGATGATATCGTCTTCGGTAACCAAGGCGAAGACACCCTTACAGGTAACGCTGGTGATGATGAGATCTATGGAGGCCAGGGTTCAGATACCGTTTCTGGTGATGCAGGTGATGACTTCATCGCGGGTGATCTTGGGGCTGACCTGTTTGTAGGGGGTGCTGGTAGTGATAGCTTCCTCTTCGTTGCAGGGGGCGGAGGCGACCTGCTGCAAGACTTTGAAGATGGTCTAGATGTATTGCTCCTAGGTGGCGGGCTGGGCTTTGGGGATCTTAGCTTCGTTGAGGTTAGTGGCTCTGTCCAAGTCCAAATTACGGCAACAGTAGAGATTCTGGTCACAATTGACGGAATCACTGCCGATCAGCTTACAGAGGATGACTTTAGCCTGTTCTAAATTCACCTCCTAATTTCATTAAGACGGGTCAGTCGGTCACAGCATCGGCTAGCCCGTTAATTGTATTCATTAAGAAACCTGAAGCAATTTTAAGTATCAAAACATTTATTTAAGACGGTTAAATTCACTTTCTATAATCCAGAAGGTACGGATTTTCATCCGATTCATCAACCGACTTTAACAAATTTAGGAGTTTATATTCGATGAGTATGTCCTGGTTGCTATTGATGCAAGCTACTACACCCAACACCCCCACGTGGTCAATCAAGGTGGCTTTGATTATGATTACCTGTAATCTATTTGCGATCGCTATCGGTTTCTACGCTATCAAAAACCGAGGTCAAGGGCCTGCTTTACCGATTCAATTACCTGGATTATTCGATGGGTTTGGCATTCCAGAACTGCTGGCAACCACTAGTTTTGGCCATTTACTAGGAGCCGGAATGATTCTGGGTTTGGGAAATGTCGGCTTGTTGTGATCATTTCCTCAGTGATTGAGGGATAGAACAGTGGATGGAGAAGTTGTCTACTGTTCTGTTCAGGTAGGAACACCCAACTTGATCGCCAGCTTATTAAATCTTTTAAAGCATTCCAGCAGGTTTAGATCTCTTCAATTCGCCGCAGAGTACGGTTTTACTCCTGAGATATCAGAGCCATTGTTGATACACTAAAGAAAGATGTGCTGACGACGAGTAGTAGCGCAGGTTACCTTATTACGCTCAAATAGCAAAACAGCTCATGCAGGCAGGTTGGCGAATTGGCTCAATATTTGGAATCCCCTTATTCATTGATTCCTCTCTATTTTTGACTGTGGTCTTCATTACGGTCATCTATAGTCAGGACTATGTGGAATGGGGGCCAGTTTTGTCCTGGGGAGCAGGGTTGGCGATTGCATTGTCTCTTTTCAGTTCGGTTTTGCTGCATGAACTGGGCCATAGCCTGATTGCCAAGTCTCAGGGGATCAAGGTGAATTCAATCACGCTGTTTTTCTTTGGTGGGATTGCCTCAATTGATCAAGAATCCAGAACTCCAGGTCAAGCCTGTCAAGTGGCGATCGCTGGCCCCTTGGTCAGTTTAGGGCTATTCCTGCTGCTGAGTACGGCAATTCAGTTTCTACCGGACTCCGGTGGGCCGATCTCGCTGGCGACAGAAGTCCTACAGCGCACAGCAAATATTAACCTCGTACTGGCAATCTTCAATATGATTCCTGGACTGCCACTGGATGGAGGTCAGGTGCTAAAGGCGGCGATCTGGAAATTTACAGGCAGTCGATTTGCTGGTATTCGGTGGGCTGCCAGGACAGGTCAGCTTTTGGGGTGGAGTGCCATTGCATTTGGGGTCATGGGTTTTCTGCGGTTGAATGAGGTGGGGGGTCTATGGATTGCCATGATTGGTTGGTTTGTGCTGCGGAATGCCAGTTCCTACAATCGCCTCACCAGTCTACAAGAGGCTTTAACTCAGATCAACGCCGTAGACACCATGACGCGAGAGTTTCGAGTAGTTGATGCCAATTCAACCCTGCGAGAATTTGCGGATGAATATTTAATTCTCCAGGACAATGTTTCAGTTTATTTTGCCGCATCATCGGGGCGCTATCGGGGCTTGGTTCCGGTTGAAGCATTTCAGGCCATTGAGCGGAGTCAATGGGATATACAACCGCTGCAGGATATCTTGTTGCCGCTAGAACAGTTGATCACAGTTCCAGAAACCGCAACGCTGGTTGAAGTAATTAACCAGATGGAAGCTCAGCAATTGCTGCGCATTACAGTGATTTCTCCTGCTGGAGCGGTTGCAGGAATTATTGATCGGGGCGACGTTGTTCGGGCTGTGGCCAAACATCTCAAAGCTCTCATTCCAGAGTCAGAAATCAAGCGAATTAAGTCAGAAGGAAGCTATCCCTCCGGTTTGCCGCTACCTGAGATCGCCCGATCAGCGGCAAATTATTAGTGATGTTTTGTGCGAGATAGACTGTAGCGGACGTTTTGGGTAGGAGTTCGGTGGAATTTGCAACAGCGATGAGGATGCAGTTCCCGAATAAATTCGGTTAAAATTGATTCATTGGACACTGAAAAGGAAATCGGAGTGGTTGTTAAGCCAGATTGGTTACGGGTGAAAGCGCCGCAATGGGAGCGGGTAGGTCAGGTCAAAAATGTCCTGCGGGATCTAGACCTGAATACAGTCTGCGAGGAAGCCTCCTGTCCCAACATTGGCGAATGTTTCCATGCAGGAACAGCTACATTTCTGATCATGGGGCCTGCCTGTACCCGAGCTTGTCCTTACTGTGATATTGATTTTGAGAAAAAGCCCAAGGCACTGGATCCAACTGAACCGGAGCGACTCGCTGAAGCAGTTCGGCGAATGCACCTGAACCACGTTGTGATCACGTCGGTGAATCGGGATGATCTAGAAGACGAAGGGGCCTCTCAGTTTGTGCGCTGCATTCAAGCTGTACAGTTAGCGTCCCCTAAAACAACAATTGAGATTTTGATTCCCGATTTATGTGGTAATTGGGATGCCCTGGCCATGATCCTGGGTGCTGAGCCAGAAGTCCTGAATCACAACACAGAAACCGTTTCGCGCCTTTATCGTCGTGTTCGTCCCCAGGGAAATTATCAACGGAGTTTGGAGCTTCTCCAGCGGGAGCGCCAGCTTGAACAACAGGTATACACGAAATCTGGCCTGATTGTGGGTTTAGGGGAAACCGAGGCTGAGGTTCGAGCAACGATGCGGGATTTACGCCAGGTTGACTGTGATATCCTGACACTGGGCCAATATCTGCAACCTAGCCCTAAGCATTTGCCTGTTGCCCAGTTTATTCCCCCAGAACAATTTGATCGCTGGCGGTCTTTTGGAGAATCTATTGGGTTTCTCCAAGTCGTTGCCTCTCCTCTAACTCGCAGTTCCTATCATGCAGAGCAGGTTCGGGAACTGATGCAGCGCCATCCCCGTAGTAAGTCTTGTCACTAACACTAGTCAAACCCAAGCTGAGTGCAGCTTTGCATGAGGATCATTGCAAACCATTTGAAGATTCTTCTCCTCGACTCTCCGGATATTGGGTTGGTGATCCCGAACCAAGATTAAGGGTGACGCAGATTAGCAGGAGGTTTGACGAAGGTCACTTCGTTGAATTGAATCTCTTCCTATACTACTAATGATGAGCGGGGAGTGACTAATTTTGCTCTCACGTTTAAGGATGCCGAATCTGTCCAGGTTCATGGATTTTGGAGGTAATAAGAGTCTCAGGTCTGATGACGGTGATCGACCGATGATCGATTATCCGAGTTTGCTGGGCACTATTTCAATAGACCCTTGTAAGTCCATGTCTTTACCTAGAAACACTGAGAGAACGATTATGCCAGCCACCAACGTTTACGCCGATACTGAGCTTGATCAAAACCTTACAGATTTTCCGGAAGCGTCTGATCAATTGATGGATGCGGAGATCGAAGCTGCAGAAAGTGCACAAGCGGCAAAAACAACGAATCGGCGAACCACCGATCTTGTCCGCCTCTATCTGCAAGAGATTGGTCGCGTCCAACTTCTGGGAAGGGACGAGGAAGTTGCAGAGGCTCAAAGAGTCCAAGAGCACCTGCAATTGGTTGAATTGAGAAATTCAATTGCTGAGAAAGATGAGATTAGCCTAGCTCTCTATAGTCAGCTTCAGCAAATTCAAGTTGATTGCCTATTTCAGCTTGAAGTTGCTCAAATTGTACGTCGAGCCTATACACTTCTGATTACTGCAAAGGTTTACGTCGAGTTGGTTCAAGTTCGCGACCAACTGGTGGCTCAACTGGGCCATCATCCGTCCTATGAGCGATGGGCCAAGTCAGCCGGAATCGATGCCCAGGATGTGAAGCCAATCCTGGTTGCTGGAAAGCGATGCTGGGCTAATCTCGCCGGAATCACTGTCAAGCAGTTGGAGCAGATCCAAACTCAGGGAATTCGAGCGAAGGATCACATGATCAAGGCTAACTTGCGTTTGGTGGTTTCGGTCGCCAAGAAATATCAGAATCGAGGTTTAGAACTGCTGGATTTAATCCAGGAAGGAACTCTGGGTCTAGAACGAGCCGTTGAAAAATTCGACCCGAAGCGAGGATATCGCTTCAGTACCTATTCCTACTGGTGGATTCGTCAGGGAATTACACGGGCGATCGCCACTCAGAGCCGCACCATTCGCCTTCCCGTCCACATCACGGAGAAGTTGAACAAAATCAAGAAGGCCCAGCGCAAACTCTCTCAGGAGAAGGGGCGAATTGCCAATATCGACGATATCGCGAAGGAGTTAAAAATGACTCCTGAGCAGGTAAGAGAAGTTCTGCTCAAGGTTCCCCGTTCCATCTCCTTGGAAACCAAGGTCGGTAGCGATAAAGATACTGAGTTGGGAGAATTGCTGGAAACTGAGGACATTTCTCCCGAAGATATCCTAATGCGTGAGTCCCTGCACCGTGACCTGCAACAGCTTCTGGCAGACCTGAGCGAACGGGAGCGGGATGTAATTCAAATGCGCTACGGCTTAGGTGATGGTCAAACCTATTCCCTGGCGGATATCGGTCGAGCTTTGGAACTTTCTCGCGAACGGGTGCGCCAAATTGAGGCCAAAGCACTTCAGAAGCTGCGTCAACCCAAGCGCCGTAATCGCGTACGGGATTATTTGGAATCTCTTAGCTAGGTTGTGCAATTTCAAGGGCTGAGTTGTCTCCCATCCCTGTCAACCTAAAGGCCCTAAATCTAGACCAAAAACCTCCACCATACCGTTGGAGGTTTTTTCCTTTAAATCAGCCTGCTTCTGGGTAATCTACTGCGCTGTAAATGCGAGATTATGAATGTGCATCTACATGCGAGTTAGTGCAGCAACCTTTGTAAGTTTTGCCTTGTCCAATCCTTCCAGGTCTTCAAGTTGCAGCCATCCGTCCTTCACCAGTTGTGAAAAGGTGAAAATTAATTCTGAATAATCGTAATGATATTTTCAATCGATATCATGCCGTCTTGCACTGAGAAAATCATTCAATTTCCATAAATCCGTCAGTTCGGAGATGCTCGCTGCGCTCTCACGCACCAATTGAATTAAAGTACTAATTTCTTGCTGATAAGCCTTATTAAAAGCTGCCTGAGCGATCTGCTTTTCGGTGTCAGACCAACTCAACTCGTTCACCTGCGTCATCATTTAACTAAAAAAATTAATATTGTATACATTTAGTAATAATAACCAATCTTTTCTCTCATTTCCAGGTCAAAGCTCTGAAATCGACTTAAATCCTTTCCCATAAAGGAAACTAGCACTTTGAGATAGAGTGCTAGTTCAACAAGATTATGAGAGCTAACGCAACAGACGTTACATCAATTGCACTACAGCGATTTCTCGAGGAAGTGTTTCCAGGGGGCGTAGACAAAGTATCCTAATTCCCGCCCGCCCAAGAGCAAAGTTACTAGCGCTTCAACTCTGAAAAATCGCCAAAAGTTTGAGGCCTAGTGACCCTACTTTGCCAGGTTCAGGAGTTCCTTAGGAGAGGCCAGCAAATCAATTGCAACAAAGTAAATCTGATTCTCAGCATTCAGTAGAAATCTCCAGGCGATGTTCATGCCAACCGCTGCACCAAACCAAGGGGTTTGCACTTTACCTGTAACTTTGATCTGAGTATATCCTTCGTCAGCAGGCTCAGAAACACCTCGCTCAGGCATCACCTTCAGGTTTGGACATTCTTCCCGGAAGAACTTCAGTACTGCATCCTTACCAATAATGGGACGACGGAACGGAGGTTGCAACGCGCCATCAGGAGCAAACAGCGCGATCATCGCGTCAAAGTCGTTCGCATTCAGGTTATTCATGTAGCTGAGAACCGTTTCATTTGAAATCCCCTCAATGCTGACCTGAGTTCGCTGAGCAATGCTTTGAGGAGGAGCGACAGGTTCAGCAACAGTAGGTTTGCCACTGTCGGAACCCATATCAACCACTGCATTTCGCAGAACTGTAATCTGCTGACCCGGATCGAGCTCACGGATGGATTGCAGAACTGCCGCAGCGTTGGCAGACAGTTTATAACCCTCTGGGATTGGCGCCACAGCACCCTGATTCATCAGCTCTCCCAACTGATACCAAAATCCTAGCTTGATGTTGGGAGACCAGGTTGAATAGGTACGACCAATGGGTGTATCTGCCCGATTCGCCAGATCGCACATGGCCTGACTTTGCTGCATTGGCGACATCTGCTTGATTTCATCCAGCGTTCTTTCTGCGAACTGCATATTCGCTGCACCTGGAGCAGCGATTGTAATCGACTGACCCATTTCCAGATAGGCAAACCAGATCAAAGCTAGCTGGTCTTCCGCACTAAGCTGACCAAACCTGGCAATCGTTGCAGGGACAGCGTCAGCGGTTAAAGTGTTTGGAAAGATACCACGTGCTGAATCAATGGTGAATGGCATAAATTTACCTCAAGCAATGTTTTAAGAACGGTTACTAAGCACTTCTTCTATCGCAGGCTTTACAGCCCGACTTCCTCCAGAATAGATAACAACCTCTCCTTGAGCCGTTAAGAAGTGCGAAGCCTTCAGAGAAATTGATCCAGGCACCTTACCTGGCAACTTCTACTTGTCAAACAAACTTTACATATTTTAACAGAAACGTTACATCTCTTAACCTATTTCTTGTCTATAATCTCTTATACAAAAAATAAGCAATAAAAAACGTCCCCCCTAGGGGGGACGCTTTTTGTTACCTAACGACTAAATCAATCAGTGGATGATTAACCGTTGATTACAGGTGCAGACTCAACTTCTACGGAAGCTAGGTCTAGTGGGAAGTTGTGAGCGTTACGCTCGTGCATTACTTCCATACCTAGGTTCGCTCGGTTGATGATGTCTGCCCAGGTGTTGATTACACGAC
>JBHJGO010000169.1:0-21432 GCA_050331715.1 Microcoleaceae cyanobacterium
ACCAAAACCAAAATGAAAGTCTTAGTCACAGGTCACAAAGGATACATCGGAACAGTATTAGTGCCGATGTTGCTGGAACATCACCATGAAATTGTGGGACTCGACAGCGATTTATTTGAACGCTGCACCTTCGGCAAAGAGATTCCCGAAATTCCCGAAATTCGCAAAGATATCCGAGACGTGGAAGCGCAGGACGTAGAAGGATTCGACGTTGTGCTCCACCTGGCAGGATTGTCAAATGACCCCCTGGGCAACCTCAATCCCGAACTGACGTACGAAATCAACCACCGCGCCTCCGTCCGACTGGCCCAACTTGCTAAGCAAGTGGGCGTACCCCGCTTCGTTTTCTCCTCCTCGTGTAGTAACTACGGTGCAGGCGGCGAAGACCTGCTGAATGAAAACTCCGCCTTCAACCCCGTCACCCCCTACGGACGCTCCAAGGTAATGGTAGAGCAGGACGTGAGTCAACTGGCCGACGACAACTTCAGTCCCACCTTCTTGAGAAACGCCACCGCCTTCGGAGTCTCTCCGCGACTGCGATTTGACCTAGTGCTGAACAACCTGGTGGCCTGGGCCTTCACCACCGGACGGGTCTACATCAAGAGTGACGGAACCCCCTGGCGACCCATCGTCCATATTGCCGACATTTCCCGTGCCTTCATCGCGGTGATGCATGCCCCCCGAGAACTGATTCATAACGAAGCCTTCAACGTCGGACGCAACGAAGACAACTATCGGATTCGAGAACTAGCAGACATCGTCGAAGCCGTTGTGCCCAACTGCACGATTGAATATGCCAAAGATGGCGGCCCCGACAAGCGCTGCTATCGAGTCGATTGCAGCAAAATCCTCAACACCCTGCCCGAATTCCAACCCCAGTGGAACGCGCGCAAAGGAGCCGAAGAACTGCTAGCGGCCTATCAGCAGATTGGTCTGAGCCACGAAGAATTTGAAGGAGAGCGCTACAAGCGGATTGCCCACATTCAGAAGCTAATGCGTGAGCAACTGCTAGGCGATAACCTGCGCTGGACAGCCGCCGTCCCTGCAACTGCCAGTGTCAACTAGGGGAAAGCAGAATCTAAAACTATGGCAAGCAACCTCCCCCCCTGTCGTTCCTGCGGTTCAGCCCACCTGGAGTCCATCATCTCCTTTGGCTACACTCCCTTAGCTGATAACCTGCTGACCAGCGAACAACTAGGCGCACCCGAATACACGGCCCCATTGGAATTGGCCTTTTGTCCCGATTGTGGTCTGGTGCAAATCACCGTCAGCGTACCGCCAGAAATCCTGTTCTGTCAGGACTATCCCTACTTCTCCTCGGTTTCGGCTTCCCTGCTGAAGCACTTTGGAGACAGTGCCCAGGCCATCATCACCTCCCGCAACCTGGACAGCAACAGTCTGGTGATTGAAGCCGCCAGTAACGACGGCTACATGCTGAAGAACTTCCACGAACAGGGGATTCCCGTCCTGGGGATTGACCCAGCCTCCGGGCCAGTGGAAGCCGCCCAGAAAGCCGGAATCAACAGTCTGTGTACCTTCTTCACCAAGGACTTAGCCGCCCAACTCAGCTCCGAAGGAAAAGCCGCAGACGTATTCCTGGCCAATAATGTACTAGCCCACGTCCCTGACCTGAATGGATTCGTGGCCGGGCTCAAAACTCTACTGAAACCCACTGGAGTCGCGGTGATTGAAGCGCCCTATGTGGTGGACTTGGTCGACCACTGTGAATTCGACACCATCTATCACCAGCACCTGTGTTACTTCTCCGTCACCGCCCTTGACCGTCTCTTCCGCCGCCATGGGCTATTCCTGAATCAGATTCAGCGGACAAAGATTCACGGCGGTTCCCTGCGGCTATTCGTCGAACCCAAAGAGGATGTGCAGGAGTCTGTCAGCGCGTTGCTGAAGCGAGAAGCGGAACAGGGAGTTGACCGCATGGACTACTACCGTAGCTTTGCTGACAAAATTGCTGGTGTCAAACAAGCCCTGATGGAGATTCTGTGGGACTTGAAGCAGCAGGGCAAAACCGTAGTGGGCTATGGCGCAGCAGCTAAAGCAACCACACTGCTGAGCTACTTCGGCATCGACAAAACCCTACTGAACTACATCGCAGACTTGAATCAATTCAAGCAGGGGCGGTTTATGAGCATCAACCATCTACCGATTGTGCCGCCAACAAAGCTTCTGGAAGAGCAACCGGACTACGTGTTGATTCTGGCCTGGAACTTTGCGGAGGAAATCATGAAACAGCAAGCCGCATACCAAAACCGAGGCGGCAAGTTCATCGTCCCAATTCCTTTTCCCAAAGTCGTCGGATAGTCCCCAAATCTTAATCCCCAAACCTATGACAACATCTTCTTTGCTGCAACATGCCAAAGCCTATCCCGAACTCAAGCCCATTCAGCACACCTGCCCCAATTGCGGCCACAGCGAACTGCTGAGCTTCTATGAAGTGCGCGACGTTCCCGTCCACAGTTGTCTGATGATGGCCACCCGTCAGGAAGCCCTCGACTTTCCCTGTGGTGACGTGGTTCTGGGCTACTGTGAACAATGCGGCTTTGTCACCAACACCGAATTCGACTCCCAGTGGTCAGCCTACGCCCCCAACTACGAAGACCAGCAAAGCTTCTCTCCCACTTTCAACAAGTTTGCGCTCAATCTGGCCCAAGGACTCATTGAAAAGTACGACCTGCATCACAAGGATGTGGTGGAGATTGGTTGTAGCAAAGGGGACTTCCTGGTGCTGATGTGTGAACTGGGCCAGAATCGCGGGGTGGGCATCGACCCCTCTGCGGTAGTGGGTCGAGTCAAGAGTGAAGCCACCGAGCGCATCAAGTTCATTCAGGACTACTACTCCGAGAAATATTCTGAGTACGTGGGAGACTTCATCTGCTGTCGCCACACTCTGGAACACATTCATCCCACCCAGGAATTTGTGGAGACGGTGCGGAAGTCCATCGGCAATCGGGCCACCAATGTCTTCTTCGAGATTCCAGACATGGGTCGCGTGCTGCGGGCTCTGGCCTTCGAGGACATCTACTACGAACATTGTTCCTACTTCACCCCAGGAACCTTGGCTCGTCTATTCCGCAACAGTGGGTTTGAGGTGACCGATTTATCTCTGGCCTATGGAGAGCAATATTTGCTGATTGAAGCTCGTCCAGTTTCAACTCCCTCCACTCAGTTACAAGCGAATGAGGAATCTCCGGCCCAGGTGAAGCAGTGGGTGCAGCAGTTTGCGACTCAAATCCAGCAAAAGCTGGACTACTGGCATCAGCACTTGCAGCAGGCCCAAGCTCAGGGCAAGCGCGTAGTGGTCTGGGGGTCGGGTTCTAAGTGTGTGGCGTTCTTGACCACGTTAAAAACAGTTGACCAGGTGGAGTATGTGGTGGATATTAATCCCCATCGTCACGGACGGTTTATTCCCGGAGTCGGCAAGCAGATTATGTCGCCTGAGTTTCTCAAGGAATATCAGCCTGACCAGGTGATTGTCATGAATGCCATCTACTGCGATGAAATTCAAAACATGCTCGATGACATGGGCGTTGCTACTGAATTAATGGCGATTTAGGTCAAGAGAACTGTTTAAGCAACCACAATATCTTTTCCTTCACTGGCCGCCGATGGGCTGAACCTGCTTTTTCAGCCCTGAGGCGGTCATAATTTTTTTGAAACCAATCGTAACTTTCGTAGAACATCTCATCATTGGAATACTTTGGCTTCCAGCCCAGATTCAGCAGCGGATCAACGTCGAAATAAAATTCTTTGTGATAGGTCAAATAGTGCAACGGAGCCAAAGGACTCAAACCAATTAAATCTAGCAACCTCAAGCTTCCAATCGTTAATCCCACTGGTAAACTTTTAACCTGTGATGTGGTTCCAACATAGACAATTAGGTTCTCTAAGCCCTGGTGCAGGGTTCCAAATCGGTCTGTACCGACGTTGTAGATTCCGGGTTGACCTGTATCTAAAGCCAATAGATAAGCATCCATCAAATCCAGCGCGTGAACAAATTGAAAGGGAATATTTCCATCTCCAATCACGTAAACATTTCGACCTTCTTGAATCCACTCAAATAAAATCTGAAAAATTCCTAGACGACCTTCTCCCAGAATCGTTCGGGGTCGAATCACGACTAGAGGTAATTTAGCCTTGTCACAAACTTCTCGAACTACCAGTTCCCCGGCTAACTTGGCTCGACCGTAAATTTCTACTGGACAGGTTGGAGTTTGGTTATTAATCGGGCACTTAGCGTTACCAAACAATGCACTAGAACTCATATGGATGAAACTTTGAACGCTAGCTTTGACGGCCATTTCTGCTGCAACTTGACTCCCGTTCACATTGACATCCCAGAATTTATCACCAGATTTTGTGAGTGGAACTAAAGCAACGTTGTGATGCACTACATCAATTCCCTGCATGGCAGACAAAACACCATCTTGATCCCGTATATCACAGTGAATGAATTCAATTTCTGGTGGGCGAGTCGGATCTTCCCAAATATCTAAAATTTTGACCTGTTCACCTCGCTCATTTAACTTACGAGCAATTAAGTTTCCCAGAAAACCAGAACCGCCTGTTACCAAGTGTTTCATTTTTATCAATGATTTAAATCAATTAATTATCTAAGCTTTTGTGATTCTCAAAGACCCATTTTAAGCTGCGTCGCATTCCTTCTTCTAAAGAAACTTGAGGAACATATCCTAATTCTCGCTTGGCTTTAGCAATAGAACAAGCAATCGTTTTATTCATTTCTGATAATACATGAATTTTTTGATGATAGAGTCCCAATTTCTGTAGGCTTCCATCTATAATTAAGGCAACTTCACTGGTAACTCCGGGTAACTTCAGCCGTTTATGAGCACAGGCCTGGTTGAACTCTGTTTCAAGTAATCGTTCAATGGTATCAATAATCTGATTCATTGAATAGGGTTTTTCGTCGGCAATCCAATAGGTTCGACCATTAGCTTGTTCAGTTATAGCCGCTAGAATTAAGCCTTGACAGAGATTATCCATATAAACCATCGAACGAAGATTTTCACCAGTCCCAACAATTGGCCCTTTTCCATCTCGAATCATTTTGAAAATTAAGCTTTGTCGAGGCGGTTTATTAGGGCCATAGAACCAGGGTGGACGAATAATTACGGTTTCGATTTTTCCAGTTCCAGAAATTTGTTTAATGGCTTGTTCCATTAACATTTTTGAGCGGCCATAGTTCATGTAGGGATTATAGGGAGAAGCTTCATCAAATAAGTGGTCGGGGTGAGGGTTACAACCGCAGGGAGAGTTTGACGAAACAATTACAGCCCGCTTAATCTGGTTAGAAATTGATGCTTCAAGTAAGTTTTGTGTGCCTGTAACGTTGATCCGATAGAATTCGCTAACTTTTTGAGGATGGATCATTCCAGCGGCATGAAATAGAATTGCACCTTCGGCGTCTTGACAGAATTTCTGGCAATCGTCAAGATTTCTCAAATCTCCTGGAATGATTTCGATTTGTTCTGAAATTTTGTTCAGGATCTCAGCGTCTTGACTGGGCAAGATAAGACAACGAATCTTTAAGTTTTCTGGAGTTTGATTCAGCGTCTTGCATTCAGACAGACCATTCAGTAATGCTTTGACCAGGTTGATTCCTAACCATCCAAGCGCACCTGTAACTAAAATCAAATGATTGCTGGAAATACTAGATTGCATTAGATAAATTATCAAAAATGAGTTAGGCATTGACTGGAAGGTTGAGGGATCAAATCCCTACATCTTCTAGAAACTTGAGAACATTGCGACGGGCAATTGCCATGATTGTGCCTTGGGGATTAACACCTGGAGCTGTGCATAGCAAGCTTGCATCGGAAATATAAAGCTGATCCAATCCATGCACTTTGCCAAAGGAGTTAACAGCACATTTTCGTTGATATTCACCCATTGGGCAGGAGGAAAACACATGAACCGTCATTAGATTGGTTCGATCCGGTAGTAACATTTCTGGAATCTGTTCCAAATCGCTAATTTGAGTGAATCGTTGTCCACCAGTAATACTAGGATATAAATGAGTTGCTCCTGCTTCAAATAATAAGGTTGATAATTTTTGTAGGCCATTCGATAACGTTTTTAAATCATTCTGAGTCAATCGATATCGTACCAGGGGATCGCGGTAAAACGGTAAATTTCGCACTGAACCCGCTCCTTCTCCCACAATCATGGCGTAATATGTGGACATTTTTTGCCAATTTTGAGGAACCTCTGCGGCATATTCGGGATAATCGGTCATGCCAACAGCTAGGTAGGGCGGAGAACTGATGGAACATCCAAAACTCATCTGGGGGGCAAATTCCTTCACCTGATGCACCGGAACCCCCATATCCAAGGCGTTAATTACTTCGTGGAACTGGGCAATCACTTTCACAGTGGGATGCATCTGGAGGGTATTGCCAATATTCTGAGTTATGCTGCTACGGCTTAATAGGGCTGGCGTTTGAATGGCTCCACAACAAACAAATAGGGTTTCTGCTTCAATCTGGATCGGTCGATTTACCGTTTCAGACTTTGAACTGAATTTTGAATTAAATGCCGAATTAAATTCTGAATTAAATGCCGAATTAAATTCTGAAATATTTCCCCGCAATATCCATTTTTTTCCCTGTCTTAAAATTCGATTGATTCGGGTTTGAGTCAATAATTTGCAGCCGGATGCCAGCGCTCTGGGAATAAACGTTTCCGTCATGGATTGCCGTTTTCCCATTGGTGTTCCGGCAGTATTCATGTCACCGTTGTATTGAAACCAGCGGGGAACTTCCATCGATTGCCAACCGAGGCGATCCGCACCAACTTTCAGCTTTAAAGACGCAGGGGGTGCTTCACCCGGTAAAGGGCAGACAGTAACGGCCTGCTCACAGGCTTCAAAGTGTAGAGACAAATCGTCCTGAGTTAAGCCTTCAACCTCAAATTCCCGCTGCCAACGGTCGAGGATTTCTGGGGGGGTTCGGTGATAGAGGGCACTATTAATCTCGCTGCCCCCTCCAACACATTTTCCCTCAACGTACTGAATTTTGGGCTTTCCTAAAGCGGCGGTGAGTCCGCCATTGCGATATTTCTGCACCATCTCCGCCTGAGAGAAGGGCGTACAGGATTCCAGGGGCCAGTAGATTCCTTCTTCAATTAACAAAACATCACGTCCTGCTTCTGCTAACAAACAGGCTGTAATTGCACCGCCAGGGCCAGAACCCACAACGGCAATTTCGCAAGTTAGCGGATTTGGGAGATCGGTGATCAAACCAGGATTTGAGACAATCATGGTTTAAATTCTAGGAGAGATTTTGTGGGATTCCCAGGCTAATACGGTGAGGCCCTGATAAAACCGAACCAGATCTTGCTGAATACTGAGGGAAGAACTGCGCCACTGTTCTAGTTTTTTATACCGAATTGAAGTCTCTTGCAGATGGAATAGTTTTCCCAAGTCCAGCAAGCCGCAGAATTCTAGAGCTAAGGTTAGGATAAAAATTGGTAATCGCAAATAATCCGGCATTCGTTGATGTTGTTCCAGCACAAACTGAACAATTTCATTGTGAGGAAAGTATTCAGACTTCTCTGATGTGTTATCAACATCTTTGCAATTAGCATCGAGAATAGAGTAACAAATTGCCGAAACCGTACTGGCAAAAATTGTTTTTAACATTTGAAAGAATTTACTCAACCCCTCAAAATAGAAAATAACGTTGAGCCATGGGTAAAACCGTTGCGGGTTCACAGGTGAGCAATTCTCCATTTGCCCGAACTTCGTAGGTTTCAGGATTCACCTCAATTTCTGGCAGGGCATCGTTTAACTTTAGATCCTGTTTACCAATGTTTCGGGTGTTTTGAACCACCAGCGTTTTCTTCTTTAACCCCAGTTGATCCGTAATTCCTGTATCCTGAGCCGTCTGGGACACAAAGCTGAAGGATGTTTCTGCGATCGCTCCGCCAAATCCCCCAAACATCGGACGCCCGTGAATCGGTTGGGGGGTTGGAATGCTGGCATTAGCATCTCCCATCTGTGCATAGGCGATAAAACCGCCCTTCAGGACAATCTCTGGATTGACGCCAAAAAAGGCAGGTTTCCACAGGCACAGATCAGCAATTTTACCCGTTTCAACGGAACCGACATAGTCAGCAATGCCGTGGGTAATGGCGGGATTAATCGTGTACTTGGCAATGTAGCGCTTAGCGCGGAAATTATCGTTTCGTTCAGTGTCAGGTTGTAAAGGGCCACGCTGCACTTTCATTTTGTGAGCCGTTTGCCAGGTGCGACAAATTACTTCTCCCACCCGCCCCATGGCCTGGGAATCGGAGGCAATCATGCTGAAGGCTCCCAAATCATGCAGAATATCCTCTGCGGCAATGGTTTCTCGGCGAATCCGCGACTCTGCAAAGGACACGTCTTCGGGAATATTTGGGTCAAGGTGGTGACACACCATCAGCATATCCAGGTGTTCATCCAGGGTATTCACCGTGTAGGGCCGGGTTGGGTTTGTAGAAGACGGCAGCACCGAAGCATAGCCACAAACTTTGATAATATCTGGCGCATGGCCACCTCCAGCTCCCTCCGTGTGATAGGTATGAATCGCCCGTTCTTTGAAAGCTGCAATCGTGTTTTCGACAAATCCAGCTTCGTTCAATGTATCGGTGTGGATTGCCACCTGAACATCGAATTGATCCGCCACCTGTAAACAGACATCAATGGCGTTTGGCGTGGTTCCCCAATCCTCGTGCAGCTTTAGTCCCATGGCTCCCGCCTGCACCAGTTCGATCAATCCCACCGGTTTGCTACTATTGCCCTTGCCCATGAATCCTAAGTTCATCGGAAACGCATCAGCAGCCAGGAGCATTTGATGAATATTCCAGGGGCCAGGAGTACAGGTGGTGGCATTGGTTCCGGTGGCTGGCCCCGTTCCGCCGCCTAACATTGTGGTGACACCTGAGGCCAGAGCGACCTCAATCTGTTGGGGACAGATGAAATGAATATGGGAATCAACGCCGCCTGCGGTAAGGATCATGCCTTCCCCCGCTAGGGCTTCCGTTCCAGGGCCAATGATAATATTAACGTTGTCCTGGATGTAGGGATTGCCCGCTTTGCCGATGGTATGGATTTTGCCATCTTTAATCCCAATATCAGCCTTGACAATGCCCCACCAGTCGAGAATCAGCGCATTGGTAATCACCAGATCAACTGCCCCATCTGTATTAGAAACAGGGGACTGACCCATGCCATCTCGGATGACCTTACCGCCACCGAATTTCACCTCATCGCCGTAGGTGGTGTAGTCCTGCTCAACTTCGATAATCATCTCAGTATCCGCCAGCCGCACCCGATCTCCTATCGTAGGCCCATAGGTGTCAGCATAGGCCCGTCGATCCATTGGAAAACTCATGCTCCGTTCACTCCTGGTGGTTCGTCGATATCTAGCCCCCAAAATCCCCTAATTCTAGGAAACTTAGAGATTGCTTAATCTAAACTACCATTCACCAAACCGTTCAACCCGTAAACCTGCCGCTCACCGACAAATGGAACCAGTTGTACAGTTTTTTGATCACCGGGTTCAAACCGGATAGCGGTGCCAGCCGGAATATCTAACCGTTTACCACGGGCTTGGGTTCGATCAAAGTTTAGGGCTGGATTAACTTCAAAAAAATGAAAGTGCGATCCAACTTGAATCGGTCGATCTCCCGTATTGGCAACGGTGAGTTCAGTGGTTTCACGATCAGCGTTCAGTTCTATGGTGCCGGGTGCAGTAAAAATTTCGCCTGGAATCATTGGCAGGGTTTGGGATAAGAATCAGTAGGAAACCTTAATAGGTCGGAACGGAAGCATCAACCTCCTTGCTCCAGGCGGCGATTCCGCCCTTGACATTTGTGCCTTCAATGCCTGCTTCCTTCAGGATGCCGAGGGCTTTGGCAGAACGACCTCCCATCTTGCAGTGGGCAATCAGGCGATGACCGTTGACTAACTCCTTGACCTTTTCAACCCCTTTGCCCTGCTCAATATCCGGCAAAGGAACCAGCACTGCCCCTGGAATTTGAGCAATTTCGTACTCATGGGGATTCCGAACATCGATCAGAACGAAGTCATCCGTTCCACCCTTCAACAGTTGATCCAACTCCTGTACGCTCATTTCTGGAATGTCCATCGTGCGCTTTTCCTCCGCTTCTTTAGCCTGGGGAATCCCACAGAATTCCTGGTAATCGACGAGCTGTTCAATCACAGGCCGTTCTGGGTTGGGTCGGAGTCGCAACTCCCGGAAAGACATCTCTAGGGCGTTATACAACAGCAATCGACCACTTAAGGTGTTGCCCTGATCCAGGATAATCTTGACCGTTTCCGTGGCCTGGATTGTGCCAATGATGCCACAGAGTACGCCTAAAACGCCCCCTTCCGCGCAGGAGGGAACCATTCCTGGTGGTGGGGGTTCGGGGTAGAGATCCCGATAGTTGGGGCCGCCTTCGTAATTGAAAACCGTTGCCTGTCCTTCAAATCGGAAGATCGAACCGTAAACATTTGGTTTATTCAACAAGACACAGGCATCATTGACCAGGTAGCGAGTGGGGAAGTTGTCTGTGCCATCCACTGCAATGTCATAGGGTTCTAAGATTTCTAGCGCATTCTCAGAACTCAACATCGTGTTGTACAAATCAACCTGACAATTGGGGTTGATTTCATGGATGCGGTTCTTGGCCGATTCAATTTTGGGCTTATCAACCCAGGACGTGCCGTGAATAATCTGACGCTGCAAGTTGGAACTGTCCACAACGTCAAAATCAACAATTCCAATGCGACCAATTCCTGCCGCCGCAAGGTAGAGCAGCAGCGGTGAACCCAGTCCACCTGTCCCTACACAGAGTACACTGGCAGCCTTTAAACGTTTCTGCCCCTCTAATCCTACCTCTGGCAGGATTAGATGACGCGAATAGCGTGCATAGTCGTCTTTTGTCAACTGGATATCATCCAGATTCGGATTTAGCATGGCAATGTTTGAGGAAGGAGTTACCTTCAATTGGGATTAAACGGCCTCCAGCTCTGACGGGAAATCTCAATTAGAAAATTTTGATTGGGAAATTTCAGAGCGGAAAACGGCTGTTACCTGGAAGTCAACCTGACTAAGTAAATAATAGTAGACCAATCATTCCAAAATTGAGCAGCAACTTATTATTTCTTCAGGTTGTTGGATAAGAACTCTCTGCGACCATCAGAACCTCTACTCTGGAAATTTGCGGCTCTGCACTTCGTCACAAAACTGCCGAGCGGCTTGAGTAATCGTTTGATGCAGATTGGCGTAGGTTTTCGCGAAGGGAGGTTGCCAGGGGGAAATACCCAATAGATCCGATGTGACCAATACCTGACCATCGCAATCTGGCCCAGCACCAATACCAATGGTTGGAACAGTTAAAGCTTGGGTGATCCGTTTACCCAGATCGGCTGGAACGTGTTCTAGCAGAACCGCGAAGGCCCCCGCAGCTTCCAGGGCTAGCGCCTGGTGATAAATTTCCGCCGCCGTTTCTGCCGTTTTTCCCTGCTGTCTAAATCCACCCAACTGGTGAACGGATTGGGGTGTCAGTCCAACGTGACCCATCACTGGAATTCCAGCCTGCACCAGATAACGTACCGTTTCAACCATGACGGGATAACCCCCCTCCAGCTTAACTGCCGTGGCTTCCGCCTCCTTCATTACCCGCCCTGCTGAACGCAATGCCTGTTGGGGACTCTCTTGATAGCTCAAAAAGGGTAGATCAACTAGAAGTAATGCCTGCTTTACGCCCCGCCGCACGGCCTTGGCATGGTGCACTACGTCGTCCAAAGTCAAGGGAACTGTAGTCTCATAACCCAGGGCAACCATTGCTAGGGAATCCCCAACCAAAACGATATCGATGCCTGCGGCGTCAAGTAAACGAGCGATCGCCCAATCATAGGCCGTTAACATGGCAATGGGTCGTCCTTGCTGTTTCCATTGCCCTAGTTGTCGAGTGGTTACTGGCATAGCTTACTCTGTTATTCTTCCCGGACGAGCTTCTTCGGTAAGGCCCAGTCCGACGGTTTCTGACTCTGAGTCACCTGCTGAGTCTGGAGACTGAGATTTTGAATTAAGTCCTCAGCTTCAGTGTAGAGGCTATTAAAAATTTCCGGGGAGAGGTAACCCGTATCTCGCAGCAAACACAACCAATATTGAGTTTCCAGGCAATATTTTTGGGCCAAACCGTGCAATGCAATCGATTCCAGTTCTGAGATCGCTGCACCGGCTCCGGCAATCTCCGCACCGATCTGAGTGCCGCTATTCAGAATCCGTTGTGATAAGGTAAATTCCTTTTTCTCGTTGCAGAGGTATTTGTAAAGACCGACAATCTGCAAGGCGTATTCATAAGCTTGGTCGTAAACTGAGCTACTCATTCGTATTGCTAGATTTTGCTAAGACCGGACTACCGCCATCCTAGCCAACGCAGAACCGGAACAACTAAATAGTGAATTATACTCAAGCAAAGTCCAATTGAACAACCCAAAATGCCCGTAAACGCTAGACCCATCCAAAAAATGGCATCAGGTGACCCGCTATTGACCAATGGAAATCGTAAAACATCAAGCGGAAAAGAACCCTCCAAGCTCAAATGCTTGAAGATGCTAGACACACCCAGCGCACTCCCTACGACGTAAATCACTTGATGGCTAGAAATCCTCAAGCCTATCGTCAGCATTGCAGCAGCAAGCCCCAAGGGTAGGCCCCAGAAAGCACTGACTGAGTCTGCCAATTGGGTTCCTAAGCTGCCGACAGCATAGCCCAAAGCCCCCAATGCTCCAGCAAAGCCATACCGTCGGTCTTGGCTGATTCCCTCTGCATCCGTTAAGCCAACGGCAGTTCCTAAACCTGCCAAGCCAGAAACTAGAAGACTCGGGGTCAACTGTTCCAGCGATATCTCAGAACTACTGGCAAACTGGGGAAATTGCTGACTCAGAAGTTGAATCAGATAATCGTCCAGGGACGTCCAATAGATCAGGGTAAACCCGATGGTGGCCCCAATCACCCCACCAATTCCAGCTAGACCCATTTCCCAAACCGTTTCCAGGGAAATATTTAACGCTTTCACTACAAACTGACCGACGGAGCGGCCCAGAGCTGTCAATCCCTTGTCAAGCTGAATCAAACCCGTTTTGAACAAATCGAAACAGAGTTCTGGCAAGGACATATGGCGCCGAGGATATTTGTTGTAGCGCACGACCTCCAGCAATGCAGTCTGAATTTCCACTGCCGTTTGGGGACGCTGAGCCATGTCTGGTAAAACCATTTGATCAATTAAATTGGCCATTCTGGGGGTGACCGAGGCACAATCCCGCCACTGCATCTCTGCGGCCATGACACTCTCCAGATCCGCCGGAAAAATTCCCGTTAGTAGGTGGATACAGGTCTGACCCAGGGCATAGAAATCTGTTGCTGGGCCGATGCTAGACCCCGTAATTTGCTCCGGTGGACTATAGCCCGGAGAAACCAAACGAGTCGCACTGCGAGACTTCACGCCGGACAGGGCTGCTGGAGTTGAAGGGTGAAGCCGGGGCTGCATCTGCTTTGCCCCCCCAAAATCAATCATGACCAGGGGAATATCTTGCAATTGGTGACGATCCAAGGGAAAAGTTGGAGTTGAGCACAGCATCAGGTTGGAAGGCTTCAGATCCCGATGCACAATCTGGTAACGATGCAATTCCCGCAGAATGTCTAGGGTTTGATTCAGCCAATCCATCACCCAGATTTCTGGGCAACCATCAGGGCAATGGGTCAATACCTGTTCTAGCGTCGGGCCATGGATCTTTTCCATTACCAGGCAAGGAACTGGGGTGTGTATCGAGTTGCGCCGCTTGAGAAAAAAATACCCATCGGGTTCGACTTGCGGAATGCCGGGGTGTCTCAACTGCGCCAGGATCGAGGCTTCCTGCTCAAACAGTTGCAGTGCCTTGGGAGCCGTATCAATCAAGACCTTCAATACCTTTTCAGTCTGGGTCTCCATGTCCCAAACGGTATACAAGGCCGAAAAACCCCCCGTCCCCAAACAATTCAGTGGAATGTAACGGCCATTGAGTTCCAGAGGAGCCCCACAGCTCTGACAAAATCGATTGCCGGAGGGTTGGTTGGCGGGTATGGAACACTGGGGATTAATGCAGTGAAGCGTTGTAGAGGCAAAATGATGCACGATTCGTCTGAAGATGTAGCATGACAGTTGCTCTGTTCAGCAATGTACCGCATAACGGTTTCGTTGGAAACTGGGCCAGCCGTACCCGCACAGTATTCTCCAGTTTACCGCGATAGCAACGGATGAGTGTTTGCCCCAACACTAGCCGTATTGATACGAGAGCGTCTACATCGAAAGTTCAATTGATTAAGTCTTTAGTTTTTTCTCTATTAAAAAATAATTTTTGACTATTGTTTCAGTAAGCACTGAAATCAGTTCTTGTGCGCTTACTTCAGTACTTGCTGAAGTAAGCTTTATATGGATTTAAGTGTCTGCTTCGTCAATGTTTGTAAAATCAAGCTCAAGCCATCAAATCATTGACAACTCACCGACCACCTCAAGTCGCTTAAATTCTGTCAAGGTCATGTATTGTTCTGCAAGGGTTTCAGCGATCGCTGGACTCAACCAACCCATTTGTCGTAACAGATGAATTGCCACGGCATACTTAGCTCGTCTTGCTCCATCCGTAACCTTGATAGCAAGTCCCATCCCTTCCCCCACTCGACCGATGCACTGAATTCCCTCAGCTCCCGACTTACTGACCAGTTGTCCCTGCGTTAGGCGAATCAATTCTGTATCAAAGTGTTTTTTTCCCGCTACCATTTCAGGGTGTTGGGTCATGGCCCGGATAATTCGTTCCATATTTAGACTTCTGCCAGATGCAAGTCGAGCGTACAGGGTGGCGATCTGACTCAATTCCATCAGATAAGTGGGTGCGCCGCAATCATCTCGCGCTTCGATGAATTCATCGGCAGGTAGGCCGAGCAACTCCGCAACGCAGTTGAGAATCAGTTGTTGAACGGGATGCTTCTTCTGAATGTATGTTTCTAGAGGCCAATTTCGGAGACGACAAACCGCTAACATGCCCGCATGCTTCCCTGAGCAACCATTTTGCAGAGGGCTTTCTCGGCTTAGAGGAATTGGACACTGTAGTTGTTTTGGCTCAATATCGCACCGCCAGAGAATATTAAATACTTGGCGAGCTTGTTCAACGGTTCCCTGGTGAGAACTACACATGATTGCCAGGTCAATATCGGTCAAGCTATAACTTTCTAACACCCCTGTAGAGATTGCAGCGAGTGCTTGAAATGGCTTTAGAGCAGAGCGAACAAAGGTTCCCGTTTCTCCGCTACCTGCAACGGATAAAACTCGACCCCGATCATCACAGACCGTTGCCTGAACTCGATGGATTGCTTCTGAAATCCCTTCTCGAAGGAGTCTGACCTGTAGATCAGCCGCTTGCGTTCGCCTTACCCGTGTCATTGATTTATCTTAAGTTTGAACCGAGCCAGCTCAATCCTCCTGTGACCAGAAACAGAGCCAGACCACACAGGGTTTTCTGGAGTCTTTGGAGTAAAGGCTGTACTTGGTAGGACAAAATTAACTGATCTTGCGCCAGAAATTCGGGGGTTTTCACCCAGGTTTGACCATCATACCAGCCAGATTCTTCGTAGAAAACGGTTGGACTCTTAAGTCTGGATTGAACGTATGTCCAGCCCAGGTGAAGCCGAATAACAAATAAAGTTAAGACAAAGCTTGATCCTCCCCCCGCTGCAAGCAGAAACTGTAGCAGGTGCTCTCGCGGCGAAAAACTTGCTGCGGCGAGTGGGCCACAGACGATCCAACTCAGTACCCAAACCCAAACTAGCTTTTTCAAGTACGGCCCCCAATCAAGTGTGACCCAGCTAAACAGCCAAGCTTCTCTCAACTCCATGTATTCGTTGACGGGTCGCTGTTCCAGAGGGACGGGGCAAATTGAGGCAGATGTCTTTCTCATCTTTTCATCTGTGGGTTAACTGAGTCGAGCGCTAGCCTGGTGAACAGCCCAGAAATAAACTGAATCGGGTAGGGAATTTCCCCATCGCCTAGAACTTATCATAACGAATCAAGGCGCTACAATGTTAAGCAAAGTTAAGTTATTGTTCAGAATTTTTCCTTTTTGATATGGGCATATTTGGATTTGGCAAAAAGTTGGATATTCCGGCCCCAGAACAGGCACTTCCTGGGCGATCTGAGAAGATGCCTGTACCTGAGAAGCATTTTGTAAATGGCAATTCCCTGGTGTCTCCCTTTCCAGAAGGCATGAAAACTGCCCTGTTTGGTCTGGGTTGCTTTTGGGGCGCTGAGCGGAAGTTTTGGCAGACTGAAGGGGTGTATTCGACGGCTGTGGGCTATGCAGCCGGTTCGACTCCCAATCCGACGTATCAGGAAGTTTGCAGTGGAATGACAGGTCACAACGAGGTGGTTCTCGTTGTGTACGACCCGAATGTCGTGAGTTACGAGCAGTTGTTAAAAGTATTCTGGGAGAGTCATAATCCTACTCAAGGAATGCGCCAGGGCAACGATACGGGGACGCAATACCGTTCTGGAATCTATGTCTATTCCGACGAGCAACGCCAGCTTGCTGAGGCGTCTAAAGCGGCTTATCAGGTTGCTCTGAAGAGTGCAGGTTATGGTGAGATCACAACCGAAATTTTGAATGCGCCAGAGTTTTACTACGCTGAGGATTACCATCAGCAGTATTTAGCGAAGAATCCTGGCGGTTACTGCGGTTTGGGTGGCACTCAGGTTCGGATGCCCGAGGAGCTAACAACTGCGTAAGGGGGCTCTGGGGGCTGGACTTATCCAGCCCTTCAGCCGAGCTACAGTCTATCTGGGCGTGGACAATTGCTCCACCTCTTGGGATGAAGAATCTGTCCAGCCATGTAGAAAGAATCTTCAGACGCTAGGAAGACGAAGCAAATTGAAGTGGTCTTGACAAAAATAGACGTCATTTCGGTAGTTTTACGCTGCGGAGGAAGGCAGCACTTTCTTCCGGTAAAGCTGTATTGATATACATTCCACTTCCCAGTTCAAAACCGGCAGCGAGGGAAACTCTGGGAATCACCGCAATATACCAATGAAAATAATCGGTACGCTGCTCAGAGGTGGGAATTGAGCGAATAGTATAATTAAAGTCCGGGTTATGTAACCCAAAATAAAGCTTTGCTAGAACTGTTTTGAGATTGTCAGCCAGATCAGTTATTTCTTCTTCTGTTATTTCGTCAAAAGAGGAAGCATGGCGTCGGGGAAAGATCCAGATGTGAAAGGGTGAGAGGGCTGCGTAGGGAATGAAAGCAACAAAATGCTCGGTTGCGTACACAATCCGTTCTGCCTGCTCAACTTCTTCTGCTAAAGTTCGGCAAAAAATGCATTCCCCGGTATCGTCATAATGTCGGATTGCCTCCTGAGCGCGATCGCGCCATTGATAGGGAACAATGGGCAATGCAGCAATTTGGGAGTGGGGATGCTCTAAAGACGTACCTGCTCCTCGACCATGATTTTTAAAAACAATAATCGTTTCAATTCTTGGGTCTTTTCGGAGTTGTAGATAGCGTTTTCTATAAACCCTTAAGATATTCGCTACGTCGTCCGTTGCCATCAAAGCCGTTGTCAAATCATGGTGAGGATGTTCGACTACAACTTCATGAAATCCTACTCCTGCTAGGGAACGAAAAATACCCTGCATAGATCGAGTGCGTTCTCCTACTGAAGACAGCGCGGGAAATTTATTGCCCACAACTCGAACCTTCCAACCACTGCGATCATCTTTCTGCAATCTCAGCGTTTCCTCCGTTCCAGTCAAATGTTCATTGCCGGGACAAAATGGGCAGTGGGGTTGATAGGTTGGCGGTTGAGGTTTTTCTGATTCAATTTGGCTAAATTGGTCAGGTCGTTTTGCCCGTTCAGTTGCAATAATCACCCAATCCCGTGTAATCAAGTTCTGCCTCAGTTCAGTCATTTTGAGTTAATTCCTCATATCCTGGGTGATGAGATAGACGGCAAAGCTACCCAGCCAGTGACTTCCACTATAATCCTTGATCGAGGTTGGTTTCAGCCCCAGCTGACGATGAATTGAAATGAGTTCTCGTAGAGTTCCAGTTCTGAGATCTGATGCGAATAACTTTGAGGCAATTCTCTGCAACATCCAAGCTCGACTGAGATTCAAGCCATCCAGATGAGACTGACCATAATCTTCAGCCTCCTGAATTTGTAGAGGTTGTAGCCAGCGCTTGCCTTCTTCCGTGAGAAGTTGCGGTAGGAATCCAGTAAACCAACGTTCAAAGGCTTCTGAGGAGAGGAGGCGACTGATTAAATCTGCTTCGGCCAGACCAGGAGACAGAAAATCGTACCCCAGCGGTTCAATCTGTAGTGGATAGTTGCAATCTTTCAGATAGAACTTTCCAGCGAAGGTGTGAATTTGATCGGCAATTGGTGAGTGCTGAGCCACCTGAGTCCAATCCCAGATCAATCCAAGGGCAAAGGCCGTTTGAGTATGGCCTCCAGTACGGTCTGGATGTGTCAAGTGTTCTATCCAAGTTTGTAGATGGTCGAGGGCAATGGTTTCCAGCGGGGTCAGTCGAGCTAACCATTCCTGGGCTTGGAAATCCTTCCAGAGCCGCAATTCCAGGGTGAGTTGTAGGAACCAGGCCAAACCATAGGGACATTCAAACTGGGGATGGGATTCCAGATGGGCAACTTCCACAGCAATTTTCTCAGGGGTAAAGTTTTGGTTAAGTGCTGTTCGTGCCGTAGTCTCGAAGTTCTGATCGGAACCGGAGAGGCACCGCAAGGCTCGAATCAATGTCCAATGGCTGTGAACCGCTGAATGCCAGTCAAGACAGCCGTAGAAGACAGGGGTCAATTGTTTGGGTGGAACCAAATCCTCTGACTGTTCTAGCCAGTAGCGGTGAACATGAGGGTATTCACGGGCGATGCAATCAAGGGATAATTGGGCAAATTGGCGAACGAGGCTGATGTCTTGAGGGTTTAGCACGGATGAAGTCATGATGAATTTTCTTCAAAGGATACCTGCTCAGGCTTATCTTTTTCTGGCGGTAACAATTTTTGGGGCCGCAAGTGCGGTAACGCGCCAACTGACTGAACTGGGTGCAGAGCATCTGGTGGATGGTCGAAATCCGATTTCCTTCTGTAATGTTCTGTTTGTCGGCAATATTTGGGCGTTGATCGCTCTAATCTTCATCTATCACCAGGACTGGAATCACCAGGCTCTCCGACAACTGTCTCGCAAGGATTGGTTGAGTCTGACGGTTGTGGCGTTGTTGTCCGGTGCGCTGGCTCCGGCACTGGTATTTATGGCACTGGAAAAGACTGCTGTGAATAATGTGATTCTATTGGGGCGGATCGAACCGCCGCTGGTGCTCGTGTTGGCAATTTGTTTTCTCAAGGCCAGGGTGAACAAATGGGTGATTGCTGGTGCAGTGCTTTCTTTTTTGGGTGTTGGGGTTACGTTACTGGTTCCTGGGACTCAAGCTTCGATGATGCCTATGGAATTTCAGGTGGGACTGGGGGAATGGTTGGCAATTGGCGGGGCTGTGGCAGGAGCGATCGCCGGGGTAATCAGTAAAGCCAGTTTAAATCGGGTATCGCTGGGAATTTTTAGTTTGTATCGCACAGTAATGGGAACGATGATTTTCTTTGTGATTGTGATTAAATTATTCGGCTGGGGTCACTTTACAGATGTGTTTTCTCCGTTTGTCTGGCAGTGGATGTTGCTCTACAGTTTGGTGATTGTGGTGGGGGGACAATTGGCCTGGTTTATGGGGCTGAAACGAGCTGATGCGGCGGAGATTTCTCTGGCAAATTCGTTTACACCAATTGCGGGAATTTTGGTGGCTTATTTTGTGCTGGGAGAGGTTCCAACGTTGGCTCAATATTTAGGCGGTGCAGTGATTTTGGTGGGAATTGTATTAAATCAAGTGGGCGTTTCTCGATTGCATCAGAAACCTGTTGTTAAAGATTCTGCGGAACGAATGGATGGTTCAGTTGGGTTTAAGGGAGTTTAACTGAGATTGGTGTGCCTTAAACATGCAATCAATAAATTGACGAAAACTTCATCTATTTATTTTATCAGCTACTCCAGATTTTTCGACGATTTTTCCCTACTCAACCAGGTCATTGATTGGGAAATCATGCAAGAGCGCTACTGGGCAGATACTGAAGAGGACGGTGATAGAAAACGTCGTAGACGAGCAGAATTTCTAATCTATAAATCATGCCCTTAGAACTTAGTTTGTGAAATTGGTGTAATCAGTCTTCAGATGCAGAAACAGGTTCAAGAAATTTTACAAAATACTGAATACCAACCACCTGTCCGAATTTGTCGGAACTGGTATTACTAAGTTTGTACCTGTACCATTAAAGTAATAGCAACAGTATAGTGTGATAGAATAAAGGATCAATAATTCTCTGAGCATGATTAAGCTTACGCAAGGTAACATACTAGATGCAGGAACCGAAGCCCTGGTGAACACTGTCATTTGTGTTGGAGTGATAGGTAAGGGCATTGCCTTGCAATTCAAACAAGCTTTTCCAGAGAATTTCCGTTTGTACAAGAAGGCTTGTGATGCTAATGAACTATAGAGATACAACTTCCCAGTCCAATTCCTCAAGTACCTCTTTAATTGTTACGACTGCTTCTGCCGTTGGGTCATGACTTTCATTCACCCAGCGGCTGACGTTGGCAGGTGAGACGCCCATGACAATTGCCAATTGATTCTGACTAATATTGTAGGTTTCTAGAACTTGTCTAAGTGCCTTGCCTGCTTTTCCCATGCCTCAAATTATGTCAGAGGCATGATTTCCCGTAAATCTTTCCTGTATGGATCTTTTGTAGGTTTCAAATCATGGTTTTGTTCAGTGATTTCGATTGACCAGAGCCAAGTCTGGAATGGGAAGGTTAGAGTATGCTGACTATTCTGGGCTGACTATTCTAACGAGTTTCTAAGAGATTCTAGATACTTTTGATATAGGACATTTGCACCAGAAACTTTCAGCTCTAGGTGTCCACATTCACCACATACATTAGCACGGACTTCCTGTGTTATAGTACCTTTTCGAAAGAATGCTGATGGGTTGCTATCAAATTGTACAAAGACAGGTAAACAGTCAGTGTATATCTTCAATTGTAAGTCCGGAACGATCTTATTAGAACCACAGGCAATGCACGATAGTTTCTTGTCCAACATAAATTTCTTCCAAAAAAAGCTTCAAACTGTTAAACCCTCAGGACTTACGCATTGACAAAATACGAAGAATGTAGGTCAAGGAATATTGAGCAAAAGGGACTCCTGCACAATGAATTGACGAGCCACCTCCAGGTACAATTCGCGCTGGGGTTGATACCAGTTA
>JBHJGO010000170.1:0-9808 GCA_050331715.1 Microcoleaceae cyanobacterium
CGATCGCTTCCTCTCTTCGGCCTTTATTGTCTAGGGCATTGCCTTGTGTGTTCCAGTCTTGATTGTGTGCGGGGTTTTTTTCATGGTGTTTTTCGTATGCGGCGATCGCTTCCTCACTTCGGCCTAAATCGTCGAGGGCATAGCCTCGGCTGTTCCAGGCTTGATGGTAGTCGGGTTTAATTTCAATGGCTTTGTCGTAGGCGGCGATCGCTTCCTCACTTCGGCCTAAATTTTCGAGGGCAATGCCTCGGTTGTACCAGGCCTGATGGAGGTCGGGTTTAATTTCAATTGTCTGATCCCAGGAAGAAATCGCTTCTTCCCATTTTTCACCTGCTGCAAAAACTAACCCCAGCTCAAAAAATAAATCTGCTTTGGAAGCTTGAGATAAATTTTGGTCATCAAGTAGGTCTAGAAACTCCAGAATTTTTTGTCGTTGTACTTCCGGGGTGAGATACTTGTATTTTTCAAAATCTCCTTCAGCAACTAATTGTTCTGATCGCTGAGTTACCTCTTCAGGATCAAGCTGGACTGTAAAGAAGCTGGATCGCCAGTCGAAAAAATCTGGGGCGCGATGAATAAAGTAGTCTACGACGAAGTAGGGAATTAGAAAGACAAAGCAGGTATAGAAATCATCTCGAAAGCGATCGCGTTGTTGATTCAGATGGTTGAGAATTTTTGGAACGCCTTTCCAACTGTATTGATAGATTTCTCCACTACTCCAGCCTTTCTCTGCACGTTTCAGGAGTTCGTAGTCGTAGAGAGAATGTTCTAAGCCGGAAACAAATAGAATGTCGATCTCTGCTTGATTGGGAAAGTTCTCCACCAGTTCGTAGAGATTTTCAATCGGTGTCTCCAGTTTCAGCACCTCAGATCGTTTCTGGGGCAAATCTTTCCGCACCCGCTGAACTAATTTTTTCCCGGTTGCTGGAGAACACTGAACAAAAAACAAGCCAAACCCATTAATTCTTCTGAGTCCCCGAAGAAATGCTCGATATTCTTCTTCTGGATCGACCGGGAGATCTTCCTCCCAATCCGTTGCATCTGCTGTCATGGTTAACCCTGGATTTGGCTAAAGGCGTGTTGAAACTCCTGAACATTCCGAATTAGTGGATGAATGTCATACCAGCGTTTTTGCTCCTGCTCTTGGTCAAAATAACAATACTGCAACACACAACGATTAAACAGCAATTGCCGATACTCATCATCATTCTTGATTACCCGATGTCTGGCAACATGGGCCAACAGTTCCCACTGGCTATCCTCTACCGTGCGCCGATAGGTATCCCGCAACTGGGTAATGGATCGTTGGGCCGCTCGTTTAGAAATGGGCAATGTTTCAGTGTGATCAATGGCATTCCGAGTTAGGGTGATCAGGTTTCGCATATCGCCCCCACTCATCAGGCAGAGCCGTTCCACGACTTCTGCACTTTCAAATACTTCCGCTTCCAGGTCTAGTCCCGGCGCAGACTGCTCGACGCGCTTGCCGATCATCTCCTTGGTTTTGGCGATTCCCTCTGGATTCGGATCGCCATCCGGATGATGTACCATGATCATCGGCAAGACCTGCACCTCACCATAAATGTCCTCCACTTCAATCGCTCGTCTGGAATACAGCATCGACAAGGGAACAGTGTAGATCAGATGGCAATCGAGTCCTTTGAGCTGTTCGGCTCGATCAAGGAAGATTTCTTCGTGGTTGATGCGATTCATTTCTGGAATGATCACAGGAACCATCCGATCCAGGTTATCCACGATCACGGCGAGTCTGGTTTTGCCATCGGGCAATTTTTTCTTCGCGTCCTGGATAAAGGTATTCAGTGCATCCAGCAAGGTAACGGTGTAGGGTTCGACCTTCTGGCGAATCTGCGCTCGCAGACTGGGAACTGCTCGAATATTGGCTGTCAACTTGGCAAACTGGGCAATTTGGGCGCTCGCATCTACTTTATCGAATTCAACGTCAGATAGGGCCAAGTCTTTGAGTTCTTGCCAGCGACTACCGAGCCATTTTGTCAGGGGGTCAGGCTTGGTAACATCCTGCAAATTTTCCAACAAGTGCCGCGTACAGGCCAAGAGAATATCGGTGTATTGGGTATCTTCAATCTCCACATCATTTGCATCTGCCGGAAAGTAGACCACAAAGAAGCCTTTGTCTTCCAGATCTTTTTTCAACCGCAATAATTCCGTTGATTTTCCGCCGCCCCGATGACCGGAATAGAGCTGACAGGTCATGTCATCGGAGCGCTGAATCTTTCGACCTAGATCAACCAGAACATCCCCTTCTCCCCGCACACTCTTGCAATCTACGTATTGTGGATCGCCTGCGGGAAGCGGTTTGTCAGGGGCGAAAGCGTTGTAGAGTCTGTTGAGAATCGCTTCGTGGTCAATTGGCATGACATCTGGGAAATGTTCAGCATCGTTTCTCAAGTGTATCAAGCAGGGAATGATTTATGCTCTAGTGTTGCTCTGCTCTTGGTCTCGATGGTTGTGGGCTTCGTTGTCATCTCGCCCGCGAGTGAACTGCGGGCTACTGAGTAAAGCCCACTCAAGTGGGTTAGGGAGAGAATTCACTATCTGTTACATCGTTTCTGTAGGTATAGTTGAATCAAATTTCAATGCAAAGAGTTGTCGGATTACTCTTGTGAATTTTGTAAATCCTCTAATTCCTCGTCTGTTTCTTCGTCAGCTAAGAGTTCTTGTTCAAGTTGTCGTAACTCCTCAAGTTCTTGGGTACAGTCGTTGACTTGCCGCTCATACCAATCAACACATTCCTTCGCTTCATTCAGTCGCTTTTCGGTTTGAGTAATAAACTTTCTAAGCAACTGGCGGCTCACAGTTGCAAAGGGATTTTGTGCTGACCGATTTGATCCAGTAGTTCGTTGACCGAAATCCCCAGGCTTTCTGCCAGAGTCTCCAGCCCTTTCCACCCGGTCGGGGTAAATCGGAAGCTGTGTTTCTCCGTCTTGGCCTCCCCGCTTCGATAGTGCTTGCTCTTCCTGACTTTTCGGTCTGTCATCTTGTCCTCTCATAACCTTCTCACTTAATTTTACGAATTTGTCTGGCTATAGCTTGACTAACATAGCCAGACAAATTAATATTTAAACCGTTGATGTCTGGCTATGTTATCTGAAGGAGGTGATGCCCGACAAAAGCAACCAATCATCAGCAACCGATCATCTTGTGCTGACGAACGATACGGAAGGAAAGAGGGTTGGCCACAGCCCAGAAAACGCTGTGGCCCTTCTTGAAAAACTATGGAGAAAACTAGATGACCTACGAACAACCTCCCCCAACAGGGAACTTGCCAACATTCCAAAACAATCGCATTCCCCTAACCGTGACCTTCTCTCAGGGACGCGATCGCCTGTCCCGCACCTTTCCCTACACCCTGACCCATGGGGAAATGGGCCATTACCTAGATTGTCTGGAGATCATGCTCTGCTTCACCCCGGACGACATCAAAGCGGCCCTCACCACCTGGCAGTGGAACCAACTGAACAACACCAGAGAAGACCCACAGCCTGATGCCTGAAACTCACCAACCCCAATCAAGATCTCAACCAATGGAGTTAATCAGTGGTCATGGAAGGATTTGAAGGATTAGATCCGAACCGCCAGCGGTTAGTTGCCCGTTACGCGCTAGCCATTCAAAATATTCGAGTGGCTTTTGCTAACTATCCCAGGGTTGTCTCCAGCGTCCTGGGGAGTTCAGCCGGACAAGCAAACCAGATGAACAAACAATCGTTGCAAAAATTGATGAAAATCTTAGATGACCATGCCATTTCTGAAGGAGTAACACCATTTCCCCAATTAAAAATTCAGGAAAAAATTAGAGGCAATGAAAGCAGTGAAAACACCCGCTGAAAAGCCCAGTTCAGAATTGCATCGCGGGCTGTAAAATTATCAGACATGGCATAGATTCAGCACCAAGGGGTCAAAATTAAGTCCTCTACTTAAAAAATCTTAAAACCCTCTACAGCAATCTTAAACAAGATTCTTGAACATAGATTTAGGATTGCTCACACTCAACCTCAAAACAGAAAATTGCCCCTATCTTAGAAAGGGATAACTCAGGCCATATAGCCCAGTGGGGACACCATAACTTTTATGAATCGTTTTCCGGTTGTTCTACGTTTGTTGCTGACGATGGTTTTGAGCTTCATGACCCCGATTTTACTGATTAATGGGGGGTTGATTAGCTTTACGATAGTTGCTCAGTTCCCGATTTCGGAGACCTGGGGAGAGTTTTGGAGCCATCAAATTCTAAGTTTTCTGGCGACCTTTGGCAGTGGTCATCCCTGGCTTGGGGCTTTGGTGATCGGTACGACTTGCAGCTTTGTTGGAGCTTTGTTCGATACCTATGTTGTTTCTCAGCATCTGCGGAGTTCTTAGTTATTGGTCATTGGTTTGGGGTTGAGCGTTCGTTGCTTGTTTGGCCCCTTGGTGGTTGGTGATGGTGGGGAACTGTAGTATTGTTAATTTTTATTCGATAGAACGTTATTTTTTCGCTGCGCTGCTTGAGCTGTAGCGGTACTATGTCAGAGATTCAACCCCTGAGTTCGGAGAACCTGTCTGCGACAATTCGTCAATTTCCCCTAGAACAGGTCAACAACACAGATCAAACGCCAGTTTGTCCGAGTTTCTCGCTCATTCTGCCCGTCTTTAATGAAGAAGCAGGTTTACCTTCAACGCTTGATCAGCTCCAACGGAACTTGCAGGGTTGCCAGTACGAAATTATTGCGGTTAATGACGGATCGACGGATGGCTCACGGGAGATTCTTCAAGCACGGCAGGATATTCGAGTGGTACATCACGTTCGCAATCGTGGCTATGGTGCAGCGCTGAAAACCGGAATTCGTCATGCCAAATATTCTCTAATTGTGATTACTGATGCGGATGGCACCTATCCCAATGAGATGATTCCCCGTTTGGTCGATCTGGCCCGTGATGCAGACATGGTGGTGGGGGCCAGGGTGGGTGCAAGTGTTCAATATCCGTTTCTGCGACGAATTCCCAAGTGGTTTTTGATCCGTTTTGCGGAATGGATTACTGATAGTCGAATTCCAGATATCAACAGTGGTTTGCGGGTATTTGACAAAAGCACGGTGGCGCAATTCATCAAAATTCTGCCGGACACCTTTAGCTTTACCACCACCATTACGGTGGCCATGTTGACGAATAATTACTACGTTCACTACGAACCGATTGATTTCCATCACCGCAAGGGCAAGAGCAAAATTAAGCCGATCCGGGATACGCTGCGGTTCGTTCAGTTGATTCTGCGGACGGGGTTGTACTTTGCGCCGCTGAAGGTGTTCTTGCCCGTCGCTGCTGAATTTTTCTAAGGGTTTTAGTATACCTTGATTCAGGATTTGTTCGTACGGGAGGATTTGACGGAGAGAACATTAATTTTGTTGATCGCCACGACTCAGATGGGGATGTTGGCGCTGTTGGCGGATATGTTGGATAAGAGGACTTGACTGGAGTGGCTTTGTGAGAGATTACTGTAAGATAAGGGGTTGTTGGAGTTGTGCTTACTTTGACTCAGCACTTCGTTCCGCTAGAACCGATTGGTAAAGGTCAACATGGAATGGCACATTACGGATGCACAGAGCTTGGGCATCATCGATGGCGAGATTGGCAATCATGTATTTTCGCCTGCTGAGTACGAGATTGTGCGTCGAGTGATCTATGCAACGGCGGATTTTGAATATCGCTCACTGGTTCGCTTCTCGGATCAGGCGCTTCAAGCTGGAGCAGCGGCCCTAGCTGCCCGAACAACAATTGTGGTTGATGTTCCCATGGTGCAAGTTGGGATTACCCCGCATATCCTGGCAACTTTTGCGAATCCCGTCTACTGTTCCATGGAAGCTGTGACTCGACCCCAGAAAGAGAAAACCCGAACAGCCTGGGGCATTGAAACCCTGGCCAGACGCTATCCAGAAGCGATCTTTGTGATTGGTCAAGAACAGACTGCGCTGTCCGCTCTGGTGGATTTGATTGAGGCAGAAGAAATTAAGCCGGGCCTGGTGATTGCGACTCCTTCCGGATTCGTTGGAGCAGATGTGGCTAAGTCTCGCCTGCATGATTCTATGGTTCCTCATATTCGCATTGATGGCCGTAAGGGTAGTGCTGTAGTCGGCGTTGCTGTTGTGAATGGTCTAGTTGACCTGGCGTGGCAAGCCTACGGGCAGGAAGCCGGGGTTGAGTAATCCGATCCGCTTCGTTTCTAGAAATTTCGCTGGGTAGTAAAGGCTTGAATGGATTGGATCACCCTTTCGGAGACTTCAAAGCCAAACGTTTCATTTGAAGGATGAATCAGGTTGTATTCAGGTTTAATGGCATCAAGGCTGGCTTTTGAGATGAGCTTGGCATAGGTTTCACTCTGGGCCATTGCAATTGCTCCCTCTTGAACGTCTTGCAGCACTAACACTGGGATATTCAACTCAGACAAGCGCTGGTTCAAGAGTTCAGCTTGGTATTCTGCCCAGCGTCGTTTGAACAGGAGCTGATGGTTGCCTCTGGATTGGGTCAGGATTTTCTGGCGGAGTTGTAGCCAATAATCAATTTGCTCGTGCTTTTTGAAGAGTCCAGCAAAGGGCCGAATCAGTTTTAGAAACCAGCATGAGAGGGAAGGGGACTGGGTCAGCGATCGCATCCACTGCCAATGTTTTTTTAAGTCAGGGGTACTGACTCCTTCTGGCGACAGCAAGATCAAACCTCGCACCTGATCTTGGTGATTCAAAGCATAATTCGCAGCAATCCATCCCCCTACAGAGTGACCGACCAGATAGAACTGTTCCACCTTCAGGGCCGCAAAGTATTCCGCTAACATTTCAGTAATGGCCTGAATTGAGGGATGCCCTAGCAGGGGTTCAGACTCACCACACCCCGGCAGATCAATCATGAAACAGTGGTAATCAGACGAGATCTCGTCCACAATCGATATCCACTGGCCGCTATTCTGGGTCAGACCATGCAGAAAAACTAAGCAAGTTCCCTGACCGCTTTCGCGCCAGAACAAATGACCCTGCGATAATCGAATGCGAGAGTGATGAATCGGTTGATACATGCTGTGGGCGTCTTATAGCAAAGTATTCAAAAGTAAATGATCTCGAAACAGAGGATTTACAAAGTTATTGACAACAATTGTTTTAAAAAGGCTAATCCAAACAACAGGATTTGAATAGTCTACACTAGAGGCCACCTTGCGTCATCTGGTTTCTGCTAAGTGATTCAGTCGATTTCTACGAATCATTAAGGTGGTATTGCTCCCCTACAGGTAGGATCACTATCGGTATCTCAGCTAGTTTTTGTCATTACAGCAATTTGCAATTGCGTTTGGTACAGATTTGGGAGTTGGGGCGCACTACACCCCAACTCCTACACCCCAACAGCGTGCAAAACGCCATAACAGGTTAGAGCCTCAGAAACTGCATTAGTGGTATCTCAGAATTGAAATACCAGTCTTCTAGAAATCAAATGCTTGCGCCTAAGACCTGGGCTGCTGTCAAACCTATTCCCATCTGTGATTCCTGAGCTTGTAGGTCTTGCAGAAATGGTGAAGCAATAGTCTGTTCTCCTGTAAATACCTTTGACTCGTATAGCCCCTCTACCAGTACGAAAACCGTTATCCGCTGTTCTATGGGGTCAACAACCCAATATTCTCCAATTCCTCGTGCTTCGTATTGCGACTTTTTGTAGCGATAATCCCGCTTGATATTTGCTGAACCAGGAGAAACCACTTCTACAGCTAATCGGGGGGGCGGCATTTCCAGGTTGACGGTAGAACGAGTAGCCCCTTCTAAAGCCTCTGCCCCTTCCTGTGACAACACCAACAAATCAGGAACCCGCACCGTTGGCCCTGTTCCAGTTACAACGATCTCCGTCTCCATCAGTAAGCATCGAGGAGGGACGTTGCTTTGGGCAAAAAATATCAACAAGGCAATAGCAATCCGTTTGTTTAGATAACTTTCCGGTGGCATTATCAATAGTTCCCCGTTCTCCAGTTCGTACAAAGCATCTGTGCCATCGTCATAGGCGAAGAATGCTTCAAGGGTCATTGGCCAAGTTGCCACAGTCATAGGATTTCAGACCTCTTTTGTAAGACACTGATAACCACCAGCCTATCAAATTCTGCTTGAAGGCAGTCATCATTAAATCCGGGTACAACCGTCAAGAACAGTGCACCCGGACTCAAGCTAATTGGAAAAATTCTCAGCTTTTTAAATTTTCCAAGCCCTCCGTTACCTCGGCCGACTCAATGCGATCGCCCTGCTGAATTTTGTCCACGACATCCATGCCATCAGTTACGTAGCCAAATACCGCGTAGTTGCCGTCGAGGAAGGGTAAGTCAGCCAGGGTAAAGTAAAACTGAGCCGAGGCCGAATCAGGTGCTTGAGATCGGGCCATCGCTACTGCTCCACGAGTGTGCTTTAGTTCCGGCGGCTTTGTGACTCTCGCCTGTTGTAGGGTTGAGCTGTAGACTGGCTCCTTGGCACCCTCTGGCTTGATTTCTAGGGGAACGTAGCGTTCCTGAGAGGTTGCTGGGTCAGTGTATCCCCCTGTTCCTAGCTGGGCCGCTGGAAAGCCCGGATCTTTTCCTTGGGGATCGCCGCCCTGCACCACAAAAGGTTGAGGTTCCCGCACAACCCGATGGAACACCAAATCGTCATAGACACCCTTGTTCACCAGATCAACAAAATTGCCAGCCGTCACAGGGGCAGCCGTACCGTCCACCTCAATCGTAATCGGTGAACCATTGACCTGCATTACGACTGTTGCCTTACCCTCAAGCTGAGGCAAGCCCTCAATTGCGCCAGTTTCAGACGGGGCTGCGGCGACTGTCTCAGTCTGTTCTGGCACTGCTGCGTCGGAAGAGTTGGTAACAGCGCTATTCTCAGAAACCGAATTAGAACTGCAACCGCTCAGTACAAGAGTAGCAGTCAGACCTAGGGCAACAATCCAGCGTGAAATCCAATTACTTTTCATTTAGAGTCCTTCAAGTGGCACCTGCAAAAATTTCGCCAATTCAGCTCCCTGATCTTCTAAATCTGAGAGTGACATCGGCTGACCCACGCGAGTTAGGGGAACCTGACGCCGATCCTTCAGCTTCAGATAGAGCGCTCGACGAGGATTGAACCCCTCTCGAATGTCAACTAAGACTGATTGTACGTCTTCCGTACTGCAATTGAACTCAACTTTGCGGTTCTTCCCAGGCATCCCCCAGCGAAAGATGGATATCTCCCCAGAACTCACGTCAAAGCGGTTGTATCCGCCCCCTACGTCCCACAAAATCACCAACCAAAGGTAAAGAGACAGCAGCAGCGCTAAGGTACCGTACAGGCCCATTACTAAGCCCTGAGGGACAAAAATAAGCTGAGTTGGATCGGCGAAGGGTAGCAGGTTAACTTTTAGGTAGCTTGAGATCCCAGACAATAAAAAGCCTGCCCCGCCCATCAGGGTGACGACCGCCCAAAAGTAGTTACTCAAGCGCCGAGAACCTAAAATTTTTCTATATATCGTCTGTTCGCTCATAATCACTGGTGCGACTCCCACAGAAGTATTACTAAACACTAACCCCTTAGCAAATATTGTTAACTGTAATATATATTTATGTTAACTTGCTTAAAAAGCATGGCTTTTAGTAATCCAATAAGGATAGTTCTGAAATGACTATAGCAATCGACCGTCCTCAATCTCAAAGAGGCTGGTTCGACGTGGTAGACGACTGGCTCAAGCGCGACCGATTCGTGTTTGTGGGCTGGTCTGGTCTATTGCTGTTCCCCTGTGCATACATGGCACTAGGTGG
>JBHJGO010000171.1:0-13442 GCA_050331715.1 Microcoleaceae cyanobacterium
GGGAAACAAGAAAGACCGATATTGACCAAACTTTTTGAATCGGGGGAAGCCGTGACCTCTGTCTCGCATGGCGTTAAAGGCGGTATCCAACCTGCCCAACACATCCTGAAGCACTTGAGAATGCACATCTTGAAGATGGGGAAGCCGTTTTTTGGCTTGCGTCAAGTTTTTCTTCCGGGCGTAATCGATTCAGACTACTTCACAGACGGGTAGAAACGGAGAGGGAGGGATTCGAACCCTCGTTAGAGTTGCCCCTAAACAGCATTTCCAGTGCTGCGCCTTCAACCACTCGGCCACCTCTCCAGGGGACTACAGCTTACTGCTAATGTTGTAGCTTGTTGCCGTAGATTTTATTTATTTGCAATTTTACTATAGTATCAGACTTATTACCTCTTCTGCAAATTTTTACTGAATCTTTCAGAATGCAAAACTTTGGATAGGATAACAGAGGCTTCGCTTTGCGACCCGATCCAGATCGTAACTTTACTCCACCATCTCCATGCCAGAAACCTATACGATCCAAATTCATCATCGTCAGCAGGAGCAATCCTACACAGTCAGGGTTACAGAAGATCGCAACATTCTCCAGAGTGCGGAAACTCAGGGGGCAGATTTACCTTTTTCCTGTCGGAATGGTGCCTGCACGACCTGCGCGGTGCGGGTTCTATCTGGGGAACTGGAACAGCCGGAAGCCATGGGTTTATCGCCAGAACTTCAACGGCAGGGCTATGCTCTCCTCTGTGTCAGTTATCCTCGCTCTGATTTGGTGGTGGAAACCCAGGATGAGGACGAGGTTTACGAATTGCAGTTTGGGCGCTACTTTGGTCAAGGTCAGGTCAAAACGGGACTGCCCCTGGATGAAGATTAGGCAATCAATCCGTCAGGTAATCAGTCAATTTTTCCAAGTGTGGACATTGCTGGCACTGATGCTGGTGGTCTGTTTGGTTGGTTGTTCCACGCCAGATGCGCCACTGGGGAACCTGGTTCAGGTTGAGCGGGTTGTGAGTGGCCAAACCCTGGAAGTGATTAATCCAGCCAGCACTCCAAACCTACAGCGGGTCAGGCTTATCGGCATCTCAGCGCCCGACTTGAAGCAAGATCCCTGGGGAGCGGCAGCCCGTCAATATCTCGATCAACTGTGCCAGGGTCAACAGGTTTTGCTAGAAATTGCAGAGCCGAAGCCGGATCGCTTCAACCGCGTGTTAGCCTATGTGTGGCTAGGTGGGGTGTTGATTAACGAGCAACTGGTTCGAGAGGGCTATGTATTGGTTGATCAGCGGTCTGGTCGAGGTCAGTACACTGAGCGCCTACAATATGCCCAGCAGGAAGCTCGGATTTTAGAGCGGAATATTTGGAATCCGGAACAACCCCTCCGCATGACGGCAGCAGAATTCCGGCAGCAGGAGTCGCAGAATTAATACCAGGATGGATCACCCAAACCTATGAATGAACTCAAGACTTTACTGGATATTGCAACCCTGGCGGCTGAAGTTGGCGGCAGCGTGGTGAAATCCTACTGGGGAAACCTGGAGGAAGTGCAACAAAAAGGGCGACCCGGAGATTTGGTGACAGTTGCAGACAAAGAGGCGGAGGCTGCGATCCTGGATATTCTCCAGCGTCATGTGCCCGACCATGGCATCCTGACAGAGGAATCCGGGGAACTGGGCAACTTGGACAGTCCCTATCTCTGGGCCATTGACCCCCTGGATGGCACTACAAACTTTGCTCACCAATATCCGGTGTTCTCCGTTTCAATTGGACTATTGATCAATGGTGTGCCACAGGTTGGAGCTGTTTTTGATCCATCGCGGGGGGAACTGTTCCAGGCGGCAACTGGACTGGGAGCCACCCGCAACGCTCAACCGATTCATGTTTCCAAAACAGAGAACCTGGAGGATAGCTTGCTGGTCACGGGGTTTGCCTATGATCGCCGTGAAACCTCCGATAACAACTATGCAGAGTTCTGCCATCTCACCCATCTCACCCAGGGGGTGCGGCGGGGAGGGTCAGCAGCAATTGATCTGTCCTATGTTGCCTGTGGACGATTGGATGGTTATTGGGAAAGAGGATTAAAGCCTTGGGACATGACGGCAGGGATCGTCGTACTCCAGGAAGCTGGAGGGAAAGTTACGGCCTATGATCAATCTCCCTTCCAAATGAAATCAGGCCGAATTCTGGCCACAAATGGTCACTTACATTCCAGTTTGAGTGAAGCATTGGCTAATACACCACCACTGTCGAGTTGGGGATGAGAATGGCTATCTGCCATTGGTCATGACAGCGTTTCCAACACCGGTGGAGTACAGGCGGAATCACTCGGCTCTAATTGTTCCAAAAGCTATCAACCTCGATTTGATCGACTTCTGATTTTAATTCTTGAAAATAATCACTCTGAGTGATCTTGGCAACTTCTTGCTCTCGCTTTTGCTGGTCAATTTCGATTTGTAGTTCTTGCAATTGACGTATTAACCTTTCCTCATCCTGTTTGCGCTGAGTGATATCTTGGATAATTCCCTCATAGTAGAGTAGGTTTCCCTCTAGATCTCGAACCGCGCGAGTATCCTCTTTGATCCAGATTACACTACCATCTTTTCGATAGGCTTGATATTCAAAATTTTCTATTTTGTCTACTTGCTTCATATGTTCCTGAAATTCCTGACAGACCTTTGGATCAACGTAGACCTGGTGGGAAATATCATTAATACTTTCAATCATGCTTTCTGGAGAGTCGTAACCGTATAGTTCTGCCAAAGTACGGTTGACCTTGATGAACTTACCTTCAGGAGTGGACTGAAAAATCCCTTCTAGAGCATTTTCAAAAATACTCCGATAATTTTCTTCCGCAATTCTCAGGGCTTCTTTGGCCTGGTATCGTTCGGTGATATCAATTCCTACTGCAACCACTGAATCCCCCTGATGGTATTTCTGAACTGCCAGGACGTAATATCTCTGCTGGTCATTAATTAAAACGGGGACTTCTCGTAGCTCTGACTCTTCAGAACTGCTTAAAAATTCATGAATGAATTTGGTGTACTCTGGACTTTCCTGAAAGAACTCTACTAAGTGAGTGGAAGTTGATTCTGAAGTTGAATTCTGATTTGTGGCCCGATAGCGATTCGATCCCAGATATCTACCCTCAGAACTCATCCAGGAGATAGAACCAGGAACGGCATTCAAGACAGCTTCCAGTTGATCATTTTTATCTTCCAGGGTTTTGAAAGAGGCCCGTAACTGAGCTGCCATACTGTTAAATGAACTGGCTAGTTTTGCTAATTCCTTGATGTACTTGACTTCTACATTTTGACTAAGATTGCCAGCAGCAATCTCCTGGGACACATAGCTTAATTTGCCAATTGATCTAGCAATTTGACGGGAAATCAGAATGCCGATTGTTGTTGCCATCAACAAAGCAATGATACATAGGATAGCGGTAGTTCTATTGTTGACATTAATCTGCTCCATAAAATCGGATTCTGGCACTACCAGAACAATCAGCCAATCCAGGCCATATCCATCCTGAAACAATGAAACTTGAACAAATTGACGTTGGCCATCCAGAATATACTCCAGTTGTTGAGGTCGATTGATTCGATCCAAACTACCAAAGTAACTTTGTAGAAATTGAGCGGTCTTCTGAGTAAGTAAAGAACGGCTTTCCGTTGCTTTAATAAATTCGACCCTGTCTCCAGCCTGTTGAAATAGCGGTTCATCTGAAGAACTGGAAACTAAAGTTCCTGATCTTTCTATAACGAAGGCTTGACCTGATTTCCCAATTTTTAATGAAGCCAGAAAATCTCTGAACTCTTCTGGTAGCACGACATCTGTTGCACAAACTCCTATCAGGCGATTTCCAGTTCGATTGTAAATGGGTAGGCTAGCGGTGATATTCGGTAATTTGGTGGTAAAGGAAATATAGATATCGCTCCACGTTGCGCCTCCGGCTGACAATGCAGCGCCATACCAGGGGCGCTGACGAGAATCAAATTGTTTATCACTGGTTCGGAGCTTAAATGTTCGGTTGCCTCGAACATCCAGGGCATAGTAGGCCCGATAAAAATCAGTGTCACGGTTACTGTAGGAAAGTTGTAGAGCCTTAGTTTTGGGATCTCTTAATACCCCAAAAAACTCACCATTTTCAGGATTTCCACAGTAGACAAACGCTAGATTAGGTGCGATCTTCATTTGCCGCCATAGAAAGTTCTCATCTTCCCCATCAATGATGTTTAGCTTCCCTTCGACTAAAGAAGTAGCATTCAATTGATTAATATTATGGGAATTATCGAAGTATCCATGCAATTCTCGGTTGATTCTAGCAGCCAACTCACTCCGCAATTGACTCGCTAAATCTTGAACTGCCTCTTGCCCATTATGGAAAGAGAGATAGCCCACTAAACCCACAGTCCCTGTGATTAATAGAAAAAAGGGAACTAGCAGGATTGTCTGAAGCGAAATCTGGTGAGAGACCTCTCTAGCAAACCTTCGAGAAATCCTTTGAGAAACTCTATGAGAAATTCTGTGGACTGTTTTTGGAAAACTTCTGACCCACATGCTTACGTTTTAACCCCAACTGTTGACCGTGTCACTGCCCTCGATCCACTCCTGCAAATCTTTTTGGGGAGTCGCTGCATTAAAAATGTGCAGCCCAAAATCACGGGAAATGTCCTCACAAACTTTGATACCCCGCACACTATTCCCCTTCTCATCCAGCAGAGGTGAGAATGTGCCAATTCCTAACTTTCCCGGTGCCAGGGCGAGAATGCCACCCCCCACTCCACTCTTAGCCGGTAGTCCGACCCGATAGGCCCATTCCCCCGAGTAGTCATACATGCCGCAGGTGAGCATGACACTGATTACGTCTTGAACATACTGTTCATCTATGGCCCGTTCTCCGGTAACCGGGTTGACTCCCCCATTGGCCAGGGTAGCAGCAATCATTGCCAAATCTCGACCATTGACCAGAATCGAACATTGCTGGAAGTAGAGATCCAGGGTTTCTTCGATCTTGTCCGTCACCATGCCAAAGTTCAGCATCAGATAGGCCATGGCTCGATTACGGTGTCCAGTGGATTTTTCTGATAGAAAGATGGGGACATTGATCTCATGCTCTCGACCTGTGTAGCGCTGAAACATCGTCAGGATTTTCTTCAATCGATCCGTAGAGCCTTTTCCCCGAATCAAATCAGTGGTGGCGATCGCCCCAGCATTAACCATAGGATTGTAAGGACGATTGGTTTTTTCATCTAGAACAATCGAATTAAAGGCTTCTCCAGTTGGTTCTACGCTGACTTTGCTACTGACGTATTCCCGTCCATGTTCTTCCAGGGCCAATCCGTAGACAAAAGCTTTAGAAATCGATTGAATTGTAAAAGTTTGCTCACATTTTCCGACTTCAAAAACTTGGCCATCCATCGTGATAGCACTAATACCAAACCAGTTTGGATCAGCCAGGGTCAATTCTGGAATGTAATCAGCCACCGCTCCATCCTGAACGACCTGATATTTCTCATGTAGATCATTCAAATAAGTCCGAAATGGAGACGCAACCGCCTGAATAGAGCTGGCCAATGATTGCAGATTTTGTTCTTTCATCGTGATAATCCCGCAAACTGATTCTGTCTTGACTCTCTTACAATGTTTCTCATATTAATTCTCCCAATTAATTCTCCCAAGTTAGCGATAGGCCTAGGCATCGATAAGCTGTTGAGCCACCTTCTGAAATTCCTGGCTGACGATGTGCTCAGGATAGCGATCGCAAAATACCCCTTCACTGGCAAGCTGAACGATGTCTTCAGACAGGGGAAATATCCCTGCTACAGGTACGTTATACGTTTCCTCTGCTTTTTGTTTCAGCGCTTCAAAGCTCATACTGCTCAGTGCCTTATTGATCGTGAGCAGCATTTTTCGTACTTTGAGGGCCTTGGCTACGTCTAGAGTAACAGCCGTTCCCTGATAGTCCTGTTTATCCGGACGCAAAATCAAAATCAGAACATGAGAGATTGCGATGGAAAGGAATGTTTCTCTTGATAACCCTGGATGAGTGTCGATGAAGAGATAGTCGAGTTGCTTTTCCTTGACAAATTTTCGTAACCCATCATTGAGTAACTTGACATCATAGCCTTCACTCAGGATGCGGGAAATATCATCAGCTTTGACACTAGAAGGAATTAAAAAAACTTTGCCTGTGTCATCCTCTAGTCTGATGGAAGAACTAACGTCATAGATGGCTTCCTCAATTGGCGCTTGTCCCCATAGATAGCTATTCATTGTGGTTTTCAGATCTTCTGGCTCTAATCCAAATAGCGTATGGATTCCAGGAGACTGAATATCAGTGTCCACAACACCAACTCGATAACCCTGTAGGGCAATTGTAGCAGACAAATTTGCGGTGAAATTTGATTTTCCAGTTCCTCCTCGATAGGAATGGACTGAGATGACTTTAGGCATGATAGAAAAGTTCTGATCGTTTTTGATTTATCTGTATGCTTTCTTAAGGCAAAGATGCAGCATCCTCCCTTCTGGCAAGCTGAGGGCTAGAGAAATTCCAAGAGAGATTGATTTTTCAATTAATTAAAAATGAACTGCTATTAGCTTAGTTTAAACTGATGCTCATTTCTTAGTCAAAACAGTATGTGATAATCTTGATCTTCCACTGCCAAGTCATAGATCTAGCGCTACCATACCTGAGATTGGGAGATGACCTGCGTTCAATTTACTCATAGGCTTCGTCATATTACTACATGATGAACTGTGTATCTTGTTTTACAGAAATTCTGGCAGGCTCCGCACTAGATCCCAGAGTTTTTGTTCTTGCCGCTCGATTGAAGATTCTGTTATCAGAATACGTAGAGAAAATTATACTTTTCTGTCATTGATTACCACTCATAAAGATTGGTATACGTAATAGATAAAATGTAAAGCTTCTGTAAAATCCCAATTCAATCCGTTGTCTTAGATACTTTTTCGTAGTACCTTTTATGCCAGAGGTCGTAATTCTTAAAACCATAAGAATAGCGCTCTTTTGATAAATGTCAGGGTGATTCTGGTCAATCATAGCCCAATCTACTTCTTGGATATGATCACACCTGAATTCATTATCGTTCTTTAGGCCACACCTGAATATTGCCAGTTTTGCCTTCTACGCATCGGGGTATAGAAGGTGATAGAAATCCTATGGATTTCTGCGATTTCCTATGTTTCTGAAATCACTATCAACTCAATCTTAAGGAGATTTATTTCAATAATGGATGCTTCTGTACCAGTTCCCACAACGCTTGATGGTCTGCCAACTGTTAGTTTTGAAGCATATAGAAATGTGATCATTGAGGGAGGAGAGCCACAGCTTTTAACCTTTACCCTCAGTCAACCTGCACCAGCCGGCGGACTGGAAGTCAAACTAGGCATTGAAGACCCGGATGGCAGTTCTGGCCCTGGAGATACCAATTTTCCGCCTGAACTGATCAGCTATATCGTTGATTTCGGTCAGGTTGAGGAAGATGGAGTAATCACTGCCAGTCTGACCATTGCCGAGGGCGCGACCGTGGCAACTTTTGGTATTGCCGCTTTTGAAGACGATCAGGTTGAAGGCGATGAAACCTACACCTTGACTCTACTGGAGGATGAGAATTACATCGCTGATCCGATGACTGCTCCGATTGTCACAACGATTGAAGACACGACAGCATTACCAACGGTTGGGATCAGTCCAGAGGTTGTAACGGCCACAGAAGGCGAAACTTTTGCCTGGAATTTCAGCCTGGATCAACCTGCCCCGGTCGGCGGTTTGTCCGTTTTTCTATCCATTACTGAAAACAATGATCCCGCTCCGGGTGATGTGGAGTACTTTGTGGCAGGCAGCAGTAATATCACTGACTTCGAGTTCGTGACAACAACCGAATCCGTTTCTCAAATCTATGCTTTCGGGGATAGCTATACAGAAGACGGCTTGTCCCTTGAACTGTCAACTGAGGCGGTAGAGGCGGGCATTCCTGGCTCCTTCATTTTGCCAGCCGATCCAGCACTCGGACTTTACGATCCGGAAGGACGCTGGACAAATGGGCCAACTGCCGTTGAAGTCCTGTCTGAAACCCTGGAAGTGGATCTGACCAACTACGCAGTGGGAGGCGCGAAAAGCGGCAGTGGTAACTACTACGATTGGCTAGATTCCATTCAGGATACGGGAGTATTCGGGCAAATCGACCAGTTTTCTACAGAGCTAGCCGGAGAAGAGGCTGATCCCGATGCACTGTACTTCATCTTTGCGTCTGCAAACGATCTGTTTGAATTCACCGATTTTGGTCTACCGGGAACGGCGGAGGAAGTGGCGGCTCAGGCCGTAGAGAATATCGTGGAAGGAATCACTGACCTGTCTGAACTAGGAGCAGAACAATTTCTGGTGGTGAACTCTTCCGACCTGGATATCCTGCCGGGAATTATCGAGTTTGGCCAGGTTGAGGAAGCAACTGAGTTTACCGATGAGGTAAACGAGCTTCTGCCGGAAGCCCTGGAAGATCTGGGTGAGGAATTGGGAATTGAAATTGCCCTGTACGACCACGTTGCCATTAGCGATGAGATTCGTGCTAATCCTGAGGACTTTGGTTTAACCAATGTGGACGACCCCTATCAACCCGTTTTTCCCGTTGAACCGACTCCTACGGATGCGGAGCCCGATGAATATTACTTCTGGGATGAGTACCATCCTACGGCCCGAACCCATGAAATCATCGGCGAAGACATGGCCAGTTTTGTGGGGTCTGAATTTGGGGACGAAGTTTCGACAGGTTTCAACCTGACAATTGCTGAAGGCGCAATGGAAGCGGTTCTGGTGTCTGAAGTGATTGCAGATGACATTGAAGAAGGTGAGGAAAACTTCACCACTGTGATTGCTGATGGGGTTGATTATCGTGCTAACCCGGCTCAAAACCAAGTTGTAACGAACTTATTAGAGGCAACTACCGAACCAACAATCAGTGTGTTTGCTGAACCGACAGAAGTTGAGGAAGGCACTCAGTTGTTGTGGAACTTCAGTCTGACTGAGGCGGTTCCTGCTGGTGGCCTGGCAGTTGACCTGGACTTGGTAGAAGATACTGACCCATTGCCTGGGGACATCACCTACTTTGTTGCGGGCAGTGAGAACGTGACTGACTTCGAGTTGGTAATTGATGAGACTACTGGACTGATTGACAAAGCGGTTGTTACCCTGGCCGAAGGCGCAACTTCAGCAACCTTGGTGAACGACATCATTGCGGACAATGCCACTGAAGGCCCAGAAAGTGTGAGCTTTGAGCTGGCTGAGTCAGAAGAGTATGACGTTGACCCAGAAGTGAATGCTGCTAGCTTCACCATCCTTGATACTTCCACTGCTGAAGATGGAACCTTCGTAGGCACTGACGGCGATGACCAAATTGCTGGAGGCTTCGGAAACGATGACATCTCTGGTGGTGCTGGTAATGATCTGCTGCGCGGCGATTTGGACGAACGTCAATCCGTTGCAGAAGGTGGTAACGACACCATCTCTGGTGGTGCTGGTAATGACCGCATCGGCGGTAAGGCTGGTAATGACGTTCTCTTCGGCGACGAAGGTAGTGACCGCATCTGGGGTGATCAGGGCGATGACTTGCTATCCGGTGGTCTAGGTAACGATGTACTTCATGGCGATTCTGGTAGTCTCTTTGGTGGCGCAGATACCTTTGTTCTGGCGGCTGGCGAAGGAACGGATACCATTATGGACTTTGAAGTGGGTCTTGACCTGATTGGTTTAGACGATCTTACCTTTGCTGACTTAACCTTTGAATCCACAGCGGGTAACCTAGCAGTGATTGCTGGAGACGAAACCTTAGCCATTGTTCAAGGCGTTAACGCTCTAACTGAGGATAACTTCACCACTGTTTAAGGTCTGGAATTTACAGGTTAGAACTTGGTGACTTAGATGACTTTATCGGGACAAGTCTGAAACCTGTCCCGATAGTTTATCTGATGATAATGGGTGCTACCCCTTTCCCAATTCATCAGTTCGAGTTCATCAGTCCAAATTAAACAGATGGTAGCTCTGAATTCATCCAGTTGGCTAGTCAATACGGGTTAGAGCTGAGGGTTTGTGAGCCGCTTCTTTGCCTGTCTTTTCACTCTCAACCAAATAGCGGGGGTCATCTTCTGTAGCCTTAATCTTCTGATCGCCAATCTCAATTTCTTCGGTTAGTTTTTTCTTGATTTTGCCTGTTGTCTTACCCTGGGAAGTATTCCACTCCACTTTGTCTCCTGGACTGAATGCGTCAGCGTTACTGGAGCTACCATCATTGGATGAAGACTGATTGGATGACTGTTTAGAAGATTGATTTGAAGACTTCGAATCCTGAGCCTTTGTCAAAGTTTCTGGCTTATGTCCAGTAACCTTACCAGTATTGTCATTTTCTACTAGGTAACGGGGATCTTCTTTTGAAGCTACAACTCGATTCCCTTCAACTTCTGTCGGTTCAGTAATTCGCTTTTGCACCTTACCCGTCGTAGTCCCTTCTCCTGCACTCCACTCAACCTTATCGCCTTTCTTGAATTCTTGAGACATGACCTAATATCCTACAAATAATATAGAGATTGCTTTCTTTTAAATTAACTAAAGTTTTAGGTGCTGCTATGCTTCTTTGGAATGATTAATACCTATCTCTAGCCAGCCAAGAAATCTCACCTGCGATACAGGTAAATCCTTGCAAAACAAGAAGCACCAGGAACAACAAGCTTCCTGGTGCTTCCTAGAAAATTTGAGCTGCGAGCAATCGAACTAATTAACACCACTGCCATGACAGAGATGGTAATCCGAGTTCGTGATTTCCACTCAATCCGGCATTATTACAAATTTTGCGTTAACCCTTACCCTTTGGCAGCTTTCGGCTGTGGGAAACAAGTTAACGAGTTCAGTCAAGCTGACAAGAACTACAATTAACCCTCAGTCTCGCTACGAGTTTGCAAGTACAGAATAATCAGAAAAACCGCTGGAACCAGTACGAACAGAATACTTGCTACAAACCCAAGATTGTTAACTTCCATAAGTCCTCTTCGCTCGACAAAATATTTAAAAGCCTTTTGTCTTTAGCATATCATCTATTGCTAACAGTTAGCCTTTTAACCTGTTCTTATCCGTGCAACGCACACTCAGCTTGTATCGAGGGTCAGGATACACCAATAATGTCATCCCTGCACAATCGGAAATCCGGCAATCAACCTTTGCAGATAGGAAAAATCTTTTCAAGAAATTGGCTTAACCGCCAGCAACAGCGGGTACGATACTCACTTCATCACCCGGATTCAACTGTGTCTCCGTGCCTTGGAGAAACCGAATATCTTCACTATTTACATAAAAATTCAGAAAACGACGGGGCTTACCCTGATCATCACAGAGACTCTTCTTAATCCCAGGGCAATGGGCCTCTAGAGACTCAATCAACTCTGAAATACTATTGCCTTCGCATTCGAGAGTCGCTTGATTGTTTGTGAATTTTTGGTGGGGAGTTGGAACTAAAACTTTAACTGCCATCGTAATTATCTGTAAACAAATCTCAGTGAACAAATTGTTTGCTGTGGAAGATTAGACTGAAGCACCGATCAGATAAGGAAGCGGGGATCAGACACCCCGACTCCCCATAACTCCAACCTATGACAAAAAATGATCTCAAGCCTGCCAGACAACTCTGTCAGATTACTAGACCAAAACCTGCTGCCATTCTAGACGCTCTAGCGTCCGCGCCCGCTCAATGGCCTGCTCGAAGCTCTCCAACTTCGCATCGATGGTTAGAGGCTCACCGATATAACCCTGAACTGCTTCCTGGGTCTTGAGACCATTACCCGTGATATAAGCAACAGTTGTCTCATCTGGGTCAATCTTACCGGCTTCCACTAACTTCTTCAGAACCGCAATGGTTGTGCCTCCCGCTGTTTCAGTGAAGATTCCCTCAGTTTCTGCTAGCAATTTGATGCCATCAATGATCTCTGCATCGGTAACAGATTCAATATTACCGTTGGTCTTACGAGCCACATCCAGAGCGTAAACGCCATCCGCTGGATTACCAATCGCAATGGACTTGGCAACTGTGTTGGGCTTGACAGGATTGATGAAGTCCTGACCCTGCTTAAATGCCTGAGCCACTGGGGAGCAACCCTCGGCCTGTGCTCCACTGAATCGGACTGCTTTATCATCAACGAGGCCAACCTTCACAAATTCCTGGAAGCCTTTGTAAATCTTGGTGTAGAGAGAACCAGAGGCAATCGGTACAACCACATGATCCGGTAACTGCCAACCCAATTGCTCAGCAACCTCGTAGCCCAGTGTCTTGGAACCCTCGGAGTAGTAAGGACGCAGATTAATATTCACAAAGCCCCAACCGTAAGTATTGGCAACTTCGGAACACAGACGATTCACCTGATCATAGTTGCCTCGAACCGCCATCAGAATTGGATTGTAAATTAGAGTCCCCAAAACTTTGCCAGCTTCCAAGTCGGCTGGAATAAAGACACAGCAGTCTAGTCCGGCCTTTGCTGCGATCGCCGCTGTAGAGTTAGCTAGATTTCCAGTACTGGCGCAAGAGACGGTGGAGAAATTCAATTCCCGAGCGCGGCTCAAGCCTACAGAAACCACCCGAACCTTGAAGCAGAGGGTGGGCATATTGACCGCGTCATTTTTGATGTAGAGACTCTTCAGACCCAGGCGACGGGCAAGGCGCTCAGACTTTAGCAGAGGAGTCATACCCGTGCCCACATCGATCACATCATCGGTTGCAACTGGGAGGAAATTGCGATAGCGCCAAATGGAATTTGGCCCTGCTTCGATAGTGGCTCGGCTTACCTTCTGACGCAATGCATCGTAATCATACTGAACTTCCAGTGGGCCAAAACAAACTTCACAAACGTGCTTGGCTTCTAGGGCGTATTCTTCCCCACATTCCTTACATTTCAGCTTTTCAAAGGTTGCTCCACCGAGGGAGGTTGTGATCGCCTGAGTCATGGTTGAGGCTCCTAGATGTGATTTTTAGGGTTCAAACAATTGATTTTTGCAGCGTATCACGCAGGAAATTCACCGTCAACAATACCCGACTTTTTTAGTCGGGATTGATTTTAATCTCACCGATCTTGCTATAGCAATCACAAGTGATTTGTAAGAAGGGGGTGGAGGGGGGCGTTCCCCCTCCTTGGGGAAGAAGTCCCCAAACCCCTCCATAGGTTTTCTCATAATTGATTTATGATTGCTATAAAGAATCATTAAATACTGAGGTGCTTGGTCGATTTGATGCTAAGGATTACCTGAATCCTTAATTCTGATGGGTGCGGCTCTTTTGAAGCGACAGCTTTAAGCAGCTAATACTCTCTGGGGGTCATGGTAGTGGTACAGATGATTGCGTTGGAACTCTCGCAGTTTGTGGAAGTGCCAATACTCCTCGAAGTCTCCACTACTTCTGAGA
>JBHJGO010000172.1:0-12060 GCA_050331715.1 Microcoleaceae cyanobacterium
ACAAAACAATCCCAGATTCTGAAATCCATTGAAATTTCGATTAGTGGGATTACGGACTTGAAAGAAAAACTGCAATGCTGTTGCGAGAGTAAGCCTAAAATCATGGAGACGCTCTATTAGAACGCCTCCACAACCAATTGGATTGTACTAAACAGGACGAGCTAGCTTACCCACAAACCTCCTACGACTGCAAGTAAACAGTCACGTCCTGACTTTCAAAGTTAGATGTCGCTAGGTCAAGTTTGTTATTACCATCTAAATCCTCAACGATAAGTCCTACAGGAACATCCCCGACCGTAAAACTGATAGGAGCATCAAAGGTGGCATCACCATTATTGAGCAGGACTGCAATAGAGTTCCCTCGGCGATCGCCGCTCTCAAAGAAGACTGAATTCCGCATCACCAAGTCGGAATCACCATCCCCATCTAGGTCAGCAGCACTCATGGTGCTTGGAAAATCATTGGTCTCATAGGTGAGCGCTGGTGCGAAGAAGCCATTACCTATGTTTCGCAGGACGGAGACTGTCCCTGTTCCCTCATCCCCGAAGTCGGAGGTGGCCAGATCAATGCTGCCATTACCATCAAAGTCATCTGCCACAATACTGACAGGTCGATCTCCGACAGGGAAAGTGATCGGTGAAGTAAACAAAATATTACCCAGATTGAACAACACCGAGACTGTGTCGTCCACCTGATTTGCTGTAGCCAAGTCAACATCACCATCTCCGTCTAAATCAGCCGCAACAACATCTTCAACTCCTTCACCTGCTGTCAAGGTAAAAACATTATCATCAGGTCGATTGAAGAGTACCGACAAGCTATCCCCCTGATAGCCCACGCCAAACTCATCAAACTCTGAGTTGATCAACACAACATCCGTGCTGTCATCACTATCAATGTCAGCCGTTTCACTAATCACTGGGCGATCGCCTGCTTCAAACGTTGACGGGAGGGATAGATTGCCATCACCATCATTGAAATAGATAGAAACTTCATCAGTTTCTGGATTGACCGTAATCAAATCGATGTTACCGTCCCCATCAATGTCACCCACATCGAGTGATGGATCATCTCCCGCTCCTGATGAGGAAGTAGCTGTTGTAATATCAATCGGCAAATCAAAGGAACCATCACCTTGATTGAAGAGGAGCGAAAAACCGCTTCCCCTTTCGCTGGTATCGGCAACAATTAGTTCATCACGACCATCATTATTGAGATCTGCATTAACAGTCCGTCCCGGTTGAAGATTAGCAGGATAGTCTGCCCGCTCAAACCGAGAATTACTAAAGATTTGATCCAATCCATCAGCTTCAACGTAATCTAAACCAAAATTGTCGAATGTCCCATTTCCCGTGCTAATGAAGTCATACTCACTGCCCAAACCACCCAAGCCGGAGGCAAGACCATTGGCAAAATAGAATGGTGTATAAACCTCCCCACTTGCATCAACATCGAAGTATCGATCTACTTAGACCTCACCTGACAATGCAGTTTCAGGAACCTCACCACTGTCGTCGAATATGTAGTACTGACCATTCGTTCCGACTTCACTGTCTCCAGAAAAAGGATCATATAGAATTCCTAATTCACCTAGATCAAATAAGCCTGCTTCAGCATAAGTGTAGCCCTGGTAGACATCTTCTGTGCGGAGTGAATCGAGATCATAATAGTAGGCAAAATCATATCGAACCAACTCAGGCTGATCTGGAGGTTCTGATGTTGAATCAAGCGCAAGAATTGCTTCACCTAGAGCCAATACATCAACTCGTTTGTATTCTGTTTGAGTATTGAAAACGTTATCATCTTCCTCATCGCCATCAACGACTCCATTCCCATTCTCATCACCATCAAAGATAGTTACACCGGTGTTCTGAAGCAGAGTGCGAAATTCACCCAAGTCTAACCGGCGTCCTATCGTTTCCATTGCAAGCTGCTGAGCCAGTACTGCAACCCCAGTAATGTGAGGGGCTGCTTGACTAGTCCCTTCGAGAGTAACCGTTTCACCGTTTTGATTTGCACCTGTAATAAAAGCACCTGGAGCAAAAATATCGGTTAGGTTTGGATCCCGCTGAGAGAACGAGACAATTCGGTCTGCACCTGTTGTGAAATCAGTTGGCCCACTAATCCCATCCCCAAAAGGCCCGCCATTGTCTCCATCCCAAACTGCACCCACTGATAGGGAATTTGGATCGGATGAAGGATATTTAACCCCAGGCACAGGGTAATCATTGCCAGAGGAAGAAACAACAATGACGTTTTTGGCCGCTAGTTCTGCCAACTCATCTGAGATCCCAATTTCACGTGGCGTGACAGGTTCTTGAGAACTGCCACCCAAACTAAGTGACATATTGACACTAGCAATATTGTACTCTTCTACATTCTGAGTAACCCACTGTAGGGCTTGCTCGACGGCTGCCCTACTTGGCCCTCCTTCATCAGTTCCGACTTTGAGGTGAATGATATTTGCACCGGGAGCTATTCCAGTATACGTATCATCCTCAGAGGCAATGATGCTGGTCACGTTTGAGCCATGTCCATTAAAATCACTGGCATCGGCATCGTACTCCCCATAGTCAAACTGAAAAACAATCCGATCAGATATTTCACCATCACCATTTCCTCCAAAGAAAGGATGGTCGAGGTCAAGACCACTATCCAACACAACAACTGAGAATCCGCTGCCATCAATATCAGAGAAGCTATTTCGGAATGCCACCACACTTGGATCAGTCTCAGGTGCTTCTAAGTTGATTAATACATTGGATTCAACTACGTCAAATTCACCCTCCCCTTCTGCGCCTGTTGTTGTAATCCCTGGCAAACGAGAGTTAGCGGAGACAGCAAGTTTGTAGTCTGTTGGTATTCCATCAAAGGATTCCACCTGAATGAAGTATGTTCCTGCTTCAAGTGGTCGAGTAATTGATTCTGAGTTGATTCCAATTGTTTCTGAACTGTCAATTTCGTCTCCATTACTATCAAGTAGCAATAGATCAGCATCTGCTTCCAAAAGATCGGTATCATTTCTTGAACCAGTTAAGTCTAGTGAAAGATTAGTAGTTGCCCCCAGGGTGAAAGTATAGAAATCTTCTAGACCGTCTCCACTTACTTCTCCACTGTAGACTGAAGTGTTAGAGGTCACTGCAATCCGCGAAGCATTTTCAAGGGTATTTCCTGGCTCCTCAGTAATATTCCGTTCTACTCTTTCTACAATTAATGGTTCCTCATCTCCATCAATAATTTCCTCTATCTCCTCAGGAGGAGTGGGAGTATCTGGCTCAGAAGTAGCTAACGTAAAGCTCAATTCAGTTGCAGCAACTTGACCTAAAGCATCCTCAGCTTCTAGTTCTAAGGTGTATTCAGTGCCCTCAGTTAAAGATGTACCCAAAAAGGCTTCTAGCTGGAGCTGTCCAAACTCAAAATCACCTGATGCATCAAGTAGATTGGAAACATCCTGAAGGTTACCACCAGAACCAGCTCGTAGCGCAGTAATATTTGCCTCCGTAACTGTTCCTACCACTTTTGGATCGGTTGTGATGCCATCAGCCTCACCTGTATTATTGGCAAGTTCAGCAGAAATCTCTGGAGCTGTCGTATCAAGAGTAAAATCAACTGACGCGAAGTTTGGTGAAACTAATCTTGACAGATCTACCGAGCGGAATAGGAGATTGTAGTCACCGTCAGCCAGGGAACCCCCAAAAGCCTGCTCCAACTGCGCTTGCTCAATCCTGAAGCTACCATCTTCTTCAATTTCCGCCCCAACACTTACAAACCCATCTCCAAAGTTAACTTCCACCCATGGCATACCTCGATTATCTGTGGCCCGTCCAGTAATGGTTGGATCTGAGGTAATACCGTCATTATTTTCTAGACCCGTATCATTGACGAGAGAGGCTTCAATCGTTGGAGGTTGATCGTCAATCTCTGGCACAATAATCACTGGCGGTTCCAGAGATGGAATGATGATTTCAAGCGCAGGATCAAAGTTTCCAGAGGTTAAGCTTTCAGGACTAACATTCTGGAGAATCAGAAGAAACTCCTTAGTGTCCGGATGTCTCAGCAGTGTACTATTCCCAGAATCTATGGAATCAGCAATGACTGCCTCCAGATCCAAGTCACTCGCTATCTGAATCAAATCTTCACCCACCTTGAAGTCGGAAACAATATCAGTCTCATCGAAGCTAGCAGCAATCTCTTGTAGCAAGAAGATATCTGAGCCGATACCCCCCGTTAGGATGTCAGTTCCCTTGTCACCGTGAATCGTGTCATTACCCACATCCCCAAAAATTCGGTCATTTCCCAGACCTCCGAAAATCAAGTCATTATCCCGACCGGCATAAACAATGTCATCTCCTACCTCACCCCAAATGGTGTCATTATCTTGATTCCCGAATAACAGATCAAACCCTTCGCCTCCAGAAATACTATCTGCACCACCAAGCCCAAATAATTCATCTATTTCAGCCGTACCAATCAATACATTTGAGTTGGCATCATCTAATACAAAAACCATGAGATCGCTCCTCTTTGAAGTTGTGACTAAAGTGTTGAAAACTGTAAACACTGAGAACTTGGGCAATTCCTAGAAAAGAATGTCCTCGTTCACTTCTATTGGTTGTCTAAAGCCCTATTCAGGCAAGAATGAAATTACAACTCACCTTGCAGTTGTGACTTCGTATATTCAAGCCAGAAAATCCTGTCGAGAATCGCCAAAGTTTCTTGACCCAAGCTGTCCCGTCTCATTGTCGACAGACAGGACATATGTCGTGAATTCTGACGAAGCATCGCATTGATTTTTTGATACAGATGCTTGTAAGTTAAGTGAGCAGATAGCAGGTCAGATTCAACTTGATCGATGTTTTCCCATTGAGGAATGTCAGTTTGCTGAGCTGAAATGAATGTCAGGCTAGTAAACTGAGGTAGATCGGGAACGTTGGTCTGAGATTTGGGTTTCATAAAAAAATCTGAACCATTTGAGCGTTCGATTTCTCTATCTAGTTGATGCCCGTGTTTTTACAGATAAATCCGGATTTATTACAAAACTTTACAATCCCCCTGTTTGCTCAAGGTTCTGAATCAGCCTAGACAGAAGCGTTACAGGCGAATTCTATAAATTCTTAGCTCACTTGCTGTAAAACCAGGTATTCGTTTCTGATAGAGAAGTTGAAGCCCATGAATCCAATCATTACGAGTTATAAGGAAAAGAGGTGCCCCCTTTGGACTCACAAGCGAAGCATCTACAAGATGACAAACTCAAGCAGTTAGCTCTAACTGCCCAACAGTATCCGGATCGCAGCCCAGAGCGTCGGGAAGCTCTGAGTCAGCTTGTGTCTGAAATATGGCACTCTGGCCGACTCCGCCATCCCCATCCTGGCCAGTTTCCAGACCGATATCAGGAAATCTATGAAATAGCCCTTCAAAACCTCATGTTCTATATCTGCAACTCGATAGATCGCTATGAACCAACGGCTGCTCCAGTCATGCGTTGGGTCAATTTCCTTCTGGAACGGCGATTTTTTCCAGAAGCAGTTACTGAAGTTCTGGGCAACAGGCCAACTGATCTCCCCCGTGCTTCCTACGAAGAGACCCAACCTGCAAAACCACCTGAATCACAACCCAGTTTGTCAGATCTGATCCAACAGGTGAATGTTGAGGATCTAGGTGGAATATTTGCCAGTAAATCAATTCGAGGCTATCCAGAGGCCAACTTCAAAACCTTATTTAAGCGACGGATTATTGAGCAGGAGAGCTGGAAAGCCATCTCCAAAGATCTGGGCATTAAAATCTCTACCCTCTCCGAATTTTATCAACGATGCTTAAAACAGTTTGCCACTCAGATCAAACAAGATATCCAAACCTGAAGCCCATTTTGAATCCTATTCTGAAATCTATCATTAGCTCCCCTAAGACAATGGTACTAAATCCTACAATTCCTCTCACCAATACAGATCGGGCAATTGCCCAGGAATTTTCTAGTCAACAATCTCGACCCCAGAGAAGAGAACAAATTTATCAGAACACCTTGTCAGTTTTAGCCGTCCACCACTACTGCCAATGGATGAATATTCCAACTGATTTAGAACAAAGTGAAAGTTGGGATCCAGTGCTACAGGGCTTGTCCAATATAGCCGATTTATGCTTATCAGATATTGGTCAAGTTGAATGTCGGTTTGTTGCTTCAAATGCCACCGTTGTTGAGATTCCCGCTGAAACCTGGGGAGAACGCATCGGTTATATCGCAGTTCAATTCGATTCATCTTTCCATCAGGCACAATTGGTAGGGTTTGTTGAACAAGTACAGGATGAGACAATTCCTCTTCGTCAGCTACAACCTCTCAAAAATTTTCTAGATATAGTCTATAAATTAGAACAACAATCCCTGAAACAAACTCAAAGTTCATCTCAAGTGACTCATCTCAGCCAATGGATTCAAGGCATTACTGACCAAACCTGGAAAACTGTCGAAACCATTGAGGCGCTACTATATTCTCCATCCCTAGAGTTCGGATTCAGTTTTAGACAAAATATGGCAACTCAACAGGAGAATTCTGAGACTGGGAACCCCAAATTTGAACGGGGGAAACTCCTCAACCTGGAGAAAAATAACGCTGAAATTGCCTTATTTGTGGGTTTAGCTCCGATTGACCCATCAGAAATGGATATTTTTGTGGATTTATATCCCGCCCAGGGATCGATACATCTCCCCGACGAATTACAACTGATGGTGCTAGACCATTCTGGCCGAGCTGTGATGCAAGCAGAAGCAGGAGAAAGAGAAAAGCTGCTATATCGGTTCAGTAGTGAGGTGGGAGAATCATTTAGCATTAAGGTAGTTTTGGGGGAGGTTAGTGTGACCGAAGCTTTCCTCGTCTGAAGGTACATTGCATTGGGGAGTCAATATATGGGCAAGGTTGTCGTTCTCAAATTTGATGGAAATCTGGACACAGAGGGTTTCAAAGTGACCCTAGAAGTTCGCTCGGAGAGACAAACCCTATTAGAAAAACAGGGCTACCTACCACCCAATCAAGCTTTGGCCCAACACCTCCAGCTTCATTGGGGAGAGCGATATCGTAGTTTGGGTGCAGATTATCGAATTAAACCCCGATCAATAATTCGTCAGGATTCTCTTCAGAAAAGAATTCAAGCCTGCCGACTCTCCGCAAAACAACTACAAGAACATATTAAAGCTTGGTTGGAAACAGATACCTTTCGCACTGTCGATCAACGACTCCGAGAAGAACTGAGTCGAGAGGAGGAGATTCAGGTTTTACTGCGGACTGAGGATATCAATTTAAAAAAATTACCCTTACATCTCTGGGACTTTTTTGAACGATATCCAGGTGCAGAACTGGCACTCAGTCCGGTTGAAATCGAACCTGTTAATCCTGTCATTAATTCTTCGTCTTCTAACCGGGTCAGAATCTTAGTCATCTTAGGGTATCGAGAAGGGATTGATACTGAGAAAGATTTAGAGATTATTCAAACCCTACCCCAGGCTGAGTCAGTTCTTCTCACAGAACCTACCCATCAAGAAATTAATCACTGTCTCTGGGAGGAATCTTGGGACATTATCTTCTTTGCCGGACATAGTGAAACTGAATTAGAGGGAATTGGTCGAATTTATATTAATCCCCAGGACAGTTTGACCGTTAGCGAGCTGTGGTTTGGCCTTCGCAAAGCTGTTGAAAAGGGATTAAAATTAGCAATTTTTAATTCCTGTGATGGATTAGGATTGGCCAGAAAGCTAAATGATCTGAATATTCCCCAAATGATTGTGATGCGGGAACTGGTTCCAGATCAGGTGGCGCAGCAATTTCTCAAGCATTTCCTCACCAATTTTGCGGCTGGTAAATCCTTCTATCTCGCCGTTCGAGAAGCACGAGAACGACTGCACGATGACATTGAACAACAATTTCCCTGCGCCAGTTGGCTCCCCGTGATTTGTCAGAATCCCGGTTATACACCACCTACTTGGGATGAGTTGGCACAAAAAGGATTGGAGGGTTCAATTCCACAACAGTCATCCAGATCACTCAAGACTCTGATTCCCCCAAGAACAAAACAACGGGAAATATCAGCTAAAAAATGGCATCACTTACCCAAAGCATTGCTCTCAGCGACCCTGGTCACAGGTTTAATGATGGGGGTGCGATCGCTCGGCTGGCTCCAACCCTGGGAACTCAAAACCTATGACCATTTCATGCAGCTCCGTCCTGATCCCGATCACGGTCAGGATGACCGTTTATTGCTGATTGGCATTACAGAAACAGATGTTCAAGCTCAGTCAGCAGAGGAACGCCAAGGTCGTTCCCTGTCCAATCAATCCTTAACTCTGCTAATCAATAAACTTCAGCAACACAATCCACGGGTAATTGGATTACATCTCTACCGAGAAACACCGATCCCAACTGAAGATGCAGACTTAATGAATCAGATGCAGAGCGATCGCTTCTTCGGCATTTGTCGCTATGGTGATGCAAATCAACCTGGCGTTGCTGCACCCCCTGAGATTTCATCAGAACAACAGGGTTTTAGCAATTTTGTTGATGATCCAGATGGCATCATTCGCCGGAATCTTCTGTCCATTGGACTTGCTACGGATTGTCAGACCCGATATTCATTCGCCTGGAAATTGGCAGAACGTTACCTAAAAGATGAAGGAATTAGCACCGAAATTACACCAGAAGGTCTGCTGAGCTTGAGTTCCACAACATTTCATCGCCTGGAACAGGAGAGTTTGATGTATGAGCCTGTAACAGACTTTCAGGGGCATCAAATTATGTTGAATTATCGCACTTCTGGGAAAATTGCCGCTCAGGTGTCATTATCAGATATCCTGCAAGATCGATTTGAGCCTGAAGATATTCGAGATCGGATTGTCATTATTGGTACCGTTGCACCTAGTTTCAATGATCATCACTGGCTCACACCCTATAGCTACCGTTATCAAGAAGTTCAAAAAATGACTGGGATTGAAATCCAAGCCCAGATGGTCAGTCAAATCCTCAGTTCCGTTTTGGATTCTCAGCCTTTGATTTGGTGGCTACCCAACTGGGGGGAAGGAATCTGGATTTTTATGTGGTCAACAATAGGGAGTTTGTTAGTTTTAAACATTCAATCCTCTCGATACTCTATCCTGACGATAGGAGTAACTTTAATCGTTGTGTACGGAAGCTGTTTCCTGATCTTGATTCAGGGGGGATGGATTCCATTTGTTCCTGCTGCACTGGCGTTAATCGTCATAGTAAGCTTTTCAGCTTTAAAACTACCACCCTTTCAGCAAAGTTGACATAGCTTGTCAAGATGCCCGAACACAGTTTTATCACAAAATATTGTCCGGCACATCACGCATGTTTCCTAGAATTCTCCTGTCGAATCAAATCAAACTTAGCTTGCTTAAGCTTCCTTTTTTCCTCCCAGAATTTGGTGGCAAACTCAAGCATCGGCCAGTTCCAATGCTTTAAGTATTCCTCTGGTGAGGCAGGCCAAATACAGCGGCTCGCTTCACCGTGAGCCGTCCATTGACCTTGAGCATAATCTGCCAGTTTATCTCTTAAAGCAGACCATGAATCATTCGGCAATACAGATAGCAAAGCACGGGCATAGATCATAACTTTGAGATACCTATGTTGCTTGAGCCACTCATGAAACACGTCAAAAATCTCACGTTCAAACACCGGGTTGTACCAGGCACATCCACCCGATTCCAGAAAAATATCAGTCAGCGTTGTGGTGTCTAGTAGGTCATCAGGAGTTTCCTCAAAGAACCATTGCTCCTCAGAACAGGAAATTGCTCGATTCACTTCAACCTGATATTGCTCCAGGGTCAAACCTCTTTCTCTTACTTCAGCCAGATATTCAGAGAAGCTCATCGGGATCAACCTCCACATCTTCAATAAAAGCAAACTCTGTATTATCTTTTGCCCATTTCCCAGGTGATTGGCCCAAGCTTTCAAGTTCTGCTGGCGATCTCCGTCGTCCCAAAAACTCACTGGTTTGGGTTCGTCTCAGCAATTCCCTGATCTGCTCGGCATCACCCCGACTCTTAATTTCAATTGGGCTGAATCCAGTCGCCAGCTTGATGATATTGACCACTGCACCGATGTTTGCGCTATATTCTTTCAAGAAATCAAAGAAGGATTTGGCATCCCTGGCATAGGCATCCGACATTTCCCAGTCTTCTAACTGGTCAATGTACTCGTCGATCAGTGCTAGCGCTTCAGAAACGTTCATGTCTCTTCCTCCTCTACAAAAATTGTACTACCGTTGGCTCTGGGCCAAGCTCATTAAATCATTCAGGCTGAGTTGCCTAGCCTGCTCAAAGGGAATATTCCTCCCGTTGGTGAGCATCAGAACGCAGCCACTGCCCAGATCTGGACAGCCTCGAAAGAACTGGTCAAATCGCTCAGGAGGTAATTGCTGTCTGACCCACTTCCACCAGACCTCTCGGCTCATTTCAGCCGGACTCAGATGGTCTGGAACTGGCAGGGCTGCCTTGTCCTCTGGTTCCCATCCAAACCGGATAGCTTGACTCAAGAACGCAGTTGGATTCCGCAGTTGGGAAGTCGCTTTCTTTTCCTGGGCAGCAGCGAGCGCATTGGGCAGGTTCTCTGGGTATTGCCGGACTAGACTTTGCAGGGATTTGAAATTGGCTCCAAGTTCGGCGATCTCAGCGAAATACTTGTCCAGGATAGGGCAATCGCATCTTAAAAGAGGCGTTTGGAGATTGACCAGGTAGAGTTGTAAAGAAGGCCCAATGATTCCTAGTCCCGAATGAAACTAAAACCAAAGATAAGCATCGCTGACCACTTTGAGGCGGTAGAAGATCCGAGGATAGAGCGCAGTAAGGAGCATCGGCTCATAGACATCCTAACCATAGCAATATTAGCCGTGCTCTGTGGAGCGGATGGTTGGGTAGGGATTGAAACCTACGGCAAGAGCAAGCACAAGTGGTTGAAAACATTTCTAGCGTTGCCAAATGGGATACCGAGCCATGATACTTTTTCACGAGTGTTTGCTCGGCTTGACCCAGAGCAATTACAGTCGTGTTTTCTGAGTTGGGTGCGCTCGGTCGCTCAAGTCAGTGAGGGGGAAGTAATTGCGATTGATGGCAATACGGTGCGTCGTTCCTATGACACAGGCAAGGAGAAGGGAGCGATTCACATGGTCAGTGCCTGGGCTAGTCAAAATCGATTGGTCTTAGGCCAACGGAAAGTTGATGCCAAGTCTAATGAAATCACTGCCATTCCAGAACTCTTGAAGGTTTTAGACATCCGAGGCTGCATTGTGACTATTGATGCGATGGGAACTCAGAAGGCGATTGCCCAGCAGATTATCCAGCAAGGAGGAGACTATGTGCTAGCGCTCATAGGGAATCAGGGGAATCTGTTTGAGGATGTTCAACAGATTTTTGAGCAAGCCCAATCCCAAAACTTTAAGGGGATTGAACATGACTTTTATGAAACTCTTGATGCTGGACATGGACGCATTGAAAAGCGACGCTGCTGGAGTCTGGGGCAAGTTGAGGGGTTACTCGACGCTCAGAAATGGGCTCAGTTCACCAGTATTGCCATGGTGGAGTCCTTCAGACGATGTGAGGGGAAAACTACCCGCGAGCTGCGTTATTACATTAGTTCCTTACCCCCAGATGCACAACGCCTAGCCCAATCGATTCAGACCCACTGGAGTATTGAGAATCCATTACATTGGGTGTTGGATGTTGCTTTCCGCGAGGATGAGTGTCGCATTCGCACTGGGTATGCCCCTGAAAATTTCACCCTCCTCAGGCATCTTGCCCTGAGCACCTTGAATCAAGAAAAAACAGCAAAGGTGGGTATCAAAAATAAACGTCTACGTGCTGGATGGGATGACGAGTATCTGCTTAAAGTTTTAGCTGGTTAAGATGCGATTGCCCTACTTGTCCAGGACTTACGCATTGACAAAATACGAAGAATGTAGGTCAGGGAATATTGAGCAAAAGGGACTCCTGCATAATGAATTGACGAGCCACCTCCAGGTACAATTCGCGCTGGGGTTGATACCAGTTAGCGATTTGCTGTCGCC
>JBHJGO010000173.1:0-14719 GCA_050331715.1 Microcoleaceae cyanobacterium
TCGCTGTCCCGCTGTTCTGCGAGTATCTGCTAAGTCCGCAAAAGCTTCTACAATTGCAGGTTGAGACATTTAAAGAGTACCCTAAAAGTTAAACATCCTTTCTACCATATCAATCACTCAATTAGAATGAAATGGCCCTGGCTTACAATGAGGCCAACTTGATTGGCTCTATGTTGAGTTCACTAATGCGACAGACTTTGTTTCATGATTTTTCACCTGAAACCTCTCGATCAAAGGCTTCTCTGACAAGGCAAGCAGTCTGCAACACTATGAATATTGAGATTGTTGTTATTCCTAATGGATGTACGGATAACACAGCAGAAATTGCCAGAGAAGTCCTGGAAAAATCAGTTGATCCAATCAATAAGCCGAATATTCACTGGAAAGTTTGTGAAGTTGAACAACCGGGGAAATCTAATGCCTGGAATGTCTATGTTCATTCTCTATCAGCAACGGACGCGCAATATCTTTTTCTAATGGATGCTGATATTGAATTCCTTGAGCCTAAAACATTAGAGGCAATGATTGCTGTCTTGGAGAGTCAATCCGAAGTCTGGGTTACAGTTGACAAACCCATTAAAGATGTCAAGCTGAAGTCCAATAAAAACTTTATGGAAATGCTTTCTTTAAGTATAGCGGGTCTATCAGGAAATCGAGCTGTTGAAGGAGAAGCTACTTGGATTTGTGGTCAGCTTTATTGTGCGCGCTCAGATATATTGCGTCAGATATGGCTTCCGACGGCCCTACCAACCCAGGATGCTTTTCTGTATGACATGATTACAACGGAAGGATTAACGCTGCCTCGGAATTCAGGACGAGTCATTCTTTCCCCGACTGCATCTCATGTTTTTGAGAGTTACATTGGAGTGCGTCGGTTACTACGCCATGAAAGGTGGCTAATTACTGGAACTGCAATTAATAAAATGCTCTATTTTGATCTCACACCCCATGCCAGGAACTTAGCGGAAACAGGTTTGTTGATTAAGCAACGGAATGAGCAGAACGCAGCATGGCTCAATCTCCTGGTTCAAGAAATGTCTCAAAAAAGTGGATGGTGGCTAATTCCAAAGAGAATTTTAGCCCGCCGTTTCAAAAGCATGAGCGATAAATCTCTACCCCAATTAATTGTGCTATTGCCTCTAGCAATTCTTGCTTTTATGGTTGATCTAATTCTTGCTGTTCAAGCCAATTCAGAACTTCACCGAGGTAAAGCAATGGGGTATTGGGGTAAGTCAAGTCATTGATTTCCCTGACTTGGCTTATACTAGGTCAGATCAAACAAATCAAACAATGGGCTTACGGCTACCCAGCAGTCGCTCGTCTAATCCGGCAAACACAGCACCGGATGTTTCCGCTAGGACGCTGACTAATCGATAAAAAGCCACTGCGCTCAAAAGAACGCCCGAAGAAAAATGTTGATCCAGCAGGGTTAGGGTTGTTGCTTCAAATACTCCTAATCCACCCGGTGCACCTGGAATCACCAAGCCTAATAACCATGCAAAACTATAAGCTCCCACTAGCAGAGGGATTTGATCCACTGTAAATGGAATTAAGGCCAGCAAAGTCAATAAAAAGCCAATTCCTCTGAGGCTAACAAACCCCACTTCCCCTAAAAATGGTCTGAGAGGATAACGCTCCAACTTGTGATCCGATGGATCTACATCCCACTCTCTAACAGGTTCAGAACTATCCTGGGCAGCAGACTTCTTAAGCTTGAGTTTGCTAAGTTTCTGAATAACGGGATTCAAGACCCGTGGATGTACAAGGAAAAGAATCAGGGCAAGACTAACGAGCTGTAATCCCAGATATTGATGACGCTGTATGCTAATGATTGTAATCATCAAGGCGGCTGAGGCCATCAGAATCGGTTCTAGCAAAACACTAATAACGGCAATCCCCAGCGAAACGCCAACCTTGTTGACCGCACTGATTCGACCATAGAAATGCCAAACATTGCCAGGCAGGTACTTAGCAATATTGGTTTTCAGATATACCTGCATTCCCCAACGTTGCTCGACGGGTTGCTGAAACTCTCGCAAAATGAGTAACCAGACCCATCCTGACCACAGATGGGCAGAGGTTGTGACAGCTAGCGCCAGAACCAAACATGTCCAACCTGCCCGAGTGATCTGGATTTCTGAAATTTCTTGCCAGTTATCTCTGAAGGCATGAGCCAGAAAAAATAGCGTTAAGCCAATCACAATCCAACGGAGATAGGGCTTCAGGTGGGACAAAAGTTGTTTCATAAATCAGTTAGAGTGTCTGAGCTTCACAAGATAATGAACTTAATCTAGATTGATCAACAGTAATAAGCTGGTAACTCTTAACAACCCGACCGGCCCCCCGTAACTGCTGAAGATACTGCTGACTTACGGTTTCACCGTAGCTCGATAGCACATCGATCCCAATGCCATTGCGCCCCTGCTTGGCTCCTGAGCTATGGATGTACTGACCATCCCCGATATATAATCCGACGTGATTGGCACGACTGGTTGTTCCAAAAAAAATTAGATCACCGGACTCTAAACAGGATAGCATGGCCTGATGGGAGTCAAGGGCAAGGGATTTGACAAAAGCTTCTTGCTGATAGGCATCTCGCGGTATCCAGATACCCGTTGAAGCAAAGGCTGATTGAACTAAGCCGGAACAATCGTAGTGGGGAGCGAGCGTTCCACCCCAGCGGTAGTGATTTGGGGTTGCTAGGGCTTGCTGGGCAAATTGAATGACTTGAGGGATGCTGGTCTCAATCTCCGACCGAGAGAATTCTTGGGGCTGGTAGGGTGCTGTGGAGGGTTCAACTTGACTAACATCCCTGATGCTCAGCCAGCTACGGTAGCCATCTTCACACAACTGTACTGGAATTCCCTGGCAATCTAGCGGCAGGTTTTCCGTTTGAGAGCATTCTAGAAGACTACGATTAACCCAGAGATGGCGGCCCTGAGCGGCCTGGGTTGCGAGGGTCTTACAGACGGGAGAATCATACAGATTCAGGTCGGTTTTGCACTGGTACTCAACAATAGGGGAATGAGTAATGTCAGACGATGGGTCAATGGTCATTGATTTATGATTGCCATAGTAGTAACTTTTCCACAGTTGACGAATCTACAGTAACGGGTTTTAAGTAGAAGATCTATCCCAGAAGTCTATAACCATGACATTCTTTCAGACGAATGAACAACTAAAGGCTCTAGGTCAGGGAGTTCTAGATGCAGCCTATGGCGCTTATCCAAAGCTGGCAGCCGATCAGTTGTCACTGACCTGGCTGGTCTATGATCCGCCCATTGCAGTGAATACAGGAGGAGCATTGACTCCGGAAGAGTTTTGGAGCTATCCGGTTCGAGGATTTACCTATCGGGGGGAGGAGCGAATCTATCCCGCCAGTGTCGTCAAGCTATTCTACCTTGTGGCGCTTCATGAGTGGCTACGAAAAGGCATGATCACCCCCTCATCCGAATTAGACCGAGCCGCCCATGACATGATTGTTGATTCTAGTAATGATGCAACAAGCCTCGTCGTTGATGTTCTAACGGGCACCACGAGTGGCCCAGAGCTTTCCCCTGGCCCCTTTGAAACCTGGAAGACGCAACGCAATATTGTGAATCGGTACTTACAGTCTTTGAACTGGCCTGAGTTGAAATTTATTAATGTGAATCAAAAGACCTGGTGTGACGGGGCCTATGGCCGAGAACGAATGTTTCTGGGAGAAATGATGGAAAATCGCAATATGCTCACCACTATCTCTGTGGCTCGTTTGCTGCATAGTGTTGTGGGAGGAGTGGCGGTTTCCTCCGAAGCATCGCAGGCGATGATGAAGCTGATGCAGCGTAGTCTGGCCCCCGCTGATCTAGAAGCTGACCCAGAAAATCAAGTGACTGGATTTCTGGGGGAGGGTCTGCCTCGAAATGCGCGATTGTGGTCGAAGGCAGGACTAATGAGCCGGGTACGCCATGATGCAGCCTACATTGAGATTCCCAATCTTCGCCCCTACTTACTGATTGTCTTCACCGAAGGAAAAGCCCACAGTCAGAATACAGAAATTCTCCCTTTCATCTCCCGTCAGGTCGTGGAGGTTATGAAAACAATTAGCGCGGGTGATCCCAGTTAATTTGCGCAGCGCTCCTGAGACGAGTTGTATAGATGCTGGGTTCCCGCTTAGCAAAACAAACCAGTGTCGTCAAATGTACAATGGGAGAACAAGTGATTTTTTAACAATTTTTCACAAAGCAGTCCATCAACCACCAGGCGTGTGACTCAGACGAACTCTCTCCCCGCAGGATTTACATTTGACTCCGTCGAATCTGCCCTAGCAGAACTGAAAGCAGGACACTGTGTCGTTGTCGTCGATGATGAACACCGTGAGAACGAGGGCGACCTAGTTGGGGCCGCTCAGTTTGCCACCCCCGACATGATCAACTTCATGGCCGTTCATGCTCGAGGTCTAATTTGTCTGGCCTTGACCGGCGATCGCCTCGACCAGCTAGACCTACCGCTGATGGTGGCGAACAACACCGATAGCAACCAAACTGCCTTTACCGTCAGTATTGATGCTGCACCGAATATTGGGGTCTCGACAGGCATCTCTGCGGAAGACCGAGCCCTGACCATTCAAGTGGCAATCAATCCCAATACCAAACCTGAAGACCTGCGCCGACCAGGACATATTTTTCCCCTACGGGCCAGAGCAGGGGGAGTGTTGCGGCGGGCTGGACATACGGAGGCCGGGGTCGATTTGGCCCGACTTGCGGGACTGTATCCTGGCGGCGTGATCTGTGAAATTCAGAATCCTGATGGTTCGATGGCTCGGTTGCCAGAGTTAATTAACTATGCCAGGGAACATGATCTGAAGTTAATCAGTATCGCTGACTTGATCAGCTATCGATTGAAACATGACCGCTTCATTCAGCGAGAGTCAGTGGCGAAACTGCCAACTCAGTTTGGAGAATTCCTGATCTACGCCTATCGCAATTTGCTGGATCAATCGGAACACGTGGCGATTGTGAAGGGCGATCCGGCAGAATTTCAGCATGGGCCTGTGATGGTTAGGGTTCATTCTGAGTGTTTAACGGGGGATGCTTTCGGTTCCCTGCGGTGTGACTGTCGGATGCAGTTGCAAACTGCTTTGAAGATGATCAATCATCAGGGTCGAGGGGTAGTGGTTTACCTGCGTCAAGAAGGGCGAGGAATTGGATTAATCAACAAGCTGAAAGCTTACTCTCTGCAAGATATGGGACTGGATACTGTAGAGGCCAATGAACGGCTAGGATTTCCTGCCGATCTCCGAAACTATGGCACAGGCGCACAAATTCTGAACGATATTGGTGTAAAGCAGATTTGTATGATTACCAACAATCCTCGGAAAATTGCTGGTCTAAAGGGCTATGGGATTGAGGTTGTAGACCGGGTGCCGCTGCTCATCGAAGCAACCGATTATAACTCAGTCTATCTCTCCACCAAGGCCAAGAAACTTGGGCATTTATTACTCCAAACCTATCTGGTGACCGTTTCACTGCAATGGCACGAGCAGGCAATTCGGAATCCTATCTTGCAGGAACAGCCCAAGGCAATTGACCAAACCCTCTCTACACCTGCGCTTCTTAGCTCAGCGGTTCAATTGTCTGACCGTTCAGCATGGCTGGAGAAGTTGACCCAATTGGCTGCTAATCATCAACTTTTGCTTCAGGAAGAGCAACGCCCGGTGGCAGTTGCCCTGTTTGACGAGAGCTCTTTGATTTTTCATCTAGGGCTGGATCAGCCCTGCTCCATCGGATCGGATTGGTATCAAGATGCGCAACACGCCCATGTGAAAGCGATTGGCAAAATTCTCGATCAGGTTGCCACCTGGCCGGGTCTACAAAAGTTAGAATTTCTGGTTGCTCCCGGTTGTGATCCGTTGACAAGTTTAAAAGTGCAGCTAGATCGTCAGGTCTTGTCCCTGGCTCAACCTCCCTCTTCTATCTGCGAGCAGCTCAAATCTCAGACGATTTATAGTTTTAGGAATGGCTCTCCAATGTGATTTCTGGAAAAGACTGTCCCAAGTAGTGGGAGTAGGTTGCCTGGATTCCGGCCTATACGGGAACGGCGTTACCAGTTTTCATTCAGAGAAATCGCTTAATCACGACCCAGGATACACTCGGCGTCCAACAGAACAATTCTGGAGTTTTCCAAGGCTGAGCAGGCTTGAATGGTTTCTAGTAATGCTGGAGATGCGTCCTGACGGAGTTGCTCAGCAATTTCTACCGATGCTCCCATCTGCTGAACCAGGCTCAGGGTTTCGACGTATTCTGGCTGGAAGGCCGTTTGGTCAACTAACCAGAAATCCACCCCATAACGCTGGATAAAGTTCTGAACTTGAGCAATATCCGGACTATACTGCGCCTGAATCAAATCCATCGACCGTTGCCGAAATGGTTCAGCATAGCCCCAATGGTAGGGCAGAGCATATTCATAGGCCACTAGAGTTGAACGCTTGGAGAAAGTGGGGATGTTATCGGCAGCTTCTGAGAGCGACGCGACCAAGGCGTCCTTCGGTTGCTGCTGAAGAAATTCATAAACCTCTGATTCCTCTCCCACCTGATAGTTCTGGAGCGGTAATAGAATTTTCTGGGAAAACGGTAATCCCACTAAAAGAATTGCTAAAACCAGATTAAACCCCAGCTTCAGACAATCCCGACCGGTGAGACCAAAGGGAAGTTTGTGCATCAGCGATCGCAACCCAGATTCCAGCATCGCCGCAATGGTAATGCTAGACGCAAAGGTGAGGATGAAGCGAAAGGTGTAGTAAACATAGCGATTCGGTAAATGGAGTTTGAACAGAACCGCATGGGACAGGAAAAACAGCGCAATCGAAGCCCAGAAAATATGGGTCAGGATATCCAGCTTTTTAGCGTTGACCCGTTGGATGAGAGGAAATCGTTTCACCTGTCGTCGCACGAAAGGTAATCCCAGTCCAGCAAAGAATAGCGGCGGAAAAACACCAATAAATAGCAGTCCGCTACGGGGCCAGATCAGCCAGAACAGCCATGGATTCTCCGTGAAAAAGTAAGCTCGACCAAATTCTCCATTGACCAGGTTGAATTCTGGCAGGGCTTTGGCCTGTTCTACGGTAATAGTTGGGTCGAATTCAGTCGCTCCGGCTCGATAGATCAACAAGATGGTAATCCCTGTAACCATACAAGCCAGCCAGGGTTTGAAATTGGTTTTGATTTTGGCGGTGAGTTGAGAGAATTTAAAGGCTTTTCCAGGCCAGTCAAATAATCTAAAGGTGATGATGGCCATCGAGGATAGCACCATTTGGGGATAGAACAACCCGTTCAGCACAATAGTGACTAGAACGGCAGGCCAATTTCTCCGCAGCAAATAATTCAAAAAGGCCATAAAGATCGGATAGAGAAACGCTCTGGGCGTGGCAGACACCAGATCATCTTCCATCCAAAGTCCTTGATTAAAAATCAAGCAAGTTAGAAAGGCAACGGCAGGTAGCGGAATCAGTTGCAGGCTGATTTGAAAGCAATAGAAGGTTGCCACGCATCCTAAAATTATCGGTAGAACTTTGCCCACAACGACCGGGTCAAATCCCAGACTAGCAACGCTGTGATAGAAAGCTCTGAAACCCGCAGGGGCCATAGACTCAAAGTAGTTGGCAATTAAATCTCCAGGGAAAAGATCTGGGTCAATGTATCGCTGTGTCCAAAAAATGTGTTGCCGAGCATCATCCTGAATAATGTAAGGCTGACTGAATACGTGAATAATGGAAAGCGCACCGTATATTGCCACGATCAACAGGCTCAAGCTGAGCCAGAGTCTATATTCTGGCCGATTGCTCCGAGTTTGAGCAGTGAGGAGAAACTGGTGTAGTGTCCTCCAGAGCTTGTTTGGTGATCCGGCGGATGGCTTGAATGTCAACATTGTTAGGGTGATAACGTTTATTTTGAACGGGTTGGTTCAGACTACAACACTGAACCTGTTGCCTTGAGACAAAGTTACATTCCTGTTCTTTCAGTCCGTTCCCCCCGAAGACAGGTCAATTTTTGAAATTTGTTGTTGGTCATTGGTCACTTGTCATTAGTCACTTGTCATTAGTCACTAGCGGGTGGGAACTCAGATCAATTGCCTTTAGTATTTGCTGAGAGAATTTGGGGAGAGGGGGTCGGGGTCGATTGGATTCTGGCATGGGATGGATTGACGTGGTTTGGATCTGGCGTTATCCTTGCAAAGTCCTGAAATGCCGAACTTCTTGTGAAGGATTTGGGTCAAAAGATTTAGGATGTGAATCTAAGGATGTGAATCTATTCGATCTCACTGTCTAGTCATCGGAGAGCTGTAATGAAACAACCCCACGATACACGAAATATTCCAACGGCTGCCCTGGCGGGGGCGTCAGTTTTGATTCTGTTGCTGGGGGGCGGGATAGCTTGGTGGGCCACGTCTCGTCAAACGGTCTCTGATCCTCAAGCCCTAACACCTTCAGCGCAAACTCCTTCTGTGGCTCCCATTTCACCAGACGCAACACCAGAAGAAACCTTACCCTCTCCTGAGACATCCCCTGAACCGTTATCTCCTATAGCTTCTCCAGAGCAATCAGCTCCTCCAGCGACAAATCAGCCGGAACAGTCAGTTGCCGAACCTGATACTGGCCAGACTGTTCAGAAAACTGCTGAAGTCTACTGGCTGCAAGACAATCAAGGCCAAATGGAGCTGGCGGCTAATCCTGTTCTGATAGACGACAAACGGGTAGACAACACAACCAATTCTCAGGCTCCTCTAGAACTTGCCTTCAATCAATTGCTGGCAGAAGCGCCTGATTCCGAACGTTTCAGCGAAATCCCATCGGAAACCCAATTGATCAGCCTGAGAAGCGAGAATAATAGCGAGGTTTACGTCAATCTGTCGCCAGAATTTACCCAGGGGGGCGGCAGTAGCTCGATGATTGCCCGTTTGGGTCAGGTGATTTATACGGCGACCAGTCTTAATCCAGAGGCGAAGGTTTGGATTTCGGTCAATGGAGACCCTTTAACATTACTCGGTGGAGAAGGCTTAGAAGTCCCTCAACCCAGCACACGGGCCAACTTTAATGCTGAATTTCAGATGGAATAGCATCGGTGATCACATCTAGACGAAAGTCTTCGATCAAGCCCGTTAACGTTTGTTTCAAAGTCGTCTGATCGGTGGGGATTTGTTCTAAAAGTTCCATTGCCCAAACGTCATCTCCACTGATTGCTGCCTGGCGTAACTGCTTTAGCCAGTCCGCTGGCATGGTTTGCAGATCTGCTGAGGTCAGGGTTTTACTCGGCGAGGTGAGTTCGGCACTAGAAGTTTCATACTGATATTGCAGGTTTAGATGAATGGCTATTTTGTCCAGGAGTTCTGCCGGACGGAAGGGCTTGGCCAGAATGTCGCAACACCCGGCAGCTAGAATCTTCTCAGACTCTTCGTGAAGCACGTTTGCGGTTAGGGCCAGAATGGTTGTTTGCTGACCTGCGGGTTGAGCTTTGATTCGACGAGTTGCTTCGTAGCCATCCATCACAGGCATTCGCAGATCCATCAGAATTAACTGGGGATGATAGCGTTGCCACTGATCTAGAGCTGACTGACCGTTATCGGCCTCGAATACTTGAAATCCAATTGGCTGCAAAATTTGCTGCACCAGTAGACGATTTTCTGCCACTTCATCCACCACCAGAATTCGATATTCGGGCTGGCCTGGAGCCAGGGCAATGACTTGATGTTCCGGTTGGGAGGGGGTAATTTGTTCTGGCTCAGCCAGTTGAGCATGGATATCAAAGGCAAAGGTCGTTCCCTGACCCAAAACGCTAGAAACTTTTAAATCTCCGCCCATCATCTGCACAAATCTCCGACTAATGGTCAAGCCCAAACCTGTGCCCTGTTGGGAGTTTCGGCCTGTCTCAGTTTGAACAAAGGCATCGAAGATGGTTTTGAGTTCTTCAGGTGCAATGCCTGCTCCAGTATCCGTGACCTCGAAATGCAAAAGGACTTTTTGATCCGACACCAGTTTGGCACTGGACTTGAGCATAATCTGACCTTTCTCTGTAAATTTAACGGCATTTCCCAACAGATTGATCAGGATTTGACGCAGTTTCTTTTCATCCATTAAAACATACTGCGGCACTGCTGGAGAGCGCTGAAAGTTCAGGAATAATCCCTTGGCCCGAACCCGCAGCTTAAACATCTCTTCTAGAGTATCCAGCAAACGGTAGAGATCAAAAGTATTTTCATCCAGGGTGATTTTTCCTGCCTCGATTTTGGAGAGATCCAGGACATCGTTGATCAAATCCAGCAAATGTTCCCCACTGCGATTAATAATTTCTAATTCCTTTTTTCCCGCTGCAAAAACCGAGTTCCGACTCATCAGTTGACTGAAACCAAGGATGGCATTGAGGGGCGTTCGCAGTTCATGGCTCATATTGGCCAGGAAAATACTTTTGGCCTGATTTGCTGCATCCGCTGCGGCCATCGCATGTTTCAGTTCTTCCTCGGCCTGCTTCTTTTCTGTGATGTCGCGGACAATCATCAACGCTTCGTCTTCTCCGGACATAACCATGCGAACTTCTTGAGTGAGAAGTTTTTGATTCACCTGGAATTGTTGTTCATAAACCTGCATGGTTCCAGTGGACAAAACCTGTTTGATGGCTCTGAGATGTTGATTGACAACATCCGGTGGATAGGTTTCAGATAAATGTTTCCCAAGTCGATCTAACTCCGGCAGCAGCGGCTCATCAAAATCTCTAGCCCGAATGTAGTCCAGGTAGATTCCCTCTCGACTAATCCGCATGAGTAAATCTGGCATTGCCATCACAATGGCTCGATTTCGGGCTTCACTTTTCCGGAGAGATTCCTCAAATTGCTTGCGTTCTGTAATGTCATTTAGGTTAGTCAGAATAAAGGTTTCTTGATTGACCGTCACTAAGTCTGCTGCGATGAGGGCGGTTCTGATTTCTCCAGATCGAACTCGAAAACTTGCTTCATAATCTTGAACACTTTCCTGAGACTCTAGGGTTCTGTAGAACTTAACGTAGTCCTCAGATTTAACCCAAAAATCGGCTTGAAAGGGGGTTTGACCAATAATTTCATCCAGCTGAAATCCCGTGGCTTTACAGAAACTATGATTCACCGCCATGTAACTGAAATCACTAAATCGGGTTAGGGCAATGGGATTAGGTGAATTTTCAAAGATGGTTTCAAACTTTTCTTCTGATTCTCTCAAGGCTAGTTCAGCCGCCTCTGCCACTCGAACTTTTTCTTCTAATTCCTGGGTGCGAGCGGTAACTTCCTGCTCTAGGTCGTGGGAATAATTTTCTAATTTCTGATAGGAATCCTGTAATCGATGGCTCATCTGATTAAATGCATCATTGAGAACCTGAAGCTCTCGAATTTGACTTTTGCCCTTGATCTGATTCCAGTTCCCCGTTGATAGCCTTTGTACCGTCTGACTCAGATTAATAATTGGTTTTGCGAGACGACGACTGACGAAAACTCCGATCAAAGTTGCTAATCCTAGGGCTGAAGCAAAAGAAATCAACCGAGCAATCAAGCTATCTAGTCCTCGAACAAAATCACTCTCAGGCACAACCGTAACGATTAACCAATCCAATCCATATTCATCCTGAAAGGGAGAAACTTGCAGAAAGTTGCGGTCTCCATCTTTATCCTTAAAGGTTGATCGATAGAGGGACTGGATCTGATTTAGCCCGCCAAATTGATTAACCAATTGCTGAGTTGTAGATCTGACCAGGATATCATCACTCTCCAGGGCATTAATCCGAATGATTTGCTGATTGACTGTTTTGAATAGGGGAGCTGTACTGGAAGTTGCCACCAGTTTACCGGAACGTTCAAGAATAAACATCTGCCCCGTTTCTCCCAGTTTCTGTCGATCTAGAAATTGCTCTAATTCTTCAAAACTCAAATCAGCACCGATAACGCCTAGGATATTGCGAGTTGCTGACTCAATTGGCCGCACGAGTGTCAGACTCAAATTGGATTGGTCAACCCAAATGTAAATCTTGCTCCAATAGGGTTGATTTTTGGTGATGGCAGTTCGATACCAACTTCGCAATCGAGGATCATATTTTTCAACGACCTGATCTATCGATTGCGTTCTTTTGCCTTGCTGATCCAAGATATAGGTGCGAATGCTCCCATCTGTGGTTTCGTCCTCAATCGCAGCAATGGCTGACCCATTTGAATTCTGACCGACGCCAATGAAGTCTCCTGTCTGAGTGGCAAATTGCACAAAGTTAATGTTTGGAATCGTTAACACCTGTTGCCATGCTCTTTGCTGTAGTGTTTCAGTGTTATCAAGCTTCAAGTCTCCCGTTTGAATGGCGATTTCATTTAATTCAGTCACGACTATGGGAGCCCTCAGAAAGAGGCGTAATTTTTGTTCGATGCGTTTCGTTGCTTCATCTTGAAGTTGAGTTACCAGTTGATTGGCGGTTCGTTTTCCATTGCGCCAGGAAAGATATCCGGTTAGGCTTACTGCCCCAACAATTTGCAGGATCAGGGGTACAGTTAACAGGGTTTGAATTGAGATTGGCCTCGGCAGCCGGGGTTTCCAACTTGGCATTGTTTCGTCATAGCAAAGAAAGGAACAAACTTACAGCAACTAGGCCCAGCAGCAACAACCAAACTGAATTGCGCTGCATCCAGGGTCGAAGCTGAAATCCAGTTTTACCTGGCTGAGGCAGCCGTACAGGTCGATTCACGTCAGCATAGAGGGTACAGTCCTGGGCAAAGGGCCGTTGGGGAAAGTGACAGGTGTCATCGGCGTGGTATGCACAGGTGGTGCAAAGAAATTCCTCGTCACTGTCTGCGCGATGCAGGGGAATCCCTGGATGACCAAATGCTTTTAGTTCCAATCGACAGTGGGGACAGTTAATCGCCTGGGAATCAATCACCTGTTGGCAGCGAGGACAAATTGGCATCTTAATCTTAAGATTTAAAGGTGTGACGGGCAGAACCAGGGCAGAATCCTTCACAATTGTAGCTAACTCTTGAAAATACCAATCTGACAACCTTAACGCTCATAATCAGCATGGATGATAATAATTTTCTAAAACAGCTCGTGATGCTCGGCATCGGTACCACCTCCCTTGCTGCGGAGAAATTCCAGGAAGTCACCGACAAATGGGTCAAAGAAGGCACAATTGACTCTGAAGATGCGACTCGCATGATGAATGAGATGATGCAACGCCTCAAAACCGAGCAGGGAAATTTTGAGGAGTTGTTTCAGCGTCAGATGAGAAACGTGATGCAGGATATTGGAGTTCCCCGCCAATCTGAACTGGATGAGCTGCGGGGACGCTTAGATCGCCTAGAGCGACAAATCCGGGATATTGAAAATCGTCTCTGGCGTTAATTTCTTCGGTTTAGAATTCTGGATTCCCGCGTTGGCGGGAATGGCGGTGGGTTGAGAATGACCTGCAATGTTAGAGAATCAACGCGCACCAAACAACGCCCCAATAGAGCGGCCAACGTTACCTGGATTCATCGCATCCAGAGCTGCCGTCGGTTCGTAGCCACAATGTACCATGCAATCGGCACACTGCGGATTACCACTGGCTCGTCCGTAGTTTTCCCAATCGGTATTGTCTAGTAGCTCCTGGAAGGTTTTGTAATGGCCCTCATTCAGGAGGTAACAGGGCTTCTGCCAGCCCAACACGCTGTAGCTAGGGCTACCCCAAGGGGTACATTCGTAATCCTTCTCTCCCACTAGAAAATCCAGGAACAGAGGATTGTGATTAAAGTTCCATGGCTTCCGACCAGCTTTGAACGGGGCAAGAATGTCTCGGAAGAGAGCACGGGTCTGTTCCCGCTGGAGGAAATGTTCCTGATCGGGTGCCCATTCGTAGCTGTAGCCTGGCGAGATCATCATGCCGTCAATTCCCAGATCACTGAGAAAATCGAAGAATTCCTGCATGGCTTTGGGGTCGGTGTCCTGAAACACTGTGGTATTGGTCGTGACCCGAAATCCTTTGGCCTTGGCTACCTTGATCGCTTTCACCGCAATGTCAAACACGCCGGAGCGATCCACACACTTGTCATGGTCAGCTTGCAATCCATCCAGGTGAACACTGAAGGTCAGGTAGGGAGAAGGGGTAAATTTATCCAAATTCTTCTCCAGCAATAGGCCATTGGTGCAGAGGTAGATAAACTTGCGCCGTGCAACCAGCCCCCGGACAATTTCGTCAATCTGCGGATGCAACAATGGTTCACCGCCAGGAATTGAAACAACGGGGGCACCACATTCCTCAACGGCAGCAAAGCATTCTTCCGGCGTCAGGTTTTGCTTCAGAATTTCCCTGGGATGCTGGATCTTGCCACAGCCAGGACAGGCTAGATTGCAACGAAATAGAGGCTCCAACATTAATACCAGAGGAAATTTCTTGCGGCCTAGTAGGCGCTGTGTGACTAAGTACTTACCGACGGCGATCGCCTGTTCCAGTTGAATTGCCATGTGTTTCGATTCAAAACCTGAAATTATTTTTCCTATAGTAGATGAACTTTTGGATTGGTGCGAGTCCAATTTTATTGAAATGAGGCCGCTGACGGATGATCAATCCCAGGACTTACGCATTGACAAGAGAGCCATAATGTGGGTTGAAGGTATAAGTCCTTTGTAATTTCTCAAAAAAGCTTGCGAATCCTCAGTAAACCCTCAACCGCCAACTGCGATATCAATCTCTATGTTCGGTATCTACTG
>JBHJGO010000174.1:0-6131 GCA_050331715.1 Microcoleaceae cyanobacterium
ATCTCGTCAAGTACGCCGACTTAGAAAATACCATCCGATTCGTCTCACTGTTCTAATCCGAATATAACCCAGTGACTCTGATTCTCTCCTACAGAAATGCAGCCCATAATCCTCCTCTATTCTGGCAGGCATCAACCCAGACCGTTCAACACCTGGATACAAAGGATGGAATGCTGGTGGGCTTGGACGTAGATACTCGCTATTCCGAGGCTCAAGTTGAGCTTGCTTCAGGGGATACGGTGCTTTATTATACGGACGGTGTGACGGATGCATCAGATCAACGGGGTGATCGGTTTGATGAAGAGCGACTTCAGATTGCTTTTCGATGGGCCTGTCAGAATCAAAGCGGATCTCAGGCCATTTTGGATTATATTTTTGGAGAAGTGGAAACATTTGTTGGCCCCGGTAGCCACAACACTGACGATATGACCCTGGTTGTGCTGCAAGTTCGACCCACCCCCAGTTCTGAGGAGAACCAAGATAATGCTTGAGATAACCCACCCTGTGATTCATGGTTTCGATCCCCAAAGTTTTAGTTTTCAGCTTAATCATTTGCAGATTAATCACCCACTAGGGATAGCAGTGGTTGGAAAATTCCATCTGAATCATCTCTTTCTAGCCCAAGAAGTCAATACCAGCTTGGTCGATAATGTTCAGAATGCCTGGAACAATCTTCTGGAAACTGGACAGCTCTGGGCTTTTTTGATTGGGATCGGCGTTGGCTGGTGGATTCGGAGTGTGTTGCCCTCCTAGTACACAGCTCAATTCGGTTTTGTACTTTATTAGCATGAGCAGATGCGGTATCGCCTATGACCCGTGATCAAAAAGCCTGGAGTGAGCGGTTTGAGACAGCACTCCATCCAGCAATTGCTAGCTTCAACGCCAGCATTGGGTTTGATATTGAGCTGATTGAATACGATCTGACGGGTTCTGTGGCCCATGCCCAGATGTTAGCTCGAACGGGCATTATTTCCCTTGGGGAAGCGGAGCAATTGATTTCGGGTCTAGAGCAAATTCGTCGTGAATATCGCCAGGGAAACTTTCAACCCGGTGTAGAAGCAGAAGATGTGCATTTTGCCGTTGAGCGACGACTGACAGAAATTATCGGTGATGTCGGCAAGAAACTTCACACGGCCCGCTCTCGTAATGATCAGGTCGGAACGGATACGAGGATGTATCTGCGGGAACAGATTCGGCGGATTCAAACCCAACTGCTGGACTGGCAAAAGGTGTTACTCGATCTAGCAGAACAGCAGATTGAAACTCTAATTCCAGGCTATACCCATCTACAACGGGCCCAACCCCTGAGTTTAGCCCATCATCTACTGGCCTATGTTGAAATGGCCAATCGAGACTGGCAAAGGCTGGCCGATGTTTACAAACGGGTTGATATCTGTCCCCTGGGATGTGGGGCATTGGCTGGAACCACCTTTCCGATTGATCGCCAATACAGTGCGAACTTACTGGGGTTCAGTCAGATATACGCCAATAGTTTAGACGGCGTCAGTGATCGGGACTGGGCGATTGAATTCCTGGCAGCGGCCAGTTTGATTATGGTACACCTGAGCCGCTTGGCGGAGGAGATTATTCTCTGGGCCTCCCAGGAGTTTGGATTTGTCAAGCTCAAAGATAGCTGCTCCACGGGCTCCAGCATTATGCCCCAGAAAAAAAATCCCGATGTGCCGGAATTGGTGCGCGGTAAAACAGGCAGAGTTTTTGGTGATTTGCAATCATTGCTTGTGATCATGAAAGCTCTACCGCTGGCCTACAACAAAGATTTACAGGAGGACAAGGAAGCGCTATTTGATGGGGTCAAAACGGTACAGTCTTGTTTAGAAGCCATGACCATCCTGCTGCAAGAGGGAATGGAATTTCAGGTAGAGCGATTGTATCAGGCAGTACAGGAAGATTTCTCCAATGCAACGGACGTGGCAGATTATCTAGCAGCAAAGGGTGTTCCGTTTCGAGAAGCTTATAATTTAGTGGGCAAAGTGGTGAGAACCTGTCTGGAGCAGAATAAATTACTGCGGGATCTGACCCTGGACGAATGGCAGACTCTGCATCCTGCTTTTGCGGAAGATATTTATCACGCCATTACTCCCCAGCAGGTGGTTCTAGCCCGAAATAGTGAAGGGGGAACGGGTTTCGAGCAGGTTCGGATTGCTTTAAAGGCTGCTCAAAATCGCGTGAATCGAAGTTTGGGTTAATCTCTCAACTTCTGGTATTATCTTGCGGTTACTCAACATGGCATCGACTAGGCAATGTTAGGGGCTGAAGACCTATTTAACGAGACATTTTATCTGGCCAATAATCCCGATGTGCGCGTGGCCGTGGAGTCGGGGGCGATTTCCAGTGGCTTTGCCCACTTTCTTGAATCTGGCCAGTTCCAGGTACGACAGCCCAGTGCCCTATACAACGAAGCTGAGTATCTAGCCGAAAATCCAGATGTGGTGCAATTCATTGCCCAGGGTTTCGTAGTCAGCGGGTTTCAGCACTTTGTTGAAGTTGGTCAGTTTGAATTGCGAGATCCGAGCCTTTTATTTGATACAGGATTTTACCTGACTGAAAATCCTGGTGTTGCCGATGCCGTTCGTCGAGGAGAACTGACCCCAATCGATCACTTTGTCAATTTTGGTCAATTTGAAGATCGAGCCCCCAGCGCATTATTTAATGAAGCCTTCTATCTGACTCAGAATCCCACTGCGAGGGAGGCCGTGGAACAGGATGACGAGTTAACCGGAATTCGGCATTACCTTGATGTGGGGGCCGCACAGAATTTGGAATACTCGCCCTTCATTGAACTGAGGGGGTCAACCCTGCCCAATCGAATTGCAGTGGGAGATGTCACCCAAACTTCAGCCGTCTTACTCACGCGCAGTACAAGCTTGGGAGAGGTAATATTCGAATTTGGTCTAGATCCCCAGTTCAATACCATTCTTGGCCTGGAGACTGCCATCGCCGATCCGATTACGCCAGCTAAAGTCCAGATCGAGGGGTTAATACCGGGCACGCAATATTTCTATCGGGTCACAGATTCAGCCGAAACCGTTGAAGTTGGCAGCTTCCGCACCCCGGAAAGTCTAGGAACCCAGTCGGGTCTGCGGTTTGGGGCAGGCGGCAGTTCTCAGGGGGAGCTGGCTCCCTATCCCGCCATTACCAATGCTCCGAATCGGAATTTGGACTTCTTCGTTCAGCTTGGCGATCTAATTCAAGCCGATACAGTTTCGCCGGATTTACCCGATGTTGAACAGGCCGTAAGTTTGACCGAGTTTCAAACCAAGCATAATGAGGTGAATTCTGAACGGGTTTTCCTGAATAATTGGGCCACTCTGTCCGCCTCGACCCCGATCTATGCCACCTGGGATGATGGTGAAGTGGCCACGGGAACGGCGGGTGGATTTCAAGTGCCAGAACTGGAGAATCAATTTGCCAATCAAACGCCCGTCTTCCTGAATGGACTGGATGCCTTCCAGAGCTATCGACCCCTACGCGATGAATTCTACGGGGAAACGGTCGATCCTCGCACGGCCAATCGTCAGCAACTCTATCGCAGCACCGTACACGGCAGTGATGCAGCCAGTTTTGTCCTGGATGTTCGGTCTTTTCGAGATCCGGCACTGGCCATTCCAGAAGATCTCTCTAACTCAGTGGAAGTAACTGAATTCCTACAAGCCACTTTCACCCCTGACCGAACGTTGCTGGGAGACGCGCAGCTCGAAACCTTGAAGGCGGAACTATTAGGAGCGGAGGGAGCAGGCATCACCTGGAAATTTATCTTCTCCCCGGTTCCGATTCAAAATCTAGGATTATTTGATGCGGCAGACCGCTGGGAAGGTTACAGCGCTGAACGTACAGAATTACTACAATTCATAGACCAAAATCAAATTGATAACGTGGTATTCGTTTCCGGCAGTTTGCAAGGCAGTATCGTCAACAACCTCACCTATCAGACTGGATTTGACCAGCCTCAAATTCCAACCAGTGCCATTGAAGTTACGATTCCCGCCGTTGCAAGCCAGATTGAACTCAGCGGTGAATTTGTTGCGGCTCCCTTTGGCGTGGAATTCTTTAACTTAACCCCAGACGAGTTGGTCTCAGAAGACATTAAAGATGCCTACGATGACTTGGAAACTCAACGACAGCGCGATCGCTTCACCGCAGAAGTTTTGGATCAGCAGTTAACGGCCCAGGGCTACGATCCCATCGGTCTAGAGGACTCAACGGTAACAGCAGACCTCGCTGAAGGAAGCTACATTGCGGCTCATAACTTTGGCTGGCTAGAGTTCGTCATTGATGAAACCACACAGCAACTTCAGGTCACAACCTACGGCATTGAACCCTACACACAAACGGACGTTGAAACCATTCCAGCAAATGTGATTGGACGAATTCCAGAAATGATTAATCAGTTTGTTGTGAGTCCACAATAATCGATAGTATTAAATTTTTGTTACAATCAGTTTGAACTGAAACTACGGCGTTTCGACAATCCTGCAAATCTTTCTTTTCTGGCCTATCCTCTATGCTGCGACTTGAAAATATCAGCAAAATTTACCCGACGGGTGTTGTTCTAAAAGACGTCACCTGGGAAGTTAAGCCAAATGATCGGATTGGTTTGGTTGGGGTCAATGGTGCAGGAAAATCGACCCAGCTCAAGATCGCAGCGGGCGAAGTAGAGCCGACCTCTGGTCAGGTTGTTCGTCCGAATAGCCTCAAAATTGCCTATCTAACCCAGGAATTTGAAGTCAACCCGCAACGAACCGTCCGAGAAGAATTTTGGACAGTTTTCATCAAAGCCAATCAGGTGCATGAAGAATTGACCCAGGTTCATCAATCAATGGAGTCCGCCGCAGGCGATGAACTGGAAGAACTAATTCACAAAATGGATCGGCTGCAACGCCAGTTTGAATCCCTGGATGGTTATGGGCTAGAAGCTCAAATCGAAAAGATCTTGCCAGAAATGGGGTTTTCTTCAGAAGATGGCGATCGCCTGGTCAGCGCTTTTAGTGGGGGCTGGCAGATGCGAATGAGTTTGGGCAAGATTCTACTCCAGACCCCTGACTTGCTTCTCCTGGACGAGCCGACCAACCATTTAGATTTGGAAACAATTGAGTGGTTGGAAAATTACCTCAGGGGACTTACTACGCCAATGGTGGTCGTCTCCCACGACCGAGAATTTCTCGACCGACTTTGTACCCAAATCGTGGAGACGGAGCGGGGGGTTTCAGCGAATTATCTAGGTAACTATTCTGCCTATCTGGAGCAAAAGGCTGAAAATCAAGCAGCCCAACTCAGCACCTACGAACGTCAGCAAAAGGAAATCGAAAAGCAGGAAGCCTTTGTCGAACGTTTCCGAGCCAGTGCCACCCGCAGTACCCAGGCAAAGAGCCGCGAAAAGCAACTGGATAAGATAGAGCGGATTGAAGCTCCCATCAGCGACTTGAAAAAATTGCAGTTTCAATTTCCGCCAGCTCCTCGCAGCGGCCAGGAAGTGGTGCAGATCAAAGATCTGACTCACACCTACGGCGAGAAGATCCTATTTCTAGGGGCGAATCTTCTAATTGAACGGGGCGATCGCATTGCCTTTCTTGGCCCCAATGGCTGTGGCAAGTCAACCTTACTGCGATTGATTTTGGGAGCTGAGGAACCCGTTGAAGGAGGGGTCTCGCTGGGGAAGCACAACGTTATTCCGGGATACTTTGAACAGAATCAGGCAGAAGCACTGGATTTAGAAAAAACAGTGATGGAAACCATCCATGATGAGGTTCCGGACTGGACAAATGAAGAGGTCAGAAGCCTATTGGGTCGATTCCTGTTCAGTGGTGAGACAGTGTTTAAAAAGGTTAAGGCACTGAGTGGAGGGGAAAAAGCTCGGCTAGCTCTGGCAAAGCTACTGCTTCAACCCGTTAATTTCCTAATCCTAGATGAGCCGACCAACCACCTGGATATTCCAGCGAAGGAAATGCTGGAAGCGGCCTTGAGAAATTATGATGGCACAGTCGTCGTCGTCTCAAACGACAGATATTTTTAATAAAAGGTTGCCAAAAAAATTGTCGAGATTCGAGATGGAGAATATCACACATACTTAGGAGATAAACTCTACTATTTAGATAAGATTGAAGAATAAAAAG
>JBHJGO010000175.1:0-27438 GCA_050331715.1 Microcoleaceae cyanobacterium
GTATAGTAGAAGGTATCAACAACAAGTTGAAGTTGATTAAGCGCTCTGGCTACGGCTTCAGAAATTTTGACAATTTTCAGTTGCGTTGCTTGGCTTGTTGGCATTTATCTGTTGGGTCGGCATAACTTAGACGATAGAGCCACAGTTTTCAAGAATTCAGCATTCTGGAAGACACAGCAGCCTATTTTAAAAATCCAGCAGAAATTACTGATGTTCTGACGCGAGTGACCGGCGGCAATCCATCCAACATTTGCAGGGGCTAGGTGACCCAGCCTGTAACCAATAAAAGAAGTTTCAATCCTTCTCATGTTCTTGATAGGAGAACACCGTCTTCCAGTCCTGCTTGATGCTAACGATCTGCCAACCATTTGCGGTGGCAGCATTCAAGGAAGCATTGTCCGGCTCAGTATAGGCAAATTCTCGCTCTGCATCATCGTGATTCACAATCATCTGAAATGATGGGCCCGACCGCTCCTGAGAATAGGTCAGCATCGCAATATCACCCCCGGACTTAACGTTTCCTGCCGCAAACACCGGATATTTTCCGATGTGCAGATCAATATTGACAGGCTTGACTGATTTATCGTTAAACGATCCCAGCTTATCAGTGCGCGTCAACACAAACTTACCCTCTTCAGGGACAAATTCTTTCTGTACACTACTGCCAATCACCTGTTGCGGTGGAATTCCGTATAACTGTTCGGAGACCACTCGCATGAAGTTAACTCCGCCTCCGGAACAGATCCAGGTCTGAAATCCATTGACCCGGAGATATTCCAGCAACTCCACCATGGGTTTGAAGGTCAGTTCAGTGTAGGGAACATTCAATTGAGGATGGGTGGCCGTCTTGAAAAATGCTTCCACCTCTTGATTGAATTCTACCTCGCTCACACCAGTATTCAGCACCGCTAGCAAGTTTGTAATGTCAGCCGCAGTGGCTTTGTAGAGGTAGGCGACATCTCCCTGGGCCAAAGCCTGAATCAGAGAAGACTGCATAATTGTGGGATCCTTTGCCGCTTTCTGCTGGAGCTGAGACATAATGAATGCCCCTTGAATCAGCGGTCGCTCAGACCATAACGTTCCATCATTATCAAAAACCGCAATCCGATCCTCAACGGGAATGTAGTCGGAACTGGCTTCATCCGTAATTTGATCTACAAAATCGATAATGGCAGATTTAGCTGAGCCGCTATGCCAGGATGGCAGAGGATTGAGTAAATTTGATATTCCCACGGCAACTGTAGGTAGGGTAGCTAAGTTCAGTGTAAGGGCAAAAGCAACTAAAACAGACAATAGGAGTTTAGCTAAAACCTTTCCAGAGTTCCTAAGCGATTTAACAAGGGGAAAGGCGATTGAGTCGATTGAGAGAAAACGTTGGAGAAGGTTTTGACCAAGCATTGCATTCTAGACAATATCTAAACAACTTAACTTGAATGGCTGAGTTCAAACAACTTAGCTCAAACAACTTAATTCCAAATAATTACTGAACGGCTGATTCCTGAGCAGTAATCAGTTCGTCAATGGCGCTGATGGCTGCTTCAGCTTCAGTCAAAGCTGTTTCTAGAATTTCAGGGGAAAGTAAACCCGCCCCAATTAAAGCAACCAACGCAGGCTCAATCTCGGAATCACTCACTACTTCAGAAGCAATTAAGGTTCGTAGCGTTTCTGCCGCGATCATCGAAGTTGCAGCATCATCAGCTAAAACTTGCTCAATTTTCTCAGTCGCACCCGCAAAGGAAATGGCATCCAATACCGCAGCGCCTTTGATGGCCTCAGTCGCTTCAATCATCATCTCGGCCTCTGCCAGCGCAGCCAGCTCACTGCCAAGAATCATCACCGTATCCCGCGTCAAGATCCCTTGGGCGACCAAATGCCCGCCAGCATCTCGAATCGCAGCAGACAACCCGGCGGCCCAGGTGTGCTCGAACAACACCAGACCAACGGCCTGACCCGGTTCAACTTGATCGATGATAGCCTGGATCTCAGCCGGAGTTACCCCGTAGACCTTGCCGGAGCCATTGAGATTAGCGGCCTCTGCAATGGCCTCAGCAGGAATTTCTAAATCCAGCAGTTGCCTCAGTGCTGTACCATATTCCGCAAAATCCGGGTCATCGGGCTGATCTTCGAACATGACCTTGGCATTGCTATCAGTATCTTTTTGAACAAACAAGAGATCCAGCAGCCGGATTGTGCCGCGACTGCGAAGAGCACCCAGTTCACGCTTAATCTGTCCTCGAAAATTCTGATCATTGTCGAAACCAACAACAACCAACTGTAGCGGTGCAATTTGCATAACAAGAATTCCTTTCGGTTAGCAACTTTTCTAGAACTGAATTTGTATAACGAATAAATCCAATCCTAGATTACCGGAAGGAGATGAAAAGTACTAGTCGCCTTACAAATGAGTTTGATTAAGATGTCGAGGGCGCAGCCCATCAACTCTTTAAGTTTCCTACAGACAGAAATTATGGCTGAGAACCATAAGCTTCTGAGATCTCCCCGTCTATGTCCTTGGACACGCTTCGCGTCTAGAAAAAGATCGCGGTAGAGCCTATTAATCAAACTGCAAAAGAGTTTCTTCGTGAGATATAGCAGTTCTAAATCAATCACGAAATAAGTAAAGGAGTTTGGGGACTATGTCCCAAAGCAGGGGACGGTGCCCCTTCACCTCTATTTCATAAATCATTTGTGATTGCTATATCTTTGATGGAATGAGTAGAAATAGAGATCTCTAATGAAATAGATCTCTAATGAGAATTTCAAAAAAAAGCAAGGTTAACTTAACCTCGCCTTGCCTAGACTAATGACTCATTAACTGACACGTTTTATTACAAATACGCCCACATTAAAGCAGAATTTAACATCAGCTCTATGCACTCTTGACAACCAGACCCCAGATGAAAATTAATAGCATTGCACCCAAAATTGCAAAAATCAAGCTAGGAATCGAGAATGCTCCAGCCGATGCTGCTGCTGCCGCACCACTCCCCAAGAGCGTTTGACCTAAGAAACCACCAATAATCGCACCTAGAATTCCCAATCCGATTGTTGCGAAAATTCCGCCCCCTTGATGACCAGTGTAAATTAACTTAGCTAATGCGCCCGCTACCAGTCCTAAAACGATCCAAGATAGAATACCCATGCTTTTTCTCCAAATCAAATTTATCTTTCATCTTTATATTAATTTCTGATTCTGATCTTCTCTTCTCCCAAAAGTTAGAGAGTTTGGCTTGCTGGTGAATTATCCCTACTTTGGGAACCCTTATCAGATTCAAGCTGGAATTGATTAGCAATTTTGTCCAAGATTTCCTGCTCTTTTGGGGAAACTTCAGCGTCACCATTCTGGACAATTCGACGACACTGGGCAAACAGAGGTGGGGCAAAGTCAGAATCAAGCCGTTCTAGCAGTTGATCCAAAGGTTGATGATCCTGAATATGGTTTGAGATCGCATGGATCGAGCGAGGACTTAGATTTTCCTTTTGTAGTTCTGGGATAATGTCAGACCAATCCTTATCTGGGTAGCGAGCCAGAACTAAGTGCATCAGAATTTGATCCATAACTTTCTCTTGCTCTAAAGCAGACTGAAGGTAAGCTTCATTCTCTTCGCTAAACTCTTGAGGGGTCAGCACAGGCTGCTCAGGATGAAGCTTGGCCTCATAAAATCTACGAGCTGCGTATCCTAGAACGTAGAGTAGAACGGCATTAGATGAAGCACCCACAATGATACCAACACCTGGGATGATCTCAACCAAACCCAAGCCTACCTTTAAAGCACTGGAGCCACCCAAAGATAGACCAAAGATCGCCAATACCTCTCCTCGACGAATGGGATCGTCAAGATCAAGACCGTAGGCTCCGGCAATCTGGTAAACCATTTCTGTCTGCAACCGAGTTGTAGTTGCCAGATCAACTGCGAACAGTGCTGCTGCAAGGGGTGGAATTGCATTTGTAACGATGCCGACACCTCCTGCCTGAATCGCCTTACCCAGTATGACTCGATGGGCAATTTGATCCGAAGACTCAGATGGATACTTCTGCTGTAGCTCTGTTACTCGCTTCTGCAAGGCTTCGGTATCGACTTCTCCTAAAATGGTTCTGAGCCAACCTGTTCCGAAGAAGTTTGTTAGCGATCGCACCACGGGATTCTCGGCAATGCTTGTCAGGTTATTTCCAGTTTCCTTAAGTGCATTTTCCAACAGTTGCTGAACTTGCACGCTTACATCTTCTGTAAGCTGGGTGGTGACTTCTGTTCCGGCCTCAATCAAATTCTGCAAATTAGAGGCTGCTTCGTTAGCAAAGCTCTTAATGACTTCATCTAACTCGGAAGATTGACTTTCGTCACTAGACCTGTGGAAATTCTCGACCATTCTATTCGTCCTCAACTTTAGTTAACGCTTCCGGTTGGTGGGTAGCTCTGTTTTCAGTTTTCTCGCGTTCGCCTTAGTAGCGAGGATCATCCTTCTAAAACCATAGGCTAGGGGAAAAGACTCAAGCATCGCTCTCAATACAGATTATTCAACATCGAACAGGTTTGAGAAACCATACCTGTGATAGATGTTTGGTACATAGGGAGAGATTTACATTACACGGTGTGCTTAGTTAATAGTTATATCTACTTACAAGAAAAATGTTAAGAATCAAAGAGTCAAAGCGTAGAGAGCTTCAACAGAAGAAAGAACAAATCAAGTGTGCTCTTAATGCGGGTACGATTTCTATTGGGCTTGAGGAGGCGATGGCTACTGTACTTTGTCTGGAGAAGCTTCTGCAAAATACTGAGTCCAGAATGGGTTAAAGCTGCTCTGCTAACCAGCCTGCCGCCTCTAGGGGGATTAGGTGACCTACATTTTGAGTCGTGATCAGCTTAGCGCTTGGAATGATATTCGTGACATCGCTCTGGATTACGTTGTAGGGAATTACTGGATCATCTTTAGAGGCGATTACTGTGACGGGAATCCGCAGTTGTGATACCTGATCGGCAATTGAGTGATTCATTCCATCCAAGAGCCACCAACGCCAGACTTTCTGATCTACATCTATATGGGTTTTGATAGCTAGGTCATACTGCTCATTATTCAGAGGTTTTTGAGTTGCGTTTTTAATGGTTATCTTTGCATTTTCTTCGCTGGGATGATTGTTTAACATCCGTTCCTTCTCTTCCTGGGGCATTGGTTCTGTTGTAGGAGGTGAAGGTGCGACTAGAACAACTTTCTGAGGTGGTTTGTCAGCCAGTAAAGCGGCTTGTAAGGCAATTTTACCCCCCATTGAATGTCCGATTAGGATGTATTCCTCGATGTTAAGGGAAGCTAGTGTTTGACAAACTGCTTCACTGTAATATTGAATTGAAGGTTTTTCTGGAGCTGTGGTTCCTCCAAAGCCTGGTAAATCCATCGTAATAGAGCGATGGTTCGGCATTCCTTCAGCTACCCATTTCCAGCTTTGGGCCGCTCCTCCAAAATAATGAAGAAACACAAGAATTTTTTCTCCCTGACCCCACTCAATCGTGGGTAGGGCTTCTGCATTAGTTGACATGTTTATTTTGATTTAGGTTTCGATTTGGGGAGAGTAAAAGGTGTGTTAATGCTTTGCCAGCAGCACCTTGATTGAATGGGAGAGTTTGATGCGATAGGAAGGCACGTTACGCTTTGCTGATGACACCCTGGTTTTTCGGAGCGAGAAGGTTGGAGAAGGTGCATTGCACTTCGCTAACGGCACCCTACTTTTTGCAGCTAGATATTTACTTTAGGCGTGAACTGTTGCAACTGAACCGCCGTCAACTCGGTAATTGGAACCGACGACGAAGCTGGAGTGCTCGGAACAGAGGAAGGCAATCACAGCCGCAACTTCCTGAGCTTTTCCTCGACGCTGTAGAACGAGATGGGGGCGCTTCTCTTCCAGGAAGGTTTCAATTGCTTCTTCAAATCCAACGCCTAGTTTTTCTGATCGCTTCTGCATCATGGCATCGGTCATGGGTGTTGCAATAAAGGCGGGAGAAACGGAATTCACTAAAATTCCATCCTTTGCATAGGCCTTCGATAAATTTTTAGCTAGATTAATAATTCCGGCTTTTGCAGCACAATAGGGCATTTCATCGGTGTAAGGTTGTACAGCATCCTCTGAACCAATCAGCACAATTCGTCCCCAACCAGCTTCCTGCATCATGGGAATAAAGGCACGACAACCTCGCACCGCTGCCATCAAGCCAACTTCAATTGCTTCGTACCAATCGTCATCGGTCAGTTCTAAAAATTCTCCCTGCGCTCCTGTAATTCCAGCGCAATTAACCAAGATATGTAAACCACCGAATTGATCGAGAATTTGTTGCTTTGCCGCTTTGACTTCTTCCAGATTTCTTAAATCGGCTTGAACCGCAATTGCTTCTCCAATCTTCTTAATCTCTTCAACCGCCTTTTCTAGTTTCTCCGAAGTTTTGTCTAATAGAACAATTTTTACCCCTTCGGCGGCTAGTAACTTAGCAGTCGCATGACCAATTCCTGAATCTCCACCTGTGATCAATGCGACCTTATCTTTGATGCCAAATTCCATAATATTTCCAGAGCTATTCTCAAAACCAATTTGTTCTAGGAAACGATTCCGATGACAATCCTAAGCGGAATTTCTAACTTGTTGCTCTATCGAAAGAAGTATTGCAGGTTAATCAACTTTAATTCGACGGTAACGGGCCTGAACTTCCATGTAAATGCCGTAGGCAACTAAACCTAGTGCAATCAGCAGCAGCAGAATTTTTCCAAAGGGCTGCTGTGCAACAGTTTGTAGCATCTGATCCATCCCTTTCACCTTTTCTGGATCAAACTGACGCGCTGCCTGAATCACGAAAAATCCAAGCAGAATGTAAACAATTCCTCGGGCCATGATACCGACACGACAAACCTGAACGATCATCGTTTCCTGACCTTGATCTAACTCCCTAAGATCCAGCGTCTTGCGAAACTTAATCTTCCACGCTCCGTAGATGCGATAAAACACGACACCAATAATGACTGCTCCCACCGTTCCAACTAACCATTGCCCAAAGGGTTGAGATAGGACTTGAGCGGTCATATCCTCTCTGCTCCCTCCACTACTGCCACTGCTACTCCCTGAACCCAGCGCTAGGTCAGCCGCTTCATACGCCAGCGCTAGATAAACTAACCCACTCAAAACGTAGCCTGCACGGGTCGCCAAACCCTTGGCATCGTTGCCTTTGTTGTCCGGATCATTAATAGCCTGAATTAACCGCCACAGGGAGTAGCCAACTAGCCCCACTGCAATCAGGCCCAACAAAAACTGCCCATAGGGTTGCCCGGCGAGCTTATGCAAAGCTCCTGAAGTTCCCGTTGTATCACCCCCTGCATCCAAGGCAACCAGAACTGCCAGAATTCCAACTAAAATATAAACAAATCCCTTAGTAGCGTATCCAAACCTTGCCAGCTTTTCTATCCACATTGAAAATAATTTCGCTATTCTTGTGGAATCGATTATAGGAGAATTTAGCAATACAGAAATCTTACTAAAGTTGGATTGAATAACCTTACTTTTGCTAGAGGAATTTTCGATTTATTAGGCAAATGCTATAAGAATGAATCGCTATAATTTAGTTTATAGTGTCCACTTAGTTTGAGGTGCAGTAAGATGGCTGAGCTTGATGATTTTCTCCATCCTCGTAGACGCTATCGAGGTCGGTTCAGTCCTGAGAACTTAACGTTTAATGCAAATCTTCAGGAGTTTGCCCATCGGGTTAGTTATATCTGTGGACTAGAAACGAGTGGTAAGCTTTCCGCAATCGATGCCTATAAACGCATCCATCTCCTCTGGAAACAGCTCAAACGCTCTAAGAAAGAGTTGGGGATCGGCCAAGCTCCTCCAAAATCCGATTCTGAACCCTAGCTAGATGAATTGATGAGCGATTCCCAAGCGATAAAAATTGACCCTGAACAGTCCGCTCGTCTAGCTGGATTGCGCTACGTAACCGATGAAATGCCTGGAATCCGACGCAAGAAGTGGGGCAGAGGGTTCAGCTACTTTGATATTGCTGGAGACCGGATTGGTGATCGCACCGTTATTCAGCGCATCAAGGTTTTGGCGATTCCTCCGAGCTGGGAAGGGGTGTGGATCTGCCCTCTACCCAATGGACACTTGCAGGCAACAGGTCGAGATGCCAAGGCTCGCAAGCAATACCGTTATCATGCGGAATGGCGAAGTATCCGAAGTCAGGCAAAGTTTAATCGCCTGATCGATTTTGGTCAAGTCCTACCTGAAATTCGTCGGCAGGTTGATCAGGATTTGAGGCGACGAAAACTCGGTCGAGAAAAAGTAGTTGCGACTGTGATTCGGCTTTTGGACACCACGCACATTCGGATTGGAAATCCTGAGTACGCCCGTGAGAACAATTCTTTTGGCTTGACGACGCTGCGAAATCGTCATGTCAGTATTTTTGGAACTGAACTGTTGTTTACGTTTCAGGGGAAGAGCGGGGTTCAGCAGGAAAAAGCACTGACGGATCGACGCTTAGCCAGAGTAATTCAGCAATGTCAGGAAATTCCAGGCTATGAATTGTTTCAATACTACGATGAAGTGGGCCAGAAGCAGACGGTGAATTCAGAGGATGTCAATGCCTATTTGCAAGCCGTAACGGGAAAAGATTTTACGGCAAAGGATTTTCGGACTTGGGGCGGAACGGTAGAAGCGACAAAGGCACTGATAGCATTAGGGTCAGCCGAATCGGAAACTCAAGCGAAGAAAAACGTTGTTGCAGCGGTGAAGCAGGCAGCAGAAAAGTTAGGAAATCGAGCTGCAACCTGTCGAAAGTATTACGTTCATCCTCAGATTTTACAGTCCTACCAGGCAGATCAGCTGATTGCTACATGGCAGTATTTAGAAGTTGCTGAAGCTTCAAATTCTCAACTGTCATTGGAACTAATAGAGCAGAAATTAATTGCGTTTTTGGAAGAGAGTTCTTGATGCGGGTTGAGATTCTGTCTAGCCAGACCATCAGCGTTTTAGAATGAAACTACAGCGTTTCCAACGCTGGTGGAGTACAGGAGTTTGGGACATGGTGCGCTCCAAACTCCTAAATCTGTACCTCAATAGACTTGGAAAAGCTATACATGAAGCCCGCATTCCCTGGTATGAATCCCTATCTGGAGCGACCTGACATCTGGCCGGAGATTCATTACGGGTTGATCAGTGGATTGATGCGATCGCTAAACCCAATCCTCAATCCCAAATATCGAGCGGCTGTCGACAAGCGAGTTTATCTGGATTCTGTTTTCGTTGGAATTCCAGATACGACACTGATTCAGCAACCCACCAATCCTAAGCTTAATTCTGTCCCAACTGCCGTTCTAAGTCAGCCTGAACGAGTCAATCTACCGACACTGGTAGAAGTACTGAACGCTTTTTGGAAATTCGGGAAGTCACGACCCATCGTGTCATTACGGTGATTGAAGTACTATTACCCAAGAATAAACGATCTGGAGAGGGGCGATCTCAATACCTGAAAAAACGTCAAACAGTATTAATCCGATGACAAACAATTTTCTCCCTTCAGGAAGATGCACTGTGAGGTTCTAGTCAGAGAGACTAGGCCCTATCGTCATGTAAATACTAAGTCCTAGAATTTTTCCGTGTTTCAGCTTTTTAGACAAATATTGAGTTTAGGTAGAAGAAATGTTTTTATTCAGTTCGCTACGCGTCATTGATTCAGTACATCAGTTAGCGCAGGTTTTGGTTGAACCCGCTGAATCCTTACCCCGAGCCGTACCAGAGATTGCAGAGGATGCTGCAATGGTTTTCAATGGGCCACAGTTTTTTACGGCCTTAGTTTCTGGCGTTCTGCTCGCCTTTGGTTTTCAGCTCCTGTTGACGAATCTTGGAGTTGCGATTGGAATTTCGCTTTTAGGCGGTTCTTCCGACCATTCCAAGGATGGGGACTCCAGTGGAAATCCGGTCAAGAAAGTCACCAAGATTGTTGGATTAGGAACGCTGATCAGCGTCACCATTGCTCTATTTCTGGCCAGTCTATTTGCTGTGAAGCTGAGTCTTTTGGTAGCTCCATTATCCGGTGCAATTGTCGGTTTGGTAATCTGGGCTACCTACTTCTCCTTGATGGTTTGGTTCAGTTCCACGACAGCAGGATCTCTCATTGGTTCAGTGATGAATTCAGCCACTTCTGGTTTTCAAGCCATATTTGGAACTGCAATGGCAGCCGTCGGATCCCAGGCCGCTTCCCAAAAGGTGGTGGCGACCGCAGAAGCAGCGGCCTCGGCAGTCCGCCGAGAACTCACTGATTACGTTGACCCCGTTGACCTTAAGGAAAAGGTCGAAGACTACGTTGATACGTTTCGCCCCGGACGTCTGGAAGTTGAACCGATTCGGGCAGAGTTTGAGCGAATTTTAAATCGTTCTAACTTAGAAGAGATTGCAACTCAAGGGGATCTACCGCAATTGGATCATCAAACCTTTGTGAACTTGGTGAATGAACGAACTGATTTATCCAAACGGGATGCTGATCGAATTGCTCGCAATCTGGAGGAGACCTGGCAGAATACAATTCAACAGTTGCCGCAACGTAATTCCTGGTCTGACCTGCTAGATACGCTGCAGTCCAGTCCTAAACAGGAGCTAGTTGGTCAACCCTTTGCAGATCGAATTGATCAATTAATTGGGGAGATGCGCAAAGGTCGCCATGCCCAAGGCCAAAATCCAGTGCAACAGGCTTTGACAACGAGTTTTAATAGTCTGGTGGGAATGGTCATGGGTAGAACTGACCTGTCTGACCTGGATGCTGACAAGGTGATTCAACAGCTTCAAAAGCTGAAGGATCAGGCAGTTGACCAAAAGGATAAAGTTGTTAGTCAAATTGAGGATCAGCCAGAGAATACCATTCGCAGCGACATTCGGAATTATCTGCTGAATGCCTATCCCTGGCAGTTGAAGGATATTGTTTTAGAGCTAGAATTCCGAGAACTGCTCTATGATGCGGAAGCGGATCCAGAGTTGGTCGCTGAACAGTTGGAGCAGGTGAATCGTTCTGATTTTGTTAACTGGCTGCAACAGAAAGGGCTGTTACGTCAGGAGAAAATCCAGCATCTGGCGGAGTTGCTAGAAGGGATTCGCTTAGAGGTGATCGCAACGGCCCAGGCGGCTCACGAACGGGAACAGATGATTGCCTTGTTTACCGAGGTAGAGAACTATCTGACCCAGACGCGGAAGCCAGAGTTGACTCCTGAGCGGGTTCAACTGAATTTCAAGCCGATCCTGCGAGACTTAGATGCTAATGAGGAACAGTTGAGAAATCGAGTTTCTCAATTCGACCGACCGACTCTGGAGCGGCTGCTAGAGATCCGTGGCGATCTCTCCCCTATCGAAATCGCCACCCTGACCAACGAGTTGGAAAAGGCGCGAGATCAGGTGCTGCAAGAATCTCGTCAAACCTCGAAGCTAGTTCAGAATCAGATTGAGGATCAATGGGTTAAAGTCAAAGCTCTACTGAGAGATACGAATAGACAGGAGCTGCACCCGGCTGCCATTGAACGGGAATTGAAGTTGTTCCTGGAGAACCCCCAGGCCGGACGCGCCGCTCTACAAGCCCGGGCCAAGCGCTTTGATCGAGAAACCTTAGTACAACTGCTCAACCAACGGAATGACCTGGATGAAGCGCAAATTCGCCAGGTTCTAGACAGGGTCGAGCAGGTCTGGACACAAATTCGTTACCAACCCAAGCAGCTTTCTGAAACTGCCAAACAACAGTATGAAAAGGCAAAGATTTCTCTGGTGGGTTATCTCCGTAGCACTGGAAAACCTGAACTCAATCCAGAAGGAATTCGGCGCGATTTGGAAAAGTTGGTCAACAATCCACAAGCGGGAGCCCGAGCAATTTGGAAGCGGTTGGCTCAGGTTGATCAAGACACATTTGTTCAGTTGCTAGCCCAACGGGATGACTTGAGTGAGGAGCAGGTCTATCAAGCGGCAGAAGATGTTCAATCAACGTTGCAAGAGTTGGTTAAGACTCCTCGGCGATTGGCTCGACGGGCACAGGCGAAAGCTCAGAGTTTCCAGGAATCAGTGGAAGATTACCTGCGCTCTACTGACAAGGCGGAACTGAGTCCGGTGGGAATTAAGCGTGATGTGCAGCTTTTGGTCAACAATCCCCAGGCTGGCATGGAAAGTTTGCAGGAACGACTGGCCCACTTTGACCGTTCTACCCTGGTGGCCCTGCTATCTCAGCGGGATGATATTTCTGAAGCGGAAATTAATCAAGTGATTGATCAGATTCTAGAAGTCAGGGATCAGATCGCTGCCCAGTTGCAACAAATCCAATCTCAAATTCAATCAGCCATTGATCAAATTCTGGATCGGATTCGTCGTTACCTGAATAACCTAGATCGCCAAGAACTCAACTACGAAGGCATTCGTAATGATTTTCAAACTCTGTTTGATGACCCAAATGCTGGATTTGAAGCGTTGCGCGATCGCCTATCTCAATTTGACCGCAACACCTACGTTGCCCTATTGAGTTCACGGGATGATATTTCCGCCGCCGATGCCAATCGACTGATTGATCAAGCAGAACAGGCCCGTAACCGGGTATTACAGAAAGCAGAACGACTACAGCGAGAGGCGGAATTTCGGATTCAACAGGTCAGAGCTGAGGCTCACAAAGCAACGGAGGAAACTCGCAAAGCAGCTGCGACTGCGGCTTGGTGGCTATTTTTCACAGCATTGATTTCAGGCCTTGCGGCGGCGGGAGCTGGAATGTTGGGAGTAGCTATCTAGCTTTGGATTCTTGCCTAGCAGGAATTATTACGAGATAGAGAAACGGAAGCTTTTGGAACATGTTGGTTTCAAGTATTTTCTAAATTTATAGAAGGAGTTGAGACGAACAATGCGTAGGCTAAAGGTTTCCGTATTAACGCTGGTCAGAAATCGGGAGACTCATTTGAATAATTTAATTGAAGGTCTTTGCCATACGATTCAGTTACCAGATGAATTAGTTATTGTACGGATGAATGAGTCTCCCAAACCCTTTCTTGATCTCCCTTTTGATTGTCGACAAATTACCCTTTCTACAAACGTAGCTCTTCCGCTGGCAAAAGCTCGCAACAGAGCTGCCCAGGCAGCAAAAGGCGATTTTTTGATTTTCCTGGATGTTGATTGTATTCCGGGTCAGTCTTGTATTAACGAATATCTCAAGGCCCATGCCCTCAAACCCCAGGCAGTATTGATGGGGGCTGTCTATTATTTGCACCGGCCCCTGCCGCCAAAGTGGATTATGGGACAATTGAGAAAACAGTCCTCGCCTCATCCGGCCCGACATCCAAAAGACCAAACTTTTCTACAAACGGAAACGAACTATAACCTGTTCTGGACACTCTCCTTTGGCATTTCGCGTCAGCAATTTGCAATTATTGGTGGCTTCTGTGAATCCTATCGGGGGTATGGGGCGGAAGATACGGATTTTGCTCGGATGATGTAGCGCCGAAAAATCGAGCTGTGTTGGGTTCCGACTGCAAAGGCCTATCACCAATATCACGATAGCCAGGTTCCTCCCTATGCTCATCTAGAGAGTATCGTCGAGAATGCCCAGGTCTACCGCGATCGCTGGGGTCAGTGGCCAATGGAAAAGTGGCTAGCGGCTTTCGCGGCAGCAGGATATATCGACTGGCGACCGACAGGAAATTATATTAGACAGCTTCGACCCAGTGCTGATTATCAGTCGTCGAGCAACGCTGACACAGGGACTCGATGAACTGAGCCGTGCGTTGGGGTGAGGTGTCATCCAGCAAAGACTGCCATCGATTTAGAGATTTTTGACGAGCAGCAGTCAAAATATCTGGCCATGTCTCAGAGGGCGGCCACTGATAACGAACCACTGCCAGATCCAGAGCTTCAAGAACGGCAGCTTTACAAAGTTGTTCCTTGAAGGGACGCTGAGCCGGCCAACAAAGGAAAGGAGCACGGGCCGCACCAATTTCCATAACGGTATTGTGACCCGCATTGGCAATGACTAAATCTGCATGACATAGATAGGAATAGACATTTGGTATTCTGCCCAGATTGGTAATATTACCCAGCGCTTCAGGGAAATTGTCTAAATGACCCAGAACGAACCACGACCACGCTGGTGTCGCTACCGCTGCTGAGCGAATCTCATTCCAGCCAATATTAGTTCCGCCAGATCCCAGGATCACTACAACATTCACTACACTATTCTGACCAGAGGCTTTGAAACAAATCGGTTGCTCCGCTTCCATCGCAGCTCTAAATCGACAGAATCCGCCAGCATAGAAAGTTTTTTGTTTAATCCATTTGGGACAATCTGCCTGTTCCATCTCAGACGAAAACGGAGCCAACAGCGCCAAACTCGCTTCATAGGCGATCCTGTGTCCCAAATCCCAGCGTTTGCCATGCTGCCGCACGTAGACCACAGGCACGCCACATAGACGAGCTGCCAACGCCGCTTCCAAGGCCACATCAACCACCATCAAATCTGGTCGCCAATCTGCAATCCAGGTCATCAACTCAGCAAAAAACGGCGCGTTACCCCCGGCATTCATTTGCAATCCATGAAATTCTCGCCACACCTGTTCCCTCAAGTAGTCATGCTGAATCGGTGTGTTGTAGGCGGGCAGTTTTAAGTGGGGTAGAGGTTTTCCTGCTCGATGTAATTCTACAGTTCCACATCCCAGCGTCATCAATTGGGTCGTGGCTGAAAAATATGGTAACAGTGCTGTCAGACGATTTCTATGTCCTGCACCCTGAGCATTCAAAAACCAACCAATTCTCATTGTTATGAATTCCCAAGTTTAACTTCTTAAGCTGCCGTAGGCAGGGGGGACATTGATGGCGAAATTGGCAATATTGCCCTGCGATACAGATGTTCATAGGCAGAAATCATCTGACTCAACTGACAGAATTCCTCAGCCCGTTGTCGACAGGCCCATCGCGACAATTGAGCCGCTGCTTGAATTGCAGCCGCAAGCACTTCAATCGAACGGCAAGCAACTACCCGACCGCAGTCTAGAGTGAGAATTTCCTTCCCAGCTCCCCGATCAAATGTTGCCACAGGCGTACCACACGCTAGGGACTCAGCGTAGACCAAACCATAGGGTTCCTGCCACTGGGGCGTTTTGACGAAAACGGCTGACTGACCAATGACAGTTCCTAATTGTTGATGGGACAAATGACCTAAGTACTGAACCTGTTCGTCTTCGAGTAAAGGCTCAACTTTTTCCTGGAAATAATCAACATCAGAAATCGGCCCTGCGAGTTTGATCGTAAACCCTGCAAGGCGAGCGGCTAGGATGGCCTCATGGGGGCTTTTTTCTGGAACAAAACGACCGAACCAGATGGCAGTCTTTGGAATTGCTTCAGCACTGAATGGCCATTGATCAATTTCAATGCCGTTGTATATGACCTGGCTGTCCACGTAGGATTCCCACTGGGAAGCAACGGTTTTGGAAACCGCAACGAAATAAGTGTTAGAAAGTTGATTTGCAGTTTTAGCGGCTGCTGCTAGCGTGTCGAAGGGTGGTGTATGCAGCACCGTCACCACTGGGATATTTAATCGATATGCTTCTAGGAGCGGAACGATATTCAGAGAATTATTGTGAATCAAATCGAAGCCTTCAGACTGAATAATTTGTAGTGTTTCCTGATAGATTGAAGACTTGATCGCATTTCGCTCCGCTGAAGTCATTGACGGTAGTTTTTGTAATGCCATCTCAGTCACAGGAAATAGGTTTAAATACGGATCAGAGTCACCGCTAGCAAACATTGTTACTTCATGACCTTGTCTGATTAATGATTGACACAAATGCCAGGTATGGGCTTCTAATCCACCTGCAAAGGGACTAGCAATCGGATAATCTAGATGACACAATATAGCAATTTTCATAGTCGATGACTTGCAGATGCAGCGAATACATGAAGAAAAATTCAATGAACGTTTTGATTTTAATTTTTAGCTAGAAGAAACTAATCATTCCAAAGAAATAGTTTTTTGTTTTCAGATCTCTAGGTTTAATTACTCAAATTAATAGAATCTATCAAAGGAAAGATGAGTTTTAAACTTAAGCAGACCCATATTAAATAAATGAATTCCAGTCTTTTCCCCTTTCCTTCTAAAAGCCATGAATAGTTCTCTCCCTCCAGTTTCTCGCTCATTTTGGATTGACTCAACACTTGAATCTCAGTATCCTCAGCTTATCCAAGATGTCTCAGTCGATGTTGCTATCATTGGTGCAGGCTTAGTTGGAATTGTGGCTGCAAAGTTACTCAAGGATGCTGGCAAAACAGTGGCCGTTTTAGAAGCCGATAAGGTAGGTGCTGGTGTTTCTGGGCACACCACTGCAAAAATTACGGCGCTACATCAATTAATCTATGCGGATCTACTCAATAATATCGGAGAGGAAAAAACTCGCCTGTATGGAGAATCAAACCAAGCTGCCGTAGAGAAGTTAGCAAATATTATTCAAACCGAACAAATCGATTGTGACTTTGAGCGCAAAGCCGCCTTTAGTTTTGCAGAGTCTCCAGAAAATTTAGACAAAATTAAAAAGGAAGTAGCGGCAGCTGTTAAGGTCGGTTTGCCTGTTGAATTTGTTCAGGATACAGGTTTACCTTTCCAGATTGCTGGAGCTATCAAGCTGGAAAATCAGGCACAGTTCCATCCGCGTAAATTTACTTTAAATTTAGCAGCAAAGATTAATGGAGGGGGAAGCTTCATTTTTGAGAATACTCGAGTACAGAAAGTTGAAGGAGAGAAACCCTGTCGAGTTATCGCTGAGAATGGATATCGCGTCACTGCTCAAGATGTGATTGTCGCAACGAATGCTCCAATTTTGGATCAAGGTCTTTTCTTTGCTAAAGCCTATCCAAAACGCTCTTATTTAATTGGAGCCTGGATTGATCCCGAAAAAGATCCAAAAGGAATGTTGATCGGGGTTGGGCAGGACTATTACTCCATTCGTACAACCCCTCACGAAGGCAGGACATTGTTAATCATTGGAGGTGGCGGACACAAAGTTGGAGGGACTTCTAATACAGAGGAAAAGTTTGAAAAGCTTGCCCGGTACGCTCAAACTCACTTTGGTGTCAATGAAATTGCCTATCGCTGGTCAAGTCAGGATATGGTGTCTTTTGATCAATTGCCTTACATCGGCAAGTTGACTCCCATGAGCAATCATACTTACGTTGCAACCGGGTTCAGTCTTTGGGGGATGAGCAAATCAATTTTATCCGCCATGCTACTATCCGATACCATTTTAGGAATCGATAACCCCTGGGCGAAACTCTATGACGCTACTCGACCTACACCTTTCGTGAGTCAGGAATCGATCAAACAAAATCTAGATGTAGGAATGCATTGGGTGGGCGATCGCTTGAAAGGATTAACGGAATCGTCAGAGCAGATTGGTATGGGTGAAGGATAAGTTGTGATGATGAATGGCCAACAAGTAGCCGCCTCACGAGATGAAGCCGGAGTGCTACACAAAGTTTCTGCGGTCTGTAGTCATCTGGGCTGCGTAGTCGCCTGGAACAATGCGGAGAAGAGTTGGGATTGTCCCTGTCACGGTGCAAGATTTGATCGGAGTGGTCGAGTTCTACACGCACCTGCTATTAAAGATTTAGAGCAGGTTTGAAGCGGATCAGAGAAGCCGGGTCAAAAAAATTCACAAAATTTCCCTCTCTCGAACGAGGGAAATTAGATCCTTCATCCTAGAAAATGGAGATAACTATTAACATGCTTGAAGCCATGGCATTTTTTAAGATTGATAACTGGCACGCAGCCTGCCGCGATCGCTTTTCCAAAGTCAGTCAGATCAAAGGTATTGATATCCACATTCAGCAAACCAATGAAAAAGTTGGTAGCGTCGTCGATGTCATTGTTGATCAAGTAGGTCAGGCCCATTATTTAATTCTTGATATTGGAGCTTGGGCCTCTAGAAAGATGGTCTTTTTGCCAATTGATCGTTTTACCTATGATTCGGCTAATAAAATTTACACTACTGATCTTTCCAAGCAGCAGCTAGAAAGTTTACGAGAGTATGAAGTGTTAGCTCCGCCTGATCAATCTGGGGAAGATGATCAACAGCAGATTTTTCTCTATGAAGAACGCCTAGTAATGGATACGCATCGTGAGAAGACGGGCGAGGTAATTATCAAAAAGCAGATTGAAACTGAACAGGTAGAAGCATCAGTTCCCATTCAGAAAGAAAAGATTATTATTGAAATTGAATCAATTGGTCGAATTCACGTCCATACACCGGATGAGGTTCTCCGAGAGGGAGCAGCTCATATAGATATCTATCAAGACCAATTAGATATTCGTAAAGAAGCAGTCATCCGCCAAGAAGTTAGTGTCCGGAAGGAAATCGAAGAGGAAATCGTAACAGTCGATGAAACCCTAAGACGAGAGAAGCTAAATCTAGAGCAAGAAGGCTCCGTTGACATTATAGAGCTTTCTTAGAGGACTAGATTCGATAATGTTTGAGGTGTTTTCGGAGGGGTAGGCGATTAAGGTGGGCATCTTGTTGATCCCATTGATCCATGATGTCCTTAATAATCAATTCTTTGACCCACACCTGACCTACAACAACCAACGGCAGAGCTAAAAATAGACCTAGGAAACCAAATAGTAAACCAAAGACAACTTGAGAAATCAACGTTACAGCCGGGAGTAGTGAAACCTGTCGTTTCATGACTAAAGGAGTCAAAAGATTGCCTTCAACTTGCTGAATTCCGATATAAAGCCCAATCACTGCTAACGCTTTCCAAGGAGCTTCTAGCAATGCCAGTAACATGGGTGGAATCACACTGAGAACAGGCCCAACGTTAGGGATAAAAGTCAAGGCTCCGGCGATGAATGCATTACCGATGGGTAGTGGAACACCTAATAATGCGAGGCCAATAAAGCTGGTAATCGTAATCACAGCCATATTGAAGATGATGCCTAAGCCCCATCCCACTAAAGCACTTTCGCACCCATCGAGAATTTCCCCAACGCGATCCCGATAGAACTGAGGAAATAGCATTATGAAACCCTGTCGGTAGGCTTTAGGATTTGCCAGAAACATAATTGTGACGGCAAGTACTAACAAGAAGTTGACCAAAACCGATAATGTTCCCCTGAAGAATGAAAAGAAATTGTTGAACAGACTCCTACCCATACGAGGAATATCTCGAATAAACATATCCAACTTCTGCACCTGATCAGACCATTCAACAGGTAGTCGTTCATTGATATTGTTTAGCCATTGACTAATCTGAGCTGCTTCCATAGGAACTTGGTTTAACCATTGTTGCACCTGTTCAATAAAGGGTGGAATTGTGAAGGTCAAAATAACCGCCATAGTAATAAAAATCGTCGCAAGAGTTACTATGATTGCTATACCCCGCCTGAAATGCCAATGGGTCAACTGACGAACAATCCGATTCAGAACAGTTGCTAGAGCTACTGCAGAAAAAGCAAGCAACATAACAAACCGGACGCGCCACAGTAGATGTAGACCTAATAGGACAGCAATCAATCCAACTAACCGACCAAATTTCACAAGATTTTACCTTATGCTGCGTTTAATAATGTGCAAATAGCATAGTTAGTGGGGATGATGCCGTACATCTTGCTAAAGAAAGGTTTTTCTGTAAATATTAACCCTGGTATATGTAGCAATCACAAGTGATTTGTGAAAAGGGGGTGAAGGGAGCGTTGCCCCTTTCTTAGGGACTTCATCCCCAAACTCCTCTACTTTTTTCGTGATTGATTTAAGACTGCTACATGTGACCTACAACCGTAGATAGAGGTTAAGATTTTGTGTTTCCCTTAACTTTAGGGTTAGAAGAAATCTACTGAGAGGCGAATATCAAATGTTTAATAGTTGGTCTGCTCTGGGTCACACTTTATTAGCAGGAAGTCTGGGATATCTAGTTATCATATTTCTTCTTCGCATTTCGGGCAAGCGCACCCTTTCAAAGTGGAACTCCTTTGATTTCGTTGTGACAATTGCCTTTGGATCAATTCTAGCTTCGATGCTTTTGTCGAAAGATACATCCTTAGCTCAGGCCAGCTTGGGTTTTGCGATACTCGTTGCCTATCAATTTGTACTAACCTGGATTTCGGTTCGCTCTTCGCTAATACAAAAATTAATTAAAGCAGAACCGACCATGCTGCTGTACAAAGGTCAGTTTATCCAGAATCCCCTAAGAAGCGAGCGAGTGACAGAGGGAGAAATCCTGGCAGCAATTCGTAATCACGGCATCGGAGATCTCACTCAGGTGGACTCAGTTATTCTAGAAACTGATGGAAGTTTTAGTGTGATTCAAGATTTAAAGGATGCTTCGGCACTGGTAGATGTACAAAATTATCAGTTGAGCGCAGAGACCCAAAAACCCTAATCAGGAATTCTATAATCGATTACAATCACGTCCGGTTCACTTTTCTGAGGTTGGTTGCTAATATCCTTACCGTGACCATCCTCAGCCTTCTCTTGCTCGTTCTTATAATGAATTTCTACTCCTGGTAAATTATCTAGTCGTTCAGTTTGCTCATGGGTAATCTCGCCAGGAACAAATAACTTTAACTTTTGAGGAATACAGTCGATTTCAATCGGGGTCTCTCCACAAACCTCTCCGTCTATGACAACCTTCTGAGGGGGATCAGTTCTAATTTTGATCCAGTTTGCCCGTAAATAACCAATATCATCCCGCCTTGCTCCATCTTCATGGAAAGCCGATTGTAGTAGGTGATAGGCCGCAGCGATCGCTCCCACCTGACTTCTAGGAGCCAAAATTGTGATATCAAGCAGTCCGTCATCGGCAATGATTCCAGCAGGGCCTTGGGCTAGAATCGAGGAGGGGGGCGCAGTATTGGCTGCTGTAATCGCCACTGCTTCGACCTTGACAATGCGATCTTCGGTTTCTAGCTCTACTTGAAAAGGTTCCATCTCTTGGAGCTGCTTCATACCAGAGAAGAAATAGGCCAACATTCCCCATCGATCCTTTGACTCTCGATCCGCATCATCGACTGTCTCTGCTTCAAAACCAACCCCCGTCAGTAATAGCATGGGTTCCCCATTGCACTTACCGATATCGATCAGACGTTCGGTGCCTCGCTTGAGACAGGTGAGAATCACGTGGCAAGCTTCTTCAATATTCGTCGGAATATCGAGGGCGTTGGCAAAAGCATTCGCTGTGCCACGAGCAACAATGCCGAGAGAAATGTCGCTACCCACCAAGACACCTGCAACCTGAGAAACTGTACCATCACCTCCAGAAGCAATCACACAATCTGCTCCCTTCTCAATGGCAGTCTCGGCCAATTCCTTGGCACTGGTTTCCTCTGTTGTTTGTAAAACTTTCAGTTCAATCTCTGACTCTAGACACTGTTTGATGCGTTGTAAGTCTTCGTCAGAGTCCCCTGACCCTGCTACAGGATTGAAAATGAGAGTGGCAGAGTGAAGCACAGCAATTAGCTCCTTATCAACTTAAAGACTTAATTATAACCTAACCTTAACCTAAAAACTTTGAGAATGAATAGGATAGCAGTTCCTATAACTGACCACTAACTGACTTAGGTATAGGCGGTACAAAGTTTCTCTACAAGCTACCAATTTCTTACTATTGCGTAGTAAGCGATAAAGGCATTATCAATCTCATCTATCCATCGGATATAATTCATGATCTCTAACTGAGGCGATGGAATTCCCTTAGCTTACAAAAACATTTTTTTATAAAAACAAAAGCTTTTACTCTTCTGAGTCGCTCTCTGTAGCCCAGTACATTGAAGCTTCAGCTTGCCTATTTCTATGGATTTTTGCAAGTTTTTCAACACTATCAAGCTGATCACCTCCAAGAGAAGGACGCTCTATCTTATCTTCATCCATTTCTGAGGGAGAAGACCAGAGCATATCTGCTTCCGCCTGACGATCTCGCTGTCTAATTCCGAACTTGATCACATCACCAGGCTGGTCAACCGGATGAGTCGGCTCTGCCTCTTCTCCCAACTCTACCCCTTTATCATCAGGGGACTTTTGCACCTCCTCTCCCAGTTCTATCCTATCTTGACGGTTTGGCTGCTTATCTTCGCTAGAACTCATGAATTAATGCCCTTTTGCAGTTTTTCAACAGTATATAGTCTTTCCAGGTCTGATGAGGTGCATATTCAGGAGCATGGGGCACTATGTACCCCAATTATCTGTAGTCCACCAACCTTTGAAACGCTGTAACTCGAAGCAGGGAAGACGCTATGCGGCATCCTCCCTCAGCTTTTGTAGATTGTAAGTGATAGCAAAACTTTCTAAGGCGAAAACTTTGCCCATCAAATCTATCGCTTCACAGTTGGCTCGCCATCTGTGTCAATCTTCAACTCTTCTCGACGAACTTTTTCCTCTGCCGTCACTGTATCCCGATCAACTTCCTTGCGGACAGCAACTTCCTCACGGACAAAGGTTTCCTTACGAATATCAGCCGTTTCTTCGTGAACTGCTACACGAGCGACTTCACCCGCTTCAAAGCTCGCAGTTCCAGGAGCAACTGGCTGACCTGCATCACCGGGAGTGCGTCGCTCTACAATTACTCGCTCAGTTTCTACTGGTACAGAAACTCGGGCTGTCTCAGCCTCTACCTCCTTTCCGATCGCAACCTCACCCGTCTTCCGACGCTGCTTATCGGCAATTAGTCGCTCTTCATACAGCCTTAGAACACCACGGTTTTGCTCATCTAGATCATATAGGTCTCTATCATGCTCATAGCTATAGCTATCACGATCGTAGGATGCAGCGGGCTGAGTTGTTCGATACCCTGTACGCACACGTTCCTCATAATCGTAATCAACTACTGTATCACTATCGTAGTCAGGTAGTGCCTCAATCTGATCTTTGTTCTTTAATCCTAGGGCATACATCCTTTCGTTATCAAAATCCAATCTCGAACGACCGATGGGTAATAACACTTTCTTCCCAAATACCCAGAAACCTGTGTCAATCACGAAGTAACGGATATGTCCCGCTTCATCAACTAATGCATCTTCTACTGTACCAACCTTATTATCACTCGTATCTGCATAAACACTGTAACCTTTGAAATCTTTTCCATTCAAAAAGTCATCAGCATAATCGGGGTAATACTCTTTGATTTTTACTAAAGCCATATTATTTTTGCTCCATTAATCTATCTGCAATCCTATCTTCTAGAAAAACAACAATTATTTAATCTTGCTAAAGAAGGATCTAGAAAACTAGCCTTTGGAAGGACGAAATATTACTGGTTTTTTTTTAAGCTCGTAGAAACAGTTCAGATAGCAGGTTACTCTATCCAATTGCGTAGTTCCAATTGCATATGCCTGTCTATTTGAGTTTTTAGAAATCAAAAGTGTAAGCAGAGGTAAGAATAATATGTCTACGGGAACAAGTACCGACTATCGACGTGCCATCGGTGTATTTGACACCCGTCGAGAGGTTGAAGCAGCGATATACGCTCTACGGGATGAAGGCTTTAATCTGGATCGGGTAACGGTTATCGCGCCAGACTCTGATCCAGCGACGAAAGATGCTGATATCGAGGTTCATGAAGAAGCTCGGGGTAACAAAGCAGACGAAGGAGCTGCAACCGGAGCAGCGGCAGGTGGAGCATTAGGAACGATTACTGGTTTATTGGTTGGGCTTGGAACATTGGCGATTCCTGGTGTTGGGCCAATTCTACTGGCAGGTGTAGGGGCGACTGCTTTGGCCACAACTCTGGCTGGAACTGCAATTGGTGCGGCAGCTGGCGGAATTATTGGGGGTTTAGTTGGCTTAGGAATTCCTGAAGAGCGAGCGAAGATTTACAACGATCACCTGGCTCAAGGTCACTATTTAATGCTAATCACTGGTCGTCCACAGACTATCAATCAAGCAGAATCAGTTGTCAGTAACCATGGCATTCACCACTGGGAAGTCTATGAAGCTCACGATGTAGAAGCTAGAGCAGTCGATGATCGTGAAGATATGTTGCCTGAGACTCGCTCTACGGTTCACACAGATCCGGAAGCAGAAATGGAAACAGAGGAGAAGGCCGTTAAAGTCGATTCAGCCGATCAGTCCCGACGATTTGAACAGGCGGAAGTTGTCAAGCAAGGGACAGCAGCTACCGATCCGACAGTGGTTGTGGTTGACAAGCGAGATGAGACATACAAGCGTTCTTAATCTCTAGTGATTTGCAAGAAAGAAATTTGTAGAAAATGAAGGAGAAGATGATGATGAAAAGTTTAAGCCCATTCTTACTTGGTTTGGTTGTTTTAATTGGTGCAACAGCATGTGACGTTGCTCGAACCAGTGCAGACGCTCCCACTTCTACTGAAGGGGAAGTAGAGGTAGAAGATGCTCAGAGCGTGGAGGCAACTCAAGAAGACGCAGACAATACCGTTCGACAGGCCCAATTAGATTCCGACATTCGAGCACGGGAACAACGAAACGACATCGTAGGTGACCAGAGCGAGCGAAATGACTCAGACATTGAGAGTGAAGTCAGGGCAAAGTTGGAAGCTAACATTCCTCGCAGCAAATTGACCATTGCCGCTAGTGATGGTTTGGTTGAAATTGTTGGAACAGTTCCGAGTCAAGAGGAATACGACACCATTGAGCCTTTAGCGAATGAAATTCTTGGGGTAGAAGAAGTCAAGCTAGATGTCGAGGTAGTAGAGCCGACGGCGGGTGAGAATAGTGATTCAGAGGCCGAAGACGTTGAGATTAATGCGGGCGAAAATCCGGAGGACATAAATCAGTCTCAATAGTCTTCTATCAGACAATAGAACTTGGTTAGACAAAGTTTGGTAGAGACGTTTCATGAGCGTCTCTATCGAATGATTTAACCTCAATTTATATCTTCAATTAAAAGAGGAAAGATTATCGTGAAGGTTGATCCTTCTCCTGGCTGTGATACTAGTTCAATTTCGCCCCCAAGCAGTTTAACTAATTTCTCTACAATTGCCAGACCCAATCCAGTACTTTCTGGTAAATAATCCTCTTCTAGACCTGCACGAAAATAAGGTTGAAAAATCTTTTGCTGGTCTTCTGGGCTGATTCCCCTTCCGGTATCGGATACTGCAATCATCCAAAAATGGTCATCATTAACTCTACACGTAATATGTATCGTTCCTGTGTCGGTATAACGCAGCGCATTGCTGGCTAGATTAACTAAAATTTGCTGAATTCGAAGGGCATCTGTTCGCACTTGCCGAGGTGCATCGTCAATCTCGACCTGAACCTTTAGATTTTTGAGGCGAGCTGAGGGTTCTAGCGTTTCGACAACCCTCTCAACCAAGCTCTGAACATCAACTTGTTCCAAATCAAGCTCTATCTGGTCTGATTCGTGACGGGAAATTTCTAAAGCATCATTGATCAGTCGTAGTAACTGTTCCCCACCGTTAAGTATTCGCTCGACAATCTTCAGGTTTGGGGTAGAGCTGGAAATATCGGAATTTTGCTCACGCTGCAGCAGTAGACTTGAAAATCCCATCATTGAACTAAGAGGATTTTTCAACTCATGAGCTAGATGGGAAAGATTATCCTTTTGGGTTTGGATGAGGCGATTAAGTTCTTGATTTGTTAAGATCAATCTGGCTCGAATTTGCTCAAGCTCTTGAAGCCGCATTTCTATGTAGCTTTCTACAGAAACAGCAATTACTTCGTCAAGTGTCTTATCAATCAATTGGATCGCCTGTAAAATCTCCATCGGTGAACCAGAAAGTAAATCAGGTTCCAGAATTGAAAAGATAATCTGCCGAAGGAGATGATATTCTCGCATAATTTCTAAGACATCATATCCCTGATTAGCACGATCAACCCCGTGTTCTTCGCTCTTTTCTTCTACTTCCTCCGGTTGGTTATCACTTAAAGTCCGAGTCAACAATGTTGCAACTGCCTTCAACAAATCTGGTAAACTATCGCGGATCGACTCATAAGTTAATTTTTTGTTACTATCGATGTCCTCATCTTGACGAACTGCCTCGATCCAATTATCGATAACTAAATCCATCTTCGATAGCAATGCTCGGCCCAGATCTCTCATTATTTTCTACAACAAACTATTGATATTTGGGATACACTCTGTTTAAGGTCTACAATATCATCAATTCTGTTCACAACCAAATAGCGCTCCAGTAGTGACTCTAGCCATTTCCTAAAAGCTGCTTAAAGAATTATGTCCTAGGGTAGAGACTGCATTACTTTCAGTACTAGTATTCTGCTTAGTGTATAAATTTAGCTGGAGATTTAATATTAATGACTCGTCCTCCCCGCCGCTCAAATCCAGGAATCACTGTGATCCTTTCAATTGCTGGACTTGCACTGGTTGTAATCGCTATAATTGTTCTGCTGAAAGGATTCGGAATATTAGCGGCCATTCCAGACTTTGTAATCTGGGCTTTAGTTCTTCTAGTGGTGGGTCTTGGAATTTTGGCAGGAATTCGATCCTTCACTGACTAAAAGATGCGGTAGTTGTGGTAGATGCATTCAGAAGTTGCCTTCATTGAAAGCTATTGAGCGCAGTCGGCAAGATTTGCAGACGTTATATATCCTTCGAGAGGATATACCAGAGGAACCCAACCTTCACTCCCCTCATTCGCAATCTGGACGCTTTGGCCCTTTGCAAGGGTTGCGATGACTTCTCCACCAGGGCGATTACGAACCGTAACCTGCTCAGTCGCAATGCTTCGACAAGCCTCCACCGGAATGAAATAACCTTCTTCAGCACTAGCAGCTATGTTGCTACAAAGTCTTAGACTGGCAGAATTAACGTATCCGCTTCCCGGCAATTCAATCGGAACCCAACCTCCTCGGCCTTCGTTTGCGATATAAACCTGCTGACCCTGTTGTAGCTCACCGATTACATTCTCACCGGGTTCATCCCAGATTTGTAATGTAGAAACATTAACTTCTCTACAGTTACTACCAGGAATAGCTGTTTTAGAGTCACCTGTTGACTGGGTCATTCTGAGAGTGGTTTCCGCTGTAGAAGGTACCGCCAGCAAGCCCATGATAGGAAAGGGCAGAAGAGAAAACCCAAATATCACAAGTCCTAACGTTTTCTTCAACGTATTCACCGTCATGTAGAATACTCCTTTTCAAACTTAATGCGTACTATAGCAATCACAAATGATTTGTGAAATCGAGGTGCAGGGGGCGGTACCCCCTTCTTTGGGACTATGTCCCCAAACCCCTTTACTTTTTTCGTGGTCGATTTGGGACTGCTATATCTCTAGCCTATCCACAAATATTTCGAAGTTTCTCTATCCTTTGAAGGAAATATGGCCAACCTCGAAAAATAAATTTGTGACTGAATGGATTACTGGTTTTTGACTCCTTCCATCACTTTGATAGGTTGATCCCGTAACACCAAGGTGTAAATATCTGTTGGCATGTCAATTCCTGATTTCTCCAGTGTCTCTTTTACAACTTGTGCTA
>JBHJGO010000176.1:0-15852 GCA_050331715.1 Microcoleaceae cyanobacterium
CGCAGGATTCGCTTCCCTATCTTCCCTGTGAATCTTTACTTCACTAATTTCCTGCCACTCTTCGTTCATTACTTCACGTTAGCAGAGTTTCCCACCTTGTTTCTGCCTGCTTTGCTCAACCCCCTGAATTGTTACCCAAGAAGGGGGCACCGCCCCCTTCACCCCTATTTCACAAATCATTTGTGATTGCTATACCTTAAATTGAGATTTTAAGCTGAGCTTGATACGTAATCTTGCTTTATCATACCAAATCATAATTCAATCATAATTCATCCAAACTGAGCCGCCTGATTATTACTATCCTCCGTCCAGTTCTTGCCAATTCTATTTCCCCGTAACGGAAAGGCTATCGATAATAATTGAGGGCGTAAAGCAGGAGCCATTCCAATCGGCATCGCCTCCTAACCGGATGACCTGATTCAGAGCAGTGTAAACATTTCCTGCTACCATCGTGTCTTTGATCCGACCCACAATCTCGCCCCCTTTGATCTGATAACCCAAGTCAACATTAATTGAGAAATCACCTGAAATACCAGCCCCACCTCCTAACATTTGATCTACCATAATCGCTTGATCTAAATGTTTCACCAAATCGGAAAAGGGGTCTTCTCCCGCATGAACCATCAGGTTAAACAAACCAGGGGAGGGATAGCTATTCAATCCAGGGCGGAAACCGTTGCCCGTTGTGCCACTGCTGAGGGCTTTGCCCACTGTTAAATCTGCGTAGAACAGTTGCAGAATTCCTTCTTGAATAAATATAATTGGGCGCGTTGGGGTTCCCTCATCATCAAAGGGACAGCTGAATGGCCCCTCTGTGGGGGACTGGGAAATCGTTAATTCGGGAGATACAACGGCGGAACCCAATCGATTACTCCAAGGGGAAGCACCTTCAATTACCTGTTTGCCACTCAGGGCTGCTGCTACTGTCCCCCAGAGCATATCCGCTGCTTTTGCTGTGAAGAGCACTGGAACCCGGCCTGTCACTGAAGCAACGTTTTCCTTTGCCCAGGTGAGGCGGCGTAAAATTTGAGCAGCCAAAAGCTGTGGATCGAGACTATTGCGCTGGGTCTGACCATCGGAAACATTGAGAAAATCGTCTCCGCGAACCCATTCGGTTTCAACGTAACCACTTAACGTCGTATCGGTGTGGCGACAGTCCAGACCCCGAGAGTTCACCAAGCGAGTAGACTCCACCTCACAGTCCCATTCTGCTGTACAGAGAATTTCAGGATAGATTTCCCGGACACAGGCAATAGCTTCTTGACCCCAATTTACCAACTGCTCAACTGTCACCGAGTGGCCCAGATCCGGATAGGTCTGTTGCAGAGATTCTTTGGAGAGCATAATTGGCTCTGATTCATTCAAACGACTCAGAGCAATGGCCCGTTCGACTAATTTACTGGGTTCGACTGGCCCATAGGCCACCGCCAAACCAGGTCGTCCCCCACGCCACAGTCGCAGGGCGATACCTTCAGTTTGAATACTTTCTAGTTGTTTGAGCCGATTTGCTTCAAAAAACACGGGCCGAGACGCGGACTGCGACTGAAAAACTTCAGCAGCTTCTGCTCCAGCTCGGACAGCCAAGTCTAGCAATTGCTCGGCTGAATCGTCGTGGGTCATGGATGGTCGATGTGGCAGGTCTCGTTACATCCTACCCTGGAGGGGGGACGAGTAATTTTTTAGAACGTGAATTTATCGAAGCTCGGAACGATGAACGAGCAATTGGATAATAAATTCAGGCATTGTTTCCCTCCGGAAATACATCATCAACTATTCAGCCAGTCCAGAGCCGACTTCCGGTTTTCCGAGAAAATCTATCTTTCCAAGCTCAACACCGCAATGTCTTAGAATGTCGTAGGCAGTTGTGACATGAAAGTAAACATTTGGCAGAATGAAGAAGTTGAGATAAGGAAATCCCTGAAAATGAAACACTTCATCCCGAATGGGCAAAGCAATCGGCTTCTCCTCTGAACCATCAATCTGTTCCTGGGCAAAGGTTTCCAAGTAGGAGATGGTGTTCTTGAGGCGAGCAATTAGCTCTGGAAAGGTCTTTTCGTTATCTTCAATCGATGGGGCTTCCAGCCCTGCTAATCTGGCAACTCCTCTTCTGGAAATGTCTGAGGCGATTTGAACCTGACGTACCAGCGGGAACATATCAGGATACAGGCGAGTATTTAACAAAACGGTAGATTCAACTTGCTTAGCTTCGGCATAGGCAGCCCCCTTCTCAAGAATACCGACGAGGTTATTCAAGGATCTGACCAAGGCAGGCACAGAGGCAGAGTACATGGAAATGGCCATATCAGGTCTCCTGAATTAAAGTTAACAATCGATCCTATTGTCCATCAACCTGGAGTGAATTGATCAATTTTGGATTGCCATTCAAAGTAGAAGGATTGTCAACTCGGATAAAGCAAAAGGGTAAACCGATTGCGGTTCACCCTTTCGTTACAGTTCAGTCTCGTGTGAAGTTTTAGAGAAAACCAGATCGAGAGAATTAGAGAGTTCCAGGTCAGAAGCCCTCAACTGAGAGCTTCAGGTCATGCGAACTTAAGCTTTGCGAGCTTTGCGACGAGTTGCAGCCAACAAACCACTTACTGCCGTTAGGCCCAAGATGGTGGAAGGCTCAGGTACAGCCGCAGGCTCGACAACACCAGCGATTGTGACTTCGTAGTTACCATTATGGGACGTACCATCACTTCGCTCAGTAAGGTTGGAGTCAGTTGCTTCAAATCCGAACAGGTAATCAGTGACACCGTTGTAGGAGTACTTAACAACTTCGCTTGCTTGGAATCCATCCATCAGCATAGGAACATAAGGAGAGGCCCAAGCATAATTAGCAGGTAGAAGACCAGCTAGCATATCGCCATAGACGTTACCTAGATTGAGGTGGCCTGCTAAACCAACATTAATATCTTCGCCGTCAACACCAACATAGGAGATGTTGGGGTCACTGCTCGCTTGGAAACCACCAGCACCAAGAAAAGCTGCGTAGCCGTCTTGAGCATTACTCGCAAGCATGCCAGCCGCCGCTGAGCCTATAAATCCTTGGCTAGAGACATGAGAAATGGCGCTGTTCCAAAACTCGCCAAACCAACGGTTGGCCAGGTTATTGGCACCATAGGACATGTCCATGCTTGCACCAAACCAGTCAACAGCATTCAAGCTGCTAAGAGTCAGGTTTTGACCCCCAACTTCACCCGTGATGCTCACGGGAGCAGCATAGAAAGCATTAGGATTGGACTCGCTGGAAGCAAAGAGTTCAATGTTGCCACCTGGATTAGAGCTGTTACCCTGTAGAACTTGATTCAGTTCAGCATTAGGGTTCAAGTAAGTTTCACTGCCATCAACATCGTAGAGATAGTAATCGCTGCCGGATACGCTGAAGCCGTTAGCGAGTGCGGGAGCAGTTGCCATTGTACCAACGCCGACTGCAACGGATGCACCGATGAACAACTTTTGAATCATTCCTGTCATATGTATTTCTCCTAGTTTTTTCCTTCTAAAAGTCATGAGGGTTGAGGTTTGGATGTAGGCCAGAAGAAGCCATGCAAAACCATGATGTCTAAGTTCCTGGCTTTCTAACTTCGCTCTGGCCTAAAAACGATCTGCACGCTACCTTTGAATTGCCCTGATTAAGGTAGGAAGAGTTGTCTCTTTTTTGATTTTTGAGAGATTCATAGACCCTGTAGTCAGAGTTCTTTTTTCTCCCTTTCGCTATTTTGATTGTATGCAAAGAAAATCGAATATACAATCAAGATCCTGTTAATTATTATCATCTAATTTAATGATTTTATGAATCAGTAATTTCCCCCAGAATAACTAGAAAATTCATAGGTGATAGTACGGAAAAATTGATTTGAATATATTTTTATTGGATTCTAGACTGATTAGAGTCAATTTTTCATCCAAGACAATTGTCGGCAAAGTTGCCAATTGAGTACGGATCGTAACAAGAAATATAAGCTTTGCACTATGATTTACATACAGTCCAATTTCCTCAGTGTTTTTATTGAGATTATGAGTTTGATGTCTATGTAAATTTCTCTCACTGGAAAAACGACCAAAAATTCTGGTAGATATACTGATAACTAGGACAGGAGCTATATCTCCATCGTCCAAATAGAAAGTATTAGACCTGGAACTGATGAAACCAACCATGCCTCAACCTTCCCTACAAGTTATTCGTGGTGCATTTGTCGACTTCATAGAGGATCCGTTTTACAAACCGGAGGTTGAATCGGTGCGCTACCTGCCTGATGGATTGTTAGTGGTTGAGTCTGGAAAAATCAAAGCGTTCGGTTCCTATGAATCCCTGGAGGCCCAGTATGGGACTACCATCACCGCAACCTACCCTGAACAACTCATTCTCCCTGGATTCATTGATCTGCACGTTCACTATCCCCAAACGGAGATGATTGCCGCCTATGGAGAGCAACTGTTGGAATGGCTGAATAAATATACCTTTCCCACTGAGCGAAAATTTCGAGATCCAAATTATGCCCGGCAGATCGCTGCCTTTTTTCTGGATGAATTGCTGCGAAATGGCACAACCACAGCGGGAATTTTCACCACTATTTTTCCTGAATCTGTAGAGGTTCTATTCGAGGAGGCGGAACGTCGCCAGATGCGGTTGCTGGCGGGACAGGTCTTGATGAATCGCAATGCGCCTGAGTTCCTGCTGAATCAGACCCAGTCTGCCTATCATCAGGTACGCGAACAGATTCAAACCTGGCATGGGCGGGGCCGATTGCTCTATGCCCTCACCCCCCGTTTCGCCATCACCTCAACCCCAGAAGAACTGCAATGGGTCGGGGAATTAAAGGCGGAATTTCCCGACCTGTACATTCAGACCCATCTAGCGGAGAATCCAAAAGAGATCGAAATCACCCAGACCCTCTTCCCTGACCATCGGGATTATCTGGAAATCTATGAACAATATGGTCTAGTTAAGGATCGCTCAATTTTTGCTCACTGTATTTATCTAGAGGATTCCGCCTTTGCCCGGTTGTCTGAGGCAGAGGCATCGATTGCCTTTTGTCCAACCTCTAATTTGTTTCTCGGTAGTGGATTGTTCAAGCTTCACCAGGCAAAATCCCCAGAACATAACCTACGAGTAGGTCTGGCAACTGATGTTGGGGCCGGAACGAGTTTATCTTTACTCCAAACGATGGGAGAAGCTTACAAAGTGAGTCACCTTCAGGGCCAGAGCTTATCAGCTTTTAAGGCGTTTTACCTGGCCACATTGGGTGGAGCCAAAGCCCTGTTCCTGGATCAGCAAATTGGTAACTTTGAGATCGGGAAAGAGGCGGATTTTGTTGTGCTCGATGGTCGAGCCACCTCTCTAATGGCACTGCGAAACCCGAATCCCACTCCTCGCTCCCTGGATGAGTTGTCGGACTATTTATTTGGAACTATGGTTTTGGGAGACGACCGAGCGATTCAGGCCACCTATGTTGATGGATGTCTTGTGCAATGATGGAATCCTGGACGACGAGGCCCACTGTTCCGTATGACATTAATGCTTTGAAAGGGCACAACTTCCAAGAAATTACTTAAGCTTTCCTCTAGCACTAAAGCTAAGATAGGAGGCGTTGTTCCCATTTGGAAATGATGTATGACTGACGGACTCTATGTGCTTGCCAATGATGCAGTCTATGACCAGTTAGTTGCAATTCTGAATAGCATCGAAGTCAATGTGGGTGAAGACTGCCCAGTTTGTGTGATTCCCTACGATGACCGCGTTGATCGAGTGCGTGAAGAGACTCAGCGGCGTCAGAATCTTTCACTGTTTGATGATGCTGAGGCCATGGCCAAATGGGACAACTTTGTGAATCAGAGCTGGCAGACTCGTTCTAATGCCATATCCTACTGGGAAGGTCAGGGAGAAACTGGGGTTTATCGCAAGGGATTCTATCGCTGTTTGTACAGTTTTGATGGGCCGTTTGATCGGTTTGTTTATCTGGACGCGGATGTACTGGTGATGAATTCCCTGGATATCATGTTCAACAAGCTGAATCAGACAGATTTTGTAGTTTATGATTTCCAGTACAAGCACCCAAACCATGTCTACGATCTCAATTCTCCCAAGCTTTATGAGGTTTTTCCTAAAGAGCGGATTGATCAAGAAGTTTTTTGTACGGGTTTATTTGCTTCTAAAAAGGGTCTATTTGATGCAGAGAGATGTCAATGGCTGCTGGAGCAACTGAAGAGTGGCGAGGGTGAGATTCTCTATCCTCAATGTGCTGACCAGCCGCTTTTGAACTATATGGTGATGAAATTGGGCATTTCTAGCTGTAATTTAACTTTTGAGGTCTCGGATCAAGAGAGAACTGGAAATTGCGTTACCTCTCCCCACTTTGAAGAACGGGATGGCGTTTTGTATGATCAGGGCAAGCGCCTCACCTATCTGCATTACATTGGAATTTCCAGTAAATTAATCCGGCAAGTTTGTGCTGGACAGAATCTGGAATTTCCCTACCGCGATCTCTTCCTGCATTATCGATTTTTGCATGAACCCGATCAGCGACCAAGCTTTACTGGCAAGCCAAAACCCTACAGTCAGTCTCCTGGCATGATGAAGAAAATTTTCAAAAAACTGGGTCTACAGGGTTCCTGAAATTTTCTAAAGGTGAGCGGCAATCTAGTCAAAATCTGGGCATACTACTAGAGGAATCTGATAGGGGTTTTTAATCCATGAAGAAAGTAATATTCGTTCTAGGAATTGGGCGTTCTGGTTCTACTCTGCTGGACTATATGCTAGGGAGCCATCCCCGCTGCTTTGATCTAAATGAAATCAGCAAGCTACCAGAAATCCATCGACATCGAGAGCGAGAGAGCACTCAGATTTTCTGGAATAAGGAAGGCAAATACTGGGAGCAAAAGTTTACGCCAGAGGAACTAGATCGATTAGTAGCCGGACTAAGCAACCATCGACTCAATCCCCTAATTCCTCTAAAAGTTGAGCGGTTCTTTCGGCAGCTATTCGGTGCTGATTATATTCTCAACCCCTATTCTCAGATTTTTGATAAGATTGATGCTGATGTTTTGGTTGACTCCTCCAAGTACGTTGATTGGGTTTCTAAAAAGCTCAATGCGCGGGAATTTAGAGCAGGATCGCTGCAGGGCTATTTAATTCACCTTGTTCGAGATGGCCGTGCAGTATTAAATTCCTACTCTCGAGTCTACAAGGATCTAACTGTAGAACAATTTAGTCGACGTTGGTCTACATTGATGCGACAGGATGAGCAGTTTTTCGAGAAGTTTCCAGCCGAGCGGAAGCTGCTGGTTCGATACGAAGCGCTAGCCAGCGATCCAGAAGCAACTTTAACCCAAATTTGCAACATGGTCGGGCTTTCCTATGATCCAGAAATGATTGAATACTGGAAGCATGAACACTATGGCATCGTTGGTAACTTTGGAACACGCTCAATTATAGATAAATATAAAGGCAATCAAACGGAAGAAAAGGTTCAAGATGTTCATGGTAGCTACTATGAAAAGCAAGGAATTACCATTAGGTTAGACCTCCGCTGGAAAAATGAACTCCCGCAGGAAAAAATTGATGAGTTCTATCGACTTGTTGGAGATATGAATAAACCCTACGAGTGGGATGAGACTACAGAAAAACAGGTATCAGCGAGAGCGTTCTGATTTTTGTGTCAGCGGAGTTTGGTTCAATAGTGGAAGCGTTCTGGGATTAGGATAGAAAAATCTGACAACGCTGCCTTCCAATTTTCCTCCAAACGTTTCTCTACTCTATGAAGAAACATGTGCGTTCACCCGGTGTCAATGCCAGAGATCCCTAATTACAGCGTTTCCGACGCTGGTGGGGTACAGGAGGTTGGAGCGCGGTGTGCCCCAACCTCCCAAATCCGTACCCCACTAAACCTGGAATGGCTATATTGGTTTTGCTATTCGGTATACTAGGTTACTTGGGGTTTACGTTGAATTTCATCGGTTAAACTGAACCCTGAATCGCCCTGTGTGAGGAGTGCGGTTAAGCCTACTGCGTTGTTGAGCCATACTTTTAAGTCCTATGAGTAACCAAGACATTACATTTTCCCTGGATGATTTTGCCAAAGCCCTGGAAGAACATAGCTATGAACTCAATCGAGGGCAAGTCGTTCGAGGGCGAGTGATTGAGCATGACAGCAACGGGGCTTACATCGACATCGTTGGAGGCAAGTCCCCTGGATTTCTACCTGTGCAGGAGGCTCCCTTTGGATCAGGAGACCTAGAAGAACGCTTACCCCTGCAAGAAGAGCGAGATTTTCTGGTGATTCGAGATCAAAATGCCGACGGACAGGTTACCCTTTCGATTCGTCAACTAGAACTGAAGCAACGCTGGGAAGAGCTGGAGCAGGATCAGAATGAGTCGATGCAAGTTCATGTGACCGGCGTTAACAAGGGGGGCGTGACGGTCGAAGTCAATGGTCTGCGAGGATTTGTTCCCCGTTCTCATCTGATGGAACGCAATGATTTAAATGCTTTGGTTGGTCAGAGTTTAACAGTGAATGTCTTAGAACTGAACCGCGAACGCAACAAAATTGTGCTCTCTCAACGGTTGGCGTCTCAGTCGATGAGCTTTAGCCAACTTGAGGTGGGACAACTGGCCCAGGGGAAAGTCAGTAGCGTCAAACCCTTTGGTGTTTTTGTCGATCTAGAGGGGGTTACAGGTTTGATTCATGTCAAGGAAGTAAGCCAGAAGTACATCGAGTCTTTGCCCGATTTATTTCCCGTTGGACAACCAGTGAAAGCAATGGTGATCAATCTAGAAGAGGGCCGTCGTCGAGTTTCTCTCTCAACCCGTGTCCTGGAAAACTATCCCGGTGAAGTCGTAGAAAAGCTCTCCGAGGTGATGGATTCCGCTGAAGCACGGGCAGAGCGGGCCAAGAAATTAATCCAGATTTAGAGTTGGCACAGTAGAATTCAGATAGTAGGGTATCACTACGTAGGGCTTAGGTACTATATGGGTCATGTCCTGGGCGTCGATGGTGGCGGCACAAAAACAAACTGTATTTTGATGGATGAAACGGGCCAAGTCGTCAGCCACGGCAAAGCTGGCCCGTCTAATTATCAAACCGTTGGCCTCAGTGCGACTCAAACGGCGCTGGAATTGGCGATTGGTCAAGCCATTTCCCGCAGTTCTAAGCCGCCAGTTTTGATTCGAGGTTTGGGCCTAGGGATGGCTGGTGTGAGTCGCTTAGAAGATATTCAGGCCCTCGAGGGAGTGGTTGAACGGATTCAAACGGCTCCAACTTTTATTGACCCCAGCGCCATTAAATGGAATCTGACGTCAGAAACGCTTCAAATCGGTAGCGATAATTTAGCAGCCCTGGTGGGGGGTCTTGCTGAGGATGTTGGCATTGTGGCCATTGCTGGAACGGGTTCGCAGGTTTTCGGTCGAAATTCTTACGGTCGTACAAAACGAGTCGGGGGTTGGGGGCATCGGATTGGCGATGAGGGTAGTGGCTATGATATCGCCATTCAGGGCTTGCGGGCAGTCATGCGGGCCTATGACGGTCGGGCTCAGCCAACGCAGTTATCAGCCATGTTTCAGGCTCAGCTCGATCTGCCAACGATTGAATCTTTGATCGAGGTAATTTATCGCCAGGGTCGTCAGGTGCAAGCGATCGCGGCTCTGGCTACAACTGTTGATCAAGTGGCGGCTGAAGGTGACCCGGTGGCGCAGGAAATTATTGCTCATGCGGCCAAGGAACTCGCTCTGGGGGTCAAGGTTGTTGCATCAGACCTATTCACTGCCGGAGACCCGATTAAGGTTGTGACACAGGGGGGGATCTGGCGAGGGAGTGGGAATCTACGTCAGCAATTCCAGACATTAGTTCAGCAGTTTGTTCCACAAGCAGATATTCTGTGGCCCCGTCATGATCCGGCCTATGGTGCAGGTTTGCTCGCCTTGCAAAAGTTGGGAATTCAATTGATATAACGCAGCAATCGGCCTCTCAGAAAATTTTCAGTTATGGCTCACATACAACTCAGAGCGTTCATGTTAGATGGAATTGAGTCCACAATAAACCTCCATCAGTTAACCCCATGAACTTGCAATATATTTCTGTTCTTGCTGTCGCTTCTGTATTGAATCTAGGTACTGCAACTGCTGGATCTGCACTAATCCCAGGCACAACAACTTCCTCTAGCTACACTGCCCAGACTACCCTGGCAGAGAACCCCTGCGCAGCGGCAAATTGCGTTGGAGTTAACCCCTGTGCAGCGGTCAATCCCTGTGCAGCAAAGGCAGCTTCCAACCCCTGTGCAGCCGCTAATCCCTGTGCAGCCGCCTGTGCAAATAAGGCAAATCCCTGTGCTGGAAATCCTTGTGCTGGCGCGAAGTAACTCCCAACTTATCAGCCATTTGTCTTAACTTTCAGAATTCAGCTTTCAGAATTCGACTGCTACCTTCCCCATGACTGATTAGAGATTGGATCTTTGACTGACTTGGTTTCAAGCCTCTCTAGGATTGCTCCAGTTTGGGCGACCTGAGAGGCTATTGTTTTTGTAAATTTCCTTGAGATGCTATGCAATATCAGGATTGGTTGGTGACAGAATCGGGTGAATATTCTGCCTGTAAGTCGGCGGAGATCACCTCTGAACCGGATAGACCCTATCGGCTTTACCGCTTTTTATCCGACTTGGAAGATATTTTGTATACGGTTGAGGATGAACCCTCTCGCCTGAAGCAGATTTTTCCCCGTGTTCGACAATTGCTAACGGATTCCTACTGGCTTCAAGGAGAATTTCGAGAGCCTGATCCGGATTTGGGTTGGTCTGTTTTAACGCTCTATGAGGAACCAGATTTTCCGCTGACAATCCAAAATGTCGTCTGGTTGCCAGGGCAAACTTCACCGGTTCATAACCACGCCACTTGGGGAGTCGTTGCTATTCTAAGTGGCAGTGAAAAGAATCGACTGTGGCGGCGAACTCCTAATCCAGAATTTCCGGATAAAATTGAACTGGTGGACGAAATAACGCTGAGTCCAGGGGAAATAATCGGTTTTACTTCGGATGCTGTCCATCAGGTAGAAGTCCTTGAGGATAGCCCCACAATCACTTTCAATCTCTACGGAAAAACAGACTTTGCATCCCGATTTGAATTTGATTTGACAACACATCAAGCCAAGAATTTCTGAACAGCCGATTCTGAATCATCAAAAAATTGATGGTTTTTTTTAAAGTACAGCTTTTTAGAAAATGGCAAACAAAAACTTATTATGAAAAATTCTTTTACAAAAAATTCTTTCACAAAAAATTCTGCCGTATTATTGAAAGCAGTTCATCCAGATCCACAGGTTCAGACCCACAGCATGAAACCATTGATTCGATCACTGAAGCACGGTTCTAAGCCATCGCGCCGACGATGGTTTGATCCAGGGTCTTTGGGATCTCAACTGACGATTGGGATTATTTTGTTTGCAACCTTGAGCTTGCTGGGGTTGAGCCTGTGGACAAGTTGGAGAATGCAGCAACTTTTGGTCGAAAGCCATAAGGATCAGATTGAAGCCCTTTCCAGGAAGATCTCGACTAAGGTCGAAGCTTACAGTGAGATGATGAGTCAGCAGACAGCCCTGGAAAAAGCCGTTAATAAACCAGAGAACGAAGGGCATCTGATCTGGATTCGAGACCCATCCGGTAATATCATTGTTCAGTCTGATACCTTTCGAGATGGCATCGCTCCAGAGCTACGGGCTGAGTTGCTGACTCAAACCGAGATGCCCATAAAACCTCAAGTGGCTCAAATTGGCGATAACTATCTGGTTTTGTGTGGTGAGTCCTTCTCACTCAAGGGAAGACCCCTGGGCAAGCTCTATCTGGTGAATGAAATCACCCAGGAATATGAAGCATTTCTATCAATTTTTAATAGCTTAATCCCGGCAACGATTCTGATTCTGGCGATTCTAGTTGCAGCAATTGTCTGGTACATCCGGCGTGCGCTTCAGCCTTTGCAAGATATTGGTCGATTGGCTGAGACGATTTCAGCGGATCAACTGTCCAACTATCGTTTGCAAATTGATAAAGCACCTAGTGAGGTAGCAATGTTGGCGAAGACCTGCAACAAAATGTTAGATCGCTTGGCGGAATCCTGGGAGCAGCAGCGCCAATTTGTAGGGAATGTTTCCCACGAGCTGCGAACCCCTTTGACGATTGTGCGGGGGTATTTGCAGAGCACCCTGCGGCGAGGAGAGAACCTCACTGTTCCCCAACGAGAAGGACTAGCAGTTGCGGCCAGTGAAGCAGACCGCACCATTCAACTTTTACAGGATCTCCTGGAATTGGCTCGGGCAGATCATGGAAACCTGCATTTTCAAATTGAACCGATTCCGGTGAATGATTTGATTACAGAGGTGGTTGAAATGGCAAAGCCCGTGAGCCAGGGTCGGGTTGAATTTGAACATTCTGCTGAAGAAGTTGTGGTCAAAGCGGATAGTGGTCGGCTCAAGCAAGTTTTGCTCAATCTGATTGATAATGCGCTGAAGTACTCTGAGTCCGACAAGTTAGTCACATTGAGGGTTCAGCGTCAGGGTAAGCAAGGGCTGATCAGCGTTTGCGATCGTGGTCAGGGTATCCCACTCAAAGATCAGACTCGAATTTTTGAGCGATTCTATCGGATGGACGAAGCCCGAAATCGTGCTGGAGGAACGGGCCTGGGGCTATCAATTGTTAAGACGCTGGTCGAGGGCATGGGTGGACAGGTAACGGTTCGTTCTCAACTGAATCAGGGCAGCATTTTCACCGTTTTTCTTTCCACAGTGGGTTAGGTACAGCGCTTCTCTAACCACGGGAGGTGGCGGTGCAATGCCTGCCATCTCTCAAATCCGTATCTTGCATGATTGAAGATCGCAGCACTACAAATTAAAAAGGTTAACAACTCGTAATCTTCTTAGCCTTTTTTTAAAGAAAGGTTAACGATGGCTTTACTTGGAATTTCTATGCTAAGTGGGTAGAGGTTGGACTTTATCCTATGGGCAGTTCTGAGTTGGGTCGAGAAGATTTACAGCGTCGAGCTGAGCAGTTGATTTCAGGTTCAATGAGCCGCTACCAGATCGCTGTTCGAGTGGCAAAGCGGGCAAAGCGGTTTAGACTTGAGGATTTTGATAATCCCCATGCTTCCGAGGTGAAGCCCATCGTTCGAGCCATTGTTGAAATGTCCGATGAGTTGGCTCAACCGGAACTAATTTCAGAAGAGCTGAGCTAGGATACTTGCAGGTCGATCAAGCCTCTGACTCAATCAATGAAGGGCTGAAAATCGGTGGGTCGGGGTGAGCTTGGGACAGGCGATCGCGAATCTGCTGCAGCCAATTTGCCAGGATTGTGTCGAATTCGGGATGGTGCAGGTCATTCCGCCAGAGAATCAAAGCATCTTCCTGCGGATTTTGATAATATCTTTTGCGTCGTCCGGCCAACCGAAATCCAAATTTTTCATACAAGGTCAGAGCCACTTGATTGGATGCTCTCACTTCCAGGGTAGCTCGTTCGAGTTGGCGCTGTTTCGCTGACTTCAGCAACGCATAGAGCAACGCTTGCCCCAGACCCCGCCCCTGGTAGTCAGGATGAACTGCCAGAACGGTAATATGAGCCTCTTCCAGAATCGCCCAGAGACAGCCCAGGCCAATCACAGACTGGTTTTGGTGATCGAACCAGGTCATTAAATCACTGTTAGGGCTTTCTAATTCTCGTCGATACCCCTCTAATGTCCATAACCCCCCTAAACAGGCTTGATCCAATTGAACGGCAGCGGTCAGTTGTTCCGGAGTGAGGGGACGAAGTTCTAAGGTCACAGGCTTTGAGCTACGATTAATAGTTAAGGATTTTATCTTGATCAGTTGAGGGGATTTCAAAGCATTAAAATACCAGGTAGGCGGGACATTTCGCTGCGCTGATGACACCTTGAATAGAGGTGTTTTCACTTAAAAATCATCCGAAACGCTAAAACACTAGGCAAAGTTATCACACAAGGGATCTCGTGGAATACTCTGGATTGCAATATCTACCGCAAAATTTTTCGTCCGACGCTCAACAGGCAACAACTGCATCTCCTAACCAGGAGTTGTTGCCACTAACTGCGACAGTTAATTCTCAGGATCATTTAGAAATTGGCGGATGTGACATTCTGCAACTCGTTGAACGCTACGGCACACCACTCTATATCCTGGACGAGTTCACTCTGCGAACGGCTTGCCGCCAGTATCGAGATGCTTTGAAACGCTACTATCCAGGTGAATCCCTTGTTCTGTTCGCGTCCAAAGCCTGGAGTTGCTTAGCAGTTTGTGCGATTGTGGCCAGTGAGGGGTTAGGAATTGATGTGGTTTCCGGTGGAGAATTATTCACTGCGCTGCAAGCGGGGGTGAAACCGGATAAGTTGTACCTGCATGGCAATAATAAGTCCAAGGATGAATTAAGACTGGCCGTCGACTCTGGCATCACGGTTGTTGCGGATAATTGGCTGGATCTGGAGATGCTAACTGAGTTCGTCACCTCAGGACAGATCGAGACACCCATTCGGGTGATGATTCGATTTACACCGGGAATTGAATGCCACACCCATGAATACATCCGTACTGGGCATCTGGACAGCAAGTTTGGGTTCGATCCTGGTCAGCAGGATGCGGTCTTCCAATTTATCAGTCAGCAGCCATTGCTGACTTGTGTGGGTCTCCATGCCCACATTGGCTCCCAGATTTTTGAGTTACAACCCCATACCGATTTGCCAGATGTAATGGTAGAAATGATGACCAAGGCGGTTCATCAGGGCTTGCCTGTGACCGAGCTGAATATTGGTGGAGGATTAGGAATTTGCTATACCGAGGCAGATGACCCGCCGAGTATCGATGCCTGGGTGAAAACAGTGGCCGAATCCGTTGTCAAAGCCTGTGAAACCCATCAACTTCCCTTGCCTAAGCTGCTCTGTGAACCGGGCCGTTCCCTAATTGGTTCTGCCTGTGTCACGGCCTATACAGTAGGGGCTGCTAAAGAAATCCCCGAAATTCGTCGCTATATTTCAGTTGATGGTGGTATGTCCGACAATCCTCGACCCATTACCTACCAATCCCTCTACCGAACCGTTCTAGCTAATCGGATGTCAGCACCAATGACAGAAACGGTAACGGTTGCCGGAAAGCATTGTGAATCTGGGGATGTGGTGATTAAAGATGCAAGTTTGCCGACCTGTCAAGCTGGAGATGTCTTAGTTGTAACTGCGACGGGAGCCTACAACTACAGCATGGCCTCTAATTACAACCGCCTGCCTCGTCCAGCGGCATTGTTGGTGAATCAGGGTGAAAGTCAGGTAATTCTACAACGAGAAAATTATCAGGATTTGATTCGGCAAGATCGACTGCCTGCCAGGTTGGTTGAATTACACCAATAACCCACCTACAGCGTTTCCAACAGTGGCAGAGTACGGGAGGCAATGGCAGTATGCCATTACCTCCTATCTGATTAACTCGGCTCAGGTGTCAACGAAGTGAACGTCCATTCAAGGGCTGAACGGGTCTAGCATTATTTTTGTAGATTGATTGGAACTGCCGGATCTGTTCTTGAGAAGCCTCAATCGGTTTCTTCAGAACGTACCACTGTACATCTTCAGAACAAGGAGGAGTTGTCAAAGAACCTTCATAGTGGTAGAAGTCCTGTTCACTGGGAGGAATGGCACTGGCATTAATAGTAATACCCTTGACTTTTTCTTTCCCAGGATCGGGTATCAACTTAAGGCGAAAAAGGTTGACTGTGTAAAGGTTTGGGCTGACATGGTTTATATGACTGTCTTGGCATAGGCAGCTCAGTAAATGTACTGAGAATCGACTCAAATAAGTCTGGAAAAGATTGCCCAAAAAG
>JBHJGO010000177.1:0-31674 GCA_050331715.1 Microcoleaceae cyanobacterium
GTCTTGAGAGTTCGAGCTCTCAGAAGTAGTGGAGACTTCGAGGAGTATTGGCACTTCCACAAACTGCGAGAGTTCCAACGCAATCATCTGTACCACTACCATGACCCCCAGAGAGTATTAGCTGCTTAAAGCTGTCGCTTCTAAAGAGCCGCACCCTTCGGAGTTTCAAATGACCGCTTTGATGAGTGCGGCAGGCAATGGTCAGAAACAGGTGGTTGAAATCCTACTAGAACGAGGAGCTGATATGACGGCAAAGGACAAGAATAATTGGACAGCATTGGTCTGGGCAGCATCTGAAAATCATACAGAAGTTGTTGAACAGTTGAAGCAAGCTCGTTCCCGTACCTAACTTGCTTCTGAGTAGCATCCCTGATTAGTTCTGGTCATAGCTGAAGCTCCAGGCTTCTGTTTCAGCCATTGTTTCCTTCAGGCAGCTAATACCTTTTTTAATGCGGCGGGAAACTGTGACGGTGCTCACTCCCAAGCGCTGAGCCGCTTCTTTCTGGGTCAATTCATCCAGGAAAACAAACTCTAGAACTTTGCGGGTTCCTTCCTCCAATTTTGCCAGGGCTTGACGCAAGCAGATTTGATCTTCTTGAACCGCTTGCAGGCTCGCATCCCGCTGATCCAACATCATTTCACCCAGACAAGTGGTTCCGTCTTCACCATCTCTGATGGGAGCGTCCAAACTGAGTAGGGAGCGATTCCGACTCATCAACTTCACCTGATTCCATTCCGCGATGGAGATTTCCAAGGCTTCAGCAACTTCCATATCTTTAGGAGAACGTCCCAATTCAAGTTGCATTTGATGAATCAGTTTCTCAGCCTGACGTTCCAGGGCTGTCCAGGTGCGGGGCAATCTTACTGAAGGACTCTTGTCTCGCAGATAGTGCTGGATCTCACCCCGAATGTAGGGCGTTGCAAAGGAGCTAAAGGCATTTCCTCTGGACAAATCAAACCGCTCAATGGCGCGAATCAGACCCAAACATCCCACCTGAAGCAAATCTTCATAGCTCTCACCACACTTGTTGATCCAGCGGTGAACTTCCTTCCGCACCAGGCCCAAGTTTAATTGAACGATCTGATTGCGTAGGACATTGGATGGGGAATACTGATACTGACGGAGCAATTCCAGATTGTCGTACTTGATAGTTGTGGTAGTTAGAGTCGGCATGATTCTTTTCCTAGAGAGATTTAATAGTGGAACTAACGATGGAACACAGCAACCTTTGATTTAATTTGAATATCGCATTCTCAATGGTCGGAAGACTTCACCCAGTTGAGTGAACCGATTGTATGAATTGCTTTGAACTATTGATAACAGCCACTTTTAATGAGAGATAAATGGAGGCTTGAAACAATCTCAAGATCAATTCAAGACAGTTCTCGGCCTTATCAGGTCAATTCAAGACCTGTTAAAACCATGAAGAAGTCATTGACGATATTAAAAATTTGGTTGACCATCAAATCTGTTTAATAGTTCTAACAGACTCGATAATCCCCTCTAGAAATAAAGTAACAATTTACCAGGGATAAATCTTCAGTAGAATTCGGTATTTCAAGTAAAGTATAGATCCGAGAATTTACTGAATAAATCCGAAAACCAAAGCCCAGTCGTTTTTTTAAGATTTTAAAAGAACAATTTCAGGATCTGGGTGAAGCGGAAAACGGCAAAAGTGTCAATTGGTAGCGATACAATGCCACTGGACGAAACTGAGTCTTGAAATAATTTGGATCTTGGGGCGAGAGATAGATTGCCGTAATTTGATTCGCTGTGATGACAGAAGGATGCTGCGGGTCTGTCGTCTTGTTAAATTCAGCTTGGTAGGCCGTTGTGGTCTCTACCTCGTTGAGATAGATCGTTGATTCTCCCTGAAAAATCTGCTGAACAATCTCGGTTGCGATGAACTGATCCGTTTCAGGTGTCTCACTGGCTCGCTGCGTGACCGTTGAAATGAGCTGAGGATCTTCACTTGTTTTTTGCTTGCCCCGCAATGTCACAATCTGGCGATTGGGGTTGTTGGGATCTACCTTGACGCCACGAATCGCTGCTTTGCCCAATGTGGCCTGGGCAATGTTCAGCCCATTGAAAGCGCGATCTGCCACAATTTCTTGGGAAGCGTTAATGACAATCTTGGGTAAAAACTGATTTGATTTTAATGTTTGATTGGGCTGAAACCGCACATTGAACTGGATGGGTTGATCCAAGTATTTTCGATTGCCTGCAAATCCAGGAGTAACAATTTCTGGAGCCAGCGGCGCAACCATTTCCACTAAAGTGCTCGTCACTTGCCATTCTCCAGCTATCCAGTCTGGATAGATTAAGTCTCCCTGAGCAACTTGAGTGGGCGGCTTCTGATCCCAAGCTGGAAATTGATTAACTCGATCCAGAAGTTTCCCTGCTAGCGCAATATTCCTATCTAGAAAGAGGAAGAAAATCAGGAGAAAAATTAAAAACTTCAACCTTCGGATCATGGGTTCGTCTGAATTTCCATCGGGTCAAAGGGCATCATAGCGCCTCAACGGGTTCAGGTTCCCAAACTTCACCGTACTCTTCCTTCAATTTTTGCCAGGCTTCTACTGTTCCAGGTTCATACTCGCCCGGTTTACCCCATTGCAGAAAAGCACTCATGGCAACGTCGTCCTGTTCATCAATGAATCGGATGGCATAGGTGGTGAAGTTTCCCCGCTTAGCCTCTCCAGATTCAAACTTCACCTCTACGATTCTGTCCATATTCAGATGAAATTCCAACGTATCGGTATGCATGTTGGCGTACTTGCCCTTGGGAAGCTCAGCGTAGAACAAGTTCTGAATGGTATTGCGAGCTTCAAGCACAGCAGCGCTGCTGGTTACAATCAGACGTAGGGTTCCGAGTGTGTTACAGGCTTCGAGAAATTCCTTTAAAGTTGCCATTGGTCTATTGCTATCTCCAGTTCACTCAAATGCAGGTTCCCGCTTAAGGCAGAACAATTTCGATGGAATGTTGGGCAGCGGAGCCACATGACATTCGGCCTTACATTGATACCCTCAAATACTAGGCGACATCATTGTTTCTGTAAACTATTTCTGTCAACTGTTCTGTCAACTCCACAATCTCAAATTCCAAACGATGGGATGCAATAAAGTCGTGGGTGAAGTGATCGGTGACATTGGTATCGCTCAGCTCCAGGTTATAGAAATCAATCAATTCATCTTTCAACTCAGTATCAAAATAGGGGCCAGCATGCCAGGTTCCAACATGCAGTTTGATAAAGCAATTGCCCGGAACCTGAAACGCAGCCAGGCGACTCAGGTCAGGTTGATTTGCTTCAGAGGGTGGAGCAACGGCGATTAACCAGGTTTTTCCTCCCAGAGAGCCAAGGCATTGGGTACATCGAACATGGCGAGTAATCCGACTAAACTTCCGGCCCTTCCCCATTAATCGCATGATGTAAAACCGGGGAATTCCCTGGCTCAGGTTCAACTGGGCATCCGTTTGATCAAAGGGTTTGCCATCTTCGCTGGCAGTAATCACCTGACCATAGGGCTGGAACTTCTCTGGGTTGACCCAGGTGGCGTGGAGTGGTTGTAGAGTTGGAGAGTTCATATTGACAATGCTAGGTGATGTCTTGAAAAGATGTTCCTAGATAGCGAGGGGGTCGATTGCCTGGATTCCCACCTCTGCCATAATGATGTTACTGGTGTTTCGATCCTGAGAGATTGCCCTAGGACTGTTTTTGTTCTACACCAAATCCCGCTAGCAGGACGGTTTCCAGGGGTTGATCAGCAACAGGACGCTGGTAGTTGAGAATTTTACGGATTCTCATCCTGGGATTCACCAGGGTGATTGAATCGACGGAAACAACCCGTGTGTAGTTGGTTCGCATCAGCAACTCATTGGTGTTGATGTCAAATCGAAAGTGGGACACCATGGGCTGAGCCTCTTCATAGGCGCGGTCGCGTAGATAATCTCCTTCGACCAGGGGAAGCTGAATGTCCTGTGGAACGAACAAAAAATTCAACTCTTGGGAAACGCGCTCTCCCGTTTCAGAAACCGTTTGAAAGGCTAGCTGATAACCGGGTAAAGTTTTCAAATCCAGTTCGGTCGAGCGTTGATTATCCTGCAGCACCTTGGCTTTAGCATCAAGGCCCAAGGGGTGAATCACAAAATCGGTATGCGATCGCTCAACCATCTGCTGAGTCAGATAATGATAGGTGCGCTCCGTTGACCATTGACCGACGCAGTGGTCAAAGAAAGCCTGAAACTGCGGAATAGCTGTCATAGATTTAATAGAGTTGAGATAACTTTTACGAACTTTTACGATCTTTAACAATTTTCTCAGGAAACCTAGACCTGAACTCAAGCCTGAACTTAAAATTAAGATTGACCCTAATTCGATTCTCCCATTAGATGGGATGAGACCTCACCTCCTAGAGCAATTTTTGTGGCTGGTATAGAGTGCTTTCCATACAGCGTCAACCATACGGATGGAGGTGTCTGTCTCCGAGTCGGGATAGGAACCTACCAAATTTTATTGGATTGTGGCGTTCAGAATATTTCCGCGTTAGTCACGGATGCGGCCCTGTCCCTGGATGCAATCTTTTGTAGCCATGCCCATGCTGATCATGCCAGGGGATTGCTAGAGATCCACCAGAGATTTCCCGAAGTTCCAATCTACACTAGCGCGGTTACAGCCCATCTTCTGGCATTGAATTGGCCCGATGTGACGGCTGAGCAAGTGGTGCAATTTTGCCAGATTTTGCCCTGGCATACCGCTGTCGAGGTGCAGCCAGGTCTGGAATTAACTTTGTTTCCGTCTGGACATTTACCTGGAGCCGCTAGCATACTGATGCGATTCAAAGCACCGGAACGGATCTACACGTTGCTTTATACGGGGGACTTTTTTATTTCCAATTCCCGTTTGGTTGAAGGGTTATCGATGGGAGAACTACGAGGATTAAAGCCAGATGTTTTAATTTTGGAGGGGAGCTATGGGACAACCCGTCATGGTCATCGTCGGCAGCTTGAAAATCAGTTGGCAGAGCGCATCTATCAAGCGGTGGCCCTTGGACATTCTATTATTCTGCCGACACCCGCTCTAGGATTAGGGCAAGAGTTGTTGATGTTACTCCGCAGCCACCATTACTTCACAGGGCAGGACATTGATATTTGGGTGGATGGAGCCGTGGCGGAGGGTTGCGATGCCTACTTAAAGCTGCTGTCCTATTTTCCTAGCAGCGTACAGAACTTCGCTCAATATCAATCTTTATTCTGGGATGAGCGCGTCCGACCCAGAGTTCGTCGTTATGATGCGTCGCAGCCCCAGGGGGTGAATCCTTGCATTATTCTGACTGGTGATCAGATGACTCAATTTCGCCAATATACTCATCTCTGGCCTGGTGATTGGGTGCTTTTTTGGCTGGAGCGGCCTGGGGAGTTAGTTGATCAGGAGGCTTTAGCTCATTTAGCTCAAATGCCAGTCGAGACCTATTTTTTGCCAGAACACAGTGATGGAACTGGGACGACACAGTTAATTCACAATGTTCGCCGACAGCATGTGGTGTTTGTGCATGGAAATCCCAGCTACCTGGCCGATCTGACTAATCTAGAGGAGCTACGCAATCGCTACCAAGTTCATTCTCCAGCAGCAGGTATCCCGGTTGAATTACCGCTGGGAGAAATATTCATCCAGCCTGCTCTGCCCGAAACCTATTATCTGGGGGAGCTAACCGAACACGCTATGGAGGTGAATATTGCACTCCCAAGCACGATCGTCGTTGACCCTCGCTGGCTCTCTTTAGCGGATACAGGCTTGATTGAAGCCCGGTGGCAGGGGGAAGAACTGGTTATCCGAAGCATCTCACAGCGGGAATTTCTCTCAAGCAGCAAGACCTCGCCATCCTTGAACGATTTAGATTGCTGTGATAAGTGTCGCCATTACCGCAGCAGTCGCTGTTGGAATCCAAACTCAGCGCTATACACCTTTAAAGTTGCACCGGACGGCTATTGCCCAGTATTTGAAAAGAAAGCCTAGTCGGGATTCTTATCAGAAGAAGGATTACGAATTTGTTCTGCTTCAGGACATTCTTCTGAAATTGGCAGCTCAAAATGCCCCCTCGGTACTGAAGCGAGCTTGCGAGTCACTGCACCAATACTCTCCAGGCGAACCATCTCTTCCCATGAGGAAACTTCATCATCTTCCTCAGTTTCGTAGCGCAGAGTGACCAGATCTCCCTCAATGTCTAAAATACGGGCCTGCTCGATCCACCTTTGTTGATCCCGCAAGAAGATAGTAACTTCATAGCCGTCACAACACAGTTGATACACTTTGCGATGTAGCATGTCCAATGTTGTCCTCGGAAGTCGATTGACAATTGAAGGTTATCAAAGCAATGGTCTGGTTACTCGGGGATAAGGCCAGGAGCCAAAACCAGGAGAACCAACTCCATCGTATCTCTCAATTTTAGACGATCATTCACTGAACTGCATCCTGCAAGAATCAAAAGTATTGAAAGTTAACGAATTTTTCCCCTTAAACCGCTGTCAGGAATGCTCTCAAGTAATGGTTGAAATCGTGAATTCTACCCATGATTTCCCCATTTAAAGTCTACAAATTCCAATTGAATTTCTCACTTTAAAAAGCTTGAATTTTAACAGAAGCGGCAATGCACCACGCTTGTCATCGACGAAGCCTTAAGATCGGTACCGTAAGATCGGCAATGTTACGGTTATAGCAGTTCCTTGATCTGTCTTAGACCCGATCTCAATTTTTCCCTGACACAAATCCACGTATCTTTTTGCGATAGATAACTCTAATCTGGCTCCTCGCAGGTCATCGGTATTGCTATCTAGGTTCAATGGATTGAATAACTGTGTTTGTTGCTCTGATGGAGTCTCCATGCTGTACTCTCGCACAGTGAACTGAACCTGCTGAGGTTTCTCAACGAGTTCTAGGGCAATCGGTTGGTCAGCAGGAGAAAATGTAATGACACTGAACAGCAGGTGAGTGAGAATCTGACGCAGTGCTTTCCTATGCCATTCCCTAGGGGGCAATTCTCCAGAATAGCTGAATTGGATCGGTTGCTGACAATTCGTGACTAACTGCACATCTTCAACGATTTCTGAAAATAGAGATACCAGGTCTAGCGGTATTCGCTCTAGCTCTAGAGTTTCCTGATTGAGGTGATCAGAAACCAGGACATCATTAATTAGGTGGGTTAACTGCTGAATCCCCACTCGAATTCTAGCGAAATGCTTTAGTTGTTCTTCCTCTAGGGTGATTTGATTGCTGACGTATCGCTCGATTAGATCCGTAGAGGATTGAATTGCAGTTGATAATATCTGATATTCAGGGGAAAGGTTGGTAATGACTTGATGCTTGAATTTGTTGGTTTTTCGCTGCTGTTCTAAGACTGCCTGAAGCTGCTTCTGCGTTTCCAAGAGTTGTTTGTTTTCTTGTTGAAGTTCTACCGTTTGCTCTTGAACTCTCGCTTCAAGTTCTTGATTATACTGTTGTAGTTGCTCATTCTTTGCCTGAATGTGCGCCCGCAAACGTTTGAGGCTAAATTGATTTTCAATCCGTGCAACCACTTCCCGTACCTGAAATGGCTTGGTAATATAATCTGCTCCACCTGCTTCAAAGGCTTTTACCTTATCCTCTGGATCGTCCAAGGCGCTGAGGAAAATCACCGGGATTTCATCCGTATCTCGATCTGCTTTTAATTGCTTACAAACCTCATAGCCATCTATTTCTGGCATCATAATATCCAGTAGAATTAGCTGAGGTGGATCGCCAGAGCGAGCGATAGTCAGAGCCAGTTGACCATTAATGACTTGTCTCACGTCGTAGCCCTGATCTGTCAAAAGGGTTGAAAGGAGATTTAGGTTATTAGGCTCATCATCCACAATTAAAATGTACAAGCTGCTAATTTTCTAGACCCAAATCAAGAAACTGCTCAGGGGGATTAAGACAGGTTTCCAGCGCTTGATCGACACCAATTCCTCCCTCCTGACTAATGCCCAGCACACAGAAGGAGTAACGCTCCGGCAGGAGGCTGCGGCGGCAGCTATTCATCACATTCAGTGGGTTGGCTTCTCCAGTGGATTGAGTAATATTAACAACACAAGTCGCTAGCTCCTCTGGACGGCGCACCCCAACACAGCTCACTAGCGCATCCTGGGGGTCAATGGCAACCTCACGATTCATTCGTGTCACACAGGCTGATAGATTCTGGGGGCGAATCACTGCGGCACAACCCTGAGCAATCAAATCAGCCGATAAACCGACGGATTGGAGTTCTGTTGTACAACGTGCGTAATCTTTCTCTGTTAATAAATCAAAGCTAGGAAAGGCAGCGACAGGAACCGATATCAGGCTAACCGATGCAGCAGATGCAGCGATCGCAGCAAACCAACGCTTTCCCTGACGTAAACTCAGGGAAAAATGAGCAATAGGCTGAAGGTGAAAAAAAGCATTCATAGTAAGAGGCGTAGGATTTTATCTTGACGGAGAGGTTGAACAGAATAGATTACACAGAATCGTAGAACTGTGGATGATTATATCACTGAGGGTTCTCAATCTCAGGTTGACTACCTTCACAGAGTTGCAACAAATCAGAATTGAGTTCGGGTTTACGCTTCAATTCCTGAATATCCTGTAAGCGAATCCAGCCAATATCTCCCGGTTGTAACGTTGCGATAGTGGGTGATGTATCCTCTTCACCTGCTATTTCCGATTCCAAGTCTGAATCTAGACCAATCCCCTCCGGTTGATCCTCTTGCTGTTCGCTCTCTTGCAACTCATTATCGCTTTGTGGATCACCCGTTTCTGCATCAGCCTCTACTGAGTCATCACCATTCAAATCACCATTCGGTTTTTCCGACTGAGCCGATTCAGGCTCAGGAATCATACACACCCTGAGTTCTAGCCACGTTCCTGACTGAGGGGTTGACTGCTTCTCTAAAATTTGAAAAATACTGCCTGCGGGAACAACCCCCTTGACATCCAGTTGACTGAATTCCCGCAAGAGTTCTATCGGCTGTCCCTCAATATCGCCCAACTGGATCACAGATTTCAAGGCCGTGAGGGAGTCTGGTTGCTGAGTTGACTGATTAGGATTTATAGTTGAACTGGCCCCAAAGGAAGGATTTGTTTGGCGATTGTTCAAGAATCTCCATAGAAAAAGCGCTCCCAGAGCCAGCAGAAGTAGAGCACCGCAAAAAGCAATCAATCCTGTCCAGTTTGAGGATTCCTTCGAGGAATCAACGAGCTTGGTTGGAGGATCGATATCATCAGTATCGATTGGCTCCAGTGTATCCTCATCGCCTGGCTCCTCTAACATCGGTATAACAGGCGGCACAGAAATTTCAGTGAAGGGGAGTGGATCGGATTTGGCAGTGATATGGAAATGAAGCAGAGCGACAGTCACATTGTCATGGCCATTCTGGGTATTGGCAATTTTGATCAGGCGATCCCTCGCTGTTGTCAGACTAACTCTGCCCTCTAGAATCGGGAGCAGCTCAGTCCGCCAATGTTGCTGTACCTGTTCTTGGTCGCTCAGTCCATCGGAACAGAGGAGAAACACACAATCCTCATCAATGAAAAACCGTTGGACATTGGGATACAGGTTAGCAGAAGTTGTAATTCCCAACGCCTGGATCAAGGCTCCAGCAGAGCGAGTTTGTAAGGCATTGCGATAGAGAGCATAGCCCAGACGAACTTCCCGTGAGGCCACGTCATCATCCAAAGTCACCTGATAACATCCTGTGCGAGTAACCCAGTAGGCTCGACTGTCTCCCACATGACTGACATAGACTTCAGGGCCGTAGGCTAGGGCCATTACCATCGTGGTTCCCATCCGTTCGCGACCCTGTCGGCTTTCTTGGTCGTTGCGATCACAAATAGCATCATTAGCCAAGCTAACCGACTGCTGCAGTTGCTCGGTGATTGTTTCAGCGTCTGATTGAACCAGTTGAGGTGAGATTTGGTCAATCTGTTGCTGTAAAACGTCTATCGCTAGCTGGGAAGCCACTTCCCCTCCATCCTGACCTCCAATTCCATCACAGACAATCACTAGACCCGGCGCATACTTCTCCACTGTGAAGACATTCTGACCCACTGGATAGCAGGCATCTTCATTGTGGGGACGACTTGGCCCAGTCTCCGTAGCTGTAACAATCTCAATGCGTTGCTCGAAGCACTGATGATAGAGAACAAGTGCCTGATCCAATTGATGGATTAATTGTTCCGCCGTCGTGATCTCTCCCGCAATCATCTGTTGGGTAAGCTGCTGGAGAAAATTCTGAATTCGGGCATCCGCATCCGGAATCCAAGAACGCCAAAATTGACCCAATTGGGCAACTGTAGCGGGTTGCCAATCGACTTGCAGCTCTAGAAGCTGGGCCAAATTTCCATCGGCCCGCAGCAAGTTTGGATTGAGTAGACTAGAAGCAACCCCTTCATCACTCAAGGGCTGCCACAACTGGGCCAGTTGCCATAACCAATTAAGCTGACGCATCGCCGATGCCTGCGGCCATACCTCAGAAATCTTGGGCATCAATCGACCCTGATCATCAATTGCTCCCCGCTCTAGCAACCAAATGGTTTTGCCCTGGGGCGTCTGATCCTCTGGAACCAGGCCATACACCACCGGAATATGGTAACGATAGGCAAATAACCTGAGATAGGTAACAATCTCATCCGGTAGCTGATCTGAAAGCTCAGGAAGCTGCTCTGGGCGGGTGTCTAGTAAAACCTGTTCCTGGCGGAGTAAATAACGGTCGGCAACCAACGAACCCGGTGAGAGTACGCCCGTACCTTCACCAATTGCCCATAAATACTGTTTCGGCATATCATCCTGCATACAGGCTTCCTGCGCCCTTCAGCTCCCTAGCTCGGCAACATCCTGACCTAACAACACTAACCTAAATTTCCCGCGATCAGCTACTCCGGCTCAACTTGGGGTAGACCCATGCTGTAATTCAACACTCGGCTCTGAAGGTTGTAACTTATTTCCCCAGACTGAAGTAACGACCTGACAAAGTGCTCCAAATCAGAACCGATCCGTCGGAGATTATACTCCGCCAAATCCTCCCCATCAGAGGCTTCCACCAGTTCATCAAACTTTCGGTAGACCTGATTAAGAGCCGCCTCTGACCAATTGAACTCGTTATCTGGATCAACATCTATAGTCAGAACTGTCTCATCTGGAACCAGATCATTGTCCGCATCAATGGTGGCTGTAAAAATATGAATATGACGAGTCGTTGACTTCAGCAACATAGGTCAGAAATTTAAAGCTTGTATGAACTGGCTTCATTTTGACATAATCCCGTGGCATGAAGCACGCGAAATCTGGCTAGTAGTCCAAGGGTAAGCCACAGGCTTCCAAGGTTTCTCGATCCTGGAGCAGGCTCTCCGTTGACCGATCCACTTGAATTTTTCCCTGTTGCAGCACAAGGGCCCGCTGAGTCACCTGTTGAATCCAATTCAGGTCGTGGGATGCAATCAGTAATAGCTGCACTGGCAAACTGATTAAAATCTCCGCCAAATGTCTCCGCCACCAGGGATCTAAACCATTGGTAGGTTCGTCCAGAATTAAAATAGCAGGATTCAAAGCCAGAATGGTAGCTAGAGCCGCTAACCGTTTCTGACCCCCAGAGAGTTCATAGACTGAATGATGGGCGACCTCGGTGAGACCAAACTCCCGCAAGAGCTGATGGGCTTGCTCCGTTGCGAGTTCCGTAGGAACCCCATAGTTACAAGGGCCAAACATCACATCTTCTAAAATCGTTGGCATAAACAACTGGTCGTTTGGATCTTGAAAGGCAAACCCTACCTGCTGCCGCAGTTGAAATAGGGTGTTCGGTTCGAGGGAGTGGTCTAAGATCCGGATCTCACCAGAATTCGGCCATTTCAATCCCACCAAATTTTCCATTAAAGTACTCTTGCCTGTTCCGGTACGACCCAGTAGAGCAATGCTTTCTCCAGAATACAAACTAAAAGAAATATCCTGTAGAACTGGAGGATGATTGGGGTAGCTGAAATTCAAATCAGAGACTTGAATCGCGGGCACATCAGCAGAGAAGCTTAAGCTTTCAATCGAGAAACAAACTTGAGGAGGTGAAGCTGGAACGTGAGGGATAAAATTTTTGTTTCGAGGTGAAGTCTGAGTCATGGAGTTGATTGTCTAATTGTAAGCAATAATGGCAAATCAAAAATTGAAGCGGTCAGTAAATTAGTGAGGAAAAGCTACAAGAGATTCGACCAAATCTTCCTCTAAATTAAAATCTCCCATCCAACGAATCCTGCTGCAATTCCTAAAGACAACAATAGGCCGAAAAGACTGTAGGACTGAGCTTTTAGATGCAAAGTTAAAGGTTCAGAACTCTGATTCAAAGGTTTACAATAGCCATACCCCCGTAATTGCATGGCTTTATAAACCTCGTGAGATTTTTGGTAACTGCGGATTAGGAGTCCTCCGGTCAGCGCAGTATAGACCTCTAGGTTTCGTCGAGTTGGCTTTAAGGGTTGGAATCCCCGCAACTGAGTAGCTTTCTGCATGGTGGTGAGCTGATGGGATAGTTCTAGCAAGTAACGATAGGTAAGGAAAATAATATCGGTCAAAATTTGTGATAACCCCAGAGAACGCATGGCCTTGACCAGGGTCAGAAATGAATCAGTTCCAAACAAGACCAAACCCGTCGTAAAAATTGACAGGAACCGACTAATGATCAACAGAACGGCCAAGCAACCTTCCTGTCGAATTGTTAGAGATCCGAGCTGCCACAACACCGTTTCTCCGGATAAAAATGGCAGAAATCCTACCATCGCCAGAATAAACAGCCCAGGATACCGCAAACGAGCAGCCAGAAATGATAGCGGTAGCTTTGAAAGACCGTAAAGGGTGATGACAACCCCCAACATTGCTGGTATCAACCGCAAATCCTCCACGAAGGCAAAAGCAAAGATTAATGTGATCAACCCAATCAATTTATGCTGGGCATTCCAGCGGTGAATGGGAGAACTTAAGTGTGCGTATTGATCAATTGCCAGCTTCATGGTAAGGAGAAGAGGAGATTAAAAGTTCGGGTTTGACGCGAGACAAGAAACTGATCACCATCGCTGTAAAAATGCCTTCTACAATCGCCAAAGGAAAATGGATTAGCATCAATCCTTGAATTGCAGCCTGTTCAGTTGCGGCATCAAATCCGGAGGGAATATTCAGAATCGTAATGCCAAAAAATAGTAGCGAAGATAATCCGACCCCGGCTGCCCCTGCCAGGAAACCAAATACGTTTAAGCTAAGTGACTTGTTTAGCCTTTGTCCCACACTTTGATGGAGCTGAAAAACTTGAGCCGCTATCAAGGCTGGAATACCAATGATCAATGCATTGATTCCCAGGGTGGATAATCCTCCATGACCAAACATAATCGCCTGAAAAACTAACCCAACCAAAACGGCGGGAAACGCATAGATATCCAGAACTGCTCCCAGGAGTCCATTGAGAAACAGATGTACGCTGGCAGGCGGAATCGGAATTCGGATACTAGACGCAACGAAAAACGCAGCGGTTAATAGGGCCGCTTGCGGAATTCCCCTGGAGGGGTCACCGGATCGATTAATCCGACGCAAGGAGTACCAGGTCGTTAATGCTGTAATTGCGTAACCACCGATACAAATTTTGGCAGGAAGAAGACCTTCAGAAATGTGCATAGAATATTCTGTTAGAGTTTGCTAGGAAAGGCTCCCGGCATCGGATTGAGCTGAATTAGACGATGGGCTAGCTTGAGGTGTTGCTGGAGTACTTTCAAATCTTCGGCGGGAAAAAAATAGGGCAGTTCCCACCAAACCCCAAAATACTGAACCAATCAAGATCCCCTTCTGCAGCGGACTATAACTACCGATGGTAGAGTTAGAAGACGAACTGGGCGAGGAACCCTCCGGAACGACCGCAAGGGCTGAACCAGATAACGCCTCTGTCCCAGATTCAATTCCAGGCTCAATCCCAGGCTCAATCTCAGATTCAATCGGAATGCTGACAATACCACCATGTCCTGCCTGTCGAACCTGCACCTCCCAATATCCTGTCTGGTTTCCGTCTGGGACAAATCTAAAAATGCCTTGCTCGTTGGTCACTCCAGTTTTCCATGGGGTCATTGGATCGGTTGGAGTATAGACATTCACCTGAGCATTGGCCATTGGAGTTCCAGAATCATAGGCGGCCTGGACTTCAACCGTTGAGGTTGTCTGATAGGTAACCTTTGCTCCATGGGCCAAACTGGGCTGAATTCCCCAAAAACACAAAAACCCGAGCAGTGGAGTTGTAATTTGCCATTTCATAAGTGACCTGCTTCTGCTGACGGTCTCCTGAAAATCATCGCATTAGTTGTGAAATCTGGAGATTTCTTAAGACAAATTCTAAGAACTGAGTAATGTTCTGAGAATAAATACTCCCCCGTTGATGGGTATCAACTCAGGATGAAATGTGGGTAGCTCCGCCATCCACATTTCGTTAAAACTATTCCGCCTAAGGCGGGAACCCTCTGTTGATAACAATTTGCTTTGATAGATGAGACATTGATGCAAGACCTGATTCATCCAGAACTAACGGGGCTTAATTGTTGCTAACTGCCAATTTTAGCCGCTTTGCAATGTCCCTCCCCCACATGACCCAAATCAGGTAGAATCTTCATCAGTTTATCGTAATCCTCTTGAGAGAGTTGCGCTTCCAAGCTGTCCAAATCCGCATCAACTTGTCCCTGCTGGGCAATAGCAGCAATTGGTTCAAAACCGAGTGCTCCCGTATTAATCTCATCCTCAACCCCGGCTTCACCATCACCGAACAGGTGATCAAAATGGAAAGTGGCTTCAACCTCCGCCTCACCTCCTGGCTGTAAAATTCCCTTACGCTCATCGCCCACGTAGTCACCACAGGTGAACTCTAGCTCCTGATCCAACTTCAGGGTAAAGGGAATAGTTTGACCCTCTTTGGAGGCCATTCCTTTGATTAAGATAACCTGACCTGCCGCTGGCCCGTCTGCTGCTGGCGTCATCCTCCAGGAGATTGCATTGTAGCGCCCTGCGGGTGCGGCAACTTGGTTGACCAAAATCGTTTCAGCATCCTCATCCCCTGCTGCTAAATCAACCGTCTGCTGTTCTACCAGGCTGATCTCCTGCTTCGCTTCAGGTTCACCGCCTGCTTCAGCATCATAGGGGGTAAAGGTTTCATAGGCTTCGGCATCGGTAATATGAACATACAAGTTATCAAAGTCAATCTGCCAACCGTCCTTGGAAACGAAACCCTGGCGAACAAAATCTTCCCCATTTGCCCGGAACGTAATCATGCCAGATTCTCCTGTTGTTGCTGTAGCTGTCTCCTCAGTGGTCTGGCCCGACTCAGTCGTGATGGATTCAGTGTCAGGAGCGGAAGAAGATGTAGTTGAATTATTTTCTGCCTGGGGGGCTTGAGTACAACTGAACAGAACAACTGAAATCATCAGGATTAGGTGGTTCAATACGGAATTTGCTGTTTTCATAGAAACGATAAATTGACAATTGTGGGCTGACTTTCTTCAAGAAACACTGTTTTCAACCATTAAACAATGCCCTCCCGGGGTATTTTGAGGGTTATCAATTGCTGGTAAAGCTAACAGTAGAAGGTGTAGTTAGCCGAGAAACGTGATCTGTCAAAAAATCAATAAATTTCTCAACGGATTTTTAAGTAGTGTTAATCAATCGGGTGAGATACGGCAAATTGCTCCGCAACCCACTGTTCTTTTGTAAGTGTTTCGCCCCAGATAAAAAACTTTAACGACGGATTTCGGAAAAATCCATTGACCTTTTGGTGAGCGAGGCTAGAATTGAAGCGTGGGTTGGGATATTTCTGTTCTTTTTTATACGAAGTCAAAGGACAGCGTGGCTAAAGGATCTAAATATTAAGAAATAATTAAGAAACGACCAGGTAAAGTCTAGAGCCAATGCCAACTTTTGCCTCCCCTTCCTCAGTCTACTTTTATAGGTAAATTTGTATGCTGAAGAGAAATTTTAGGTTCCTAGGATTACTATTTGGTAGCTTGAGTCTTGCTTTGGCACTTATCTCTCCAGCTCAGGCTGAAAAAGCAACGTTCTGCACAATTGATGATGCAGCAACAAACGACTACAGTTTTCAACTATTTGATTGTCGATACTCCCAGTCGCAGATCCAGTCAGGCAAAGTTGGTTTTCAGCTCGATACCAATCTGGGAACGCTGATTATCCTTTCAGCTCGACCTGGAGCGCAGGTGATCAGTCCCCATCCGGAAAAGTTGAACGACATCGTAGTAACGTCCTGGGTGGTTGAACAGACTTTCCAGGCCGATAGTAGAATGGGAGTCACCATCTACAACAAGTCCACGGGCAAAACGGTGACGATTAAATTTGATTTGCAGGAGCAAGAATAGTCTGACCACGTACTCGTGAACAGTCATTTATCAATGGACATTTATAGGTAGTCAGAGATAACACTCAAAGATTAACACTCAGAGATCAACAGACTGAACTCTGTGCATTCCCGCCCTGGCAAATTGCTCAAAGGATGTCTCCGCCTGTTCAGTGTAATCTACTACTTCGGGTACCACGACAGGCGAAGTGCAGTCCTCCAATAGATAGACCCTCTGGGCCAGTTCAGGATTGGCCGCTTGAATTTCCTGCAACAAATCAGCCACCGTACAGGCAACACAGTGGCTCTTCGCTTGACCTGCAATCCAAATCTGATCAAAGCTGAGCAACTGCTGAATCAAACGGGTATTTTTCTCTGCTGCCATGCCAGCGAAACGGCCCAAAGCTTCTGGTTGCAAGACCGAATAGTTTTCAGTTAAAGGATGGTTGCCTTTGAGTTCGAACTGAACCGGAGATTGTCGGGCAATCGTGTGGAAAAATATTGCCTCTTCCACCGCAGAAACAACAGCATGGCCAATTCCGCCCAACATTGAATGGTAGGGCCAAACAGTCAGTGGATACTTACCGGATTTCGTTAATTGCTGGGTATAACGTAGCGCATGGTCTTGTAGTGCTTCAGCGGTCGTATCTGGAAGATTCGCGGCAACAGCAGGATTGACACGCCAGGTTCCATCCCGCACCGCCTCGAACTGAATTAGTGTCGTTGGGGTTGGATGTTCCCCGCTAGCATTCACCCAGAAAATGGGGTGAAAGATCTGTAGAGCCGTGTGGGTGTCGAGCGTTGCAATAATTCGGCTAACAGAACCCAATTGGCGAAAAATCCACTCACAGAGCCTTCGATTATCCTCAACGGCGGCCTGACCCGAACGTCCCCCCACAAACAGCTCAAATCCAGGGATGCAGAAGGTATTCTGGACATCAATCAGCAACAGACAAATCTGGGGTTCCTGAGTGGATATAGGCTGAATTCCCTGTTGTCTAGCCCAATTCTGGGCTGCCATGGCTCGTGCTTGATAGGGAACCTGCCAAACTTGGCCCACCGTTTCCGGAGTGAAATGGGGTGGAATGGGTAGAGAGGGATGAGGAAGCAACAAATTGGAGGACACCACTTTAGTGAATTGTTTAATCCACTACTCGACTGTATGACCCGCAGCGGTGATTGCCTGCTTTACCTGATCTTCGTTGGGCTGACCTTCAATCGTCACCTGTTTCGTGCCGAGATCGACATTAACTTTCTCGACTGCGTCAATGCTCTGAACTGCTTTTGTGACAGTATCAACGCAGCCATCACAAACCATGCTGGGAACCTTGAGTTGAATTGTCATGATATTTTCCTGGCGATAAACGGTCTTAATACTTAGGGTTTGGGAGGTTATCGAGGGAAGTGCTGAAAGCCCTGATAGTCAGGGGGATAAGCTGGGCCCCCTTGAATAAGGGGGCGGGTAGCAGGTAGGTTTTTCAAAACCCTTACTCTTTCGAGTCAACTCAGTTACTTTGCAGCTTCCTGACGTTCCTTTACTTCCTTGATTACCTCTTCTGCCACATTGTTGGGGCAAGGGGAATAGTGGGCGAATTCCATGGAGAACTGGCCGCGACCGGAAGTCATGGTTCGCAGATCACCGATGTAACCGAACATTTCACTTAGGGGAACTTCCGCCTTGATTCGAGCACCGGTTGCCGTGGAATCTTGGCCCTGGATCATGCCTCGACGACGGTTTAAGTCTCCAATCACATCTCCCACGTAGTCTTCAGGCGCAAACACGTCCACACTCATCACTGGCTCTAGGAGCTGAGGGCCAGCCTTGGGGATAGACTGTCGATAGCCCGCTTTTGCTGCAATCTCAAAGGCAATGGCAGAGGAGTCAACCGGGTGGAAGCCACCATCTGTCAGGATGAATTTCATGTCTACACAAGGGAACCCGGCCAGAACACCCTTTTCAAAGCTCTGCTCAAAGCCCTTCTGAACCGCAGGCCAGAATTCTCTAGGAACGTTACCGCCCGTAACTTTGGACTCAAATTCAAAGCCAGTTCCAGGCTCACCCGGCTCAATGGTGTAGTCGATCTTACCGAACTGACAGGAACCACCGGACTGCTTCATATGGGTGTAGCTGTCCTGAATTTGCTTGGTGATAGACTCTCGATAGGCCACCTGCGGCTTACCAACTTCCACCTCGACCCCGTAGGTTCGCTTCAGAATGTCAACCTTAATATCCAGGTGCAATTCTCCCATTCCTTTGATGATGGTTTCGTTGCTTTCTGGATCGGTTTCCACCTGGAAGGACGGATCTTCCTGAACCATTTTGCTCAGGGCCATTCCCATTTTTTCAACTCCACCCTTGGTCTTCGGTGCAACGGCAATTGAAATTACTGGATCTGGGAAGACCATCGGTTCTAGGGTAGCTGGCTGCTTGGGATCGCAAAGCGTGTGCCCGGTTTGAACGTTCTTCAGACCCACAATCGCAACAATATCTCCAGCCTGGGCCGTATCAACTTCCTCGCGGGAATCCGCATGCATTTCCACCAAGCGACCAATTCGCTCAGTCATGACCGTCGCTGAATCCAGCACGTTATCGCCCTTAGATAGGGTTCCAGAATAGAGCCGAGTAAAGGTCAAAGCCCCGAAGCGATCATCCATAATCTTGAACGCCAACGCCCGGAGTGGCGTTTCTGGGTCAACAACAGCCAGCTTTCCAGTTGGGTTTCCTTCCAGGTCAATCTCAGGCTGAGGATTAACTTCGGTGGGGTTCGGGAGGAAATCAACCACCGCATACAATACCAACTGAACGCCCTTGTTCTTGAAGGAGGAACCGCCGTAGGTGGGGAAGAAGGCCAGGTTAATTGTTCCCTTACGAATGCACTCCTTAATGGTTTCAATATCTGGTTCTTCGCCTTCTAGATACTTCTCCATCACCTCATCGTCTTGCTCGACCGCCATTTCGATTAATTGCTCGCGGTATTCCTCGACTTTATCAACCATGTCCTCTGGAACGTCCTTGATCTCATACTTGGTTGGATCACCAGAATCATCCCAAACCCAAGCCTTACGAGTTAGCAGGTCAACCAAACCAACGAACTCATTCTCAATCCCGATTGGAAGCACCATTACAAGCGGCTTCGCACCCAGAACATTCTCAATCTGATCCACAACGCGGTAGAAATCTCCTCCGGTTCGATCCAGCTTGTTGATGTAGATGATTCGAGAAACCTTAGAGTCATTAGCGTAGCGCCAGTTGGTTTCAGATTGAGGCTCCACACCACCGGAAGCACAGAAAACGCCAATGCCACCGTCTAGAACCTTCAGAGAACGATAAACCTCAATTGTGAAGTCAACGTGTCCTGGTGTATCGATAATGTTCAATTGGTGGTCGTCCCAGAAACAGGACGTTGCAGCGGACTGATTCGTAATGCCGCGCTCCTGCTCTTGCTCCATGAAGTCCGTGGTCGCAGCCCCCTCGTGCACCTCACCAATCTTGTGAATTTTTCCGGTTAATTTCAGAATCCGTTCAGTGGTGGGGGTCTTACCCGCGTCTACGTGAGCAAAAATACCAATATTCCGATATCGCGTGAGGTCTTTCATACTTACTCTCTTTTGGATGCTATGGGTTGTTGATACCTACTTTCAAGTGTTACTCAAATGATAAGTATTGTGTCATGGGAGACACCAGGGAGATCACGACTTGACGGCTACCAATACGTTAGCCTCTTTAGATTATCTTAATCATTATAGAGACTCAACACACATTTAAGGCTGGGACTTGGAAAAATTCCGACCCTTTCCGTCTATGCCATTGCTGATTGTAGAGTATCTTGACAACCGTGGGAAACAGGTGGCTCAAGATCAGCTTGTTGGAGAAGAATCCCTAGGGTGAATGAACCGAGCCATCTGGCAAAATGGCTCCTGTCAAAACTGATCCGGTGAGCTTGACCATGACGCGATCGCCTGTCCCGACCTTGGCCCCCGTTAAATTGGCTCCGCGCAGATCTGCCCCACTCAAATCTGCCCCAATCAGATTGGCCTCTTGCAAATTGGCATAGCTGAGATTAGCCTGCAGAAAATTGGCCCGAAATAGATTCGCTCGATACAGACAAGCCCCGCTCAAATTTACCTTGTGTAGAAAGGCATCACTCAAATCTGCATTACTCAGATCAGCCCCACTCAGATTACGTCCAGAAAAGTCCTTTTCCTTCAAATTCGCACCCTGGAGATTTGCGCCACTCAAGTCCGGCTGGGGAGACGGTCGCTGAACCGGAGGTTGGGCCGGAGGGTAATGGGAATTGGAGCGAGAGGTCTGAGAAGAGGAATGGGCAGAATGGTTGGTAGAGGCGGCTGTCGATTTGTTCGTGTTTCGAGCGTTGGAGTTGGCAGAGTTGGAATGGGCAGAGTATGAATTTCCAGCCTTGCGATCAACGGAATTGGAGTTGCCAGAGTAGGCGTTTCTGGCCGAATAGGAATTTCTGGAACTCGAAGGCTTCACGTTGGAAGCTGTTCTGGAAGCTGCGCGGTTATTGGAGGCTGGAGCAGATTGTTGAGCGGCTCTAGTCCCAGATTTCTGGGCAGTTTGTTGAGAAGCCTGTTGCTTTGCTTGAGTCTTCTGGGCTTTCGGCGTTCGCTTGAGAATCGACCGCAACTTGTCACGGGCTTGATTGATATCCTTCAGCTTTTCCTCTGCTAGCTTACGTAGCCGCTGATTCTCCTCTGGAATCCGATCTGGATGCCAGATAAATGCCAAATCCCGATATGCCTGATCAACGACCTCTAGAGAAGCACCAGGCTTCAGTTCTAGCACTCGATAGCAGTGGTACAGTTCGCTTGGGGTCATATTTCGGAGAAACCTGGAATGGGAAAACTTGAAATGAACAAATCTGGGCTGAAATTCAAGCTAGGGAAGTGGACAAAGACTCGATGAACATTCTAACGTTTCCTCAAGATACGACAGTCACTCCCTGGATAAGGATAACTGTAAAGATTTTTGAGGGTTTTTGATCAAGGGTTGAAGGCATTTCCGCCTCAGTCCTGACCTACGCAGTGCCCTCACCCCACATTGACTAAATGACCAATTTCACAAACCATCCCGAAACTACATAAAATAGTCTGAACCAAAGATTAGTTTACCTACCAACCACCATAGCAGATGAATCATCCGCAACTGAATGCTTCTTTGGGCCTGATACCGGATTCAAGGACAAAGCTGATCTCTCAAATTACTAGCTTGGGGATTCTAGGGATCGCTACCCTTGCGACCTCTCCTCTGCTAGCTCAGGTTAATTTAGCAACAATTCAGGATATTCTAGGCGATCCCGAAGACGTGTTTATTGAAGAACAGGTGGCACAGGAAAATGATGATGCCACTTTGGGGGAAGAAATTCGGACTGAACAAGCTCGGACACAACTTGCCTTTAATAATGGTGCAGCGGGGCGAATGGATGAAAACTCCGCGATCACAGTCGGTCAATGTATTGAAGTCGAGCAGGGTGCTGTTGTTGCCTCTGGCCCTGCGAATGGGTGTATTGCTGGATTTACGGTGGGGGTTGAGGGAACGATTTACATCATGAGTGCTGATGAGGAGGGGGTTGGAGCCATCAACGTTCTGGAGGGACAGGTGCGATTGACCCCAACGGATGATCCCGATGCAGCGGAACCGATTCTGATTGATGCGGGTCAGAAAATTACTCGCTTGACACGGGGAGCCGTGTTGCAAGATCTGTTGATCGAACAAATTTCCCAGGAAGAGTACGAAGATTTCATCACTGGCCCTTTATTCCGAGGCTATCAAGGGGTGTTACCGGGTCAGGAAAAGTTACGGGACGTTTGTAATGGTTTGTTCAGACGCCGCTGCGTTGCTGTCGGTAGCGAACCTTTACGACGTGAACCCCGACCCATTCCCCAACCCGCTCCCGATCAACCCGCTCCAAAACCGGAAGTAGAGAATCCGATTGAGGAAGGAACTCCAGTGCGGGGCTTGTGGTAGAGTCCGCTCAATAATCAAAATCCTTCTTAGAAATTGGACTTTGAAGTTGGACTTTGAAATTGGACAATGGGGCAGGCCAGGCTTGCCCTCTTTTTGAGTTGCAGTTGCTCAGCCGGAACGTTCCACACTGATCAATAATAGGAGCAGTGTTATGAATGATTGCTGATCCGAAACCTATGGCCGCACAAGTCGAAATCTAAACCTGGAGTAGTTGCCCCTTCTGTATCCGGTCAAAGGCCCTGCTAAATCAGAAAAATGTGGACTTCAAGGAATACGTCATTGATGGCGATGAAATGGCCAGAGCAGACATGGCAGATCGAGCCAATGGTCAGCGCTCCTTACCCCAGATTTTTATCAATGATCAGCACGTGGGGGGTTGTGATCAACTGTACGAGCTTCACTTTTCAGGCAAGCTTGATCCTTTACTAGCGGACTAAAATGAAGTTTGCATTTATTATTGACCCGATTGACAAGCTGAACCCGGCCCTTGATAGTAGTGTGGCTTTGATTGAGGCGGCTCACAAACTTGGTCATGAAGTCTGGATTACCCAGGCCAATCACCTGACCATTCAGCAGGGAAAAGCCTGGGGTCGTCTAACCCAAGCGCATTTAACCCCAATTGAACGCCAGGGAGATCGGTGGCACGTCATTCAACCCTGGTTTTCCCTGGGCGAAACAGCCCTACAGCCATTGGAGGAAATGAATGCAGTTTTTATGCGAACTGATCCTCCAGTAACAATCCCTTACCTCTACACCACCTATTTACTGGACTACATTGATCCGGCAAAGACATTGGTCGTGAATTCCCCACAGGGACTACGGGCTGCCAATGAGAAGATGTATGCCCTGCAATTCACCACTGTGATTCCAGAAACGATTGTCAGCCAGGAAAAACAAGTGATTCGAGACTTTGTTGAAAAGCAGGGGGCTGCCGTTTTAAAACCATTGGGAGGAAAGGCGGGGGAAGGAATTTTGTTTCTGGAGCCGGGCGATCGCAACTTAAACTCCCTGGTTGAACTCAGTACAAAACAGGGCAAAGAACCCGTGATGATTCAAACGTTCCTGCCGGAGGCTAAGGACGGGGACAAGCGAGTGATTTTGTTAAATGGTGAGCCGATTGGTGCAGTGAATCGGATTCCAACAGGCAAGGAATTTCGAGGCAATATGGCAGTCGGGGGCCGAGTGGCAGCAGTTGAGATTACTGCCAGGGATCGAGAAAATGAGGCGGCGCTCTCACCCCAGCTCCAGCAGGACGGGCTGTACTTCGTGGGAATTGATGTGATTGGGGGGTATCTGACGGAAGTGAATGTAACGAGTCCCACCGGAATTCGAGAAATTGATCTGTTAGATCAGGTTGACCTGGGCCAACAGGTGATGGACTGGATTATGAATCGGTAGAAAACTGATTCAGCGGCCAGATGAATTTAGCACAGCGGGAGACAGCGCCTCCCGCTCCCAAGAAGTTTCGGTTAATTGTATCTAACCGTTTACAGATGCAAGGGATTGATTTGAAAGAGAGGTGGTAATGGTCTCCTCATCCAATCCATTCCCAATAAATACCAATCGAGTTTTTCGAGTCTCATTCGGTTGCCAACGGCGATCATAGAACTGTTCAAATCGTTGTCCCACACCCTGCATCACTAGCCGCATTGCCTTATTGGGAACAGCAACAAATCCCTTAATTCGATAGATTTCCTGCTGCTGTACCAGAGATTTCAATTCTGCGATTAATCTTGCTGGGTCAAACGCTTGCTCCAATTCCACACAGATAGAATTAATCTCTTCGTCATGGTCATGTTCTTCTTCCGTGTCATGGTGACTCGGTCGATAATCTAAGTCCTCTTCCACGGCTGCATTGAAGCCTAGCAAAATTTCTGGAGCAACTTCGCCTCGGTAGCAGGAAACGGTTCGTACCCCCTCACGTAGTTCCTGAGCTAGCCATTGTTGAACTTGGGTCTTCTGAGTAGAATCCAACTGATCCACTTTTGTTAGCAAGACCAGATCCGCGCAGGCCAATTGATCCTCAAACAGTTCTTCAATCGGGGTTTCGTGCTCTAGACTGTCATCGGCCTGACGTTGTTGTTCCAGGGCGACCAGATCTCCGACCAATTCTCCTTTGGCCAGGGCTTCCCCATCCACCACAGTAACCACTCCATCCACGGTAGCTCCAGTCCGAATTTCAGGCCAGCGAAAGGCTTGAACCAGGGGTTTTGGCAGAGCCAATCCAGAGGTCTCAATCAGAATGCAGTCAATGTCGTCCTTGCGCTTGAGCAGTTCTTGCATAGTGGGGAGAAATTCCTCCTGCACCGTGCAGCAAAGGCAACCATTGGTTAGTTCTAGAATATTAGTCTCTGGGTTAACTGATGCTGCTGAATCCTCGGCTAGATTCTCTTCGTCGCAGACTTGACAGGATTTGAGCAGCTCACCATCGATGCCGCCCTCACCAAATTCATTCACCAGAACTGCAATCCGGCGACCTTGGTTATTCTGTAAAAGATGACGTACAAGAGTAGTTTTTCCGGCTCCGAGGAAGCCCGTGATTACGGTGACGGGAATTTTGTGCATGGTTAGTTCCTGTTGAATGTATTGGGTTGAATGTGTTGAACAGTGAATAACTAATTTGAGGATGGCAATGCAGGCAGGATAAAAGCCGAAGCAGCCCGAATAGTGGCGGAGCGTTCTTTGAAAGGAACTCGACCGCCAGAATAGGTGGTGTATTGTTGGCAAAATTTTGCTAATTCTGCCGCCGATTCAGTGGTGGGTAATCCACTCAGAATAAAGGTGAGTCGGTTGGGTGCGGCAAGTGTCACATTGCAGGGATGGCTACAGGCAGCCATACAACGAACTGGGTGAAGCTGAATAGCATCTTGCAAATTTTGTGTGGCTAATTCTTGCCGGAGTTGGGTGATGAAGTACTCACCCCCTGATAAACCATCTCGGCTTTTCTCTGTTGCAGAAAATCGGCACAGAGAACAAACAAACAAAGTTGCTACAGTCATATGGAATTGGAGTTAGATGAAATCGTTAGGTGAGCTTGAAACTGTCATTTGGGTCAGCGATAGACCTGGAATCACCATCCTGAACGATCCAATGAAAAGCGTTGATAAAAATTGTCGATGAAAAATGCTGGATAAACCATCATCCGTACCTCGCAGATGTTGTAGAACATGGACTGTGTATCGGTGGGCATCCTGACTGAGAGATATCCGATCTCCTTCACAGTTGCGGGACAGTGCGGGATTTTCACCCAGCTTTCCCCATTTCCTCTAACGGCTGACCCCCGCTAGAACCGATAAATTCCTTCAGAGTATACTATACTTTTGCCAGGAACTCATTACAGCAATTTGCAATTGCGTCGGGTATGGATTTGGGAGTTAGGGACGCACTGCACCCCCAACCCCTGTACTCCACTAACATGCAAAACGCTGTAAGTATGTCTGCGTTTTGTCCAAAGATGAGTATTCGAGAATCAAATCACGATGAGTTGGATGAGATTTGCTGCTTGCATGAAAATGCATTTAGTGAACCGGAAGGCAAGGTCATAGCCCAACTTATCTGCAACATTTTCAATGATGAAACAGCCAAACCTTTACTCTCTTTAGTTGCAGAAACTAATGATGAAATTGCCGGTCATATCTTGTTTAGCTCAGTAATGATCAAAGATAGTAGGCATCTATCAGTTTATATCCTTGCTCCATTAGCAGTCTCCAAAAATTATCAAAGACAGGGTTGGGGAACTCGGCTGATTCATCATGGGCTAGATGTTTTAAAAGCACGAGCTACAGACATTGTATTAGTCCTGGGAGATCCAGAGTATTACAACCGGGCAGGCTTTCAAGCAGGTCATAATATCGCAGCTCCTCACCCTCTAAAATATCCAGAGGCATGGATGGCTCTGGAGTTGAAGCCAGGTGTATTGGCTCAAGCCCAAGGGGTTGCTCAATGTGCCGTTTCGTTATCGGCACCAGAATACTGGTAAGTTAAGACTTTTGTGCCAGTGCCCTGATTTCATCTTCCGATATATCCAGTGTCATTGCGATTCTCAGCAAAGAGATCTCAGAACAGTATCCACCGTCTCTAATTTTGTTCAGGTCTTCAGCCGTCACTTTCGACTGCACCGCTAGCAAATCATAATTTGCATCTACCAGATCAGCCAATGATGTGTAGGCAGCGGGAGAGTTGTACCCCTTATCAATTAAATCTTGCTCCAATAAATCGGCAATGTACTGACTTTGACTCAAAGTCGTTGGAGCCAACATTTTTTTAAGTGCAGTCCGAATCCAAGGATTGACAAACACTGTTATCCTGACCTTCCCTTCCTGCATACGTATGCTCTATCGCATCTATGCCCATTATCACCGCTGTATAATAAACACTACGTCATAGCGCTTCTACGCTTTTATGTCGACATAACTACGTAACTACGCTTAAATCGTGTTAGTAATCACGATAGAGTCCATCGAATGCTTGTAGACCAAAATTTCTCTGGCAATTCAGGCCAGCCCCCAACCACAAGTTCTTCACAATCCACACCAAAACCTGAGCCTGTAAGGTTTACCATCACAGGGCAACGTCAGGCTATTCTCAGAACAGTTCAACTTTTGCACCACCAGGGGATTATTCTTGGCAGTGAATGGAGTAGCGCTATCCCGATTAAAAATTCATCCGAGGTGATTCGGGTCGCCGTTCGGATCATTTAGTCGAGCATCGAACAACAGATAATGACTGATCAACAGAACAATTTTGTTGAATATCCCTACAGGATTCATTCGGCTACAACAGAGGCAGAATTGACCGAACTGTATGAGCAACGCTGGCAAGTACTGAGGCAACCGCTGGGGCAAGCAAGAGGGACTGAGCGGGATCGACATGATGACCATCCACAAACCTGTCATGCGATCGCCATCTACAAACCTTCAACTCCTCAACAAATCGTCGGCTCCGCTCGATTGCGACAGCTCTCAACAGAGTTGGGCAGTATTGCATATCTTGCTGTGCTTCCCCAGTTCCAACGTCAAGGGATTGGCAGCGGTCTAGTCCGTTACCTAACTGAAATCGCTCAACAGAGAAACTGCCAAAGGTTACGGGTCATGAGTCGAGTCACTGCGATCCACTTTTATCAAAAGTTAGGATTTGTCCCGAATGCTGAGCCATTTGATTACCTGGAGATTCCTCACCAGTTTCTGTACCTCAACTTGCTTTCTGAGCGTAGGTTGTGAAGGGTTCAGGTTCTGAGCAAATTAATCTGAGGTTGTAAGCTTCGACAGTATACTTGACAAATTCTGAGGGTCGATTGCCATTGCAGGAGCCAATTAGTTTAAGTGTTTTACTTTCATCTTTCATGAGTCGAGCTTCGCAGAGATAAATCACTCCTGTTTTACCCTTAAAGGCAAGTTCAGTCTGAATTTCAGTTTTGTCAGGGTTGTAGTGGATTGATTGCAGAGCAACCCGATAATCAAACCAATGCCAACCGTGGTGGCGCATTAGTTTGCGTTCTAAAACTTGAACCTCGATGGGCAAAATACTCCAGCCCCGGTAAACCCGCTGCAAATGCTGCATTTCACCCGTTTGAGTCAAAATTGACTGGAATGACGTTGCGTCCAGAAGACCATAGTACCGACCATCCGGAAAATGAATTGCTGTCGGGGCAAATCGATGTCCACCAAAGTGGCTACTTTTCCAAACTCGCACCTCTGACATTTTTAATTCATTTGCCATGTCTGTTGCCTGGTTGTAGAAAGGATTTCCATACTTCGCACAGCATTTATCATGGCTACCATGGGTGCAGACTAGAATGTCCCTAGACGTACTGGGCTGAAGTGTCTGTAGCGGATAATCTTCGACTCTAATCGCTTTAAAAAAGTGTTGTTCAGCAACTTTGGCGGCCTGTTCTAGATCCTCGACCTCCGTTTCAAAACCCCGATAACCGTCTGAAAACTTTTCTTGAACTTGCTCATAGACAATCAACTTTAATCGGTCTAGATTACGACGCTGATTTTGAGTAATCAATAGAAACCGAACCGAAAGCTTTGCAAGCTTGACAGCTTGGATTAGAGATTTCAATCGAGCAGGAATTTTGGGAGAATCAAATGCATCATAGGCCCATGGCATCGGACATTCAATCAATACATAAGTTGAGTAATGAGTCGCACTGCCTACGATATCTTCGTCCGCTTGTCGGCAAGCTTCAGAACAAAAAAAGTGATCCATTTTTTCTGACTAACTAGGTCTGAGTGTCTACAAAAATAATTCCCTCTTGTACCAGATGAGTCAGCAATGGTACTAAATCCAATTGCCAATCAAATTCTGGAAACCAAGCCGTAACATCCCACCCCGAAAACTGAGCTTGACTGAAAAGTTTTTCAACCATTGTTCGAGATACCCCCATTAGTGAAACTTCCTTCCCGCTAGCAAGAATTTGCCAGTGATTTTCATGACTTCCTGCCAGAATTTCTATCGTCTGAAAGGATTGAACTTGAAACTGAGTATCAACGCCTTGGGGAAATAAATTGACTCCAACCTGATAAGGGAGTGTGTAGGGACTGGTCGGTTGTCTCAAACTTTTAAGATATCGATGATAGGCATCGCTGACATTTTCTTCGGTCAAATATTGCCTTAGTTGTTGAACTAAGTTCTGAATTGCAGGTTGAGCTTCTAAATTGACGGGTAAGCTCTTGCGCCATATTTCGTGATGGCTTAATTCCGTTGCTAGCCATTCCACAAAGTGAACGCCCGTTTTGCAGTGAACCCCCAAGGTGAGGTGAATTGAAGGAGCCTCCACAGTCACAGCATAATGCCAGTGTCCCCGTGGAACGTACAATACATCCCCTGGATGAAGCACACACTTGAGATAGGGTTCTCCCTCTGGCGGGGTCGCCTCAGTAAATCTTTGGCTGGGTAATGGGGCTTTGAAGGTTTCAGGATAAACGTACCATTGCTTGGTTCCAGTTACCTGCAGAGCAAAGACCTCATGGGTATCGTAGTGAAGTTGAAACCCCTGCTGACTTGACCAGGAGCAGTAGGCATTTACCTGAGTTCTCTCGCCTAATTCCTGCTGCACTTGATGGGCGAAGGCTGAAACCTCTGGGAGCCGCTTGTGAACTTGACCGACTATCAGGGTTGCTCCCTGACGACACCAATGCAATAACTTCTCATTTTCGGACTCGTTTAGAACTGTCCCATTCATCGCCAGCTTTAAATCGGGGTACTGAATCTGATGGAAGTTCAATAATGTATTTAGTTGCTCCCAGGAAAACAGGGACTCAAAGTTTCTCTGACCTTTTCGTGAAAGGGCGATCGCCCGCTGTGCCCAATGGTCTTGGAAAAAGTCTTCTACGGTGATCGGCTGCAATAGTTCAGCAAGGGATAGCATAACTGAGAATTTTTCTCAAAGTTTTTCGCCAAAAATTTCATCAACCAGGAAAACACCGACCCCATAAACGATTGCAATGAAAAAGATGAATAGACCTATCGCATGAACAGATTCATGCACCAGTGGTGCAGGTCAGGTTGAATCCATGGAACCCAACAACCTCTAAAGATGCCAAGCCCCCACTGCCCAACACCAACCCGCACAATTCACGTTCAACAAAGCGTCACGTGAACCATGACAGACTATTGTTAGTCGCCACCATCCGCATCAACATTCAGGGGTGCTGCTGTTGCTTGAGCAGAAACTGTTCGTGCAACGTGCTTCACTTCAACCTGAATCTTGCTAGGACGAGATGGGTTTAAAGTTGGATTACTGGTCACTGTTGACATGCGTAAGATCTCCTGATTTATAGATACACACCAATCTAGCAATATGGCCCTACAGGGTTGGGGTTGAAGATGTATCCCTTGCGCAGCAGGGGATGCACACCTATCAAAAGTCCCAATATTAAGACGTAAGGCCACATGCCATTACGCAAAGGAATTACTAGCCTATGCGTAACGAGTACGAGTATAAACCAGGAATTTTGAGTTGACAATAGTTGAAAGTCATTTTCAATAATTTGCCAGAATAGCTCAAGCGTTCAGACGACAGGGGCCACTCCAAAATCGTAACATTGCTTAACACACTTTTGCGGGAAGCTGGCCTAAACTTCTGTTAGGAGCTTATTGAGAAACTTATTCAATAAATTGCGTTTCCGATTTTTTCCTTGTCAACTTGGGAAGAGATTTTTCTCTCTCCTCTCTGGACTCTTCCCATTTTTTTGCTAGACCATATGCAAGTTATCCCTAACGTTCCAGATGCTGTATGGCTCAATCTCAGTCCCAGCCTACAAGCCTTTAATTGTCCATTACTGCATGATTTATCGAATCACGTCTCGATTGATCACTGGGAATATTCTCAAACCCTGGATGAGCCAGCTTCTCTGGAGATCGCTCTGGATTTACTCACGCAATATCTCGATCAACGTCGCAGCTCGGGTCAGGACAATGCACCTGTTCACCTCTTGGGTCACAACATGGGAGGGCTGCTGGGTTTGCTCTATGCCCGTCGATATCCTCAGCAGGTAAAGTCTCTAACTCTGCTGGCCGTTGGCGCAAATCCAGCAATTACCTGGCAGGCCCACTACTACACGCTGCTAGAACTCCTGGTGTGTGACCGTCGAATGTTGCTACATCAGATGGTTCATCAGTTATTCGGCTCTCCTTCACCCTCGGTTGTTCAGAATTTGGTCAGAAGCTTAGAGCAAGACCTCGAACAATCTCCCTCGCTGCATTCGTTACTGAAACGAGGTCACGTTTCCGCTGGTGGTGCAGCGGTTCCGATGTTGGTCTGTGGTAGCAAAGACGATGCGGTGGTTGATCCAACTCAGATAAAAAGATGGAAACAGTGGCTGAAGCCAAGCGATCGCCTGTGGCTGTGTCCCGGTGGGCGGCATTTTTTCCACTACATTTATGCGGAGTTAGTGGCTGAACAGATTATCGGCTTCTGGGATCGGCTAGAGGCAAGAAAAAAGTTAGAGATGACTTGGGATAGGTTGCCGATGTTCACTTGATAGACAATCAGCATAGACAATCAGCTTGAACCCTATCCTATTCGATGCCTTTTCTAGAAGTTTGAGCTACAGTTTATTAGATGCAAAGTTTTTGCAGTAAAGCGATAGTTACGATCAGCTCTAGCTTTAAGGTTAATGGATTCAGACGGACATCCAAAACGACAAACATTGCCATCGGAAATTCTCAGGGGAATTCTCACCAGTCGAACCCTGCGAAAAGCTATTCTTCAGGGACATGCCTTGAAGGCGATTATTGCTCTATCCCATTCGCAGGGAAGTGAGAATATGAGTGCAGCCG
>JBHJGO010000178.1:0-11533 GCA_050331715.1 Microcoleaceae cyanobacterium
CTAGTATCAGTTGATCTCCTAGGTCTTTATAATCTTCTACTTCAATTCCTGGTAGATTAAGTAACTGAGTTAGGAGTGGTTGCATATCTGCCTTTTTGTATACACTGATACATTAGCATAGCACATCCGATAGAGCCAAAACTGTGGAATAAATTACTCCCCCCGAATAGCATCTCTAGATTAAGTTGCTGTTCGTCCCCCGAATTGTTTGATTAGGAATAACTGCAGAATTTTCTGCTCCCAGAGTATTGTCCGGTTGGATCTGTGCCGATACAGAAGATTGCTTCATCATCCCGCACAGATTCAGCCAAAACCAAGTCAAAAAAGCAGAAAAATCGTCGAAAACAGTGCAATAAAAATCTTAGGAGATAACAATACCGGACTCAACCTCGCCAGCTTTATTTGTTTGCAAAGAGTAGCTACAGTTCATAGCAAATTATGCCGATACAAATTATTCAAATATAAATGATTGGGACAGGTTATTGTTGATTTTTCTTATCGTTAGCTGATTGCTGAAACCTAACTACTTTATTAATGAGCATTAATTCTTATCTATATAATGTTAGGCTTTAATCAGGTCAAAATTGGTAATCCGTAACTTGTCGTAACTGTGTATGGGTTACAACATTACGGTTTGCAACGTAATTTTGCCAAACGTGACACATTAATACTTTGGAATTTGTAGGACGTACAGATATGGATGACAAACTCATGCTCATGATTCCGGGGCCAACTCCAGTTCCGGAGCAAGCACTTCTAGCAATGGCTAAGCACCCCATTGGTCACCGCAGTGGAGGTTTTAGTCAGATCATGGCAGAGGTCACCGAAAATCTGAAATGGCTGCATCAGACCCAGAATGATGTTTTGATTCTGACAGTTAGTGGAACCGGAGCAATGGAAGCTGGAATGATCAACTTCCTCAAGCGGGGCGATCGCGTGCTCTGCGGTTGCAATGGTAAATTCGGTGAGCGCTGGGCAGAAGTCGCCAAGGCATATGGTTTAGAGGTTGACGTCATTGCTGCCGAGTGGGGTAAACCCCTGGACACTGAGCAATTCCGCGAAAAACTGGAGGCGGATACTGAGAAACAGATTAAGGCGGTAATTATTACCCACAGTGAGACCTCCACAGGGGTGTTGAATGATCTGGAAACGATTAATCGCTACGTTAAAACCCACGGTGAAGCACTGATCATGGTGGATGCTGTGACCAGTCTGGGTGCAGCGAATGTTCCAGTGGATCAGCTAGAACTGGATGTGGTTGGTTCTGGCTCTCAGAAGGGTTACATGATCCCCCCTGGACTGGGATTTGTCGCCGTCAGCGAAAAGGCATGGAAGGCTTACGAAACTGCCGATTTACCTCGGTATTATCTAGACCTTGGCCCCTATCGCAAAAACGCAGCAAAGAACACAACACCCTTTACCCCCCCTGTAAATTTGTTCTTTGCCCTGCAAGCGACGTTACGCATGATGAAAGCAGAGGGACTTGACAGTATTTTCAGTCGCCACCATCGGCATATGACTGCAACGCGGGCCGCAGTGAAAGCAATGAATTTGCCATTATTCGCGCCGGATGACGCCGCAAGCCCAGCCATTACAGCGGTTCATCCGTCCGGTGGCATTGAGGCCGAAAAAGTTCGTTCAGAGATGAAGAAAAAATTTGATATTGTTCTGGCTGGGGGGCAGGAACATCTGAAGGGAAAAATTTTCCGAATTGGCCATCTAGGATTTGTCAGTGACCGCGATGTGCTGACTGCAATATCAGCCTTGGAAGGCACGCTGGCATCTCTTGGGCATCCGGTGTCAGGTTCAGGGGTTGCAGCCGCCGCACAAGTTCTTGCAGAAGCTACAGGCTAACCAATCGCTTGCTGCTCAGGACATTTAATGTAGAACCAGTTCAATGGAATGGTAAGCGGCGTTGTCACTTACCATTCTGATTAGTAGGCGGTTTCTAGCCAGTCAAACACTTTCTCTAATTGCTCCAGGGTCAGCAGACCATACTGCCATAGCGTCATGATCAGTGGACTAGGGTCGGGGTATTCGGGTTCTCGCTCAGCCGTTTTTTGGTTCTTTTGAGCGAAGGCAATGGACGCGGGAGGAATTGACAAATCTTCCTGTAAAAATCGAATCAGTTGGGTGTAATTTGTCGGTGTCATTTTAATAAACTTCCTTTTAAAAGAGTCGTTACTATTTTGGGATCGAACGGGATTAATCAAGAGCGGGTTTAAACAGTTTGTTATCTGTCTGCTCATTATCGGTCTAAAAACAAAGTTGACTTTAAAAACAAGTTAACTCATCTAACAAACAAGGGTAGGGAAACCTCGCTGAACGACGGATTAAAACCGACATCCGCTGACCCATTTGCGATTTCATCTACAGTGGCTGCTTTGCAGTTTCCGGAAGACCCGGATAGAACATCAAGGACTCAGATTGTAGCCCAAAAGCAAGCCAGATAATGAACTGTCACAAGACAGAAATATCACCTGCCTTTGTCAGCTCCTAAAAGGATTCTTCCCAAAAGTAGGAGACATCTATTCAGGGAAGGGATATTTTCATCAGATTACTTCGACCTGAACCTTTCCCAGATTTCCCTAAGCGCAGCTCTACACTATCAGTTCACCTGGTAACTGCTTCCTGCGAGTTAACCTTTCTTGCTAAACGTGCGTTACTTCACTTCTCACACCAATCGGTTCAAGTAATGAAGGTTAGATCAACTTACCCCTTCACCGTCTTGAGACCGATAGTTTAGCAAATTTACCCCATGTTGCAAAGTCATTAAGCAATAAGATACACCAAATTGTGCAAATTTTGTGAATTTGTTAAATCAATCACCAAACTGCAAAAAAATTTACTGCAAATACTCTACTTGAACCTCGTCACCCGCTTCCAAACCCAGTTCCTGAGAGCGTTTGCCCCGCAGTTCGATCACCTGATCAATCGGTGTCTCAATTCCATAGGTGGGACAAGGCTCAGCAATACAAGGGGGAGCATTGACTTGAATCCCCTGAACCACTCCAATTCTGATAAAGATCATATCCAGGGAGATTTTGCAATTCTTCATCCAAAATCCAACCGCCTGTGGTGGGTCGAAAGTAAACAGCATGCCGCGATTGTCTGGCAGATTTTCCCGAAACATCAGCCCCATTGCCTGCTCTTCTGGGGTTCGGGCCACCTCCAGTTCAATAGTTTTTCCTTTAATCTCAGCTTGAGCAGTAATCGGTAACATCTGGCCAGTGGTCTCCCTTGGTGCTTCGGATAGGGTTTCGGTGGTTGGAGTAGCGGTCGAAACGGAGTTGGACTCCGGGCTGATCTCTGGGGTAGAGATGGAATTTGTCGCGACGCAACTTGCTAGTAATAGACCTAAGCCCCAGGAACTATATCTGGCTAATTTAAGATTCCCGTAAAACATATCCCACTCCACGCACTGTCTGGATTAACCGTTTTTCACCCTCGTTCTCGATCTTCAACCGCAGATAACGGATGTAGACCTCGATAACATTGGATTCGCCCAAAAAGTCATACCCCCAAACGTTCTCCAAGATCTGCTCACGGGTTAGAACTTCACGGGGATGCTCCATCAAATACTTTAACAACTCAAACTCCTTCATTGTGAGTTCGATAGCTCGACCGTTCCGCAGTGCCCGTCGAGTTGATAGATCCAGCACTAGTTCTCCGAATCGTAACTGTTCAGTGGTGTGGGGCCTGGATTGGAGGTAGAGATTAATCAGTTGCAGAAACCGCTCCGTCTGATAGGGCTTTACAAAGTAGTCATCCGCTCCAGATTCCAGACAGGCCACCCGATCCTCTACCGTATCCCTAGCCATGAAAACCAGAATTGGATTGTGATACCCCAGAACTCTCAGACGACGGCACAGGGACAAACCTGATTCATTACCCATTGCCCGCTCCGTCACAATCATTGCGGGCTGCAACTCAGCAACTTGTTGCAAACCTGTACTGGAATCCGAGGCAATGACTGATTGATAACCAGCCTCTTCCAGGTCAATGGCAACAAGCCGGGCCAGTAATTCATCGGACTCCACAATCAAGATGGGTGATTGTTGGTCTGAAGTGATCGTTGACATACCTACAGTTGTTCCTTACTCCAGGTCGTTCCCTGATTCACAATTTCTAGCCCATCTTCTCGATGAACCACTTGGGGAACTGTAATCTGATCGGAGAAGCGAGCCAGTTGAGGGGCTTCTGGGAGCCAGGAAGTTGGACGCTGCTGAAAATCATGGGCAATTTGCCAGAAGGTTTTTAGTTCCTGTTCGAGTTGCATCGCCAACTGATTAATTCCTTCTACCCGTTCACAAAGCTTGGGCCACTGTTGTTGTGCTTGTAATTCGTATAACTTTGTTTGTTTGACGATCAACTGAGCCCGAATTTTCTTGAGCTTTAGTCGAGTTATCTTTAACTCCTGATTGAGGGATTGAAGATTATTTGTCCAACGAGCAATCTCCCGTTGGCAATCCTGCTGACACTTGTCCAGGTCGGCGGGTTGAGAACTGGATGGAATAATCAGCTTCACATGAAACGTTTTGCGGCGACGCAGCAAAGCGTTATATTCCGCCTGAACTGCATCCGCCTGGGCCTTGATCTGGTTCCACTCTGCCTGTAGCCGCTGAATCACTTGACTCATATCTAAAAAATTTCAGAGATTAAGGTTTTTGTCAGTACTCCAATCCCATGTATAGGGTATTAGCGAAGCACGACGCACCGCTCCCTATTCGAATCACTGTCATCCAGAAATCAGCCTGCTTAACATTTGAATATCCCTTAAGTTTACCAGAGGATACTTCATTCAGTCTGAGTGTCGCATCTTTAACCTATATCTGAAAACACTATGCAGCAGTCCAACTCAGCTTCTCCTGGATTAATCGGAATTATCGTTTTGATGGGTATATTTGCCATTTCCAGCGGGGCAATTCTAGTCCGACTGGCAACTGACGCAGCCGAGAACAATAGTCTGGGATTTAGCCTGGTGATGTCAGCTTCCCGTTTAGGATTTGCAGCTTTGCTGCTCTCCCCCCACTGGATTCGCAATCCATGGAGACAGGTTCCGGCTCAAGCTCTGCGATCCGCCATCATTGCTGGCGTCTTTCTGGCGCTTCATTTCCCCGCTTGGTTCCTATCCCTAACCTATACCTCCATTGCCGCCTCTACCACATTAGTCACCACCAGCCCGATTTGGGTGGCGTTGTTGTCTTGGTTGTGGCTGAAAGAACCGATATCGAAACAAACCGGATTGGGGATCATAGTCGCTTTGTCCGGGAGTTTACTGATTGCAACGGCTGGCAATCCTGGAACGTTAGACGGTCAAAACATCCTATTAGGTAATAGTTTGGCCCTATTCGGCGCGATCGCTGTGAGCTTTTATCTAGTTCTGGGCCGACAATCTCAACGCCAGGGATTGACAACTGCGAACTACATTACAGTTGCCTATACCAGTGCAGCAATTTTGCTGTTTCCCTTACCGTTCCTGTTTGGAACAGATTATGGGGGTTATCCAAGCGAGGTTTATCTTTATTTGATTTTGATGGCGGTGATTCCCCAATTGATCGGTCATACCAGCCTGAATTGGTCGATGAACCAAACGTCTCCCCATCTGGTTTCGCTGGCAATTTTGTTGGAACCCGTTGGCTCAAGTCTATTGGGGTTTCTCCTATTTCAAGAAGTTCCATCTGCCGCTGTTGTTTTGGGAGGGGGAGTGATTTTGACCGGAGTTGCGATCACAGTTCTCAGCTTTCAGACAAGAGGCTGAATTTGGTAGTCCATTTGTTGCTGGCCTAGCTCATCCTTGACCCACGGGGACTTTGACGACAAAACTCTGGGCCAAATTTTGAGCTGCGGATAGAACTTCCTGTCTGGCCCATTGATCTGCATTTAAGATATCCTCCAGAGTTGGATTTGAACGGTTATCAGCTTGGTGGCGATCGCAGACCTGCTCAATCAAGCGCGGAATATCTAAAAACTGCACCTTTTCTTCCAGAAAAAGGGCAACGGCCTGTTCATTGGCTGCATTGAGAACTGCCGGCATCGAACCCCCGGCACGTCCAGCGGCATAGGCCAATTGCATGCAGGGATATTTTTGATTATCGGGGGCTTTGAAGGTCAGGCTGCCAGCTTTGACAAGATCCAGTGGTTCCCAATTCGTGTAAATTCGTTCGGGCCAGGACAGGGCATAGAGCAGGGGCAGACGCATATCGGGCCAGCCGAGTTGGGCCAGTACCGAAGTATCCTGCACTTCAATCAGAGAATGGATAATACTCTGGGGATGAATTACGATATCGATCTGGTCATAGTCCAAACCAAACAGGAAATGGGCTTCAATCACCTCTAGGCCCTTATTCATCATGGTGGCAGAGTCTACGGTAATCTTGCGACCCATTGACCAGTTGGGATGTTTAATGGCATCGGCCACCTTGACTTCAGCTAATCTTTCCACTGGCCAATCTCTAAAGGCTCCACCGGATGCTGTCAGGATAATTCGTCGCAGTCCACCTGCGGGCACGCCTTGCAAGCATTGAAAAATGGCAGAGTGCTCGGAATCGGCAGGCAGCAGCTTAACGCCATGGGCTTGAATCAGTGGATTCACGACCGGGCCACCAGCAATCAAAGTTTCCTTATTGGCCAGGGCAATGTCTTTCCCAGCCTGAATTGCAGCAATGGTGGGCAGCAAACCTGCGCAACCTACAATTCCAGTCACCACCGCTTCTGACTCGCCGTAGCGAGCAACTTCAACAACTCCAGTTTCTCCAGAGAGAAGCATCGGTTGGGGATCTAGATCGGCGATCGCCGCCTGTAGCTTAGGCAATTGGGTTTCATCCTGAATTGCAGCGATTTGAGGACGAAATTGGCGAATTTGTTCAGCCAGAAGTGTGGCGTTGCGTCCGGCTGCCAGCCCAACAATCCTGAATTGATCCGGATGATGGGTCACGATATCTAAGGTCTGGGTGCCGATAGAACCCGTGGAACCAAGGAGTGTAATAGCTTTCATATTTTTTTAAGAATCTTTCAATTATTACTATCCTACAGGGGTTATCGCCCCTGGTGGAACACTTTCAGCAGAACCATGACGATGCACAGACGGTATAGACAAAATCGAGTTTGACAGTTTACTCAGGTGATTCACCAATAAAATCAAAGATGTGATGGGCTAGGCGAAGCTTGCTGCACTGCGGAATCTGCTTTTGTTGTCCCTGGGTACTGATCAAGATGGCCTGGTTTTGTTCACTGGCAAATCCAACATTGGGTCGGTCAATGGGATTGGCAACGATTACGTCAAGTTGTTTACGTTTCAGCTTTTCCTGGGCCAGAGGCAAGATGTCACCCGTTTGCGCCGCAAATCCCACCAGGACTTGCTCTGGACGTTTCAATTGTCCCAATTCTGCCACGATATCTGGCACAGGTTCTAACGGGAGGTGAGCAGGAAGCGATCGCTTTGGCAGTTTTGCGGCAGAGTAATCTTGAGGTTTAACATCAGCAACGGCGGCGGCCATCAGAATCAAATCGGCTGTGGGAAAATGGTCTAGCATGGCCTGGTGCATTTGTTCGGCAGAGTTTGCGGGGATCAAGGTGATAGGGTTCAAAGAGGCTACGGGATGAGTCTCCATCGGTGCATGCACCAGAGTAACGCTTGCTCCTCGATGCAACGCAGCTTGGGCCAGGGCCAATCCCATCTTACCCGTTGAGGGATTTCCCAGGAAGCGCACCGGATCTAAGTGTTCCCGCGTTCCCCCTGCACTGATTAAAATTTGCTTTCCCTCTAGATCCCGTCTTCCCTGGGTGTGGAGCAGGGATTCCACCTGGGCTAAAATTTGCCGGGGCTCTGCCATTCGTCCGGCTTCTGTGAATTGCGTTAAAGTTTCTGCCGAAGTCTCTTGTCCTGAATTCAATCGGGGAAGGTCACAGGCCAGAATCCCTGTGGTAGGAGCAATCTGATGAAACCGAGGATCGGTGAGAAGCTGCTGCCAATTGCGCTGGACTGCGATCTGCTTCCACATTTCTCGATTCATGGCCGGAGCCAATAAGATAGGACAGTGAGAGGCCAGAACAGTACTGGTTAATAGATTATCCGACATTCCCAGGGTCAACTTTGCCAGCGTATTGGCAGTAACAGGAGCCACCACAAACACCTCCGCCCACTCACCCAATTGAATATGGAGTGGACGGCCATGGGTTGGTTGCCAAAAATTGCTATCAACATACGCAGGACGACGGGATAGCGTGGCGAAGGTTAAGGGGGTCACAAATGCTTGGGCTGCCTCTGTCAAAATGACTTGCACTTCAACACCCGCCTTCACTAAGCTTGAAACTAGCTCACAAATTTTGTAAGCGGCAATGCCCCCACATACCCCAACCAGCACCCGCCGTTCCTGTATTGAGGATAATGGGTGCATCTTCGTTTAAAGGAATGCCCGTCGAGCCGATTCGTTAAGCCTCGTCGTAGGCTTCAATATCTAGCAAGTAGACATAGGACTCTACTAGTTCTGGTCGCTGAAAGGCGATAGCTCGCAGCAAGTGCCAGTCCTGTAACCCTTCAAAGGGATTGGTGTATTCGTCCTGTTCCAGACGAACTGCTAATTCAGCAACATCGTTCTCAGTTAGACTGAAAACATTAATATCATTTGTAGAACAGATCACAGCTTCCATCACTCTCGCCTCCCATCAATTCCGAGCAGTCAGTTTTGTGTAAAATCCCCCTTTCACCATGTTAGTCCGATGAAGAGGTATAAACCAGAAATTTTCGTATTATTAAGCGCTCTAATCTCATCTAGTTGCTAGCGAGGTGTAGTGCCTCACTGACCTCTAGTGGTTCAACCTCAGTGCCATCGGACAATCCCGCAGCCTCCCGATGCACTGATAGATCAAACCAAAACGTTGTCCCAATGCCCAATTCGCTAATCAGGTGCACCTGGCTGCGATGCTTCTCAATAATATTACGCACAATTGACAGCCCTAAACCTGTACCCTCCAGAGTATGGACTCGATTTTCGACTCTAAAGAAGCGAGAGAAAACTGCTTCTTGATCCTCCGGAGCAATTCCCGTCCCGGTATCTGAAATTTCTATCCGAGCAAACTGCTCTGAACTTTGGTCACCTAAATGCGGATCAGCTGACGTGAAATCTTCACTCTCCAACAAATAGGCTCGGATCAACACCCTTCCTCCAGCAGTCGTAAACTTGAGAGAGTTCCCCACCAAATTTGCAAATACCTGCAACAGTAGATCATAGTTTCCCACAACAGGCGGAAGATCTGGTTCAACCTCGTAGCTCAATTCAATGCCCTTATCCTTCGCATTCAATTGATAGGTTCTCAGCGTTTGCTCAACAGGCTGCACCAAATCAATGGCCTCAAAATTGTAAAGACGGCAGGATTCGAGTCGAGACAAATCCAGTACATCATTAACCAGGCGAGCAAGGCGATCCGTTTCGCCATTTGCAGTTTCTAGAAATTCTCGCCGCTGCTCCTCCGTTAAATCCTCACCATAGTCATGCAAAGTTTCGATGAAGGACTTAATGTTGAATAAAGGAGTTCGAAGCTCATGGGAGACATTACTGATAAACTGGCTTTTCGCCTCATTTAGTTCAACTTCGCGGGTAATGTCCTGTACCGTCATTGCAATCCCCTTCAATACATCTCGGTGCTTGTTTCCAGTCAGAGATGGATCTTCTTGGTACAAAGTACATTCCTTGGCGTTCGGGCGTTCGGAGAACTTACAGGTGTCATCGCGGTCATAGATACAGGTCTTACATAATGGATCTAACCCGTGGGACTTGTGGAGGGAGACTGTGTTAATTAAAATTCGCAATGTCCGGCTAATTGGTTCATCGATAGAACAACGAAATTCCTCTCCCTCTAGATGACCCGCTGCGATCTTTTGCAAGGGATAAGCAATTTCCTGTAGTACTGAGGTCGGGAGGTGCTCCAACACCCGTTCTCCAACTAAATTTTTTCCATCCCAATTCAATAACCTCTGCCCTGTAGGATTGACCAAAATTAACCGCAGCTCTGCATCGAGTAGGATCGCACCATCCGCAATCGTTGAAACTAAGGTCTCCAGTTTAGCCTTTTCCCCTGTTAATTCTTCAATATTCTGTTCCTCATACCGCTCAAGCCGCTCTGCCATGTCATTGAAGCTGATAATTAATTCTCCAAGTTCCCCACCAAAGGGCAGATCAATGCGTTGCTGAAAGTTTCCTGCTGCAATATTTTTGACTCCCTTGGACAACTCCTTGATCGGCTGAGTGATTGTTAGGGCGTTGAAGACTGCCCCCAGAATCACCATGATCCAGATTGACACGAATACCGCCAGGGTGACATCACGGGTGAGGTTCGAAGAGACAACAACAGTTGGGTTAGGGTTGATACCAATGGCCAGAATACCCTGATAGGTGTCGTGGTAGATGAGGGGAACGAAAACATCAGCCACCTGCCCGGCAGGGGTCATATGTTGGCGCACCATCGGAATTGAGGAAAAGTCTCCCGCTTCCACACTGGAGACAAAGTTGTCAGGCAACTGCATACGTCGCCGCAGGGTAAGAGAGTTCTGTACTGCCGAATCAGAAAAAGGGAGTCCTAGAAAAATATCCCCCTCTGGATCAGCGTAGAGCATGTAACGAACGCTGGAAGTGCTGGTGTAAAACTGACGAGAAAAGCGTGCAACTTCGTCCCGTCGATCCTCTGCCACCAGAGGTGCAACATTGGCCGCTAGTAACAGACCCAAGTCCCGACCATAACGGGTGTCATTCAAGCGAGCATCTTGCTGAATCGTGTTCACAGCCCAGAAGGTTAGCCCACTCATCAGAAGGGAGACGACCAGAGTTGCCCCTGCCATCAATCGAGTCTGAAGAGTAAATTCAGACCACCAACTGGTAATGATTTCACCAATTTTCTTGAAAAATGTCAGCATCTGCTTAACAACTGGGAACTAGAGTCAATTGACCAAATTGAAGCCTCAACTAAAACCTACCAGTGGGAACTGCTTGAAGAACAGAACTGAAACTCTCGACCTGAAAATTTAAGTTTTGTTAAGTTTATTTATAACCTATATCTGCGCGTTCCCCAAGTCTCACAACTTTTCTTAATAAACTGGATATGTCTGAAAAATGGCCATGTCGATAGCAAATCTCTAGCCTGAAGGAGAAATCGAAACCATTAAACCCAGCACAGAAGCTATTTTCGAGCACCAAATCAGAGTACGATAAAAATACATGTGCTTCTCTGGAGATATGACCAGTTCTAACGATATTGATCAAAGATTTGAGCGCCTGGAGCAACTTATCATCTCTGGCTTTGCAGAGCTTAGTCGAGAGGTTCAGACGAATCGGCGAGAGATCCAACTCAATCGAGAAGCGATTGAGGCCAATCGGCAGGCGATTGAAGCCAATAGTCGCGAGATCCAACTCAACCGAGAAGCGATTGAGGCCAATAGTCGCGAGATCGAACTAAATCGAGAAGAGGTTGAGGCAAACCGGCAAGCGATTGAAGCAAATAGTCAAGAGCTAAGACTAAACCGAGAAGCGATTGAGGA
>JBHJGO010000179.1:0-14531 GCA_050331715.1 Microcoleaceae cyanobacterium
CATAGTTTATCCCCAAAATTCCCTTGGTACGCTCAGGGTATTTACGAATATAATCAAGTGGATTTTTCATTTTTTTTGGTGGTAAAACTCCGTTCTACCACCTTTTTTGCTCTACATTTATATTTAGGACAGGTCTATTCCAGCAGGGTGCTGTCACGAAATTCAATAGAGCCTCCCTCAACACTTGTGGTGTCAAAGCTCTGAATCATAGCATCACCATTGAAGAAGATATCATTCGACAGCGGGGTAACCAATCCAAGTTGACCCGCAACAACGGTGAGATTATCGTCATTCGCAACCAAGTTCTGATCGGACTCGACTGCTACCGTAACGACGGCAGTTTCAGCATTGCCATCGGAGTCAGTGATGGTGTAGTCGAAATGATATGTTCCAACAAAGTCGGGGTCGGGGGTGTAGATAATGACATCATCGCTTGGATTAATCCGTGTACCGTTGTCATCAATTTCAACGATTCCCCGGAGAGGTTGGGTAACATTGACAATGGTGAGCAGGTCACCGTTGGGGTCAGAACTATTGGCAAGAACATCAATGGTTTCAGGAATACCCGGTTCTGCTTCCACCATTACAGAGACCGCGAAGGGTTCAGTGACATCAACGTTGGCTGTAACCTCACCCGTTAAAACATTGCCATCGGCGCTAGTAACGGTATAGGTGAAATTATCCGCTCCTTCAAAATCAGAGCCCGCTGTGTAAAGAATTCCGCCACTGTTATTGATCGAAGCTGTTCCATTCGGTGGATCACTTACGTCAACTATAGTAAACGGCCCTTCCCCTGGATCGTCATTGCCGAGAACATCAAGATTAACTGATTGTCCAGGTAAAATGCTGAAGAAGTCTTCTTCCAACGGATCCAGAACGTAGGCCCACTCCATCTGAACCGCTGCATTGAAGGCCAACTCAACATCTGCATTCGGCGTTCTGGAATCCAGCATCCAGTTTCCACCCTTATCCCCATGGCCAATAGGAGTTGTAGAAGCTGCGATCGCTGACCCTGTTAACCGCTGCAATTTCTCCAGGAATTCAGCTCCCGCATCTCCTGCTGCAACATTACATCCATAGAGCATTAGCGTTTCGGAAAACCAGCTCCGCAACTGTTCTGCGTAGTCATCCAATGTATCCAGGCTGAGTCGAGAGTTTCCTAAATACAGACAGCCTGGAGAACCGTGAGAAACAATGTGAGCTTTAGAAAAATTGAGAGATTGACTCAAAATTTCTGTGATTTGCTGAATCCCATTCCGCTGTGAATCCAGAATGAATATCTCGATTCCCGGTAGTGTTTCAGCGATCAGTTGTTGATAGTTTGGAACTTGAGCATCGACAAAGAGAATATCTCGAGAACTTGCTTGGAAAATGGTTGGGTTAGAGATTTCCGAAGCTTTTCGAGAAAATAAGGCACTAAAAGTAGATGGCATCCCAATTGATGACATACAAAATCCCCCTTAAATTACTTAGATACGAACAAGGGCATTGAAGAGAGATGCAGAAATATTAAAGCGGTAATATTCACAGCTCCCACACAATATGCATGCTCAACCCTCTCTAGTTCAGAGAAGTCAGAGGTATCGAGCAAAACGATGGAGTAAACCCTGGTGAATATACTTGAGTCGAAATACAGATAAAGTATATCATGCTTGAATTTATATGACAAAGAGGAAATTAGTAAAAATAAAACGAAAAGACATGGAGAAAATCCATCTCAATTTGCCAAAATAAAGCGAGAAAAAATGAAAAATGATTCTTTTGTGCTTTTTTTCTGAATTGTAAGACAGTATAGAAATGACTTCTGCGAAGACAAGACTTCCAATTCAAAAGAACAGAAATGATTAGGATGGTGCAACCCGTCCGGTATGAGGATACCTCTATCCAAGTCACAATGTCAAGTTGAGAAGTAACTGAACTGTTGTCACAAGTGTGACATTCAAAACATGGATTAGGTGATTTTTCTTTACCGTATGAAAAGTTTGTGAAAAAAAGGAGTGTGACCCCTCTAACAAATTTCACTAATTAATTTTGTCAACAGAGCATCAATAACAGCAAACCCGGTTAAATTCTGGTACAGTCAAATCCCTCTTGAATCTCCTAAAAAGGGGGACTCAACGGCTGATAAATCCCACGCTGATGGGAAAATTGCTGTATGTCATTACAGCTCTTCAGGGGATGGTACGTTATCGCAGAGTTGGCGATCGCCCTCATCGACATCGGGATAGTCTTTCAGGTATCCACTGACTCTAGCACAGGCTTCTGAGGTCAATCTTTCTAGGGCTAGAAGTCGCCATACTTTTGCCGTTTTATCGTACGAAGCTGTTACTATGGACTGGCTATCGGGGCTAAACTGAGCACTCCACACACTTTCCCGATGCCCTTTGAGTGTTGTTAACAATTCTCCGGCCAAATTCCAAACCATAGCCGTGCCATCATCTGAGGCCGTGACAATTTTCTGACCATCCGGACTGAATTCGGCATTCCAAACGGAACCTTCATGGTGACCGTGAACCTGCCCAATTTTGCTCTTGTGACCAGCAAGGGTCAGCAGCAACTCTCCACTGACATCCCAAACTTTAGCCGTTTTATCATCTGAGGCTGTGACAATTTTTTGACCATCTGGACTGAACTGAGCGCTCCATACCCAACCGTTATGTCCGGCTTCGCAGCCGAGCGTCGCTAGCAGTTCTCCCTCCAGGTTCCAGATCCTAGCGGTTTCATCCCAGGAGGAGGTAACAATTTTTTGACCATCCGGACTGAACTGAGCACTCCACACCGTGCTTTCATGCCCCTCCAGGGTTGTCAGCAATTCTCCTTGCAGGTTCCAGAGTTTGGCGGTCTTATCCGATGAAGTTGTAACAATCTGTTTGCCATCGGGATCAAACTGGGCTCGCCAAACTTCCCCCCCATGACCTGAAAGGGTAGCCAGTAATTTGCCGTTGTTGTCCCAGAGTTTGGCCGTTTCATCCAGTGAAGTGGTAATAATCCTTTGACCCTCTGGACTAAACTGAGCGCTTTCAACTTCGTCGTCGTGTCCCTTCAGGGTGGCAAGCAGATTGCCCTGTAGATTCCAGACCCTAGCTGTTCTATCCAGTGAAGTGGTAACGATCCTTTGACCATCGGGGCTAAACTGGGCACTCTCAACTTCGCCATCGTGTTCTAGGGTTGCCAGTAACTCTCCCTCTATGCTCCAGAGTTTGGCGGTTTGATCCGAGGAAGCAGTTACAACCGATTGGCCATCAGCACTAAACTGAGCTGTCCAAACACTCTCTCTATGATCCCGCAGGGTTGGTAGTAATTCGCCTCCTAGGTTCCAAACTCTGGCGGTTCTGTCCGATGAAGCCGTCAGGATAAATTGATCCCCAAGGCCAAATTTAGCACTGGTCACCACATTCGTATGACCCTTGAGGGTGGTGAATAACTCTCCCTGAAGCGTCCAAACCTTTGCGGTATTATCCAGGGCAGCAGTTACGAGCGATTGCCCATCATTACTAAACTGAGCGCTACGAACGATATCCTGATGTCCTTTGAAAACCACTAATTGTTGGCCTTTGACATTCCATAATCGGGCTGTCTTATCCCAGGAAGTTGTCAGAATTGACTGGCCATCGGGACTGAATTGAGCCCCACCCACCCAGTCGGTGTGTCCCTTCAGCGTGGCGAGGAGTTGTCCCTGGAGCGTCCAGACTTTAGCGGTTCTGTCCTTTGATGCTGTCACCAGGAATTGTCCATCGGGGCTGAATTTGATGCTGTAGATCTCCTGCTGATGACCCTTGAGCGTGGCGAGTAATTTTCCCCCCTGTGTCCAAACCTTTGCCATGCCATCCTTTGATGCCGTCGCAATCTGTTGACTGTCTGGACTAAATTCCACCGCCGTTACGACATCGGTATGGCCGTCAAGGGTTGCCAGGAGTTTGCCCTGAATACTCCAAACCTTAGCCGTCTGGTCGTCCGATCCGGTGACGATCCTTTCCCCATCGGGGCTAAACTCCGCCGTCCAGACCTGATCGGAATGTCCCCGCAGAGTGGTCAGTTGTCTGCCCTCAGCGTTCCAGATTATTGCCGTGTAATCGAAGGAAGCCGTGACAATTTTTTCCCCATCTGGGCTAAATTCAGCGCTATTCACCCTTGCTTCGTGGTCAACCAGCGATTTAATCAGTTCTCCCTGAGCATTCCAGAGCTTTGCCGTGCCGTCGGACGAGGCCGTGACAATCTTGTTCCCATCGGGGCTAAACTCGGCACTCCAGATCTCATCTTCGTGCCATAGCCGATGACGTTCTTGGGTGCTATCCAGGGCTTCTACCAGAGTCTCAGTAATCCAGTGTTTGAAGGCAGGGTCGGGTCTCCATGCTGCCGATAGCAGACCATAGGCCGCAGCGGCGAGGTGACCTTGAGGTTTTTCCTCAACCAGCCCAGGACTCAACAAAAAACTGTGTCTGAGAATTTTTTTCGCCCTCAACAGTTCGACCAATGTTTCTGGTTGGCGATCGCCTGCGTTGTGGAGTGCTTCTGCTGCTCGGATCGCGGCTCCTGCCGCATTTAGCTTGGCCTCTCGTTCATTCAGTAGGGCGATGGCCGTCACGCCGAGTAGAGTTGATAATCCGAAGATGATAGCGCTATTAAATCCGTGATAGAGCCACATACTTTCTCGAAATAGTCGCTCTCCCTCAGGTTTCCACTTCAACAAAGCCGCCCTATACTTGTTTAAAAACTTGAGTTGATTACGAGGAATCCGATGCCGCTTGCTGAGATTCCAGTTCACTAAACATCGTTCGTACAGCTCTTTGGCTCGTTTGAGTTCCAATTCACCCAGGGTGTACCACTGGTTAATCTGTTTTGCCAGATAGTCATGGGTTATCGAGTACTGTTTTTGACCAGAAATTGTTTCGACCAGACGGCTTTGATCCAACTGTTCCATGATCGCTTCCACCTGGTCTTCTACCATCCCCAGGTTTTCAGCAATTTCCTGGATCGACTTCAATACCCGTGTTCCCTGGGCTGTGACCATCTGCTTCAAAACTGCCTTGACCGTATCCTGCTGTTCGCGGGAGTAGTGTTGGTTTAGAATCACTTCCACGTAACCCTTGAGGATCCCTTCCACGCCGCCTAACTCGTTGTAGAGTTCTTGGGTAATCAGAACAAAATCACCCCGCTCCAGTTCAGCGTGATAACGGGTTCTCGCCGCATCGAATAACTGATTGCAAACGATCTGAAGGTGAACTGGCTCAATATGTTCAAAGGTCTCTTGACTGTCCCGCTGAGAGAGAGCCGGAACCAGACACTCCTGGAGAAATTGGGGTTCATAGCCCAGGTTCGGCATAAACTGCTTCAGCGGTTCCTTGATCGCTGCCGTTGCCTCTGTAGAATTAAGTGGTTCTAGATATTGATGATAGCTATCGGCATTGAAATCTGGAATCGCCTTCCAAAATTCTCCCAGACGACCGTAGAAATCTTCCCGTAGGGAAATCACGATATTCATATCCTGGGGATTCATCGCATTCAGGCAATCCCGCAATTCTTCAATAAATTGACTGCGTTTTTCTGGTGATAAATTGATAAAAAATCGTTCAAACTGATCGAGAAAAATAGCAATTGGTCGCCCCGTTTGCTGAATTGTTGCCTGAATACAATCGAGCAGGGTGTTGCAATCCCTCAGATCAATATGAACATTTTCGAGCGTTGCCAGGCCTGATTTGATCGTTTCGGTGGGGTAGCCATAGTCTCGAAATACCATCGTAAAATAGCCGTACTGTACTAAACGAGGAATCATTCCTGCATTGATCAGGGACGTTTTACCGCTGCCCGATTTGCCATTGATCAGAACTAATTTGTGCGTACTGATGGTCAGGGTCAGAAACTGGGAAATGGTTTCCCGACCAAAGAAGATATCAGCATCCGTGGTGTTGTAGTAACTGAGAAACTTATAGGGGGCGGTGGCTTGGGGCTGAATCCGGTATTGTGACCAATTAATCTCACCTGCTGCAGAGGGAGTGGCAAAGGCATAGAACTTGATATCGTACTTAATGCCCCCCACAACATCGCCTGTGACAACGGTGTTATCTCTAAATGAGATCCCATGACCCTGACTCTGCAATTTCTATTGGTTGTTAGATTGGCCTATTAATACGATAACAAAAACAACCTAATACTGAACCTAAAACCCTCGATAGAGGAAACAGCCGCTTGTTCCCCTCAAGCAAAAGCATTACTGAACCTAGGGGGAGGTATCATTTTGAGTCACCCTAAAGCGTTCCTTGGCAGACTCAAAGGCTTCTTTCATCACCGCTTGAATTCGCTTGGGATCAGGTTTTTTGCCCCCCATTAGATCCCCGAAGTACACGCAGGCCCCTTCTCCTAGGGCCGCAGTATAGGCCGCTGCCCAGGACGCTGCAATGACGCTACCTAAGCCTGGAATAAATTTGATCAGTTCTCGACCTACTGCCTGGGCCAGGAATCCTCCAGCAATTGCACTCAAAAGTCCTCCAGCCTGGGACGGAGAAAGGGTCTGACCATAGAGATTTCCCAGTAACCCCACCATGGAAACCTGAAGGGCGGTTAAAATAGGCATCGTCGCAAAGGGCAGGGGAACGGCAGCAAGGGTGGCCGCCATAATTGAAAATGCCAGAATGTAGCGTCGTCCAGCGTCGCGGTAGAGATTGCCAATTTTATTACTGGCTTCCCCTGCAATTAATTCATGAATCGTGCGGGCTTCCGCTTCCGGCAGCAACTCGGCCAGGGCATCTCGAAAAGCTGCCAAACCATAGAATACCGGATGATACTCATCCTCCTCCAGGGTGAAGTCCAGCATCACTGCCCCATCGAAAAGTCCCTGAAAGGTTTCCTGAATATTGGCAAAGGCTCGATTGATTTCTTCTAAGTCAGGGGGATAGTCCGGGTGATCCTCAACCTCACGGGGATAGAGTTCATGCAGACAGGTCACAGCCAGCAGGCAAGGAATATGGGAAAACTGCTGACGCAATTGTTCTGCCACCTGGCGCAGGGTGTCGGTGGCAAAATCGCTGATTTTAATCGTGAGAATCAGAATTCGGGCGCGATCGCTCTCCTGTTGCAGTTCTGCGGTCAGTTCGTCGATAATCGCTTGAGTATCACGGTTAATATCTCCCAAGCCGACCGTATCAGTAAAAACTAATAACGGTAAATCTTCTGAAGGATAGGCGTAACGTTCAGTGTGCTGCGTATGGGGCCGAAATCCCTGACCCACAATTTCTGCTGAAACGCCAGTCAGTCCTCGGACAATTGAACTTTTTCCCGCTTGGGGCTTGCCAATTAATAGCGCCTCGGTGGTGGGGAGATTTTCCCGAACAGTTGCTAGAATCTCTGCCATCTGTTCCTCATCTACCTGGAACAGTTGCACTAGCTTTTGGGTAATCTGGCGGTTCGTGAGCCGTTGCTTGAGCCAGTGGGTTGCCGTTTCTAGTCTGGACTGAACAGCCCCCAAAGCTCCCGATGCATTAGCCTTGGGAGTATTATCATTCGTCTCAGATGTAGCTTCCTCAGCCTGACTTTCCTCAGGGGGTTGAGGGAAAGATTGGGAATCCGAGGATGGGTTGGGATCAGCTTCAGAGGGCTGGGTCATCTTTAGATTTGTCCAAGATTGGGATAGGAATTTTGCAGGCCCAACCTGTTGTAAACAAGCGATTTGGCCTCATTACTGGTCTGTCTGAGAGAGAACTCGGAAGGAGTTCAGAAAATTGTCAGCAGTTTGACGAGCCTGGTCTATGCCCCGTTCAGAACTTGCGAGTAACAGATAAACTCTTTGATTAATCAAGTAAAGTCTACATCGAATCAAGTGGTTTGGTCTGGCAAAGCTAATTTCTCGCCCCGGATTTGCGTCCAAACGGATGGGACGCTGATTCAACTGTTGTAACCGATTCTGGGTCACTGCCTGGGACTGTAAATCACTCTCGATTACTGCCTGAACCTGATCGAATAAATCATTCGGGGATTCAGTTTGGCGGGAGGAGAGAGGCTCGGAATAGCCGAGGATCAGACGCAATCCTGTATCACTTGTCGTGACCAGATTCATCTGGATTTCACCAGAGGGCAACTGAATCGTTTCCTGCCGCTGTTTCCAATCTGAGCGATCCGTCACCACAGCCACATCCCCTGGAAGCTGGATCAGAGATTCTCCTGTCACATCATCATCAATGGTTAGAATCGGTTCAGACTCTTGTGGCTGATTCAGTCGATCAATTTCGCGCTGGAGTTGCCGTTCACCCTCTTCAAAAAAGGTGGGTCGGTTGGGTCGTAACTGAGCCATGGCCGGATAACTCAGACCCAGAGCAAGACTTGAGATCAAGCCTGTTGTCAGTACGAATATTAGCCGGGTTATCTGCTGCATCGGATAGGGATCACACTCAATGTTACTACCACGATACCAATCACTCAGCTCAATACTTGATCCGGGTATTCTCGTAACAAGTTTGCAAAGGCAATCATCTGTTGAATTGGCATCCCTGTTTCTCGAAGACGAACTAGAGATCCTAGCCTAGATAGTCAATTCAATGTCATGTCTAAGACTATAGAAGCTAGAGTGCACGCTAGGTCAAGAGCTGTGTCGGAAATTTTTCCACTTTTGCAGACGACCACTGAAGTCATAGTTTTGCCAACCCATACTTGACAAAGCTAACTGAGTTAGCCGAAGATAATGCTGTTCGCTTTTGGATTGATGAAATTAAGTTGATGGCACGCCCCAAGGGACAAACCCTTTCACGGCAGGATGTTGTAGATGCTGCCATCCGCTGTTTGCAGCAGGACGGGGAATCAGGTTTAGGGGTTAACCGAGTTGCCCGTGAACTGGGGATTCGACCTCCCTCGATTTATAAACACATTAATGGTAATGAAGCATTACGGCGGGCTGTTGCGATTGAGGGCATGCGTCGATTAACCCATTACCTACGGCATCAAGTGCCGAGTTGTTATGACCATCGTCAATTAATCCGATTGATTGCTTACAGAGTTCGGCAGTTCTTCTGCGAATATCCGGCGGTACATCATGTCGTTACGACAACTCCTATCGAGGGCGATCCAGATTATGAATCAGCAAAGCAGGATTTTCTGGCCTTTAATGCTGAGCACTTGCAACCTTTTGGTTTGGAAGAGGATGAAGTGATCCATGCTGTTCGAGGATTAGTTTCGGCTTGTCATGGTTTTGTTTTACTAGAACGTTCAAAACGATTCACTGCTCCCCAATCTTTGGATGATAGCTATGAATGGCTCATTGATAGTCTGATTTTTGCTTTGGAAAAAAACCGAGCTGAACAATCCGATTAATCCCTACTGGTATCAAATTATGGAAACCTCTGCTCGATATCTTTTGTTCCATGGTTCAATTATTTTCCTAATCGGATTATTGTGCGGCGTGCCCTACGGACAAGCGATTGTCAAACAGAAAAGTGATGAGGAGATTCGAGCCTGGAAACTAGCCCATGGTGCTCTCTCTCTGGGAGCAACAACCATGATTGCAATGGCAGCTATTCTCTCCTTTCTAGAGGTAAATTCACTCATTCAGTGGCTACTTGCAAGCACATTCATCATTTCAGGCTATGGTTTTTGCGCTGCTTTAACCATTGAACCATTCGCGGATGACAGAGGGTTATCCTGGTCAGGAACAAGATTAAACAAGTTTGTTTTTGCGGGTAATTTGGTTGGTGCTGTTAGTTCTCTGGTGGGATCAATTGTATTAGTGTACGCGGCTTATGTATCACTCTAGTGGCCTGTCAATCTCGATATTCTCTGTACCGTCATCCCGCGCAGGCAGGAATCTAGATAGCTTACTAACGCCACTCAAAAGTTTAGATCTGGCAGAACAATAGGGTAGGCTTGAACACAATCCATCTAGTTTATTCCAAACTTGACAAAGCTAACCCTGTTAGCCTAATCTAATTGTGTTAGCTTTCAGGATTCCCATGCCACGTTTCACAAGTCAAACTCTAACTCAAACAGATATGACCGAAGCACCAGAAACTGAGAAGGTTGTGTTTGAGATGCCAATCTATTCCTTCCAGATTGATGCCAATGCTCATGTCAACAACGCTGTCTACGTGCAATGGATGGAGATTGGACAGGAAAAGTTCTTTGCTGAGGCAGGTTTACCCGTATCTATTCTGCGACAGCAAGGGGTTGTACCAGTGGTTGCAGACACGCAAATTTCTTACAAAAAACCCCTAGTACTAGGTGATGGAGTCAGGATTGAAATTTGGCTGTCAGAGTTGAAACAGATCTATGCCTGGGCTGAGTTTCGCTTTTATAACTCTATTGGAGAACTCGCTGCAACGGGTCGACAAAGGGGAACATTCGTCGATGTTCAGACCAAAAGAATCTGTAAGCTTTCTCCAGAACAATACAAAGCAATGTTGAAGTTTTTAGCCGCGACAAACTAGATTTGAGATAATTTTCGATTAATGCCTTGAGCGATTGAAGTTGATTGAAGTTAACTGTGGTAACCCGAAAGCAACGTAACCTTTTAGTCCTACTTTTACCGACAATGCTGTGGTTGTCGACGTTTTTCATTCTGCCATTATTGGTTGTGCTGCTTTACAGTTTTCTGGAACGAGATACCTATGGTGGTGTGCGCTGGATCTTTACCCCGACAAATTATCAACAACTTTTCAATCCGTTGTATCTCAGGGTTTTTTGGCGATCGCTCCAACTTGCAGGATTAACCACGCTGATCTGTCTATTGCTGGGTTATCCCCTCGCCTTTTTCATTGCAACCCGTCGTTCGGTCTGGCGCAGCGTTCTGTTGATACTGGTAATTGTGCCCTTCTGGACAAACTTTCTGATCCGCACCTATGCCTGGATGGTGATTCTTCGCAAACAGGGCGTCGTGAATGCCCTGCTAGAAAATTTACAGGTGATTGATGAGCCTGTGACTTTGCTGTTTACGCCATTGGCAGTGGTAATTGGTTTAGTCTATGGTTATCTACCCTTTATGGTGTTGCCGCTGTACGCCACCCTGGAGCAGTTGGACTTTTCCCTGGTGGAAGCGGCCCAGGATTTAGGGGCGAACGATTGGCGCAGTTTTTGGCGGGTTATTTTTCCCCTGTCTCGCGGTGGGATTGTGGCGGGATCGGTGCTGGTCTTGATTCCAGCGCTGGGTGCATTCATCACCCCTGATATTCTGGGTGGGGCGAAAACGCTGATGATTGGCAACCTGATTCAGAATCAATTTTTCCAGGCCCGTCACTGGCCCTTTGGTTCGGCTTTATCTATCATCCTGATGATCCTGGTTCTGATTCCAGTGTAAATCTATTTCAAAACCAGTGAATTAAAGATTCAACCTTGAAACAGAATGGGTTGCAGAATGTACTGCACAGAAAGGATCGGCTCCTGCGTCAAGTTGGTAAACAGTGGCTCTGGGGCCATGCGGTTTTGGTACTGGGGTTCCTTTACCTGCCGATTTTGATTCTGATTCTCTATTCCTTTAATGCCTCGCGATTCGATGCAAATTGGGCCGGATTCACCTGGGAATGGTATGGCAACTTGTTTGGAACGGAAACTCCAGCGGTCACGTCAGCCGATCTCGACAGTGCAGAAGTTTGGCAAGCGCTGAAAAATAGCTTGATCGTTGCAGTTGCCTCCACAATCTTGGCGACAATTCTAGGAACAGCCGTGGCTCTGGCTCTGGAGCGCTTTCGGTTTCCAGGTCGACAGGTACTTGCCAGTGTTTTGTTTCTACCGATTATCATTCCAGAAATTGCGTTGGGGATTTCCCTGCTAGTATTTTTCTCCCTGCTATTTCAACTGGCAGAGAATTTAACCGGAATTCGATTGGCGTTGGGGTTGCCAACGGTGATCATTAGTCACACCACATTTAACCTGGCCTTCGTCACGGTAACGGTACGGGCGCGATTGGCGGAGGTTGATCCGCGCTTGGAAGAAGCTGCCCTAGATTTGGGTGCGAATGAATGGCGAACGTTCTCCAGAATCACTCTGCCGCTGATCTGGCCCGGAATTCTCAGCGGGGCGTTGCTGGGTTTCACTGTTTCTCTCGATGATTTTGTGATCGCTTTCTTCACATCTGGGGTCGGTTCGACCACGCTGCCCCTGTTCATCTACGGCATGATCAAGCTTTCTGTCAGTCCTGTGATTAATGCTTTGTCAACTTTGATGCTGTTGGCCTCGCTCCTGCTTGTGGTATCTTCATTAACGATTGAGCGTTCGCTAAAGTCATTTGAATGAAAAAACTATTTACTTTTATCCTGCTTTTTGTCCTGAGTGCTGCGATTCCGCTGGGATGTGCGACGAATAATTCTGGCAGTTCTGGCAGCAACTCTAATCAAGCTCAAGAACTGAATCTCTACAACTGGTCAACTTATATTGATCCAGCAGTGATTACTCAATTTGAAGAACAGAACGGGATAAAAGTTAACTACGATACCTACGACAGCAATGAAAGTCTCTACGCTAAGTTGAAGCCTGGCAATCCTGGCTATGATGTCGCCTTTCCTGCTGACTATATGGTAAAGATTTTGGCAGATGAAGGATTGCTTGAACCACTCAATCAGGAAAATATTTCTAACTCAAAACACGTCGACCCAACGTTTCTCACGCCGCCCTACGATCCAGAGAATACCTATAGCTATCCCTATCAATGGGGCACACTGGGAATTGGGTATAACCTGGACTCAACAGGTACAGAAATTAATAGTTGGCAAGCTATGTTTGATGCTGATTTTGCCGGGAAAGTGGCTTGGTTGGATGATATGCGCCACACGCTAGGAGCTGTTCTAATGTTCCTTGGTTATGATCCCAACACCACCGATGACGCTGAAATCAATCAAGCCAAAGATTTAATCCTGGAGAATCAACAACTGGTTGCAGCCTTTGTTCCTGATACTGGACAATTACTGCTCAATCAGGGAGAAGTGGATTTGACCCTGGAATACAGTGGTGATATTTTCCAGGTGATGGCATCAAATCCCAACCTTCGATACACGATTCCAGAGGAAGGTACTATTATCTGGACAGATAACATGGTGATTCCCAAGAATGCACCCCACAAGGAACTCGCCGAAAAGTTTATCAACTTCATTCTTGATCCTGAGATTGGAGCGCAGGTTTCTAACTTTATTGACTATGGTTCACCCAATAAAACGGCCATTGATCAACAGTTAATCAAGCCGGAAAATCTGGACAACCCAAGCATTTATCCCAGTCCAGAGGTATTTGCTAAATTACGATATTTGGAGGATGTGGGTGACAGTATTAGCCTCTACGATACGGCCTGGACAGAAATCAAACTGAGCGTGGGTGGGTAGTGTTTGTATGACTCCAGCCGTTCAACTGGTTGATTTGTGTAAGTCTTTCACTAGCCATCGTGGTAAATCGACGCTAGCGGTGGATTCGTTGAATTTAACCGTTGCACCGGGAGAATTTTTCTCACTGTTGGGGCCGTCGGGATGTGGCAAAACCACGACGCTACGGATGATTTCTGGCTTTGAATCGCCCAGTTCGGGGGAGATCTACGTTCACAATCGTTCGGTCAGACAAGATCCTCCCTTTCATCGACCGGTGAATACGGTGTTTCAGAACTACGCCCTATTCCCTCACTTAACTGTGGCAGAGAACGTTGCCTTTGGTCTGGAAATGGACAACCAATCCCGGACTCAAATCCGTCAACGGGTGACTGATATTCTGGGACTCGTGCAATTAACCGATCTGCAAAATCGCTATCCTCGTCAATTGTCTGGGGGTCAACAGCAACGGGTGGCTCTGGCCAGAGCCTTGGTCAAGCAACCTCAAGTATTATTGCTGGATGAACCCTTAGGGGCGCTGGATCTGAAACTGCGGCGGGAAATGCAGCTTGAACTGAAGCGGATGCAGCAGCAGTTGGGAATTACATTTATTTACGTTACCCATGATCAAGAAGAAGCCCTGACGATGTCAGATCGAATTGGCGTGATGCATCAGGGGATACTGCTTCAGGTGGGAACTCCGGCAGAAATCTATGAATCTCCTCAAAGTCAATTTGTTGCTAATTTCATCGGCGAGAGTAATGTTTTGCCAGGGGTTGTGCAGGAATGTCAGGGGGATCAATTGTCTATTTTGATTCACCAACGGTTTCCCGTCACACTTCCGGTTTCAAGCAATTTGTTAGGCATTCATTTTTCTCCAGGTCAGTTGATTCATCTGGCTATTCGTCCAGAAAGATTAAGAATCTGTCCCCCCGATAGGGTGTCTGGGTGGCCGGGGCAAATCCAGGAGGTGATTTATCTTGGAACTGATTGTCGTTATATCGTGCAACTGGATGAGAATTTCTCAGTGGTAGCCCGTCGACAAAATCTTCATCCCCAGGAATTTCAGACCTATCAATCAGGGAATAAAGTTGTACTTGAATTCTCACCGGAGAGTTTTCAAATTTTGCGAGATTAGGTCAGTTATTACTCCAATTGCTTCGTTTCTTTCGGTAAATCTCCTGCTGTATTTCCTGGGGATGAGTTGCCCTTTGAGAGCATCACTAGGGCTTTATCAATATCCCGAACCTTGATCTGTCTCATCGCCAC
>JBHJGO010000180.1:0-10652 GCA_050331715.1 Microcoleaceae cyanobacterium
GGGATAGATCTCAGCCGCATGTCTGAATTCAGACTTCAACAGAACTTTACTTTTAGCAACGAAAAGTCATCCTCAAAGGGATGATTCGAATTGAGTCCCTTAATACTGGATAGGATACCCTCCAGGTTGCCGTCCATTGAATTGTAGTGATCGGCCAGCAGATGGATGAATGCGTCTAGCCCAAGAATCTCGCCCCCTGGCTGATGAATTTCATAGACTCCATCGCTGAAGATGTAGAGACTGCTCAATTGTTGGATCTCGCACTCAGCATCTACATATTCCGCTTCCGGAAACATCCCAATCGGCATCCCGACCGTTTTGAGACGCTGAACCTTGAGGTTCTCGTTTTCTATCTCAGATAGCAAGATTGCTGGAGGATGTCCTGCACTGGCATAGAGCAACCGCTGCGTTGCCCGATTGTAGACGCCGTACCAGATCGTAAAATACTTGTCGTTCTGGTAAGTCATCTGAAACGTATGATTCAGCGCCTTCAAAACCTCACTAGGCTTGCGATAGTTGAGATTGGGGAGGGTTTGCGATCGCAACAAATTCAACACCGAGATCGATGGTAGGGTCGCCTTCAGACCATGACCCGACGTATCCAACAGGTAAATTGCCAGATAATCAGAATCCAACCACGCATAGTCAAAACAATCCCCCCCCAACTGCCGTGAGGGAATAAATTGAGACTCAATTCGAATTGGCTCTGCTAATGGCTCAGGCAACAGTGACTTGACATAATCTGCTGCCTCGGCCAATTCTGCTTCCAACAGTTGCTTCTGGGTTTGTAGATCCTGACTCAATTGATAGAGCCGCAGTCCAGCCCTCACCCTGGCATACAATTCATTCATCTCCAGGGGTTTAGAAATAAAGTCATCAGCGCCAGCATCTAACCCCTTGACCCGATCTGCAACAGAACCCAGGGAAGTCAGGAGAAAAAATTGCGTCGTTGACAGTTCTGGAGTTGCTTTCACCTGACGACAAACCTCGATCCCAGTGATCCGGGGCATAATCCAGTCGCAGATAATCAAAGCAGGCTGTAATTCCTTGGCTTGCTGAATACCATCCTCGCCATTGCTGGCAATTGAGACATCATAGCCCTGCTTCTTCAGCGTTCTTCTGAGTAACTCCCGAATGACAGTGTCATCATCAATCACTAGGATCTTAAACATGGACAGCACGATTATGGATCTGCGGCAGGATCAATAGTAGGTTTTGATTGAAACGATTGACCTAAACTAGAGTATAGTCTAACGGGAATAGTGCCTGACCGGAATTGGTAAATTGTTTGTAAACTGAATTGCTCGTAAACTGATGGTAATCCGAAGTTTGCGTTTATACTGGTCATAGACCTAGATACTTCTCAGTCTGAGTGTGACCGAATCTGCTGGTACTGAGCCACTCGTATTTCCCTATCGCTCTAGATTTCAAGCCCCCACAACTTTGGATGCTCTCTCTAGCGTCCTACTATGGTTTGATCAGGTTCAGCTAGATGTAATCCCACGACCTGTATGGCTACGATGTCAGCTTGCTCTAGCAGAGGGATTTACAAATGCTGTCCGTCACGCTCACAGACAGCTTTCCAGGGATCAGACGATTGAGATTGAGGCGGTGATCTTCCCTAAGGAGATTGAGCTGAGGATTTGGGACTATGGGCCTGTATTTGACAAGGATCGCAAGCTGGATGAACTGCCCGCATCCCAAAGCAAGAGTGCTGGGGGCGGTAGGGGTTTGCGGCTACTGAGAGATATTGCAGATGAACTAAGTTATACCCGGACATCCGATCATCGAAATTGCCTCTTCATCCGAAAATACTACAAGCCTGTTCACTCAGGTTTACTATCAGATGAAGACGACTCAATCTGATTAAAGTCGATACAGGGGATCAAGCCAGTTGAGAATATTTTGATTTAGGGCGTATAGATCTTGACAGACTCCCTGACGAACCCATTGGGCGATCGCATCCAATGGTGTAAAGACCTCCCCAGCTGACCAGTTGATATCTTGATTGAGGGGGGTAAGATGATCGCCGCCTAGAAGTTGAGCTGTCGTCAGATCTGGAAAGCGTTGATAGAGAATTTGATACAGTCCACGCGTTTGATCAATCGTGTCTCTGCGAAATTGAACCAGAAGATTTCTGCGAACCTGGTAATACTCCTCGACCATACGGTTCATCGCGGCTGGGGTAGGCGTAAATTCCACAGGAACCCACTGGGAAATCTGTTCGACGAGAGGAATCGACTGGCGCGCCGCATAGTTGTTGAAGGACATCAGAATATTACCGGCTCGCTGCACAGAGAATAGACAGCCAATCAGCAGATGCAGTTTACACCCCATGCTGTGACCCAAGCCATAGATTGGCAGTCCACGCTGGCGCAGTTTTGATAGGCGATACAGATCTTCTAGACCATCCTCAAAAGTCCAGAGGGCTTGCTTGGCAATTTCTGCGTGATCCAGTGTATTAATAAACGGGGTGGCGATCACCGCATATCCCTGCTGTGCTAACTGTTCCAGCAACCAGCGATAGGTTACTTGAGGGGCAGTGGCAACAAAAGCCCCCCCCAAAAAGTGAATAATAGCCTTAGGCCGAGGCGGTACAAGAACCCAGTTGTTAGAGACTTCAAACCATTCCATCAAAATTGTTCCGCTTTGAGCGGGAACCCCAATTGAGCAGGTTTAAGTATTGTAACCTTGCTAATTCAGTCATGGGTTCTCCTGATGGTAAAGAGGTGAGGATTTAACCCTGGGAAGTTCGGTTTGTTCTCATTTGATCTGGCTTTTTCCTGTTGCATCATTAGAGATGTAAGCAATGAACTGAATTTGCCTAGACTTTCTAGTTCTATTCTAAGGAGTAAAGCCAAATGTTAATCTCTCAACTTCCCTTCTCTGAAATTGAAAAAGTTCGTCGTGATTTTGATCAAATGTTAGGTGAAATGATGAAAGCTCAAACTACTACTTGGACACCTGCTATCGAATTGCAAGAAACCTCCGAACAGTTTATCGCTCGACTAATTGTTCCAGGTCTGGACAAGGAATCTCTTGATATTCAAGCGGGTCGAAAGGCAGTTGCGATCTCTGGCAAAACTCAGCGTCCTGAGTTGGGTGAGGGAGAAAAATATCTCTATTCTGAGTTCCCAGTCGGACAGTTTCGTCGAGTTCTCTCTCTGCGCGATGCAGTGGTTAATACTGAGGTTGCAGCCAATTATGCAGACGGTGTTCTAACCATTACTCTGCCAAAGGCTCCTGAAACAATCAATCGTGTTGTTAAGGTTAACCTGGCTGGAAATGACCACACTGAGCAATTAGAAGCTACAGCGGAAACTGCTCAAGTGTAGTCAGTGGTGGATTATTCGATCTGCTTGATTTGATTTGTTGATCGGGTGTGAACTGTGGCGGCTCTCATAGGGGAGTCGCCACTTTGCACAAACCCTCTCATAGAAGCTATTCCACGGACTTTCGCCAAACAGCTTCGCACGGAGAGGGTCAACGCTGAAATGCAATTTAAGACTGCAACTCGATTGTTACCTTGTCTAACTGTCCAGTGAAATCAAAGGGCAGTTCATAGGTTTCAGTCACCGGAGTTCCGGTATCAAATCCAACATCAAGGGTTTCATCCAGTGTGATCCGGTTTGGTAATGTCTTTTCCACTCGCCCGCTCCCAATCTTGCGATTATTGGCATAGAGGGTGACATCTGCTCCGGCATAGGGTTTGTCGGAATCCGTCTTGTAAACAGCCTTCAGACTCACTTTTCCTGTAGGCAACTTCTGATCCGAGGTAATATTGTACCGTTCAACATCTGCCAAGTTATAGTGGTAGACCAACTTTCCATCCTGAACGAACAGTCCATAACCAGCAAAGCGACCCCCTAGGGTTGCTAACATTCCCTCTGCACCGTTTTCAGGAATCACCACATCAGCAGTAATGGTGTGACTGACATTTTTCAGGTCGGGGGATGAACCTTCTGGAATCCGCATGTGATCTGGATAGGTGAAGCTGTCACGTCCTTCCGTTAAGCTGGGACGATTGGCAACGTCCAACCGTTCAGTCTTGCGGCCATCTAGGGGCAATACGTTGTACCGAGCCGCTTCAGCATAGAACAAATCCTTCATTTCCTGAAGTTTCTGGGGATTTTGAGCGGCGATATTGTTTGCCTGGGTAAAGTCTTCCTCCACGTTATACAGCTCCCAATCTAAATTGAGAATATCTTTATCGGTCGGTGGGTTGGGATTCCAGGGTTCATTCCAGAGGGCGCTCGCCATCCAGCCATCACTGTAAATCCCCTGGTTACCCAACATCTCGAAATATTGGGTTGTGTGGCGGGTTGGTGCTTTGGCATCGTCAAACGTATAAACCAGACTGGTTCCTTCAATCGGCTTCTGACCAATTCCATTGATTTCAGTCGGTGCTTCAATGCCAACTGCCTCAAAAATCGTCGGCGCAATATCAATCACATGGCTGAACTGATAGCGAATTCCGCCTTTGTCCTTGATCTGAGCAGGCCAGGAAACTGACATCCCGTTACGGGTTCCGCCAAAGTGGGAGGCAATTTGCTTTGTCCACTGGAAGGGAGAATCCATCGCCCAGGCCCAGGCCGCTGGGAAGTGATTGTAGTACAGCGGGCCGCCTAATCCATCGACCGCCTTTTCCTTTTCTTCAAGATTTTCAGGTATGGCATTGAAGAAGGTCATCTCGTTCAACAATCCTTCGAACCCACCTTCCGCACTGGAGCCATTGTCACCCGCAATGTAAAAGATCAAAGTATTATCCAGTTCACCCAGGTCATCAATCGCTTGAATCACCCGACCAACTTCGTGATCTGCCTGAGCTGTGAAGCCCGCAAACACCTCTGCCATCCGAGCATAAACTTCTTGTTCTTCTAGAGAGAGGGAATCCCAGGCTTGTAGAGAATCTGGACGAGGGGTTAACTGAGCATCCTTGGGAATTACGCCTAACTTTTTCTGGCGTTCAAAGGTTTCCTCGCGGTACTTGTCCCAGCCCAGATCAAATTTGCCTTCAAAGGGCTTAATCCATTCTTCTGGAACCTGATGGGGCGCGTGGGTTGCTCCAGTTGCGAAGTATGCCAGGAAAGGCTTCTGTGGTGCGATGGCTTTTGTTTGGCGAATCCAGGAAATCGCATGGTCAGCCAGGTCTACACTTAGGTGATAGGGAGAACCGTCTGCATTGGTATCTGGGGGTTCTAACCGAGTGGTGTTCTCCACCAAAGCAGGAGAATATTGATCCGTGTCCACCAACAAACCCATAGAAGTAATCAAACCCTAAACCCACAGGCCAGCGATCAAAGGGGCCAGTCATACTGGTTTCCCAGTCAGGAACATTATGATTCTTACCATACCAGGAGGTGCTATAACCATTTTCCTGAAGCACTTTGGCAAAGGTTCCAGCAGAACTTGGGATAATCCCGGAGTAACCTGGGAAACCTGTTCCAGCTTCACCAATCACACCGGTACCCGCAGAATGGTGGTTGCGTCCTGTTAGCAATGCCGCCCGTGTGGGAGAACAGAGCGCTGTGGTATGAAACTGGGTGTAACGCAGTCCATTCTTGGCAACTCGATCCATTGCTGGAGTCGGAATCGAACCTCCAAAGGTTGAAAACTGACCATACCCTACGTCATCGATCAGCACTACCAGGATATTGGGAGCGTTTTCAATGCCGAAGGTTTCAGGCAGTTTCAGTTCGGATTTAATAGGTTCGGAATCTTTGTAAGTCAGGCCAACTTTACCTTTGAAAGGCTTGTCGGGGTGGGGAATTAGTTCTTGGGCAAGAACGGGAAAGGGCAGTAGGTTAATGCTGGTAAATACCGCAATTAACAGAGATGAAATAACTGCCTTCATTCCCCTCAAAAGATTAGAGTTGGTGAAATTCATAAGCGAGTGAAAAAGCTTAATCCAGCTTTATGTTTAGTGTTCAGGTAGATCCCCTCCCTCTATTGAGGTTCAAACGGAGGTTGACGCAAAATTTGCAGAATCGTCATTTATATCCAGTGATCAGATCGGAAATCATTAGGATGAATCCCCTTAGTTATCGTAAGGCTTGTTGAACACAGCCCAAGGGAAAGGTTCTTGACATTTCTCACAATTTTCCCTGTGAATTGAGACTCTAATTTTTTAAATTTAGAATTGCCCTTAGCCTATAACTTTATGGAGCATAATCGAGTAAAGAAGAGGTTAAGAAAAAGTGATCTGAATCCGATTCTTTGCAGGTATTTATTGATATCCCCCTATAATTTACAGTACTTAGGTAATGACTCAGACTAAAATAAGGATTAATCGATAATCCTTCAGCAACCTATGATTCTTCTGAATGACTTATCCGAACATCTCCAGATTGATGATCCAGAAGAACGTCGTACCATCAGCCCCGTTAGTTGGTCGCAGTACGAAGCATTGTTGTCAGATTTGGGGGATCAGCTCTCATACCGTGTGAGTTACTTAGACGGAGTGTTAGAAATTGTGGCCCCTAGTCGTCGACATGAAAGCGGTAAAACTCGTATTGGTGACCTGTTGCTAATTTATTTTTTGGAAACCAACACAGAATACTTTCCGACAGGTTCGACAACTTTTCGTAAGTCGGAACAGGAAGCGGGCGGTGAGCCAGACGAGAGCTATTGCATTGGAACCGATAAGGAATTTCCTGACCTAGCCATTGAAGTTGTGGTGACTCGTGGTGGGATTAATCGATTGGCACTCTATCAACGACTCGGTGTTCAAGAAGTTTGGTTTTGGCAAGAGAATAGACTATTGATCTATTATCTGCGCCAGAATTCAAATCAATTCACTGAAACTTTCGGTTATGAAGCTATTAATTCCAGCGAAGTTTTACCTGAACTCAATATAGAGCTACTCATTGAAAGTGTTCAGAATCCTAGCCCACTGGCTGCGGCAAAGGAGTTTCGGAATCGCATTCAACAGTAGGAAGACTTTCCTGATATGGAGCTGGCTGATATTCAAGTTTGCTTAGCTTTCAAGAGAGGCTGAATTTCAAACTTTGAAAGAAAATCCAGATTGAGATTCCCATAATTATAATTGCCCAAAACCAATACAGCAAAAACAATGCCTGAGTAATTTTCCAAGTATCGGAACCTGCTTGATTTAAAGATCATAGCCATCCATAGTTAAAGTTCAGCAATAAAAGCCAAGTTTTAACTACTCCAGTATAGTTCCAGAAAAAAGGAGGATGCCTGACAACCATCCTCCCAATATCCGATCCAAAGGCTATTTAATATCAATCGTCACCTTCTCAATTTCTCCTGTAAACTTAAACGGCGGTTTATAAGCCGTACTCACAGGTGCTTGAGAATCCAAACCAACGCCAAAGGTATCAACTCCATAGCGACCAGGAACAGTCTTGTCAATCCGCTTCTCAGCCACTTTGCGATTGTTGATAAACAATTTTCCCGTGCCACCCTTACCAACGCCATCACCGTCATACTCGAAATCGAACCGCACATTAACTTCCCCGGTGGGAACATCTGTGGAAGAAGTAATCGCAGTCCGTTCTAGATCAAACCAGTTGTAGTCGTAGGTGAGTTTGCCATCTTTGATGAACAGTGTATAGCCGCCCGTAGTGCCACCAAATGCTAGGATAACCCCTTCTGCACCCTGTTCAGGAATGATCAAATCAGCAGAAATGCTATGGGACAGGTTTTTAACATTGGGTGCAGTTCCCTCAGAAAGATTAGTCATGCCAGGGAAAAACTCAAAGTGATCTCGACCTGCCGTAAAGCTTGGACGTAGCGCTACGTCCGTCCGTTCTGCAAAACGGTCATCCAGAGGAAAGACACCATATTTTTCCCCTTCCAGCAAGAACTGAGCTTTCATTGCCTCTAACTTCTTCGGTTTCTCTGTGGATAAATCCTGCGCCTGACTAAAGTCTTCGTCAAGATTGAACAACTCCCACTTATCTTCATCAAAGGGAACGGTTCCAGCCGTCACCCAGGGAACTCGATTGTGAAAGGCTGAAGCCATCCAACCTTCGTCGTAGATGGCTCGATGTCCAAACATCTCGAAGTATTGGGTCTTGCGGGCATCTTCTGCCTTGGCTCCGCCCTTGTCGAACGTATAGGCCAAACTCACTCCCTCAATTGGTTTCTGAGGAATGCCATTGTGAAATCGAGGGGCTTCAATCTGAGCAACTTCATACAATGTCGGCGCAATATCAATTGCATGGTGGAACTGATCCCGCAGACCATTCTTTTCTTTGATTTTCTCTGGCCAGGAAATCACCATGGCGTTACGAGTGCCGCCGAAGTAGGAAGCCACCTGCTTTGTCCAGCGGAAGGGCGTATCCATGGCCCAGGCCCAACTGACCGCAAAGTGGGGAGAAGTTTCAGGGCCACCCCAAATGTCATAACACCGACGGTTATCCTCCATCGTCAGATTCAAACCATTCAGGTTTAGTAACTCATTACACGTTCCAATCAGGCTACCCTCAGCACTAGAACCGTTGTCGCCAACGATGTAGATGACCAAGGTGTTATCTAGCTGATCCAAATCTTCAATTGCATCAACTACACGGCCTATTTCATGATCGGTATATTCCAGGAATCCAGCATAGGTTTCCATTTCACGGGCTAGAACTTTCTGGTCTTCGGGACTGAAGCTATCCCAGGCTGGCATCTGTTCAGGGCGCAGGGTTAATTCCGTACTAGCAGGAATCACACCCATTTTCTTCTGGCGCTCGAAGATGATTTCCCGTTCTTGATCCCAACCGTGGTCAAATTTACCCTTGTACTTCTCAACATACTCTGCCGGGGGTTGGTGAGGCGCATGAACTGCTCCGGGGGCAAAGTAGGCGAAGAAGGGACGATCCGGTGCGATGGATTTCTCGTACCGAATCCAGGAAATCGCTTTGTCTGCCAGGTCAATATTCAGGTTATAGCCCTCTTCGGGAAAAACGGTTTGTTCAACTGGATTCTGGTTTTCGTATAGGGTGGGATACCATTGATCGGTTTCTCCACCGATAAACCCATAGAAATAATCGAATCCTAGACCGTTGGGCCAGCGATCAAAGGGGCCAACGCCGCTGGTCAAGTTATCGGGAACGTTGTGGTTCTTGCCAAACCAGGCAGTACTGTAGCCATTCTCCCGCAGGATTTGACCAATGGTTGCAGTGCTTTGAGGAATCAATCCGCTGTAACCGGGATAACCTGTGGCTAACTCTTGAATGGTTCCGGAACTAACAGAGTGATGATTCCGCCCGGTTAGCAATGCCGCGCGAGTTGGAGAACACAGGGCAGTGGTATGGAAACGGTTGTAACGCAAGCCGTTCTCCGCTAAACGATCCAAAACTGGGGTAGCAATCGAACCCCCGAAGGTACTGGAAGCTCCAAATCCAGCATCATCAATTAGAACAAGCAGTACGTTTGGGGCGTCTTCTTCGGCCTCGACAGGTTTGAGTAAATCGGGGTCAGGTTCAGAACTTGTATAGTAAATTCCAATCTTCCCATTGAAGTTGGGATCGGGTCGAGGTAGATTCTCCGCTGCAAAGGCCGCAGGAGCTAGCGTCAAAATAGCAAACAAGAGGCTAAAAACGAAAGTGACTGCCCGTTTCAGCTTTGTGTGGTTAGGTGGAAACATGCAGAATTCTCCAAATCTTGGAATGAAAGTTGTTTGGGTTGCGTATTCGCAAAAACTTACCAAAAATCCCTGCCTCAGCGTTCATATCACTGATCCCTAAAGCATAGTTATCGGCAGTTAGATATTGTTAGTCAAAGGGAAGTTTCTCGGAGAAGATATCTTAACCTATCCTTAATTCTTCAGCTTGACTTTGGGTTCTATTCTAATTTCAAAGCAAATTGAACGATCAATCTACTCCCAGCGCAATCCTACACCTAAACAGCCCCGTTGCAAACTAGAGTAAGTTACCATTACCTCTGGCTAAAACTCTAACTTCTGAACGTTCTGAGCTTGATCTGGATTGGAGCTTTTATAGGTCTCTAATAATTTCTCCTGGGTAAATCTGAACTGATTCATATAGCAATCACAAATGGTTTGTGAAATAGGGGTGCAGGGGTCACTGCCCCCTTCTTGGAAAGTCCCCAAATCCCTTTGCTGTTTTCGTGATTGATTTAGGACTGCTGTAGCTGTGACTTTAAAGGGGACGATTCAGTAAAGATAAGATTAAGAAAAGTTGATTTAAATTATTCTTTTGTAGAACTTAATCAATCCTTTTTATGTCTCTAAATACTATATACAGCGTTTCCAGCGCTGATGGGGTACAGGAGGTTGGGGCGCAAGACATCCCAATTAACGCTCTCGAAGAATGGCATATCTTTAGGTGACAACGGGAGTGAGTTGTACAGTCAAGCGTTGTTGTCAGATTTGGATGATCAGCCTTTAAACTTTTAGCAAAACGGCGGGAAGCCCCGCGCTGTAATCTTTGATTCAGCGTCGGGATGAGAGCCGCCCCACCCTTTTCTTGGGGTCGCATTATCTAGGGAGCCTCGATAGCTGCCTAGAGATGCTAAGATAGGGGGAAGTAGTCCCTGAGTTATCGGTACAGAATTTACCCATCTTTGGAGCAAGAAGCCCGGATGGTTTCCTGGCTTGAGTCTTGTCGGGGCGTCTACAACTATGCCCTGGCAGAACGGAAAGACTGGGTTAATTCTCGTAAGCAACCGATTGACCGCTG
>JBHJGO010000181.1:0-39130 GCA_050331715.1 Microcoleaceae cyanobacterium
GACGAATGCTAATCACCCGTCCCCCATCAATTAATGGCCCCCGAAAATGCGCAGGATAGGCTGGATTGGGAGACAGCACCACATCACCAGGGTTAATGTAAGCCAGGGCCAGGTGGGTCAGTCCTTCCTTGGAACCCAGAAGTGGTAGGGCTTCTCCATTTGGATCAAGTTCAACCCCGTAGCGGCGATGATACCAGTCAGTAATGGCCCGCCGGAAATTGGCGGTTCCTTCAAAGGGCGGATAGCCGTGGTGCTCCGGATCGGCCATGGCCTGAGTTGCCGCTTCCACCACCGGCTGCGGCGTCGGGCCACCGGGATTTCCCATGCCCAGGTCAATCAAGTCCAATCCCTGCTCACGGGCGCGGGCTTTGAGTTCATCTAGACGGGCAAAAACGTAGGGGGGGAGTTGCTGAACTCGATCTGCGGAGCTAATCCAATCCAAAGTCATGGGTCGATAGTATCTACTGAAAAACAGATGAGCGTACCTCTCCAACTGGAGCGGTGGTTGACACCATTGCTGCCATTAGTTGCTCTGGCACAACTTTAAAGGGTAACCGATGAATATCTGAATGTTCCTGACAAGCAATCTCTGAGACTTGCTTCAAGTCTGACAGGGTAATCTCTTCCAGGCCCAGATGGTCAAGGGTCTGAGGCAGCCCAATCTCACAATAAAACCGTAGAAGCTGCTGTCTGGCAGTTGCGGCGAGCTGATTGCCCTGAAGAATTTCCTCCAATCTCAGTTGCACCAAAATGCCTTAGGCAACTTTCTCTCCGTGTAGCGTACCATGACTCTTGGTCAGATGAGTCAACCCGTTGTGAATCGCATGGGCCGCAACCGTTCGACATTGAGCACCACCCCAGCCCCCGATAACTCCCGCCATGCGCACTGTTGCATCGACTACCGAGCGCCAGGTTTCTCCTCCGGGATTTTTCAGAGCTTCTTCGGATTTTTGTAGCAGTAAATCTCGCAGGACTCGGGCCTGTTGAACCGCAGCGATAATCAATGTTTGATCAATGTGACCGCTACTGACGGAGGCTTCATACCACTTGGCTAGAGCATCCCCAATACCCGCAACTAGAGTTCTTGGGGGAGCCATTTGAATCAAACTGTAATCCAGAATCAGCAGGTCTGGACACTTGGCCAGGGTGACATCGTAGAGAAAAGCTCCAGTCTCTGAATAAATATTAGAGAGGGCTGTCCAGGCCGCACAGGTCGCGCCAGAGGTTGGTAGAGTCACAACGGGCAGTTGACATTGATCCGCCAGTAACTTGGCAGCATCCAGAGATTTACCGCCCCCCACGCCCAGGATGACATTGGCTTGGTGGGCTTTGACAGCTTTTTGAAGTCGTGTGAGCGTGGCCTCGCTACAGTCGGGACTATAGGATGCGGTTTCTAGAGAAAGCTGGTGCTGTTGAGCCAGGGTTTGGAGTTCGGATTCTACCAAGGCAAGGCTTTGGCTACCTCCGACGACTAGAGGCCGAGTTCCTAAACGGGCAATTGCTCCACCGGATTGACTAAGGCTCTTTTCACCTCGAACAATCTGAGCTGGAGCCACGTTCAGCATCGGTAATTCAGTAGTGAGCTGTGTCGCTGTAGAGGAAGTAACTTTAGTCGGTAGGTCAAACATAAAAATACTCCTTATTAAAATAGCTTAAGTCTTCTAAATTACCTCATTACGAGGGGACACAAAAAATTACCAACTTTTCTTAAAAATTAAGCCCACTGAGGATCAGACAAAGTTTCAAAAGCCTTTTAGGGATCTAGGACATTGCCCCAGATCCCTTTCCCGCTTAACCAGCCGATGATGAAGCCGCGCTCATTTGAGTTTGAGAACCGCGCTGGAGTAGAGTCCGAATCGACGATTTCTGGATGAACCCAATTGGAACGCCATCTTGAGTCACAGACACTTCATTCAGCTTTTCCTGCTCAAATAGCATGACCACATCAAGGAGAGACTGCTTCGCATCAACTTGAACCTTTGCAGGCTCAATCGGTTGCATCAGTTGCTTTACAGGAGTTGAGGGCCATTCAGAGGTAGGGACTGTCTTCAGCGCTTCCACTTGAACCTGACCCAACAATTTCCCTGATTCATCCTTAACAAACACCTGATTAGCGTTAGACTGGCCAATCACGTAATCATTCACCAGTTGTCTCAAAGACAAGGATTCTGGAACCACCGCAATCTGCCCAACGATGGCATCTTCCGCCACGAATTCGGAGAGCCGACTCTTCAAACTAGCGTCTCGAACTAGCAGGTTGGCATTTCGGAGGAGAAACCAACCCACTAGCACTGTCCAGAGGTTCGGAAAGGCTCCAGCAACCAAAGTTGGCAGGAAGCCAACAAAAATTGCCAATCCCCCCAAAACTTGACCCACTCGACTCGCAAACGCTACCCCTTTGTACTGATCGCCCGTAACCTTCCAGACCAGAGCTTTTAGGACGTTGCCGCCATCCAGGGGCAGACCTGGAATCAAGTTGAACAATGCCAGTGCCAGATTAATCCAGGCCAATAAGCTGACGACCGCAAGCAATGGCCCAGAAACTCCCACCTGCGTGACAATTCCCCGCAAAATGCCAAATATTCCTAAGCTCACAAGGGGGCCTGCAACAGCAATCCAGAAGGCATCTGCTGGCGTTTTCGCTTCCTGGTCTAGGCTTGCCAACCCGCCAAACAGAAATAGGGTGATTGATTTGACCGCGATTCCCTGTCGAATGGCAACCAGGCTATGTCCGAGTTCGTGGGCCAATACTGAGGTGAAGAGTAACAGGGAGGTGATCAAGCCCAGAATTCCAGCACCTGCTGGCCCCAATCCAGAGAATTGAGCGGCCAGATTTCCACCATAGGTTAGGGTCATTAGCCCCAAAACCAGAAACCATGAAACATTAATATAAAAAGGAATCCCAAACAGATTACCTACTCGGATAGAACCATTCATCGCAGATCGCCTCGAAACATCAGGGTGCTGGCAGGTTGAGAAACGTCTATTTCCCATTGCCACAATTTCGATTGTAACGTTTTGTAAAGGCTTTTTCTATTTCTCGCTGTCGTATCTACCGTCAGGCATAGTACGGTTTTACTCAACTGAAGAATTAATCTTTTAGCTGAAATTCTGTTGACTTTTCTAAAAAAACTACTGGCTGAAGTTCACTATCCTTAACTTATTTTAACAAAAGATTGGCTTTGTGTTCAGGATTGAATAAGTGAGTATTAATTTCTTTGCCATAAGGTAGTAATAGGTATTTCTTCTGTATTAAGATTGTTAAGTTAGGTTCAATTCGATATCACAGAAATTGATTTTTGGATATCGAAGCCATTGATTTCTCTTTATAGAAGTTTGATCCCCGATAATTGCAAATAAATGTTGCGATTCTGAAAATAGGATTTTGTTTTGCATAGAATAAAGGTGGGTCAGGTTAAAACTCAACAAATTACTGAGAGGTGAGATGCCATGAGTAATCTCTTCCAAAATCTAGAGCAAGCAGTGAATTATGTCTATGAGGGCTTTGCTCGTATCTTTAGCCCAAGTTCGGATATTTATCCAAGCATGGGTGTTCAGCCCTTTGAGGGAACTCCTTACAAAGGCCCCTCTTGGAAAGATAGCTAAGTAAGATTAGTGATTGAGCTCTCTGTAAACGGCTGTATGTTTTAAGGCTTTGACTCGAACGACAAACTTGAGAAAACTTGGTTGATAATTCATGGCTCCTGAAAAATCAGGAGCTTATTTTTGGGTGACTTATTTCTGGTGAAACATCAAAGGTCAGTTGGACAGCGGAAATCCGACTTCATTGACTATTAATCCTTGAATTGAAAGAACAATAATCACAGCCTATGCAATGGAATCCAGAGGGCTATGCCAAGAGTTCGTCCGCTCAGTTGAAGTGGGCACAGGAACTGCGCTCGCACCTGAACCTACAGGGCCATGAGTCGATTTTAGATTTGGGCTGTGGGGATGGAAAAATTACGGCTGACTTCGCCCGTTCTCTCCCCAATGGATGGGTCACAGGAGTGGATAATTCCGCGCCCATGATTGCCTACGCCCAACGAACGTATTCCAAAACCGAGTATCCCAACTTGACCTTTGTAGAAATGGATGCCCGTGCTTTGAACTTTACCCCAGCCTTTGATCTGGTCTTTTCCAATGCTGTCTTGCACTGGGTTGATGATCATCAGGCTGTTCTACGAGGTGTGGCTCAGGCTCTCAAGTCCGGAAGATCACTTGTGATCTCCTGTGGTGGATCAGGGAATGCAGCCGATATTCTGCAAACCTTTGCAGAATTAGCAGAGACTGCCTCCTGGAAACAATACTTCGGGACGTTTGAAAATCCCTATCATTTTTGTGGCACTCAAAATTACGAAACCTGGCTACAGGCGGCAGGATTTGCAATTGATCGCCTGGAACTCGTGCCAAAGGATATGACCCATGACGGTGCGGACGGTCTGGCAGCTTGGATTCGCACCACCTGGATGCCAATTACCCATCAAGTTCCTGAAACCCATAGAGAACAGCTGATTGCGGATTTTGTTGCAATTTATCTGCAAAGGTTTCCCATTGATGCCCAGGGCCATACCCATGTTCGGATGGTACGGTTGGAGGTTGAAGCTCGTAAAACCCCCTAAGGAAACCCGTTACAACTGACTGGCGCAGAGGGCGGCTCCGATGAGACCAACTTTCGGGTTGAGAACGATTTTGACGGGGACTTTTTCCATCAGGGGTCTGATACGGCCCTTTGCCTTGAAGGCATTCATGAATAGGTCTTCAGATAAGATCAGGGAAATGTTCTTGGCGGCAATTCCTCCAGCAATGTATAGGCCACCGTAGGGTAAAAGTTTCAAAGCCAAATTGCCAGCTTCCATGCCATAGGCTTCGATAAATAGCTTCATGGTTTGTTCACACAGATAGTCATTACCTGAAGCTGCAGCGCGGGAAACTTCTGCTGATAGATCGATTGTTTTCTGATCTTCCCCGATTTCCTGTTTCCACTGGGTAAAGATGGCTTTCATTTCCGCAGTTTCTAGATCAGGATTTCGACCCCGAAAAAACTGATAGATTGTTGCGATTCCCATCCCTGAAATAACCCGCTCTACGGACACTCGTTCAATGTTGTACAACTCCTTGATGTAGGTAAAAAGCTGGAACTCCATTTCTGAACGGGGAGAAAAATCAACATGACCTCCTTCTGTCGGAAAAACTTGATACCCACTGGAAACAGGGATGACAAATCCCTCTCCTAGGCCTGTCCCGGCCCCAATTACCCCCATTGGAGAGTTGGCGTTGGGTTCTCCAGCTTGAAGCACATGAACTTCATCTTTGTTTAAGCCTAGAACGCCATAACCAATCGCAGCAAAATCGTTAATTAGTGAAACCTTGGAAATATTTAGCTTTTTCTGTAGAGTATCTGCTTTCAAAGACCAACTGAGGTTAGTGAGTTGGCAGCTATTATTGACAACAGGGCCTGCAATTCCAAAGCAAGCTTTTTCTACAACCAAACCTGATGCCGATAGAGTAACATCTGGAGCTGCTTGAGCCGCTTGTAAAAAGCGTAGAACAATTGGGATTAGATCATCGTACTCCTGACTTGGATAAACTTGCTCATAGAGTGTCGTTAATTCCGGAATCACTCTTATCTCTTCGGTCTGTGTAGTTGCTTCCCCAGGCTTGGATTCAACCAGCCGCAAGATAGTTTTAGTCCCGCCAATATCTCCTGCCAATAAAACTGTCATATTTTTCCCTTCCTGCTATTAATTTTTCTTCTGAAATAATCTAATATCAATGGGATTTTTGTCTACACGACATCGGCTTAATACACTGACAGCCATTCTCCCTATTCCCTAACCAACACTAGTTTGATACCTCAGGGATTCGTAAAAAATTCAGGAAATGTTAAGATTAGCCTAGCTAGATCGATGAAGAGCCAATCCTACTGCACTTGATTCATAACAAGATCGATACACAGCATCCATCATCGTTGATGAATAATTCTGAGAAAGGATTAGTCCTAATTGTTGATGACAACCCGATTAACCTTTCAATTCTTTCCAAAACACTTCACCATGCGGGCTTTGAATATCGAATTGCAGTGGATGGTGAAACGGCTCTGGAAGTGGTTCAGTACGAGCTGCCCGATCTTATTTTGTTGGATGTCCAAATGCCCCCTGGAATTGACGGATTTGAAACCTGCAAACGTCTGAAGACCAATCCAGCGACCTGTGATATTCCGATCATCTTCACCACAGCATTGTCCGATATCGACAACATGGTTAAGGGTTTGGCAATGGGTGCGGTTGACTATATCACGAAGCCCTTCGCCGATGCAGAAGTAATTGCACGGGTCAAGATTCATTTGCAGATTCGCTTTCTGGTTCAGGAGCTGGCCCAGAAGACCCAGGAACTCGAAAGTGCTAACCAACAGCTTCAACGCATGGTGCGGATCGATGGTTTGACTCAGATTGCCAACCGTCATTACTTTGATCAATATTTGGCCCATGAATGGCAGCGTTCAATCCGCGAACAACAATTCATCTCCTTGATCCTCTGTGATGTAGATTACTTCAAACGCTATAACGATACCTATGGCCATCAGGTGGGGGATGAATGTTTACGTCAGATTGCCCAAGCTCTGAGTCGAGCTGCCCGACGACCTGCCGATTTGGTTGCTCGATACGGAGGAGAGGAATTTGCAGTGATTCTGCCGAACACTGGCCATCATGGGGCAATCCAAGTTGCTGAATCCATTAAACAGGAGATTATCCAACTCAAGATCCCCCACGCCAAGTCCGATGTCAGCGAATTTGTCACGGTCAGCCAGGGGGTGGCGACCGCGACTCCGGATGGAAAACGCAGGACTGATATGCTAGTTGAGGTGGCTGATCAGTCGCTCTACCAAGCAAAAGAACGGGGACGAAATACTTACACATCCCAAGAACTAACTGACAAGGCAGTTGAATCCAATTAGTTTAAGACCTGCCAATCTTCGATTTGCCAGGGTTGACCCTGTTCCCGCACAAATTGATACTGAATCTGGAGATTTTCATCCTGGGATTCAACCAGTTGATCATTTTCATAGAACTGAACCGCTTCTCGAACCGTTGCATCTGCCGTTGCGCGATTTGGATTAGCTGCATCTGGCTCCACAGCATTGACGCTCAGGGAATGCTCATAGAGCCGATGGGCTCCATCCCGCTGTAGGGTTCTGGCCCGATCAACCCATTGGGTCAAAGCTGGCTGGGTCAAGATAGTGTCATTTGGATCATTTTGATGCTCAGGCCCCAGTGCATCTTCTATGATGGCTAACCATTTACCAATAATCTGCTCAGCAACCTGGGGTGTCATGTCACCGGAAGTATTGGCGGCAGGTTTTGGCTGAGGAATAGGTATCGGTGGCCGATCCACACGAACCATCGCCTGTTCTCCCTGAAGTGTGCGAACATCTGAACTGGTCTGGGCTCCCCCAAACAAACTGGTGAAAAGGGAACTCAAGACCCACCACAGGAACCAGAGGGCCAGAACTGCAATCATTCCCAACAGGAGTAGGCGACGCAACTTGAACGAGTCGAACTTTGGATTTCTGCGGGTATGGGTCATACGACGCTCCTCCGATATTTGCTCCTCTACCTCCACGCCATCAGCACCCACTCTCCGTCCACGGGCTGCATGCAATCCAGCAAAGGAGGAGTTCGGATCTGCTGAAGATGTGAAGCCTGGCTGGGCGGCTGATTCTGAAGTTCGACCCTGAAGATGTGCTTCACCCAACCCGCCCAAATTTGCCTCTGGGGCAACTAAATCTTTGTGTGTCGCAGAGTCTGAGCCAACTGCTGTTGCAACAGCAGCAGCAGCGGCACCCGTTGCGGTTCCCATCGCGATATTGGAGGCTGTACTGAAGGCATCGGTTTGCGGTGCTGCAGTAGCTTGAGTCGCAGCGGTTCCAGGTCGCCGGGGCTGCACTACTTCCCACTCATTGGCAGACTCGGTTTCAGTCGATAGCGCTTCTAGATAGGACTGAACATGTTCATTTGAGAAGTAATCCTTGAGGGAAACAGTGCGGTTGGCCAAGTCCTTGAAGTGGGGAAAGACCTCATCCTGTAACCACCGTTCTGAATACAGGCAAAGTCCTGGCAGCAGATCCGGGGCATCTTTGGATTGTTCCTTGATAAAGGCAATTGGCTCCTTCTCCTGACTCAGTTCCAGGGAACGGCTAGCTTCCTCAGTTTGACCCAGCAGTAACGAACAAACTGATTTCTCCAGGTGAACATCCTGTCGGCGTCCCAACTGCATCAGCATCAACTTGGCCTTACGGATCAGGGCAGGCTGTGCATTCGCGAATCCCTGAGCAATCAGCGCATAGACGGCCAGGTAAGTTGCCACTGCGGAAGGACGGCGCGCCTCGGTTTCAAATAGGGCTTGCTGTTCTGTCGTAGTGAGGTCACGGCGAAGTTGCTGAATAAACCGGAGGAAATCTTCGACATTCAGTCCAGAGCGATCATCGCCATGGCCATCAATTCCCCCTCGCTCATGCAACATTTCTCGCAAAAGCTGCAATCCTTTGCGTCGTTCATTGGCTTTCTCTGTCGGATATTGCAGCAGTTCTAATACACGATAGGGACGAAGTTTGTAGAGGTCGGCCTGCATCTCACCCCGCAGACTCGGAAATAGATTTTCCTGGAGCAGTAAATCCTGACCCACTTGCAGGGACTCGGCAGCTTTTTCATATTGACCCTGTTGCCATTTCTCCCGACCTAGCTCCAAATGGGCTAAACCTGCTGTTAATATAACGTCCGGCAAAATTAGTTCAGGATCACCAAATCGACCATCCCGCAGTCCCATTGCCCCGTTGCTGAGATAGGGCAGGGATAACTTTACAACTTGTTCGTACTCTCCCAACTCCTGCAAAATCAACAATGCTCCGATGAAATCCTTGTCATCGATTTCAACGCTAGGAGTGCGTTCCTCAGGGGCACTTGTCGCAGTGGCACCAGCATCGGATGTATCTGCTTCACCGTTATCCGTATCCAGGTAAGTCTTGGCCAGGAAGCCCTTGTCGTAGGCTTGGCGTTGATCGGGATCGGAGAGGATCGTATAAGCCTCATCAACTAAATGCTTGCGAGAGGCGATCGCAACGTCAGAATACTCTCGCCGTGGAAGCTGAGCAGCGCGATCACGATGGGCTTGATGCAACTGTTCAGCCGTTGCTTGAATCGGTAAACCTAAGATTCTGTAATAGTCGAGTGGAATACGCACAGGCCGCTTCCTCTAAATGGCGAGCAACAAACGGATCTACTAGAAAAACCAAGCTACGGCGTAGCGCCCAAGCTTACTCAAATAGTGTATCAGAATCTTATCAGAATCCTAATCCAATCGCGCCAAAGATAACTGCCCATCCAAAAGGGTATGCCCACAAGCTTTCATGATGGCATTCCCTTCAGGGCTAGTAGTGCTGAACCGTAGGCTGCAGAGATATTAGTGGGCTTGAGCATCGGAACTTGTAAATGTCGTCCTCGAATTGCTGTCCATGTCGAATTCTTTGCCCCACCCCCTGCGGTGTAGACCTGGGTCAGGGGTGTCGCCCCCAGCTCCTGTAACCGTTGATATCCCAACGCCTCAATTCGCGCTATTCCCTCTAAAAGTCCCTGAAGAAATTCAACGTCGTTTTCGGGTCGCGGTTCCAGTCGAGGGGATAGGGTCGGATCATTGATAGGAAAGCGTTCACCCGGTTTTGGCAATGGATAATATTCTAGAGGACTGATCTGATTGGCATTGATCCTATGGCTGAGCGTTTCCAGTTCGCTATCAGTAAAGAATTGTCGCAGCACAGCACCTCCCGTATTCGAGGCTCCTCCCGGTAACCACAGATTTCCCAAGCGATGACTATAGATGCCAAATTCAGACCGATCCACACGAGTTTGACTCAGGAGCTTAATCACCAGGGTTGAACCGAGAGACGTAACGGCTTCCCCCGGTTGAGCCGCACCACTAGCAAGGAATGCGGCAATGCTGTCGGTGGTACCGGCACAAACCTGACAGGAATGAGGCAATTGAAAACGGTCTGCGATTGTGACAGTAATACAACCAATTGGGGTTCCGGGGACAAGGACACAAGGTAGATGAAACTGAAGTTGAGATTGGCAACGTTTGGAGTTGTATCGAATCCCTTCCGTCAACCAGCGGGGATAGCTCAAATCACCAACGTCGTAGCCTAGCTTCAAGGCATTATGGTAATCACTAAACCCTAGTTTGCCGTGGAGTAAATACCCTAACCAGTCAGCCTGATGGAGAAAATACACGGGTGAGGTTAACTTCATTAACTTCAAAGACTGTTGCCACCAGAATAATTTAGCCAGGCTAGAAGTCGCACTGAGAACGGGATGTTGTGCCGGAGCAACTCTTTGTAAAATTTCGTGCTCTACCCGTCCCCGATTGTCATCGTAAAGCAGTGGTTCAGTCAGGGGTGTTCCCGTTGAATCACAGAGTAAGACGGTGGCAGATGTTCCATTCATGCAGATAGCTTGAAGCTGTGTCCGCAGTTCCAGCGGAACTCTAGAAATTAACTCAAATAGTGCAGTTTGCCAGACTAAGGGCCATTGATCTGAGGCAGTGGAAGCTGAGAACGGATATTGAATTTCCAGGTGGAGTTGCTGATGTTGATCAATCGCAGCAGCCCTTGCACCTGAAGTTCCAAAATCAATTCCCAAATAAATCTTCATTGGCACTTTCATAAGAATTCATACCTAGTCTGTATCTTCAAGGATTCAAGCGTTAAGACTGTGCTCCTGAAAGTTTGCTCCTTGTAAATTCAAGTTGCCCTATCCGCCATTCATTTTCTGTTAAATTTTGATAATTCAGGTGAACTTTCAATAAAGCTATCGTGGAAATTTTCAGATTGGTTTCATCTTCAAGGTTCAATGGTTAAGTTTTACTAAAAACCTCAGGAAATTTGTTGAATTGCTCTGGACTTTTATGCCCCTGGTCGGTATATATTTACCTTAGAAATGTAATTCCGTCGGGATTATACATTTTTGACTCATTTTCAGGAGTTTACAGAGGATTTTTATGGACACGTTAGCCTATACTCAATTAGCCGCTGCCTACGAAGCACCTGAGCAGCCTCAGCTTGACGGTAGCTTTGTGCTCTTCCGTGGCATCAACTGGAACCAGCTTGCGAGCAAGACTTGGTTACCCCTTGTGTCTGTGGCAATTGGAGCTGCTGTTCTAAGTGCGGGTAATGCTGAAGCGGCCCTAAGTCATGGTGACTCCGGCTACAAGGTCAAAGCAGTACAGCACAAGCTGGCCTACTACGGTTACTTTCATGCCCGTGCAACAGGTTACTACGGCAAAATCACCAAGCATGCTGTAAAGGCGTTCCAGCATGACTACGGTCTCCATGTCGATGGTATCGTTGGGCCTCACACTGCCAGCGCAATGGGCCTCCATCACTACAAGCCTTCCTATTCCTATCACAAGCCTTACTACAAGAAAGCTAGTACTAAGAAGTGCTACTGTGGTGGCCACTATCTGTCCAAGGGCGATCGCAGCTATAAAGTGGTGAAGCTACAGAATAAGCTGGCACACAAGGGCTACTTCCACGCTCACTCTACAGGTTATTACGGCAAGATCACTAAGCACGCTGTAAAGGCTTTCCAGTATGACTACGGTCTACATCCTGATGGAATTGCTGGCCCTAAGACCTTACACGCAATGGGTCTATACTAAATCGATTTTTCGTTACTCATCAATAGATCTTTACTATCCCCCCTTGGGGATTTTTTTTTGCTTAAATTTCCAGAGTGCATTGGGTAAGGCTATAAAGGACTGAAGGCTGGAAACAGAATCTTTGGAAACAGAATCTTTGGGAACAGAATCTTAAAAACCAGGCCTTAGCAAACTCAGTCATGGAGAGGTGAGCAATGGCAGATGTAATTGACTACAAGATCTACGGCCATGATCTGCAATTGGTAGAGATTACCCTTGATCCATAGGTAGGCGTGCAGGCTGATGTGGGTACTATGACCTACATGGAAGAGGGCATTCAGATGCAGACCGGTATGGGCGGCGGCGGTCATTACTCTGGTTTCAAGCGGATGTTCACAGGGGAAAGCTTTTTCATTACCACCTTCGTTAATGGCGGACGCCGACGGGTAAGTTTAGGATTTGCGGCGACCACTCCAGGTCAAATCATTCCGCTAGATTTAGGGGCTTTAGGGGGAGAGTTTATTTGTCAAAAGGATGCTTTTCTCTGTGCTGCCAGTGGGACAGATATTAGTGTCGCCTTTACTCGCAAGTTGGGGGCTGGATTTTTTGGTGGAGAGGGATTTATCCTGCAACGGCTGCGCGGCGATGGGTTGGCCTTCATTCAAGCAGGTGGAGCCATTGTTGAAAAAAATTTAGCACCGGGGGAAACCCTAAGGATTGATACCGGCTGCCTGGTGGCGTTTTCTCCTTCTGTGCGCTATGACATCCAATTTGTAGGTGGATTTCGGAATGCTTTGTTCGGTGGAGAAGGACTGTTTCTAGCACAGATGACAGGCCCCGGTCAGGTATTCATTCAAAGTTTGCCTTTCTCGCGCTTGGCTGATCGAATTGGAACGATGTTGCCAAATTTAGCTGAAGGTGCGGCTGAAGGTGCAACTGGAACGGCCCGCCTGGTGCAAGGTCTACTAGACGGGGGTGAACGGGGATAGTTATCGCATGAGTTAGAAGCTACAATATTCCCATCAGCAAAATGTTGTCATTAGAACGTTGTCATTTATTTGCTAAGGGTAAGGATTATGGCCAAGATCTCAGTCGCTGCCTTGATCGCTATCAGCTCCGGTCTGCTCACCGTACTTCCTGGAAATGCACAGGAAACCAATCAGATTAATCCATTGGAAGGACTTGATACCTATGAGGGAACTCGGAAAACCGATGGTGGAATCGATTCACAAACTGTGTTTGATTTGATTCACCAAGCGCAGACGGGACGTTTCAATATTGATGTGAATACTATTCGCGCTGACCAGCAGCAGGGTATCCAAGATGCGGCGGCTGAGTTTCGGGCTAAGCAACGGGAACGCCTACAGCAACGAGAATCAGCCGAGGTTGAGGGAACCCCCGCAGCAACTCCTGAGCAACCTCAGCAGTAAGAACTCCTCCGATAACACTGCTGAATAATGTTCCAGGAGCGAGACTACTGGGTAAGTTGGTCACAAATTTCGGGGGTGGGCCCGATTCTCCTACAGCGCTTGCAGCGGCACTTTGAATCCCTAGAGACCGCCTGGTTCGTCCCCTCAGAGGCGCTCATGCAAGTTGAAGGACTGGGACAGCGTACCGCTGAACGAATTGTTGAGCAGCGGTCGAGCCTGAATTTGTCCCAATTGCTTGAACAGCACATTGAGAAAAATCCAAATTTCTGGACACCGGTTGATCCAGATTATCCCCGTTTGCTGCTAGAAATTCCGAATCCTCCCCCCGTGCTGTACTATCGTGGAGCGGTGAATTCAGCGGAAAATTGTGGTGAAATCCCCTCAGTTGCAGTTGTTGGTACTCGCCACCCCACAGAGTACGGTCGACGCTGGACACAGAGAATTAGTTCGGTTTTGGCCCGGAGGGGATTTACGATTGCATCTGGAATGGCCAGCGGGATTGATACGATTGCTCACCGCAGTTGCCTGGAGGTCGGGGGCCGCACGATAGCAGTGTTTGGCACGGGAGTTGACATCGTCTATCCCAGAGAAAATCGAGAACTCTGCCAACAGGTGCTACAGCAAGGATTAGTGCTCAGTGAATACCCTGCTGGAACTAAACCAAACCCGAACCATTTTCCCCATCGCAATCGCATCGTTGCCGGGCTCAGTCGGGCGATTTTTGTGATGGAAGCAGGGCCAAAATCTGGAGCCTTTATCACGGCCTATGTTGCCATTGAATTCTGCCGAGAAGTCTATGTTCTACCGGGCCGCTTAGATGATCAACAATCTCAGGGTTGCTTGAAATTAATCTCAGGGGGAGCTGGCGTTATTCCTGTGGATTTGGAAGAGCTGTTAGAGCAGCTAGGAGCGATGCCGCCACTCAATTTTGCAGTCGATTCTGAGCAATTATCACTATTGTCCCCGTCCACCTCTGAGATTCCTGCTCAGGCTTCTGCTGTAGAATCATCCGTTGAGCCAATCCCTGAGCTAATCCCTAAGCCAATTCCTGAGTTGACCCCTCAACTGGCAATCATCTTTGCCATGGTAACACCTGAACCTGTCGCATTCGACGTCATTGTAGAGAAATCAGACCAAAATGCTGGCCTCGTTTCGGGCGCATTACTTCAGCTTGAACTGATGGGTTTGATCACTCAGTTACCGGGGATGCGCTATCAACGTCATCCCCACGGGGAAGCTCAATGATGAATTCTGTCCCTTTGTCCAGTTCAGAGATACAGGTCAGCTTTCCCCCATGTGTTTCTTCCACAATTTGCCTGGAGATGGATAAGCCTAGTCCAGTTCCCTTACCCACTTCTTTGGTTGTAAACAAATGGTCGAAAACCTTTTCTTTAACTGCTTCAGACATCCCAGGCCCGTTATCTTGAATGCGAACCACGACAGTATTATCCGCTGCAATAAACCTGGTTCTAATCAGGATTTGATTGGTAGCTTGACGATTCCTCTGAGCCTGCGTCGAGCTTTGTGCTTCTCCCACCTCATCAAATACATCGATTGCGTTGGCTAGAATATTCATAAAAACCTGATTGAGTTGTCCAGGAAAACCCATTACATCCGGTAACTCATCATAGTTTCTAATTACTTCAATTCCCGAACGACTCGCATTTGCTTTTAATCGATGTTTTAGGATTAATAATGTACTATCCAGCCCTTTTCGAAGATCAAACTTCACCTGATTTTCGGCATCGGAACGCGAGAAAATCCGCATGGATTGACTGATTTCCTGGATACGATCAACACCAATTCTTAGGGAATTTATCAATTTTGGTAAATCTTGTTGCAGGTAATCTAGCTCATTTTTTTTTGAATGCTGTTTGATTTCCAGCACTGGGTTAGGGTAGTTTTTCTGATATAAATGGAGATGCTCTACTAAAGCTTGAATATATTCCTGAGCATAGATGAGGTTTCCAGAAAGAAAACTAACTGGGTTTTTGATTTCGTGGGTGATGCCTGCCATCATTTGACCCAGAGCCGACATCTTCTCATTCTGAACCACCTGGATCTGAGTTTGCTTTAGTTCAGAGAGGGCCTGGTCAAGTTGAGCATTTTTTTCACGCAGATCCCGCGATCGCTCCTCAACCAGTTTTTCCAGGTTCTCATTCACATCTTTTAAGGAATTCTGAGCCTGCCTCAACCGTTCCAAGTGGGTTTTTAAGATTTTTAAGACCAGCAGCCAAATCGGAATCAATAACGCCAGGATCAAGCTGGATAGACTGATCGAGAAAATCAATTGTTGCTGATAACGTCGGATCTGTTGCTCCAGTTGGGCTTCGATTGCCTGATTTCTCCGTTCAACCCCTTGCTTATACTGTTGCTTGAGGGTTGCATAGCGAGAACTGGATAAAAGTGAAAAAGCTTCCTGTTGACGTCCTTGGCTGACTAAGTCAAAGGATTGACTTTCTAGCTCGATGAGTTGTTGGTTAGCGGCATCTGTTTTTTCGGCATCGGCACTACTATATACATCTGATGTGATCGCTATCGATTCTTGAATGCTCGCATCGAGTTGAGGTTCAGTCTGACGATATCGCCTTTCCCATTTCTGATCACCTGTCGCCGCATTCATCAAGGCAGACATGGTTAGTACCTCATCGAAATAGGTAATTTCATCACTGAGCTGTCTCAGCCTAAAATCCTGCTTAATGATGTGGCTGAAACTGAGATAGGCCTGAGAGGTCATCCAGATAGGAGGGACAGACAGAAAAATGGTCAGCCCCACACCCAACAGTACCAATCGAACTGGACGCCGAAAAAACTTCTCAAAAAACCTCATCATCTTTCGCTTAGAGGGGCCAGAAGCAACAATTGTCCCTCTCCCGCCGATGCAACTCTAGCACAAGTTCACCCATGCGACGAGCTTTGTTGGACAGAAGTAATTGGATGGTCGTTGCAGTCCCAGTAGAGTTCAATGCGGCCTAAGTTCAGTAATGGGTAATTCTCTAATCTTAGGTGATTTCTCGAAAAAGTTTGATCGTGGCTTTTCTTGCAACTGATTCATAATCGTTGTAGCGATCGCACTAATCTCACAGACTTCAATTATCTAACTTTAGGTCAATTTGTGTTCAAACTGCACATGCTAGGTTTACTTAATAAGCAATAGCATTTGGTCTAAATTCCCATGCCTAAATACAAAACTTTTATCGATGGTAAATTCTCAATCTGGGATCATTACCCCTATAGAACAGAGCTTTTGAGCACTCACGGTACAACCGATGTCTGGATTATTGAGTTGAAGAGCGAAGGCGAAAATCCCCGTTTTCTTGGGTAGCAGCAAGTTTTGTTTGATCCGCCCCCTGTACTGCCGCTAATAAATCCCTTTGAATTGTTTCTGAAGCGGCGATAGCAAGTCCTGGCCAACTCAGATCTGGGCAGGTATGAAGGAGAGGTGGGGGATCGCCTGTCAAAGTTGTGACTAAACAACCTGCTTCTTGAGCAATAAACGCGAGGGCAGCTCCATCAATAAATTTTCCAGATCGCAGAATTGCGCCACAAACATCTCCCTGAAATAAACCACTGTAATTCAGGATTTGGGTTTTTGCAGAGTAATCCCGTTCAATACTGATCACCTTGTAGCAATCGCTCAATCCAGACTCTAGAAATCCCATGCGGGAACTGAGCAGGATTGTCGATTGAGGGTTAGAAATTTTCAAGGGTTGGCATGCTTCTAAGTCTAGGGATAAGTCACCATAGAAAGCGCCTTCTCCCCGCAGGGCGTAGAAATAGGTATTAATCTCAGGCGAAATCGCAATCACCGCCTCAAAGTAGTTGGGGCTGAGCACCCCTAGAATGATTTGATAGTTATCGTGTCCATCTAGATAGAAGCGAGTGCCGTCAATCGGATCAAGGGTGATCAAATAATCGTCCTGCGGCCCGTCGGGGGAACCCAGTTCGGTACTGCGAAAATATTTAGTATTGGCAGATTGCTGAAATTCTTCGCCATAGAAACGGGTTTCGGGAAATGTTCCCAACAAAGCAATCTCAACTAAGTTTTGAATCGCCAGATCTGCGTCACTCAGGGCTGTGGCAAACAGATTGGTTTCATTTTCTTTGGCCGGCAGTGCCTGAATTCTGGATTGAATCTGACGGGCATATCTTGCCGCAACCCGCAGATGGGGTAGAAGGGTTGATAAGATCGATTTGGGCGTTGGATAAGGAGGTTGCATGGTAAGTTTTAGCTGGGAGGAGACGGGTTTGGAATGGACAGCAAAAGTTCGCAGGCCAGAATCGGAACAATTTCAGATTTATCAATTTACCCAGGAATTTTATCAGGAAGTGGAACGGCGCGAAGCCTGGGAACAACATTGCCAATGGTACGCTGAAACTGCCCAACGCCACCAGCAAGAACTGAAAAAGATGCGGAGTGATATTAATTTCTTTGGTTACTTCTTGCGTAGACGACGGGACAGCAGAAGAAATTAGGGATTCCAGCTCAAGTTGAAACAATTTTGATGAGAAGGTGAGCGTTATCCACCTTTTTCAAGAAACTACCCAAGAAAAAAGCACGGGCCGAGAACCCGTGCATCAATAACTTTGATAACTTTGGTTAATTGTCAGAAAATAGCCGACAACTGACCCCTGACCTAATATCGCCCTACAGAGTTGGGCTTGAAGGTGTATCCCCTGCGCTGCAGGGGATACACACCTATCAAAAGTCCCAATATGAAGACGTAAGGTAATATCTACACCGTTTCCCGATCAGCCTGGGAAGACAGATCCGCTGGAACGTGAATGTGCAAAGAGCGAGCCACTCTGAGCCAGCGCCCATCACTGGTCAGATAACCCAATTCCACCAGGTAATCGCGGTCAGTATTGTAGATCGGCATGTGGCGATCACAGTCCTGCTCAGAGCAGTCAAACTCCCGAATGCTGTGGGGCTGTTGAAAATCGATGTCGATGTCAGTCACATCATATAATCGCAGCTTCAGGTCGCGTCCACCTTGCTGACGTAGCCGTGTTTTCTGCTCGTCAGAAACCTCCCAGTAGGCATAGACATCATTGGAGTTACGAGGAACCAGAATGATTTGGTTGTCTTGGGCTTGACCGATGAATTGGGGAGCAGTGGCATCCTTTACGCCAGGCTGACCTATTCTGGAGCCCATTGCACCTGTAACAGCCGCTCCTGCTGCTGCCGCTCCCGGTAGGGCTGAGCCTGGGATTGTTCTGGTGGTTGTGCCGCTATCCTGAGTTCCAGTCGTTTGAGCAGTAGTGTCAGACGGAACGTGAACATGGGCAGAACGTGCTACTCTGAGCCAGCGACCATCATTGGTGAGGTAGCCCAATTCCACCAGGTAATCGCGATTGTCGTTGTAGATCGGCATGTGGCGATCGCAGTCCTGCTCAGAGCAATCAAACTCCCGAATGCTGTGGGGTTGCTGACGATCCAGATCAATATCAGTCACATCGTACAACCGTAGCTTCAGATCACGTCCACCTTGTCTGCGGAATCTTTCCTTCTGCTCGTCGGAAACTTCCCAGTAGGCATAGACATCGTTGGAACTGCGAGGCACCAAGATGATTTGATCTTCTTGAGATCCTAGCCGTCCAATTCTGGAACCTAACCCTCCAGCCGCTGCTGCCCCGGCTGCTCCGGCTGCTGCTGCCGCTCCAGCTGCCCCGGCTGCCATGTTTCTCAAATTGAGATTCGGTGTCTTGACATCAGGCAAATTGACATTGGGCACGTTAACGTCAGGCAAATTGACGTTAGGCGCATTAACGTTGGGCATTTTCACGTCAGGCACGTTAACATTGGGAGCCTTGACGTCAGGAATATTAACGTTAGGTAGATTGACATTGGGAGCCGTAACCTCTGGCAGGTTGACATTGGGAACACCAGGCCGAGGAACATCAACGCTGGGCAGGTTAACATCGGGAACGTTCATATCGCCGGACATTCCCACCAAACCCTGGCCATCTGGACTGCACTGAGGCACTCGAACAGGCTCTGACTGAGCCAGAGGAACCCAACCACCGTCATTAGCAGTGTATCCGAGCTGCACCAAATAATCGCGATTATCGTTCGCAATGGGCAGGTGCATGTCCTGGAAGTTTGGATCGCACTCAAACTGTTCTACGCTGTGGGGTTGATGGCGGCTAATGTCAAGATCTGTCACATCCGCCAATCTTAGAGATGGGCGATACCCTTCCCGTCGCTACGTGGACTGATCAGCATCAGACAACTCCCAATAAGCTTAGGCATCGCGGCAATCCCGGGGTGTTAAAATCACTCGGCTCTCCTGTTGAGGCACAACTGGCGGAGGTGCGGCAGGAGTTGGTCGAGTCGCAGGAGCAGCAACGGTTTCCGCTTCTCCCTTGCGTCGGAATAGCAATAGAGGAATTGCTAATAAGGGCAGTAACAGAAGCCACCAGGGGAAACCACCCCCCCGTGCTTCAGTTGCAACGGAACCTTGAGCACTTTGAGCTACAGAGGTTTCTGCTTCTTCAGGAAGATTCTCGGCAGTCTCGATGGTTTCAGTTCCGGTTGTGGCTGCGGTTTCAGGCTCAGTTGTTTCAGTTTCAGTTGTGGCTGCGGTTTCAGTTTCAGTTGTTTCAGTTTCAGTTGCTTCAGTAGTTGCCGCTTCTTCGGGAGTTGCTGTAGCGACAACCTGCCGTTCTGCTTCTGGTGTTGTCGCATAGCCCAGAAACGCCTTCCCTGGCTCACTGGGCTCAGCACCTCGATAAACGTAGGCGAGAGGCTGAGAGAAAGGATATTCTGGCACGTCAGGTAGAACTTGGTGCATGGGAACAATCCGTGCCCCCGGCTGATTTTCCACCTGGTTTACAATCGCATATCCAATTCCTTCAGTTCCAAGCTGAGCAATCACCGCTTCTGTTTCATTTTCAACCTGAACCGCACTGTCTCCTGCCTGGAAGGGAGCAGATTGGAAGACGGGATAATTTTGAAAGGCTCGACGAGTGTCGCTGCTTTCTGGACGGTCGATGAGCTGAATTGGTGCGGAGGGGCCGCCAACTTCTTCCCAATTGGTGATTTCTCCCCGAAAAATTTGAGCGAACTGTTCAGTAGTGAGGCTGCCTTGGAAAGGGCTATCCGGCCCAACGATGATCGCAATTTTGGAGCGACCAACATTGCTTTCAGAAAACCCTTCTGCTTTCTCGCTATCGGTCAAACCACGACCGACCGCAGCAAGGTCAATATCTCCCTGCTTCAAGGCTTCAAGGGCTGCGTCTGACCCACTGTAGTTGGTTGTAACAGCAGTCTGAGGATACTGGGCTTCAAAATCTTGCTTTAGACCTGTATTGGTGACTTCCATGCTACTGGAGCCATCGATTCTGACCTCTGTTCCTTCTGCGACAGTCTGAGGCAACTCAAACTCGGAATTTGTCTGGGCTAGGACGAGCTGAGATGTAAATGCAGTAACCTGAAGTTTTGGTACTGCTGCTAGGCCAAGTACCAATGCAAAAGACATCACAGCAGTCTGACTGAAGTGAGATAGTTTCATGAGATTACACTTACACGATTAAGTTTCTAGTTGATTAGGAGCGAACTTTAAGTTTTAAATGAGTAGTCTTGAATAATGCTGTAGGCGACTCAAATAGACATACAGTCGGACTCTACAGCAATAAAGAAACTACCGAGCGGGATTCAGGAATCGGCCTGCAAATTTGAAGACATCTCCCAAATCTGTGTCACCATCGCGATCGCTATCTAGGAAAGCAGTCAATAGAGGATTTGACCCGCCGATACCAGACTTGCTACCGCCCATGCTCAGCATGCCCATCACGCTAGACAATAGCCCTGGCATCATAGATTGGAGCGTTCCAGCATTCAGTCCAGTTTTTCCAGAAATTCCCTGAATCAGTTGCTGCTGGATTTGTGGCGTGATGAAAGAAGGCAAGCCAGAAGCTCCGCCTCTACCGCCGGCAAATTGTCCAACCATACTCCCCAGAGAGGAAAGCCCGCCAGATGCACTCTGCTGACGCATGATTGGCCCCATTGACTGGCCCAAAGTAGACATAACCGTCTGCATCGTGGATGCATTCACCCCGTGGCCTGCGCTCAGTTGCTGCAGTGTATTCATAGCACCGCTCAATTGCTCAACACTGCCCTGCTGGTTAGGATCATTGATCGACTTCAGTACATCAAAAAACATTCCCATAACTCAATCTTTGTCCTTAATTTAGATAGAAAACAAGCGCATCCTAACCTGTTACCTCACTAAAAAGTCAAGTAATCACTAGACCTTCCTAAAAATTCATCATGTGGTACTATTTCTGATCTGTGCTTTTTTGATACACGGCTATCCCTCTCTCTGGGTAACGACGGGAAATCAGAAAAATCCCATTTCACTGGCACATTAGCCAATTACAACAATTCAATAAATTATTGAGCGATTGAGAGTATTTCCTATTCTCTTTGTTCGCTCCAAACAAAATACTAAAAATGGGTCAAAGACTCTTGGGGGGTCAGGCCCAATTTCCGTTAAAAAAAGGTTAAAATCTGCACAACATCAACTTAAAGAAAATTTGCTTTAATCAGAAAAAGTTAACAATGTCACAGCGGTTTTCTCAAATACGCAGCAAGTGTGAAAACTTGTGTCACACTATAGATAGGTCTTTTTTGCAAATGAAAGCTGCTGTGGTGAAGATATAGGGTGAATTGGGCAGTATCTCTCAGTGAAAAGCTGAATGAGTAGTAAGTAGTAATTCACACGAAGGTCGTTTGGACGGTGCAGGTTATGTGATTAAGCGCTAGGTGGTTGTGAAGGTATTGTGAAAGCTACTTAACAAAGCTATGTAGCAGGGTGATATTCGATTTAAGGTATGAGCTTGATGCTCAGTTACAGCGCAGCTAGCTTGTTAGTGACTCTACCCTTATCTCATGACCTGATGTCTTAGGATGGAGATTATAGATAAAGATGCTATCAACTGAACTCGCTCTATTTACTTTTGGAATTGGTACAGTCTGGCTAAGCCTGCAACTTCGAGAAGAAGTTTATCGCCTCGCTGCCCTGATTGCTGGGCTTGTTGCCGTTGCTTGGGGTCTAAGCTGGGCCTCAGAATCAATTAAGTTGCTGCTCATTCTGCTCTCAATCCTGACTTATCGGTTCTGGATACCTTTGAAGTAGGTATAGAGCCAGTAATGAAATCAGCCATGACATCAATGAAACAGTTCCCGGGGCTTTTTCTGATCCTGACAGCGTTAGTATTAACGGTCAGTTGCCGCAGTGCAACTAATGTTAGTAATTCTGAAGTTGATGCCTCTGTTGATAGTTCCGAGGTCAACAATATTGAGGCCAGTAGCCCAAACACAAGTTCCGGTGACATGACCGATCCAATGGACGAACCGGATCTCAAGATGCCAAGGACGGAGGAAGCCGCTACATCGTCCACTGAGGCTGTCCCCCCCGGTCTCACCGCTGAACAGGTCGCTCTCAGTCAGCGGGTTCAGGCTCAGGTTCTACAGGGAGAACGACAACAAAATAGCCAGGATCTAGATCAACTTTATAAAGATGCGGCTGTAGCCGATGTGGAGTTACAGCAAGTTGCCACTGAACTGGCCGACATGACAAATGGTAAGGTTATTCTCCCACCCGGCGGCCTCAAAGGTCGGGAAAGAGCTGAAGAGAAGATCAATTTAGAATATGACGGAGATGCTTCCAGGATTACCGACTTAGCTCGTCTCTCCCTGGAATACATCTCCCTTGAAGAGCTTTATCAAGCGTTAGAAGCAGTACCTGAAAAAGTGACGATTGTTCACTTTAAGGATCGATTTATCAAACCGACGGTCGGTAATTATCGAGATATTTTGCTGAATGTCAAGTTATCCAATGGTCATGTTGCAGAAATGCAGCTCACCCTGGATGAAATTAACAAAGCCCGATTCGGCGAGGGTTACAAAATCTACCAGGAAGTACGCGGAATTCAGGCCAAGGCTGTGATGGAAGACCGACCCTTGACCGCAGAGGAGTCTCAGCGAGTTGAGGAATTAACCCGCCAAGCAGAAGTTCTCTACGATGAAGCCTATCAAACGGTTCTAGATCGTTAGCTGGAGATATATAGCAACCACAAATGATTTGTGAAATCGGGGTGGAGGGGGCAATGCCCCCTTCTTGGTGACATAGTCCCCAAACCCCTTTACTTTTTTTCGGGATTGATTTAGGACTGCTATATTAACGTTCCTAATGTTGGACTACCGATGGGTTTGTTAATCTCGATTTTGTACCTATCGTCATTATTTAGGGGTACATTTTAAGGGTATATTCAAAGGGGGTGGGCCAATGGATCCTGCGATGTCTTCTGCCTGGGAAATGGCTCGGGCAAAATTGCGAACCGTTTGGGGATACGACGACTTCCGACCGCCTCAAGGAGAAATTATTCAGAGCATTCTGACAGGAAGGGATGCCTTGATTGTCATGCCCACCGGAGGAGGCAAATCCATTTGTTTTCAACTGCCAGCCCTACTCCAGTCTGGCTTGACTCTGGTGGTGTCTCCACTCGTGGCTTTGATGGAAAATCAGGTGCAGGAATTGCGCGATCGCCAGCTTCCCGCCGCCTCCCTCCATAGCCAACTGCCACCCCCACACCGACAAAAAACCCTGAAACTCCTCCAGCAAAATCGATTGCGATTACTCTATCTTTCACCAGAAACCCTATTGAACCCATCGGTTTGGAAGATTTTGATGCAGCCCCAGGTTGCTGTGAATGGTTTAATTCTGGATGAGGCCCATTGTTTAGTGCAGTGGGGAGATACATTTCGGCCTGCCTATCGCCGCCTGGGTGCAATTCGTCCAGCCTTATTGCGACAGAAACCCCCAAAAACCAAAATTGCTATTGCAGCATTTACCGCGACCGCTGACCCCAACGCCCAAAAGACGATCAAAACGGTATTACAACTGAAAAATCCCCAGGAATATCTGCTGAATCCCTACCGCTCAAATCTAGAGTTGAATATTCAAACGGTGTGGACACCGAGGGGTAAACAGCAGCAGCTTTTGAAGTTTATTCAGCCGCGTCAGCGTCAGACAGGCTTAATCTATGTGCGGACGCGCAAAGACAGCGAAAATTTAGCCCGTTGGTTACAGGAAAAGTCCTATTCCACAGCCCCCTATCATGCCGGACTAAGCGCTAGGGAACGGCGCAGGATTGAGCAAGAGTGGTTACAAGATGAGGTGAAATCCGTCGTCTGTACCAGTGCATTTGGCATGGGAATTAATAAAAGTAATGTTCGTTGGGTTGCCCATTTTCAAGCGCCATTTCTACTGTCTGAATACATTCAAGAGGTCGGGCGAGCGGGTCGAGATGGTCAGGCTTCAACCACATTGACACTGATCAGTGAACCGACAGGGTGGCTCTATCCTGAGGATAAGCAACGACAGCAATTTCTACTAGATAACCTACAGAAACAATATCAGGATGCACGCCAATTGGTGAAAAAACTACCGAAACAAGGTGAAATTTCGACCGTGGCTGAACAGTTTCCCCAAGGATTAATCGCATTATCTCTGCTACATCAACAAGGTCAACTCATCTGGTCAGATCCATTTCACTATCAAATCAATCTAAAGTCTCAAAATTCTCAGCAAAACTCTGACCAAAATGTAAAAGCAGTAAAACAAATGTCCAACTATCTAAAAACTCGTCAATGTCGCTGGAAATTCCTGCTCGAAGCCTTTGGTTTTTCGAAAGATGCTCAAGGAATGAGATGCGGCCACTGCGATAACTGTAGACGGTAACTTTACTCCAACTGAAACGTTTGTAGTGCTAACTTTGCTGCTCCTGCGGTTCCGGCGCGATTGCCCAACTCTGCTGTAACTAGCTTCAAACCATTCGTACAATTTGCTAAGACCCGCCGCTGAATCTCTGCCCAAGTTGCCGGAAGAAATAAATCCGCTGCACCACTAATGCCGCCGCCTAGAATGATTGCTTCTGGCGTCAGGATATAGATCAGACTGGTCAGACCTGCCCCCAGTAGCTTGCCATAATTTTGCCAAAATTCGATGGCTGCTTGATCCCCAGCATGGGCTTTATCAGCTAATTCAGATGGCTCCATTCCGGTTTCTCGCCGAATCGCTCGAACCGAGACGTATTGCTCCAGGGAACCATTATTACCGCTATTACAATCGGGGCCATCAGGGTTGAGGGTGATTAACCCTAGTTCTCCGCCTGTGCCTTGATGTCCTGTAAAGAGCTTACCGTCTAGAATCACTGCACCCCCGACACCTGTACCCAGGGTTAGCATGACTAAATTCTGAATGCCCTGTCCTGCTCCTAGCCAGGCTTCTCCCAACCCCGCACAATTGGCATCGTTGGCTAAGATCACAGGTAAGTTAACTTGACCTTCAATCCACTCCGCATAGGGAACGTCATGCCAATTCCTCAGATTAATTGCAATCTGGGAAATCCGCCCAGTTACATCCACTGGGCCAGGTAAACCCACACCAATCGCTTTGACAGGAGCCTCGCCAGGGGAAACCTGAATAATCGCTTGAACCAAAGCCTCCAGAACATTAGTCGGTGTTGCAGGTTGTGGAGTTAGTACATCTAGAACCTGATGACATTGCCCCTGGCTGCCGTACCGACCCAATTTAATCGAACTCCCACCAATATCAACGCCGATGACCTGATGCAACTGACCCTCTGTCATGAACTGCGAATAAATCCTTATACTGGCGCTTATTCTACTTCGTCGCGGTCAATACTGGTGGTGAAGATGGGTTCCACCCGAATCGCTTTTACGCTTGAGGGGCGAACTACCATGTATTCCCCTTCAATGGTTTTGATCGGAACATTGACAAACTCTGAGGAATCCTGCTTCTCCAGCAAAACTTTCTGATACCAAACCTGGAATTCTTGAAGCGTGGAAAACCGCACCTCTTCGCGGTGTCCCCCCTCAATCATCAGATGAACAGCAAATGAAGTCGGCTTTTTCGGCATAACACTCCTATCTAGCGTGATTTAGGCTTAGAAAACAACATAGCTGGGATTTATATCATGCATAGCTTCTCACCATCTGAGCCAATGGTCAAGCTAACCGTCGTACCCCTCATCCTCTAGTAAATCTTGCTGACGGGAGGCTTGTACTGCCAGGCGATCGCAGCGTTCGTTTTCCACATTTCCCGCATGACCTCTGACCCAGTTAAACTCAACCCGATGCTGACTACACAGTTCCAGTAGCCGTTCCCACAGGTCAGGATTCTTGGCTTTCTCCTTGGCATTTCGCTTCCAGCCATTCGACTGCCATTTCCTGGCCCAGCCCTTTGTCATGGCATCGACGAGATACCGGGAATCGGTATAGAGGGTAACATTACACTTGGATTTCAGCAGTTCTAGTCCAACGATTGCAGCCATCATTTCCATCCGATTATTGGTGGTGCGGCGAAATCCACCGGAAATTTCCTTGCGATGCTTACCATAGATCAGAACCGTCCCATAGCCACCCGCACCTGGATTCCCCGAACAGGCTCCGTCGGTATAGATCGTTACGCGCTTCAGGGGTGTATTCATTGAGTTCCTCCTTTACAATTGAAATTAATGTTGGGTTGCGCTAGCTCAACACCAACCAACGAAACTGATGTTATATGGACGTTTTACTTGAAACTTGACAGACGAGTGGCTGGTCAGATTCAAACTTGCGAGCGGTGTTAGCGAGCCGCCTGGCTTCCCGCCTACGCGAGAATGACAGCACACACTGTCAAAATTGACAAACCGTAGCAGGGTGTCATTGGCATCAGCGTAATGCACTGCCACTGATTGTCAGTTTCTAATTTTTAGTTCTTGACTTTTTAATTCCTGATCTTGCGCTGATGAGTTACTGCCTCAATCCCCATTGCCCGAATCCTCAGAATACCGATGATAGCAAATTTTGTTTGACCTGCGGTTCAAAATTGTTGCTACGGGAACGATATCGAGCGGTTCGACCGATTGGCCATGGTGGATTTGGTAAAACATTTCTAGCCCTTGATGAGGATAAACCCTCCCGTCCCCCCTGTGTGATCAAGCAATTTTTTCCCCAGAATCAAGGGACTCAAAACTCGACGAAAGCCATCGAATTATTTCATCAGGAAGCAGTTCGATTGGATGAACTGGGAAAGCACCCACAAATTCCTGAGTTATTGGCTCATTTTGAACAAGATGGCAGTCAATATCTGGTTCAGGAATACATCGAAGGCTCCAATCTAGAGGAAGAACTCAATGCGCAGGGGAGCTTCGGTGAAGCCCAAGTTCGAGAGGTTCTGGACAATCTGCTGCCAGTACTAGGGTTTATCCATCAAAACCGAGTGATTCACCGCGATGTCAAGCCCGCTAATATTATTCGGCGTGGCCCCAGTGGCCGCTCCTCTACAGGATTTGATGCCAAGCCAGGAGAACTGGTTCTGGTTGACTTTGGTGCGGCCAAGGTAGTGACTCAAACCCAATTGCCGGGGATGGGAACGGTGATCGGCAGCCCTGAATATGTTGCGCCAGAACAGGCCAGGGGTCAAGCCATCTATGCCAGTGACATCTATGGTCTGGGTGTCACCTGTCTCTACCTGCTTACCCAAATTTCCCCTTTTGATCTGTTCGATATCCATGAGGATCGGTGGATCTGGAGAGATTACCTCAAGGGCCAGTCCTTCACCGCTCGACTGGGTCAGGTGTTGGATAAGATGGTAGCAACACTGCCTGCCCAACGCTACGACTCAACCGTGGCAGTCCTTAAGGATCTATATGTAGAAGGAATTCCTGCTGCCGTTCGGAAGAATTTACAGCCTCCTGGCACCCGATCCTATTCCAGCGCTCAAGCCTCCTCAGCTCCAGTCCGTTCTCGTCCAGTTCATCAAGTAACGACTTCTGCACCTCCTCAAGTTTCTACAAGGTCTCAAGGAACGCCAACAACTGCTCAGATCACAAAGCCGCCCAGTCGAGTGGCTCCTCTGAGGGCTCCAACCTGGGAATGTCGCTATCAACTTAAGGGACATCGTAGTGCCGTTGCGTCTGTTGCCTTTAGCCCTGATGGGGGACTGCTGGCCAGCGGCAGTCAAGATCAAACCATTGAAATCTGGCGAGTAAATCAGGGGAGACGCTGGTATACCCTGACTGGTCATCAGAACTGGGTGACTTCTGTGGCCTTTAGTCCCGATGGCAAAATCCTGGCCAGTGGTAGCCGGGATAAAACGATTGAAATCTGGGATATGGATAAGGGACGACGCTGGTATACCCTGACCGGCCATGAAGATGGGGTTGAGACAGTGAAATTCAGCCCAGATGGAAAAACGCTGGCCAGTGGCAGTCGAGACAAAACCATCGAAATCTGGGATATGGCGCAGGGTAGGCGTTGGTTTACCTTGTCAGGCCATGAGGACTATGTTTACAGCCTCAGCTTCAGCCCCAATGGCCAAATTCTCGCCAGCGGTAGCCGGGATCAAACAATTCGGTTCTGGGACTTGCATCGGGCCAGAGAGCTGTATCAACTGGCGGGTCATGCAGACTGGATTCGTGCCATTGCCTTTAGCCCGAACGGGCAGATGCTCGCCAGTGGTAGTCGGGATGGCATGATCAAGCTCTGGCAGATTGATCAAGGACGCTGGGCACTGCAACGAACGCTACGGGCCGATGATGGAGACGTATTCTCACTGTGTTTTAGTCCAGGCGGTGAATTTCTCTTCAGTGGAACCCGCGATGGCCATTTAGATATCTGGTCGATTGAAACGGGTCGGCTACTGGAAACGGTTGCGGCCCATCGTCAGGATATTTTATCGGTGGCTCTGAGCCCGGATGGTGAATGGATTGCAACGGGTAGCTATGACGATCAGGTTAAGCTCTGGCAAGTCCCGTAGGCTTCCCATTGTAGAATTCGCTACACTATTTTAAAGCTGACCCGCCGAGACAAACTGATGCGACGGGTTCTGCGTATCCCGGTATTACCCCAAATCCCCATGAGCTATCCGAATTCAGACTCCTCTCAACAATCCCCTTCCACGGTTGAGTCAATCGCAAGCAATCCTCTGGGCAATCGTCTAAGAAACTTTTCTATTGTTGTGGTGGCGATTATCTTGAGTATCTCCCTGTTTCTGGGATTGAAGGCGGAAACCGCTTCAACCTCTCTCAGTGAATTAGCAGCCGAGGCCACCCCGCTTGACGTTGCTCTACAGAATGATAAACCAACTCTGATGGAGTTCTATGCAAACTGGTGTACAACTTGCCAGGCAATGGTTCAGGACATGGATGCTCTCAAGCAGAAGTATGCTAACCAACTTAACTTTGTCATGCTCAATGTTGACAATAGCAAGTGGTTGCCGGAAATTTTGCAGTATCGAGTTGACGGCATTCCCCACTTTGTCTTTCTGAATGCCCAGTCGGAATCAATTGCTCAAACAATTGGCGAAATGCCGCGTAGCATTATGGAGCAGAATATTGTGGCTTTGATTGATGATCAATCCCTCCCCTATGCACAGGTCACTGGACAATCTTCGGGTTTTAAAGCTGCTGTTGACCTATCAGAAACCCGATCTAGCGATCCAAAAGCTCATGGTTCACAACTAAATTAAAAGAAACAGGGAACTCATCTTATAAGTTCCCTGATGTTCCCAACACAAAGCTTGGATTGAGTTGTAGACGACCCTGAACGAAGAGCCTAGTCAGACGAGATAACTAAATCTGAGTAAGAATTAGTACCTCTTCCTGTTGTTATTCTAAGTTGATTTCCCATGAATCCATAAGAAGTTTGTGTAAACCTTCGGTGATTTCCCTGTAAAGTTTTCGTAAAACAGAATCTTTTTGACAGTATTAATCCTGAGACCAGACCGCATGCTTTTCAGCACTTGATAGGAATAGATTTTCAGTGACATATCCCAAGGTCTTTCAAGTTGAAAACTAGCCGTCAAATTATGACAAAAATATGACGGGTTTGTAAAAAGACGAGCGATAAATAGTCGGTTTGATATACTATTTGTGACTTTTTTGGTCACTTGAAGCGTGTTCTCTTAACATCGAAATGAAATCTTTTCTAATCGTTTTGATTCAAGGCTATCGGCGATTCGTTTCTCCCCTGTTTCCGCCAAGTTGTCGATTCCAGCCCACCTGTTCCCAGTATGCATTGGAGGCCGTTAGTCGATTTGGAGCACTGCGGGGTGGTTGGTTAGCCGTGAAGCGCATTGGCCGTTGCCATCCGTTTCATCCAGGCGGCTATGACCCAGTTCCAACTGACCCCAATTCCGACTTCGATTCAGAAAACCAGTCACATCACCAGGAATAATCTGACGTGAATACCTTCCGACAACGACATGGCCTACCTATTTTGTTCATTTCAGGGCTTTGTTTCTGGTCAGGCATTACAATCCTGCTACCAACATTGCCGCTGTATATTCAGTCGATTGGCGGGACAAAGCAGCAAATTGGTCTGGTGATGGGGGCCTTTTCCATAGGATTATTGCCATCTCGATTTGGGTTGGGGCCTTTGGCAGATGCGAAGGGTCGGAAGTTGGTGCTGATCATTGGTGCAGGGGTTGCCACCCTAGCTCCCCTGGCCTACCTATCCGCCCAATCAATTGCACCGCTGTTTGGAATTCGGGCCTTTCATGGCATTAGCATTGCAGCATTCACAATTGGTTTTAGTGCTTTGGTAGCGGATCTGGCCCCAGTTATGCGTCGAGGAGAGGTAATTGGTCAGATGGGCTTGGTGAATCCGATTGGAATGGCAATTGGCCCTGCCATTGGCGGTTTTGTTGAGGCCGCAGCGGGTTATCCTTTGCTGTTTCTCATCAGTGCAACCTTTGGTGGCTTGTCCCTGGTTGGTGTTTCTCAAGTTTGGGAACCTCCGCGCCATCATGTTGTCCCAAATCAACCGGAGTTCAGTAAACCTGAAACTCAGAAAAATGGGTTGGAGCAATTCTTCGAATATTTCAAACTGATTTTTCATCCAGCACTCCGGACTCCGGCATTTGTCCTGTTGAATGTAGGACTTATTTTTGGCACGTTGGTGACTTTTTTGCCCCTATCAATTCAGGAGTCCGGCCTCAACTTCAATGCAGGACTATTCTATTCCGCCGCAGCGATCGCCAGTTTTACCTCCCGTCTGTTTGTGGGGCGTGCATCGGATCGACGGGGACGAGGGATGTTTATTACTCTGGGTCTCGTATTTTATTTGCTCTCAATGTTGGTTTTGGCAATGGTTCCGGATCGAACTACTCTATTGGCAGCAGGAGTTTTAGAGGGGGCTGGGGCAGGGATTGTAATTCCTACAATGCTGGCATTAATCACAGATCGCTGTCAGCCGGAAGCTCGTGGTCAATTCTTTTCCCTCTGTCTGGGTGGGTTTGATATGGGACTGGCCCTGGCAGGGCCGATTTTCGGCTGGATTACTGCTCAGGTTGGTTATCAAAATACGTATCTGGTTAATGCAATTCTGGCCCTGACTGCAATCTTGGCATTTATGCTGCAATCAAATCAAACCGTGAAACATTCTTTGCTATTTTCCATGGGTCAGACCAGAGATGGATATAAAATTGAACCTTGATAGACTAAGTCATCAAAAATCAGAACACTTGTGAAAACCGCCTGCCGAAGCTGTTAACCCTACCGTCTATTTTGCAGAGTTTCAGTTCCAGAAAGATCCGTTGTTGTACCATCGCCTATTTGCTGAGCTATTTCTATTCTTGGGTCAGAACCCAAACACGGCAGATTGGCAAGCAGTCGCCATCTATCCCAATCGCAACCTGGAAACTGACTACACTCACCTTTACCGAACGCTACTGACAGCCCTCAAGTGCGGCGCATCTACTTAAATGAACTGGAACACCCCTCAGTTGAACTGGGAATTATTGAACTTGTTATCGAACCCGAGCAGACAGCAACTGATAAAGCTAAAAAGCTTTTGTCTCAGGCCAGACAAGCGTCGCAACTTCCTCCGGAAGTGATTATCGAATTAATTGAAATTACAATGTTGTATAAGTTTCCCCATTTAAGTCGTCAGGAGATTGTTCGAATGCTGAATTTAGCCACAGAATCAAAGCAAACCCGAGTTTATCAGGAAGGTGTAGAGGAAGGCATACAGCGAGGAGAACGAGCACTCATCCTTCGGCTATTAAACCGTCGGTTTGGTCAACTCAATTCTGAAATGCTGCAACAAATTGAAGCGCTCTCTTTGGACAAACTAGAGTTACTAGGTGAAGCTCTGTTAGATTTTTCCTCCTTGAAGGACTTAACAAACTGGCTTAGAGAAAACCGGCCTTAACCTACTGTTTGGTCAAACTTAAGCGGGCTTGGAGGGATTCGAACCCCCGACACCGTGGGCCGAAACCACGTGCTCTAATCCACTGAGCTACAAGCCCCTGAAAACCTATGAGATATTATACTTTATCGGGCTAGGAGGGATTCGAACCCCCGACACCGTGGTCCGTAGCCACGTGCTCTAGTCCACTGAGCTACAAGCCCGTGAGTAAGAAGAACCGAGGTATCCAAGCCAAGAGTTTTTCTTACACAGATTTTTATCCTAGCACGTTCTCAACAAATGGCAAGTCAATCTCCGAATCAATTTTCAGAGCCCTCTCCAAACCACCAGCCGCTGACCCATCTCAATGCATCTGGAGAGGTGCAAATGGTGGATGTTTCTCCCAAAGCCCCAACTCGTCGGCGAGCAGTTGCGACGGGAGCAGTGCAAATGTCGGCTGAAACCCTGGCCACTATCGAAGCGGGCAATGCACCAAAGGGTGATGTTTTGGGAACTGCAAAACTCGCAGGCATCATGGCGGCTAAACAAACTGCTCAACTGATTCCCCTGTGTCACCCGTTACCCCTGAGTAAAATTGAGGTCGACCTCACTCCTGATGCGGAATTGCCGGGTTATCAAATTTGGGCAGAGGTGATCACCAAAGCAGAAACAGGGGTAGAAATGGAAGCGCTGACAGCAGTCTCCGTTGCGGCTTTGACTTTATACGATATGGCTAAAGCTCTGGAAAAATCGATGCAGATCCAATCGATTCGGTTGCTGGAGAAAACAGGTGGTAAGTCAGGAGATTATATGGCATCGCCTAAGTCCTAGACCTGTTCCATAATGAATAAATGAAGTTACAGGAAATTCACACCCCATGGTAGTCAGACGGATTGCAGAAGTCTTGAAAAACGGTCAACCCGATGAACAAATCACCGTTCGAGGCTGGGTACGCACCCAACGAGAATTCAAAGATTTTGCCTTTGCCGAACTGAATGATGGTTCTGCGCTAGCCAATCTGCAAGTCATTCTTAACTCTGATCTGCCTGACTATCAACCGATTCTCAAACAGCTTAATACAGGCTCCTCGGCTGAAGTGACCGGAGTCCTGGCTGAGTCTCCCGCCAAGGGACAACGGGTTGAACTCAAGGCCGCCGAAGTCACGGTCTATGGTGACGCCGATCCCCAAACCTACGTTCTCCAGAAAAAACGCCACTCCTTTGAATTTCTCCGCACCATCGCCCATCTGCGATCGCGTACCAACAGTTACGGGGCCGTTTTCCGCGTCCGAAATGCCTGTGCCGCAGCCGTCCATCAATTCTTCCAGGAACGGGGCTTCATGTGGATTCATACCCCGATCATCACCGCTAGCGATTGTGAAGGGGCGGGAGAAATGTTCAGTGTTACCGGCTTAGATCTGAAAAATGTTCCCTTGACGGAAGATAAAACCGTTGATTTTAGCCAGGACTTTTTTGGCCGACCGGCCTATCTCACCGTCAGCGGTCAGCTAGAAGCCGAAATTATGGCGATGGCCTTCTCGAATGTGTACACCTTTGGCCCCACGTTCCGAGCGGAGAACTCCAACACTTCCCGCCACCTGGCCGAATTCTGGATGATTGAACCGGAGATGGCCTTTTGCGATTTAGCAGGGAATATGGATTTGGCGGAGGCGTTTCTAAAACATATTTTCAAAACCGTGTTGGAAACCTGTCCAGAAGATATGGAGTTCTTCGATCAGCGGATTGATAAGTCCGTGTTGGAAACCGCACAAAATATTATCGATAATGAATTTGAACGCGTTACCTACACAGCAGCCGTTGAATTATTGGAAAAAGCAGATCGCAAGTTTGAGTACCCTGTAAGTTGGGGCTTGGATCTCCAGTCAGAACATGAACGCTATCTGGCGGAGGAGCTATTTAAAAAGCCCGTAATCGTAACCGATTATCCCAAGGATATTAAAGCCTTCTACATGCGGGTGAATGATGACGGCAAAACTGTGCGAGCCATGGATGTGCTGGCCCCTAAATTAGGAGAGATTATTGGTGGCTCCCAGCGGGAAGAACGATTAGATATGCTGAAACAGCGCATGGATGAAATGGAGGTGAACCAGGAAGAACTCTGGTGGTATCTAGAATTGCGGCAGTATGGCACGGTGCCCCATGCAGGCTTTGGCATGGGTTTTGAACGGGTGGTGCAGTTCATGACCGGGATGGGCAATATTCGGGATGTGATTCCCTTTCCAAGGGCTCCTCTAACCATCGATTTTTAACCCCTTACTTAAGGAATCTCAACATTTGTGGCAGTACACTTTTTTGCCGCTTGCCTTGTAATGGAAGAAGGGTGAATTAATTCCGATTCGCCCTCAATGGCCTCAAAAAATTTCCCTTCCATGGCATCCTCTTCTTCAAATTCCTCCTCCCCATCCTCATCCGCGACAGCTCTAACAAAACAAACCTGGCATGATCTATCGATTGAACAGGTTTGCCAGCGGCTCCGAGTTGACCCAAACAAGGGGTTAGCCCCAGAACAGGTACAGCAGCGTCGGGAACGTTATGGCCGGAATGAAATCGAAACCGATTCGGTGCGGCAACCGCTAGAAATTATCTGGGAACAGTTTGCTGACATCATGTTGATGATGTTGATTGCAGTAGCAATCATTTCGGCCATTTTGGATTTCAAGAACGGTGATTTTCCCAAGGATGCCGTGGCTATCTTTGCCATTGTTCTGCTGAATGCTCTATTGGGTTATTTCCAGGAGAGTCGAGCAGAAAAAGCGCTGGCGGCTCTGAGGCAACTCTCGGCCCCTTCAGTGCAGGTTTTGCGGTCGAACGCCCAGTCCCCACAGAGCCCACAGATTGCAGAAATTGACTCTGGTGAGTTGGTTCCTGGAGATGTGATTTTGTTAGAGGCGGGTCAGCAAATTTCTGCGGATGGGCGACTAATCGCAGCCCAGAACTTGAGAGTACGGGAGGCAACCCTGACGGGAGAAGCAGAAGCAGTGGTGAAACAGGCCGACCTTGTCTCCGAGGACGCCGATCTGTCTGAACAGAAGAATATGGTCTTCCAGGGAACCGAAGTGCTTCAGGGGCGGGGAAAGGCGGTTATCACCGACACCGGCATGTATACGGAACTTGGGCGCATCGCTGCCATGCTGCAAGGCGTGGAAACTGAGCCAACCCCCCTCCAGCAACGCATGGAGCAACTGGGAACGGTTCTGGTCATCGGTTCCCTGATTCTTGTGGTCTTGGTGATCGTGGGAGGAATAATCAAAACCGGAGGGTTCCAGTATTTAGAAGAACTGGTGGAAGTTTCCCTCAGTATGGCGGTAGCTGTGGTTCCGGAGGGACTAGCCGCCGTTGTTACCGTTACTCTGGCCATTGGAACGCAACGCATGGTACGTCGCAATGCCCTGATTCGTAAATTGCCTGCGGTGGAAACCTTGGGATCGGTGACGGTCATTTGTTCTGACAAAACGGGAACCCTGACTCAAAACAAAATGGTGGTGCAACAGATTGCCCAGAATCACCAACATTTCACGGTCACCGGAGCAGGATATGAGCCCTGGGGCAAGATTCAGCAATCTATAGATGGCAAAACGGTAGATGGCAAAACTGAAACGGTAGAGGCGGTAGAGGCAGCACAGTTACAAAACCTGCAACCTTTATTTTTGAGCGCAGCATTGTGCAATGATGCCGAACTGAAATCTGAAAATGATCATTGGTCAATTCTGGGTGATCCAACTGAGGGAGCTTTGTTAGCCCTGGCGGGCAAGGCTGGAATTTTCAAGTCAACCTGGGGCGAACAACTGCCCCGTATTGCTGAACTTCCCTTTACCTCAGAACGCAAGCGCATGACGGTGGTTTGTCAGCAGGTTCAGGGAAATAAGGATGAAAAGGAGCTGAATTTGCCGCATGCCCCTTTCCTCAGCTTCACCAAAGGATCGCCGGAACTGGTTTTGGAACACTGCACCAGTCGTTGGCAGGACGGTCAGCCCCTCCCCCTCGATCAAAACCTGCATCAGCAAATCCTGGAACAAAATGACCAGATGGCAATGGAGGGACTGCGAGTGATTGGTTTGGCCTGCAAACCCCTATCCCAAAAGCCGGAAATAACAGAAACCGAACTGGAGCAGGATTTAATCTGGCTGGGATTGGTTGCCATGTTGGATGCATCGCGTCCGGAGGTAAAACAGGCGGTTGAGGAATGCCAGACGGCTGGAATTCGGCCCATTATGATTACGGGCGATCATCAGTTAACGGCAGCGGCCATTGCTCAACATCTATGCATTACCCGGCCTGGTGATCCAGTTCTCACAGGTCAGCAGATTCAGCAACTCAGTCCAGCGGAATTTGAACACCAGGTAAAAGCGGTCAATGTCTACGCACGAGTAACACCGGAACATAAGCTGCGAATTGTTCAAACCCTCCAACGCCAGGGTGAATTCGTCGCGATGACTGGTGATGGGGTAAACGATGCGCCGGCCCTGAAACAAGCTGATATTGGTATTGCCTTGGGTCTAATGGGAACAGACGTGAGCAAGGAAGCCAGCGACATGATTTTGCTGGATGACAACTTTGCCACCTTTGTTGCGGCGGCAGCGGAGGGCCGAGTGGTTTACAGCAATATTCGCCGCTTTGTGAAGTACATTCTCGGCAGTAATATCGGCGAGGTTTTAGTCATTGCTGCGGCTCCCATCATTGGTTTGGGTGGGTCTCCCCTGACCCCGTTGCAAATTCTCTGGATGAATCTGGTCACTGATGGATTGCCCGCCCTGGCCCTGGCCCTGGAACCTGCTGAACCGGATATTATGAATGCTCCGCCGATCAGTCCCCAGGAAAGTATTTTTGCCCGTGGATTAGGGGCCTACATGATCCGCATCGGGTTGATTTTTGCAATTTTAACAATCGTGATGATGGTGATTGCCCATGAGATTGCTGAAACCTCTGGTAATCCTGAACGGTGGAAAACCATGGTCTTCACCACCCTCTGCCTGGCTCAAATGGGTCACGCGATCGCAGTCCGCTCAGAGACTCAACTCACCCTACGCCTCAATCCATTGTCAAACCCCTACCTACTGGCCGCAGTCAGCGTAACAACGATTCTGCAACTCATGTTGATTTATGTGGCCCCACTGCGAAACTTTTTTGGCACTCAGATCTTGAGTCCCAGCGATCTGGCAATATGCATTGGATTCAGCACTTTGGTATTCGTTTGGATCGAAATGGAGAAGTTTGCCAAGAAGTTCACCTTGAATCAACGTAAGCATTAAGATAATCCATGCATCATGCGAATTCAGCCAACACTAGAAACTAACCGGTTAGTCCTTCGCCCACTAGCCCTAACAGATGCATTGGTAATTCGTGAGGCAGCAAGTGTGCGGGCGATCGCCGACACGATGATTTCGATTCCCTATCCCTATCCTGAACAGGAAGCAGAGCGATATATTTCAAGCCGAATTGCTGAATTTGAGTCAGGATACTGTGTTCCTTTCGTCATTGAGCATCAGTCCGAAGCCAAGTTTTGTGGAATCATCGAGATTCGAGAGATTGAGCGGGAACATTCTCAGGCAGAGCTGAGCTTTTGGCTAACAGTTGAAATGCAGGGAAAAGGATATATGAGTGAAGCGCTAAAACCTGTCCTTAGATTCGGATTTACAGATGTAAATCTCAATAGACTGTATGCCTATCATATGGTTAGAAATCCAGCTTCTGGTCGAGTCCTACAAAAACATGGATTTACCCATGAAGGTGTCCTGCGTCAAAGAGTCCGAAAGTGGGGTGTCTTTGAGGATGTGAATTTGTGGGCAATCTTACAAAAAGATTGGCAAGATAGACAAGAGCAGCAAATAGAATAAACGATTACAGAAATTTGTCTTGGTTTTGCGGAAACGTTTTAACTCCTGCTGAAGTCATAACAGTTGCCGTCTCCTTTTCGGGAGGCCGTTCGATTAGTAAAAGGGATGGTAATCAGCGCGCCTAACCGCTTGAACATCAGCGATAAGAAACATGAAGTACAACAGGGAAACTTCATCATCTACATCGGTTAGGTGGAGTTTTTGCAGTTCAGAGCTTTTACATCAGAACTTGATCCTCAAACTCGCTCACTCACACCACGGAATACTATGCTTGACCTCGATTCAAATTTGCCAGGGCTATTCACTTCTCTCGCAATTTTAGACAATTCAGGAGATTTCAATGCGGAAATTTACACCAGTACTCCTTCTGGCGACCTAGAACTTTCTGATTTAATCAATCCAGAAACCCTGGATTTTCAGAGTGTTGATGTCCTGGTCAGTTCTCTAAATGCCACCAGCGAGATTGGCCAATTTGCCGAGGTGATGGGTACTTCAGAAAACGATACTTTAACAGGAACCCTGGAGAACGACCAACTGAATGGCATGACCGGGGACGACGATCTCTTGGGAGAAGCGGGCGATGACACACTCTACGGAGGTCGCGGTCTGGATATTCTTTCTGGAGGTTTGGGAAATGACTATCTTTCTGGAGATCGAGACTCCGACTTTTTATTTGGTGGGGCAGGAGCCGATACATTTGCCCTGACGTTATCTCCACCGGATGCAGGATTTTCAGCCGATGTGGTGTTGGACTTTAATCCCCTGGAGGACTTTCTCGGATTAACAGGGGGTTTGACAGAGGCGGACTTGTCCTTGGAAGCAGCAGAATTTGAACCGGGCCGAATTGACACCCTAGTTTGGCAATCTGCCTCCAGTACACATCTTGGTGCAATCACGGATACTACCGTAGAACAACTCACAGGTCGATACCTGGAGGCCACACCGATAACCTCAGTCGCA
>JBHJGO010000182.1:0-4564 GCA_050331715.1 Microcoleaceae cyanobacterium
ACGGATTCCGTCGATGTCAACGGGAGGTGCTGCAACGAATGCAACAATGTAGCAGATAGTAGCAGTTAGCAGAGTAGGGATCATCAGAACACCAAACCAACCGATATATAGACGGTTGTCAGTGGATGTAACCCAGTTGCAAAACTGCTGCCACAGGTTAGCGCTTTCGCGCTGCTGAATGGTAGTAGTCATGGGTATGATTGCTATGTATTTTTCAAGGTTCAACAATAAGCCTTATTACTTATCGTTGTCACTATCCTAAACAAAATATTGCTGTTTGTAAAGAAAAATGATGGAATTGTCGGAAATGTCTACCTATCGGCAGAGTTAGCACCATGTCACTGCAGCACCGGGGAATCCAAACTCTGCCAGGCCTGACGAAACTGAGCATATGACATTTGCTCTGTGCAGTACCAAAGTAGCTTATAGATTTCTAAGCTTTGGGGAGAGCGATTCTCAGGTTGAGTTGCCCAGGAATCATGCTTTAATGCCATAACAGCGTCCGTCAATTGCTCTTCAAGCAAATTCTGCTGTAGCAATTCAATGGTGCGCCGACAGATTCCTTGGGTTTGGGGAAGTTTTAGGCCGTGAATTAAAGCCGCAACAGCTTGAGGATGTCCCGGTTGCAATTTCAGTAGAGACAGAGCATATCTTCGACCTTTAGCAGGTTCAGAGTGAGTTGCAAGTTTTTCCTCTAGAGCTTCAATCGCTCTAATGTGCTGGTTTGCTTTTCTTGTCCCTCGACGGGATGAAGATCTTGGCAGTGTATCCAGTGAATCCTGCGGTAAAACCTGGGATGAAAGAATAGGATGATCCGGAGCAATTTGGGACAGATCTTTCATGGCTCTTGCTTTGATTTTTAGCGGCGTTGACGAAGACTGAATTAAGCTAACGAGGGTATCAGTAGCCAGGGAATTGCTAGGGTAAACTCTACCCAATCGATAGGCAACTTTGCGCTTTAACCCTGCATCTTGCTGGGCCAACTCTAATAGGGTCCTCAAGGTGAAAATGGCTAAGGGATGTTCTGGACTCAACTGGCCCAAATTATAGGCGACCTCCATTTGGGTGACGGCATCGGGAGCAACTTCTAGCAATTGCAGCAACGTTGCGACGGCAATCGAATTACCCGGATCAAAATTTTTCCCCAGACTGTAGGCCACTAATCGACGTATCAAAAGGTTATTGACTGATTGAGCATAGGTCTCCAGGCAAGCGATCGCTGTCGTCCGATCTGTCCGAAACAAAATCGTTCTGGCCCGGTTCAAAATAGGAGCAGGATAGTTCGACCATTTTTTCTGTTGCGGATCAAATTCTCCAAAGTACCAGTGAATCAATTGATTGACAATGGTTTGGCCCCGATGCGACTCTGAAAATTCTGCTAATCCTTCAGCGGCTAGAAAATAGGCTTGATGATGATAGAATCCGCCACAGTAATCTTCAAATTTGACCAACGCTTGAATCAACGATTCTTTGTCAGTGGTGGCAACATCTGAGCGACCCAACCACAGTAAAATAACTTCTCTCCAATGAATCGAGAAGATAGGAGGTTGACCGTTAATTTCTGTGAAAAATACCTGCCAATCCTCAATCCCCTGTGCTGCAAAATACTCTTGAAACGTGGAGTGATAGAAAGCATAGAGGCGATCGCCTGTTTCTGTGGAAGTTCCCACCGGATTTAACCATCCCAGTTGTAGAGCTAGAGAGAACAATTCTAGTTCATTGGACTCAAGCACCATTTCAACCACTGTTTGACTCAATCGAAAGCGAGACTTCTCTTGGGAGAAGGTCTGTAACGCCAGTCGAGCCAGAATTTGGTTGAGTTGTTGTCGCTGTGCCAAAGTTGTGGGAAAGCGATCCTGCTTCCATTCGTAAATTGTTTGAACAACCTGTTGATACAGAGCTGATTTTGTATTGGGCAAATTCCCCTGCATGACTGTCCAGGTGCGACAGAGAAGTGCTAGACACAGGGGATTTTTGATTGTATCTCGGATACGTTTTCGCTCCGGTTTTTTCAGTTCAGAACAAAGGGATACACCTAATTCAGATTCTGCTTGAAACCATTTTTGGATAAATTGTTCAACTTGATTTCTATTAACTTGACTAACCGTTTGGAATCCCAGGTTTTGATAGGTTGTGAAGTGTTCCAGTGGATTCTTTCCAGCTCCCCAAATATTTAAGCGGCAGGTGAGAACAATGTGAGCATCTGCAATCCAGCCTCGAAGCTGACGGGCCAGGGCAGCAAGGGCAAGCGTTGCCTCAGTACCCATTTCATCCACCGCATCCAACAGCAGATAGACATGACCCTGATTGAATTGATTTCCCAGTTCCTCCTGCAATTCCTGGGAGATAACAATTTTGCGAGTCACTATTTTTAACCAGGTATTGAGTAGATACTGATCTAAAGTTTCTCCCTGTAAATCGGCCAAAGAAATCCAAATGGGCAAGCGCTGATGATTGAGCAGTTCCGTAGCAATTCGTTGTAGCAATGTTGTCTTCCCTGAGCCTGGTGTACCCACAATGGCAATCCGACTGGGTGTTTCAGCATGAAGCAGTTGGTTCAACAATTGTTCGGGAGAAATGCTCTTTTCTAGACCACTCTCTTCAGAAGATTCCAGATCGGGTTCAGCTTCAAGCTTTGCAGCATCAGATTCCAAAGAAGAGTGCTGTTTCACTAAACCAAGCGGAATGTAAAGGTCTTCCAGACCAAAAGTAACGCCATGGTTGACAGTGAGGGGATTGGTGGTGAGGCGTTGGATGTGCTGTTCCTGGAGGTTGTCTCGACACCATTGGAGCCATTGATTATCCGTGCTGGAAGATATGTCATGCCCTGAATCTCCCAAGATTGGAGGATTTTGAGAAGCTGTTTCCTCTAGATTTAGAGATTTAAGGGGAGTCAATACGGGCTCTGGGAGAGGGATCTTCGGTGAAACCTGTTTGGATTTTTGGGGGCGGCGATTTTCCCATTCCTCATCCAACCGTTGCAGAATGGCAGTGCGATCGCGCCTCATATGCCAAAGTTTCAGGGTGAAGTTCCAGGTTTCTGATCCCTGACGAGAGGGACGATTATCCTCCAGAATTTGTAGGAAATCTTCTAAGCGACTGAGGGATTCTTTAATCTGTTGACCTGTGAGGCTATAACCAGCAAGGTTGAGTAACTGTTCCAGATATCGAATTTTGGTTTGCACCACAAGTTGCTGCTCAGTTTTCCAATGTGTTTTAATCTGCCGCTGCAACTGTTCCAGGGCTAATTCGTCACCGTCTAGTTCATCGTTGGCATAGTCCAGTAAGGTGAGAAGTAACTTTTGGGTACGGTTTTTAGCTTGGGGGCCATAGCTAGGTCGTGGCATTGAGATAATTCATTCCCATTGCTGAAGTTCGTCTTTGGACAGCGGTTCAAAGAAGGCATCACTGGTTATGAAGACAAACGTTACTAATATTCTAATTCCTGGAAATTGCTGAATGATGTCTGCTGAAGGCTGTTCACTTTTACTTCCTAGGCCATGCGTCTCCACCACAGGAATCCTGCCATGGCAAACCCCAACAACGGCCAGATGACTAAGGCTGTCCAGCCCAAAGCACGACCCAGAGCAGGAGTTAGAACGATGCGACGATTGGTAACAGGTTTAGGGCGAATTGAGAAGGTTTCTTGATCAGGTTGACTCAGCCAATTGACGGTGTTGAGAAACACGTCACCATTGAGTTGTTGATCAAACCAGCCATTAGTGGCGAACTGAGAGTTGCCAATCACGACTAATCGGGCTTCGGCTTCGGAGTTTGCTGCAGAATTTTCTACAGAATCTTCTGGGTCTGTTTCAGCATTTTCCGAGTTGGTTTCAGCCTCTTGGGATTCAGGCTCTGTTTCTTCGGCAACATTAGAAGAGGGACTCTCTGGCTCAATGTCTGGTTCAACATCTGGTTCAACATCTGCTTCTAAGTCCGCTTCTAACTGTTCAGCTTCCTCTGTGGAAACAAGTTCAGAGGTTTCTGATCCAGCCTCAGCATTGTTTGTAACACCCTCTGTATCGGCTTGATTAGTTTCGGGTGTTTCCGTTGTTACCTCTGACGATGAATCATTCGATAATAACTGGGCTTCGCGGGTGAGGGCAACGCCAAGGGAGAGGGGGCCTTGGCGATCGCGCTCTGGATCAAACACCAATTCCTCGCCTGTCAGATCACTTTCAGCCCAGCTCTGACCATCTGTCCAGATCAAAGGATTTTCGGTCACACCGCTGATGGGGCGAGTTTCCACCGAACGGGCGTAGGGATAAACAGAAATACCATTGCCAAAATCCTGGGTAATCGGATGATCACCGTACTCTTGCACAATTGGTTCAGTGGGCCCTAGACCCACAAGATTTCCCCTGCCGGTTGCATCAATTGCCAGACGGTCATCCAATTTCACGCCCCAGTCGTCGAGCAGATCCTCTAAACCATGGTTGGTTTTAGGGTCGAGCATCAACAATATCCCCTTACCCTGATTCAAGAAATTTTCCAGTGCTTCCACTTCTCCCTCAAACAATTTGCGCTGCGGGCTGGCGACTACAATCACGTCCTCATCACCTGG
>JBHJGO010000183.1:0-16061 GCA_050331715.1 Microcoleaceae cyanobacterium
GGGATGGAGTAATTGCTGACCAATATTCTGGAGAATAGTGCTGAAATGACTCTTCTGAAAATGACATAGGATAATTATCGTTTGCTTTCATAAACTGCATTCTTAAACAAGTTTAAAAGCCCAGTCATTTTGATCTCCCAGGTCAATTGCTCAAAAATCAGCTTTTGAGCCTTCTTTCCCATATCCAGCCGTTTTTCATCCTTACTCAAAATTTGATCCAGAGCTTTTGCTGTGGCGTGAACGTCCTTGGGGGGTATAGTATAGCCATGCACCCCATTTTGAAGCACATCTGTAATTCCTCCATCCTGGCAACAAATAATGGGTTTTCCAGCCGCCATTGCTTCTAAATAAACGGTTGCAAAGGGCTCATCCCAGCCTACCAAGGCAAAACAATCTGCCCATACCATTTCTTGCAAAACTTCATTGTGTGGCTTTCTCCCCACCATCTGAACTTGATAGTGTAACTGTAAGTCGCTGATTTTTGCCCTTATCTTCGCTTCTTCTGAACCAGAGCCAACAATCCGGAGAATTGCATCAGGATAATGTTTGGCAACTTGACTAAATGCCTCAATTAGAAGGGTCATTCCCTTACGTTCTACGAACAAGGCACAGCTTAGAATTACTTTTTTGTTGTGTAATTCAGGTGGACGTTCTACAGAAAATAATGCTTCAGGTAATGGATCAATACCGTTATGTTGAGTTAGAACTTGCGTCTTGGGAAAGAGTGATCTCAAATCATTTTCCATTCGCTTGGCCACTGCCAGCATGGCCCAGGATTTGTCAGCAACCGTTTGCATTGCTGCTTTTCGTTTCGGGTAGACTTTGCTATCTACAACCTCATCAAAATCATGATCAAGTGTAATGATTGGTCGCTGTACCTCTTCAGGCAGATGAGAGAGTAGCCAACCATTGGGCAGACTGTGGTGACAGAAAAAAATATCTGGTTTAAAAGCGTTAATAATTTTGATCAACTCTGACCTGGCAGACCAAAACGCTAATTTCAGGTAAGGTTCAGGGTTGATGTAAGCCCAGTTTTTTATCGGAGGAACAGGATAGTATAACCAGCGCGGATAAAGGACATGAACGTTTCCAGGCCAAGTATATTTTCTTGGACAATTTGCATAGGCTTTTGCACCTGAGCTCTTAGCTAGAACAGCAGGCAACCAGGAGGTGAAAGAAACAACTTGCAAGTCAACATTCTGACGAGCGAGCGCCTGTGCTTGAGTCAATGCCCAGGTTCCCATCCAAGGATTATCTGGCTTAGGAAAGAAAGAGGCTAGAAATAAGATGCGTAGACGATGATTAGAATGCATATTAACCTAAAAAAAATGGGATATTTCCTCAACTAATCTTCAAGTAACGAAGCCACAGCTAGGTGAGATGCTTGAGAGTAGAGATGTATAGGTATACCTTTTGTAGAAACCAAATACATTTGTTTAGAATGACTAGCAATAATTGGAAGATGCTCAAAAAGTGAAAATGGGTAAAAAATACCATCATAATCAGTGTCATGATAGCCAACACCTTTAGTCATAAAAAATTTAAGCAGTTTGAATCCAAAAAATTTTCGTATGATTTGCTTGGACAATCGTGAATATTTATTACCCCAGCCATATATATTATGATCAGATATAAAAACAGCTTTTGAAGCAACTCTAAACATTTCAGAAATGATCTGATTAGGATGTTCAACATGATGTAAAATGCCAAAAGCTACAACACAATCAAAAGATTTATCTTTTAAAGGTAGATTATACCCATCACCACAGATTATCTCGCTAGACTTCAAGCCTTTGTTCAAAGCTTGTTTTCTAAGCTCTTCCACAGGTTCTATCCCCATCAAATGTATATTCGGGTAAGAAGCCTTTAGGTAAGTTAATGCTCGTCCTGTTCCAGAACCGACATCTAAAATCGATTGATAGCTTTTGTCAGCAATAATTCCTCTAAGAAGCATTAAAGCGTTAAAATGTTCATCATTCTTATGTAGCTGCGATGCATCATAACTATGTGCTGTTTTTGCATAGTATTGTCTTAATTTTTGATCGTTTTTGTCAGTCATAATGTAATAAGTTGGATTATAGTTAACTTTACAATGTTTTACCTATGTCAGCTTCTAAATATTTTGCAATACGTTCAGCCAACGTTGAGCACCGATTTCTAGATGCCATCCTTGAGATTTCTTGATTGAAAATTGACTGGCCAACTGAATATATCCTGGTTTTTTTAAGAATGTTTTCATGGCTTGAGTCAAAACTTTAACGTCACCACTCGGAAATATCTCACCATTTATTCCAGGTTCAATTAAGTCGTAGGCTGCACCCACCTGGTCAGAACAAATAATGGGGAGACCTGCTCCCAAGGCTTGATTGACGACCACACCCCAGCCATCGTAGCGACTGGGTAAAACAAAGATATCCGCCTGTTGAAAAAACTGAGGCAAGTTTTCTGGGGCTTGAAACCCAGCATAGTGAATCTGAGATTGAATCTTAGGGTCAATCAATTTTAACATTTGAGGGAGCTCAGCCTCCCGTCCAACCAAGAGTAACCTGGCTTTGAATCCAGACTGAACTAAATTTTCAAATGCCTTCAAGAGTAAGTCTACTCCCTTGCGTCGAATCATCTGCCCACAAAACAAAATGGTGACTGGATCACGAGGACGTTCCGGCAAGCTTTGACCAAATTTTTCCAGAGAGCAGTAGTAGGGAATGTTGAAAATAGGCATTTCAGGAAGTCGTTGTTGGAAATCTTTGACTGCCCTGGAACCAATCGCTGCGATCGCTCGACAATTCTTCAATCCCGTCGCTAAAAATGTTTGGAGTTGACCCTTGAGTCCTGCTGAATTGGCAACCATTTTCTCACCCCAGAAAATACAGGGGATTTGATGCGCCCAGGTATGTAGAATTATTTGTGCAACAGAGTTTTGATACCCGTTTAAAACAACAACATCTGTGTTAGCGAGGTCGGGTAGATGCCAGTTAAGCTGAAAACGAGATGCTCCCCATCTTAAATGAGTACCAGGGAGAATTTTTTCGTAAGGTTGTAAGGGCTTCTCTGGCCAGGGAGAATCTGAAATAGATTGCTCCAAGTAAAATACATTGATTTCTATTTCTGGCAAGCAAGATAGTTGATAGAAAATATCTCGCTGATATGGAGATGGTACAACAGAGTAAAATGTAACTTTTAAGTAACTCAATATTTTTCTCCTCACAGCTTAAGGACAACCAAGCTGATCTCTGACTAATGATTTTAAGAAATTATAAACCGAAGTCGTAAGATTCTCTGTAATATAGTTCCAACTGTTTTGTGTACATAGTAATTACAAATGATTTGTAAAATAGGGGTGAAGAGGGCAGTGACCCTTTCTTGGGGACTATATTCCCAAACCCCTTTACTTTTTTCGTGATTGATTTAGGACTGCTATATATAGAAAGATAACAATAGGAGGAGAGGAATGACTCATATCAAATTCAGTCAATTTGGTTTAAAAGTTGAGATAGCTGAGATAGCTTTAGATTACTATCTCGACTAGAATTCTGTGATAATTCGATTAACTTTGCTGGAGAGTTTAAAATACCCTTCAAAGTTTGAGCGATCGCTTCCCCTGAAACTTCAGGCAAGATAATGCCATTCACTCCATCTTTCACGACTTCTCCGCAGAATCGGGAAACAATCAGCGGTAATTTCCAGGCTTGAGCTTCGAGCTGGGTGAGTCCGAAGCCATCGGATAATGTTGGGAAGAGAAAGACATCAGCCTGTTGATAGTGGCGGGCAACCTGACTGCGGGAAACAGACCCAGACCAGTTCATATTCGGGATCATTAAGTCGGAAATATTGATTCCCAGAGGGCCAATCAAGTGGAATTCTATCGGTTGGCCGCGTAATAGATGAGCCGCTTCCAGGATGGCAGCAATGCCCTTGCGGAGAATAACTTGCCCTAGAAACAGAACCCGTAGTTTTCGTTGAGCAGAAAACGTTTTGGGGTAGGTACGTTCAAAGCTTAGAGCAGCTTGGGGAGGGGTATAGGCCAGAGGAACAATTTTAGTTTTTTCAGGAGATATTCCGGCTTTCTCCAGAGCAGATTTCGACCAGTTGGAATTGACTAAGATTTGGTCGGCAATTTCACATTCCTGATGCCAGTTTTTCCAGTAAATTGCCGGAGCAGGCTTCCAGGTAGGGGCTAGTGCGGGATACTGCTGGTGTATTTCAGTTACAATCTTTTCTTCAATCAGTCCTGGGTCAATCTGACCTAAAATAGTTCTCCATCCTTGAGATTTGGCATAGCGCAAGATTTCTAGCCCGGCATAGCTGTAGGTAAATATTGTTGGCGGTTGATTGAGCTTTTTCAACCGAGACTTGAGAGACCTCAAAGTTCTGGCCGCTTTCTTCTGAAACCAGCGATTGCGGGCAATTACTAGCTGCCAATCACTGCGCCTGAGTAATCTCTGGCTGAGTTCAAAGCGCAGTAATGAATTGGTGAAGTCCTGAACAGTTGCATCTGCCAGGTCTGGATGAAATCGCTCCTTCAGACTCCCAACCAGGAAATTGGGCAGGTGATTTAGACGAGACCGGGGTGGAACCCAGGCATCGGTAATTAAGTAGGCAAGTTGTTGATTTTGATGGAGAGCACGAGGAATGGCGTAATGTTCTCGTGCGCCCAGTTGACAGCAAATCCAGGGAGTATTCATTACAAAAGTTTCGTTTCAGAGGATCGAATGGGAAAGAAGACCGCAAAGTTATTTCGCCTTATTTCAAGAAAAGATTGAACAGATTTGTCTGAGACAGTTTGGCGACGAGATCGATGGTTCCATAATGCTTTTGGAATGGCAGTTAACCCTGAGAAGATTCCCCTAAATCGTTGATGCTGAATCAGCCACAGCACTCGACTACAAACTTGAGCTAAACCCAGTCCCCACAGTTTGACAGGATATCTCAGATAAGCAAGCAGCGCTTGATTGCTGATACTGGCTGCAGTAATTTTGGAATGACCATGATGTTCGAGTTCAGTATTATGAAAAACTCTCAACCAGGGACTATAGAGAATTTTCCAGCCCAGGTGATGCAGGCGCAGCGATAGATCAACTTCCTCCATGCCATAGGCAAATCTCAGCGGAATATAGCCCGTAGTTTCTAGAAAAACATCTCGACGGTAGGCACAGCCACAGCCAATAAAGTCAGCCACCCAACTGGCCTGTTTGTGATCTGATTTAATGGTTTCATTCTGATGGAAAATTGCAGCATGGATAACGGCTGCCTCTGGAAACTGCTCAAATAAATCTATCAGTCGCGCAAAATAGTCGGTATCGATGGGATAGGAATCATCATCAAAGCTGGCAACAATGGGATGACTAGCGGCTTCAAGAATTCGGTTACGACCTCCCCCTGGGCCTAAATTGGTCTCACTGGTCAGAATTTTCACAGTCGGATACTTTTCCTGAAGTACTGCTTTGGTTTCAAAGTCATTGCCATCAACATGAATAATAATTTCCTCCGGTTGAGGATTACAGCTTAGAATTTTATCCAGAGTTTTCGGGATTTTATCCAAGCGTCTGTAGGTTGGAATTCCAACGGTGATCTTAAGCCTTTTTTTATCAATTCCAAGGTTCATAAAGTTTATTCTAATTGAATCTTTCCTCTGTTGATTCAGTATCTTTTTAATAAGTTATGCAACAAAACATGTCTAGCGAAAGAATATGAACGCCCAACAGGTTGATAAGCAGAGTTAAACATTTTTATCTTCGCAAGGTCTTTTGCAAAAGAATCTTCTTGCTGTTCGATGGTATCTTTAAATCTAGCTCTGACATAATGATAAAGCTCAATATCTAATTCACCATATTTTTCGATGAGTTTTAGGGTGCTTTCAGAAGCCGAGGTAGATTTTCTATTTTTATCCCTAACATTTTGTCGAATATAAAATGGTATTTTCCAGCCAAATTTTTTCCTCAATAGCACTAGAGTTTCATCAAACATTTCAGTAAGACCAACGACTGCAAAATGTGTTTCTAAATTTTGTTTCACGGCATCCAACATATCAGAATTACTATTGCATTTAGCTTTGCTCAGACCAAACAGCATTCTCGTTTGCTGATTACACAACTTATCTTTTTCACGGGATATGTATTCTTCCAAAGAAATTGAATTTAGTAATCCATGATTAGGCAAAGAAGGACTATTACGAATGTAATAATATTGAGATATAACTCTTTTAACTGGATCACGTAAAAGAGTAAAGTACGAGCAAGACCTATTAATAAATTCATGAATACCAAAGGCGAAATGGCCTCTAAGCATCTGAATTCGCTCGACTTCTTCTGCTGACAAACTAGCGAGCAGACTTTTTGCATTATTAATACCATTTGCTCTAATTATTCTGTTTCTGCTATATTGTAGATTAATAATGCCATTAAGAGTTGTTCCTCCAGCTTTTGGAATATGTAAAAATACTATTAAAACATCGTTATTTCTTTTATAGTAATTTTCCATAAAAATCCTACTTAACTATAAGTTCGAAGACGAATAACTTTTGCTGGAACACCAACTGCAATTGATTTTTCTGTGATACTTTTAGTCACCACGCTGCCTGCACCGATGATGGCATCACTACCAATTTTTACTCCTTTCAGAACTGTGACATTGGCTCCTAGCCAAACGCGATCGCCGATTTGAGTAGAGTGAGAAATTAGAGGTTGTTCTAGGGGAGTTAAGCCTAAGTCCTGACCATGATCGTGATCGGTAATGTAGCAATTTGGGCCTATGGCGCAATGCTGGCCAATTGTGATCGAAACTGATGCATCTAAAAACGTGTTGCGGTTCATATAGGTTCCTTCTCCAATGTGGATTTTTGGATGGGGAAGGGGTTCGCCACTACAGAGCAGAATGACACCCCGATCTAAGGAACACTTTCTCTCAATTTCGATATCTGCAAAATTTCGAGGAATTTCAATCGCCCTCATCCAAGTATAGCCGTGTAGCTTAACTCCCAAGCTTCGGTAGTAGATATTACGCCAGCGGCTCAATAAACCAGCAACAATTCGACTCACAGCTTATTCTAGAACGGGTTCACTCCATCTTTCTTAATAAGCTGATCGATATCCGGAAAAAAGAATTTCTCTGATCGCATTCAATTTTCCCAGAAGAACAGCAGGCAGTGCTAACCACCCTTTGACAGAAACCAGAGACGCTGCAATGCCAAACAGTTGTAGGAGAATGAGTTTCAGATAATCCTGGAATTGTCGCCGCTCCAGAATTTGAGTCATGACATAGTGACGGTTAACCAAGTCCATTTTTGCGAGAACTCCGGCGTTGTTTTTATGATCTCCGGGTTGACTGTCGTGAAAAATCCTTGCCGTTCGAGCGTTCGCCAGTTTCCATTTCTTACCAACTATCAAAGATAGGGTGACATCTTCCATCAAAGAGTATCCGGTAAAAATGGGTAGGAACAAAGGATTGGGTAGAGCTTCCTGGCGGTTGAGGACACTGGTTGTATTGAGCCATTCTACAGGTACAACTTCAGGTAAGTCAGGTCGATCTTCCGGTAATAAATTGAGAGCAGGGCCGATACACTTCCCAGCGTAACTGGTCTCTGGGTAACCGTGCAGAAGTTGAAATAGAGTGCGGCTGATTCGACCTGGAGGGAAATAACGTTGGTTTGTAATCATAGCATTGACCCCTCCGACATCAGGATTACTGTGCAACGCTTCCCATAGCTTTAGTAAGCAGTCGGACTCAAAAATGATGTCATCATCCATTAGCCAGATGAAATTTTGAGTGGCGTAAGCATAAGCCTGGTTGCGTTGAGTAGCAGCTCCAATTTCTGTGGCACGATGATAGATAATTTTAGTTTGTAAACCCGGGATTTCTGAATAGCACAGTTGCTCTGTTTCATCGTTAGTTGAACCATCGACTACAATCATCTCAATCGGTTGAACAGATTGTTGAGCTAAACTTTGCAAGGTTCGTCTCAGTGGTTCAGGGCGGTGACGGGTAGGGACAAGAGTAGAAATAGGGATAGTTTCAGACATTAAAGTTATAAATAAATATTAATGTGGTCATTAATTTAGATACTCCATTCTGGAAAAGAATGTCCTGTTAACTTTTTCAATTTTTCAACATCCTCAGCTAGAAATCCAGCTAATTTTTGATAGATTGAAGTTTCTAGTTTTGGTTTCTCCACTGCAGACTCTAGTCCTGGAATGACTCCTCGTAGTCTTCCCCCTGCTGGGAGCTTAGTAACCCATGAGCCAAGACTGGTTAACCTTTTTTTCTCATTAGATTGATGAAAAACTTTTAGAAAATCATTATGATCAAATGAATCAACCTCTAGAAAATCAAAAGCTTTATCCAAGGTTTTTTTGGGATTCTTAGATAGGCTTTCCAAACTAATAACTAAAATCTTCTCAATCGGAAAATAAGGAATAAACTGTTCTAGTTGCAAATAATATCGACTACAGTTAACGTAATGATTCTCTATTAAGTTGCTCGATAAAGCTTCTGAAATAGTACGAAATTCACATCGATCAGTATATTGATGTGAATAATGAGAAACAATCCGCTTAATCGGATCTCTAAGAATATAAATCAACTTAGCCTGTGGTACTAACTGATATATTTTTCTTGGAACATCCTGAAACATTGGATACTTTGTGTAGTTAGGAGATGCTTCTCCAATAATCTGAGCTGATTCACAAAAGTTAGACTGATACCAACTTAATCCTTTATTCCAATTTTTTTCTTGAATAAAAAAATCCAACTCTTTCATATTAGACATATGAATTTGTGGATGTAGATTCAAATATTGATGTAGACTTGATGTTCCACATTTCATTGCACCAATAATAATTAGATTAGGCAGAAGTCCTTGTCTATTAGTAGAGGATAGTGCTTTTTGTTTCAGCATACTAGTTTTCTTTTGAATTGAGCAATTCTCTCGGCAAGACCAAATCCCAGAAGTTGATAAGCCCACTGATAGTTTTTGGGTGCTGATGAGCCAGTGGGTAAAAAGTTAGAGTCGGTATTTTTGATGTACGAAATAATTGCCTTAGCCCATTTTTGGTCTGATAGCCAGATCATTCTCGCACATTCAAATCGAGCCTGATTAATGGCGTGCTGTCGTTCTGGCGTTAACTTTCCTTGTTGAGATAAATATTGTTCCAGTCGATCTTTAATGGCAAGTCGCTCTTTTTGTGTTCGGGAAACATCTTTCTTGCACAATGTTGATTCACTCCACTGCCGATAAATCGAACCTGAATAGGGACAGTACTCAAACTTTTTGCCTCCTATCAAAAGCCGTAAATAAAGTTCATGTTCCTGGCAACAGGGCTGATCGACTTTCCAACCTCCAACATCTAGAATAGCTTGCTTGCGCCAGAGGGGGCTACCTGTTTGTGGAAGATACCACCTTGCAAGCAGAATCCAGGGGTCATGCGGTTCAGGAATATCTAAAACTTCTTGCCAGATTTTTTCTCCCTGATGATATTCAAGAATGCTGGGACTGTAAACAATATCTATATCAGAAACCTGTTCTAAAAACTGAACTTGCCTTTCGATCTTGTCCGACAGTAGGTAGTCATCCGAATCCAGATATTGCAACCACTCACCTGTGCTCAATTCGAGTAGCCGATTGCGAGCAATATTTCCGCCCTGATTAAGCTGCGTTTCCCACTGAATCTGATCGCTATAACGCTTGATAATTTCCAAGCTGTTGTCCGTTGAGCCAACATCAATCACAATGACTTCTTTATTTTCATAGGTTTGATTCAGAGCGCTTTCGATTGCCTGAGCAATCCAGCGTTCAGCGTTATAGCAAGGAATGAGAATGCTAACTCTTGGTCTCATACAAGACAATAAAAATCAAAACTTTGATAGCAATGAAAAATAGCCGAATATGTCCCCTGAAATTTAAAAGCGGCTATCTACTCATTCAAGCTTCGTCTCGTCCATCCGGAAGCATGTTTAATTTTCTTTCTGTTTTTTGAAATACTCAGCGATCGCTGACTCGAAACATTATCCCTGGGCTTCTGCTACGCATCCGGATCAACTCCCAAAGCCCGCAGCCTCTCTGCCAGACGATCAGCCCGTTGACTTTCCTGTTCAGCCCGTTGGCGTTCTTGTTCGGCTCGTTGACGCTCCTGCTCTACCAACTCTCTATCCGTTGGGAGTAATTCACCGTCCAAAGTTGCCCACCGTAACCAGGTCGCCTCAACCTGTTTGAACAATCCAGACCAGCGAACCAACGCTAAACCTAGTTGTTCACTCACCAGGCGTTGCTGATCATCAAAGTTTAAGGGCTGATATACGCCGCCCTGCAGACTAAATCCAGCTAGGTCATCCGGGTTGAAGGGGTCATACCAAAAATATTCAGTCACCCGCAATTGGTCTTGATAAATCTGTTTCTTCTCAGTTTTGTCCCGTCGAGCGGTGCTGGGAGAGAGCAATTCGACCACCACATCTGGAGCCTTGCCTTCTTGCCAGACCACCCAACTGCGTCGCTCTCCCGATGGTACATCCTTCACCACAAATACATCCGGCCCCCGATAATCCTGGTTCCGCACCTGATCGGGGCTGAAATACACGAACATATTGCCGCCTGTGAACCCTTGCTGCTGAGTTGCAGTCAGCCAATTGCCGTAGGCATCGACCAGAATATCCATTTGCAGTTTGTGGCGGTAGGTTTCCATTGGAATGCCATCATCACAGGGTAAATCCTCCTGAGTTGGGGCATCAACAACCCACTGCTCTTCTTCCTGAAGGTCTTGCAAGAGTGATTCAGTCATGCCGATTGCCCAGGGTTCTTTGAGGTTAACCTGATTTTAACAGGCTGGGACTTGTGGGTTTGTAGGTTGTGACATCTGGCTTCATTGTCTTACAGCGTTTCCAACGCTGGCAGAGTACAGGAGGTTGGGGTATGATGCGCCCTAACCTTATTAAGTCAGTAGATTTTGCAAGTAGAGAGACCAATTTTTTCCCAGTCTAGCTGATCGCAAGCTTCGACCACTTGTTTGCTCAAGGATTCCAAATCAGCACTGGAACTGAATTGAATTGAATTCCTGAGTCCTTGAGATTCTTTAGAGTCATAGAGTAGCTCAGTTGCCGCTCCTAATGCCTCTGGAATACATCCCAACTTTGGCGCAATCACAGGTTTTCCATAGGACATAGCCAAAATCAAACTACCGGAAGTCATAATACTTTTAAGAGGTAAAACAATAATGTCAGCAGCGCTGAAATAGAGGTGGATTTGATCATTTTCAATGAACTGAGGATGAAAGATGATGTTTGAACCTTGAGGGATTAACGCTGAGAGCTTGGTGGCGTAAGCTTTATCAATTGGCATCCCAGCAATTAACAACGTATGATCCTGAACAATCTCTGCATGGTTTACCCAAATATCAATTAAATCTTCGATGCCCTTGTAAGGCTTTAACATTCCGAAGTTGAGATAAACACGCCCGGTCAGCGGAAGATTGAGTTGCTGGCGGGCTTCTATCGGATCAATCAGTGATGGATAGGCATCCCGATAGTATCCATGAGGAATCACCTGGGATTTAGAAATATTCACTTGCCACTCTTTTTCCAGGTAATCTTGAGCCGAGCGGCTGTGTACAATAATCTGATCGGCCAGTTGCCACATGATTTTTCTCAGCCAGAGGTCTAACCGGGGAGACTTTGAACGATGCGGAATACCATTATGAACTGTCCAGATAATCCTGGCCTTAGAACTTTTGGCCAGCAGAATATCAATTAAGAATTTGAGCGCATACACCCATCTGACAAACCAATTTTCTCCTTTGATATAAGGATCAAGCCAGTGAAGATGTAGAACCTGAATGGTTGATTGATGGGTTCTGATAGCCCGGAAAATTGGAAAAATTCGTCGATATCCATATGGGAAGAAAACCCTTGTCCCTTGTTTTTCTATTGCTTTTGCCAGCAAGTCCTGATAGAGATTATCTTTGCGATAATCCGGCATCATCAATACATTTAATGGCTGGGAATCCGATGGGGTCATGCTATTTCCTTTAAGAAATTCTGATTCACCAGATGCTTAATTCCTTCGCCATACATCAAATGCCGAATTTTTCCTACATAATGCCGACAGGGAGAGCCGTTTATTCCTCCCTCCAGATGCACATCATATTCGGGCGGCAGCAGTTCTGCTCCGTACCGCGAACTGAACAAAGCATAGAGGGTCTGTTCAATCCGCCAGAAATGTCCCACGATATCTGGTAATCCCAAGAATTCTTCAATCCAATCCAACCGCATGGATGCTTTGTGAATCAGTCCCAACCCTGAATTAAATCGCTCAATCAGATCAAATCCTAATTGGGCTTTAACCACCGCAGGTTCAATGGTGTAAGCACTGGCTACATCACCATTGACAGAGTTGAGTGTGTAATTGGGGTCTTCTATTCGTTGCAACAGCGTCGTCGGTTCCTCAAAAAAGAGGATGTCACTGTCGAGTAACAACATGCGATCACTCTCCAGATAGGAGGCAAAATCAAAGACTTTAGGAGAGAGGTGATTTGTGTTCCGAAACTCGAAGCAGCGGGGATAATCCTGCAAACCATCCAATACTTGCTCATCGGCGTTCTTCCGGCGAATCAGGCGAGCATCCGGAAAGTGATGACAGAGAATTTCACACTGTTGGTCAGTGAGGGTTCCATCTTCATGAATGCAGAGGGCGTAGTGACGCTTGGAACAGTGATAAAACGTTTTGAGTGCCCAGATCAGATTTAACCAATCTTTTTCGTAGGTTAAGACATGGATTTCACAGGTTTGATCCGTGGTATTTTTAATCGGTTTTGTATCCAGAATTCGCCAGCGAACCGTATCGCGGAGATGGGCTGTTTGCCAGCCATGTTCGTATTTTTGTCTGATGTTAAGAACAAGTGCTCCAAGTGACATATTAGATACCGATAAACTGAAATAGACGAGAAAAATATTGGGTTGCTCTGTTATGAAAGGCGGGAATCAGCAGAATCTGAGGATTTAGAAGAACAACCTTTGCTGATTTGAGCCAGCGAGTTAACTTGCGATCGCCTGCCTTCAAAGATCGTTCAATTTGTTTCATCAGAACGGCTTGATAAAGCCACTGGCCCTGTAATCTCAAGCGTTTTCTCCAAGAGATTGAAATTGATAAATCCCAAGTCCAGGGTTGAACAACCTGCAACAATTCATCAGCCACTCTCTCAGATTGGTTGGACTTTTGAGTTGAGGTAAAGCGAAAACAGGTAAAAGGGTGATTAATACTGCCAACTTTTCCATCTGCTTGCAAAATTCTGCACCAATATTCATAGTCCATTACAAAGTAAAGTGACTCATTAAACTGACCAACTTTCTCTTTAACTCGCTTTGTCCAAAAGACCTCAGGCTGGACAAACTGTCGTTTTTTCCACCACACTCCCCACAAATCAATAATTTCTTCAAAGGAGTCAATATTAGCAAACTGCTCACCTATTTTCTTTCCCTGTTCGTTCACGTAGAGACATCGACCATGAAGTAAGTCAGTTTGGGGAGAATTTTGGAAGTGTTCTGCGACTTTAAACAACGTCCCTGGAAGATAATAATCGTCACTATTGAGGTAAGCTAGAACGTCTCCAGTCGCTTTTTCCAGCCCTTTGTTGATAGCATGGGTTTGACCCCGATCCGGTTCACTGACCCAATACGTTATCCAAGGTGCATAGCGTTTAATAATTTCAACTGTGTTATCAGTGCTGCCTCCGTCAATGATGATGTATTCCAGATTGAGATAATTTTGGAGAAGAATGGAACGAATGGTTTCTTCAATAAACTGTCCCTGGTTGTAACTGGGAGTAACGATACTTATCTTTGGCCATTCTGAAGTATCAGGTATTCGGTCGGGCAACTGTGGAGTTTCTTCCGTCCAGGGCCAACCTATCTTTCCAGCAGGCGGTGGTGATAGCTCACTCAACGTGGAACATCTCATGGGTTCTTTTGAAACTTGATTAGAGGTAGCGAATTAATTGTGCAACGAATACAGCAATGGTTACTGTAAAAACCCTGATGTCAAGATGACTTCCAAACCATTCTGGCTTTTGTTCCTCTATACTGATGTTCTCGCAACCATCAGGATAAATACGGAAATTGGTGCAGGACAAGAGATGAATTCAGGGTGTCTAGCCTTGGAGATAGCTCTGAACAAATTCTTCCGGTGTCAAACAGATAAATTCTTGAGTGGTTTCAACAAGGTTACGAATCAGTTTGTGGTTTGCAGATATAAAGCATTCAGCTTCCCCTGTTCGAGCAGTTAGATAAATACCAATATCTTCACGAGGGATATTCGACTGCGCCTCTAGTTCAGAGAAAGCTTTATTGTCAATAGTAGTGTAGTGTAGGTTAAGGTTTTGCCATATTCTTCCAATCAACTCCCCTGACCAATCTTTATTTTTCAGCCGTTTAGCAACTCGTGAGATTTGGTCTAGAAGTTCCTCAGAAATGACAATTTCAACTGAATGAGTTGCTCTATCCCAAAATCCAACCCAATCTAAAATCAATCCTTCGGGTGATTGGCGATCTGCTGCACCTAAAATATAGACATTTGTATCGAGAAATAGACGAGTCAATTGTGTCATTATCAAAGGTTAACGAGATGAATGACGTTCCTCATATAATTCTTGCTTGACTGAGCGAACAAGATTAATAATATCCTCCCGTGAGTTGCAACCTGAATCAACCAAAGATTGATGAAATTGTTGCTCAAATTCCTGGGGAGACATCAATTTCTGATGTTGATACTTCTGTTGCCCAACCAAATATTCAAATGCTTCTGGACTCATCAACACAGCCTGTTTCTTTCCCTGTTTTGTCAGAGTAATTATCTCATGACTAGCCATCACTCGACCAATGAATTCTGACAAGTCTGATGTGATTTCGGTTTCAATATTTGGAGTAGGCATAAGACTTAGGGCAATAGATTGAGTACAATAAACTGTCCTCAGTTTAGCAAGTTTATAAAACTGCTCAATGAATGAGTCATTCCAATGGGGTCAATGACCCTCGTCCAGGTAAGTCTCTATCCTGACGAACCTCTCGCTGCCATGCTAACGGATCAATAGTCTCATCGGAATTCAGTTGCGCCAATTTTTCTAAGGCAATACTCATCGCTTGACCCCGTGTAACTCGATCAGACGTTGACTGCATGAATGTCACCTGAACTTCTGCCTTCATGGGTAGATTGGGTGGTGTATCTAACCAAGTAATTTGGGAACCTTCGAGAATTGCCCGATAGGTCTGGAGTTGAGGATTCATCGTAATATCAGCCGAATAACTCTCTCTATCCTAGCTTGTGACACAGGATCTTGAGAGATGAGTGGTTAAAGTGAGGCGATCGCCTAGTGAAATGGAATTCATCCTATTCCTCTTCGGTAGGGTTGACTAAATTGCCCAGGTAAAGCTGAATGAAGGTTTCAGCAGCTTGAGGATTCATTTTAGCCAGTGCTTGCACGATTTCTGCAACCGTTTCTGCTGTTGGGTCAACTCGTTCGTGAAACCAACGGTAAACCTTGTTGCGATCTAAACCCATAACCGTAGCCAGACTGTTCTGACTGATGTTGTGCGCTTGTAAGGTTTGCTTGAGTGCCTTGCCTGCTCTACCCATGCCTCAAATTGTTCCAGAGGAGAATGAGGCCGTAAATGTGTTCACACCTGAACACAATTTGATATACTGGCATGTGTTCAATCATGAACACTTAGCAATTGAATCCAGAAGGAATTTGTTATGTTTATTGAAAATGATGCTTCCGGCAATTCCGGTCAGCCCCCAGCCAGTAACCGTTTCCCCCAGGGATCGCCGCATTTTGAACCTGTGCGAATTACCCTATCTGGTTCGCGGCGAGCGGTTCTAAAAATGATTCACCTGTTGCATTGCAATAACGTGATGCTGGGCAGCGAATGGAGCAACGCCATTCCCACAGGACTTACGCATTGACAAGAGAGCCATAATGTGGGTTGAAGGTATAAGTCCTTTGTAATTTCTCAAAAAAGCTTGCGAATCCTTAGTAAACCCTCAACCGCCAACTGCGATATCAATCTCTATGTTCGGTATCTAC
>JBHJGO010000184.1:0-34001 GCA_050331715.1 Microcoleaceae cyanobacterium
CAACTGATGACCGTCAGCACTCTCAACCCAGTAGTGAAATAATTCTAATTCCACCCCATAGGGAATCACTGCCAACTCTGCCGCAGTATAGAAACTCTTAAGTTGTTCACCATCTTCTTCCGTTGTGGCAACAATAACGGAAAACTTATTACAGTAGCGCTGTTCATAGCGGTAGAGCAATGGGCGGTTGAGGCGATCGCGTAGGGGCTTTTCTGCAGTTCCAGTGGCCAATTGTTCTTTGCAGGTGGCATAGACTGAGCTGTGAACATCCACCACCGTTGTTAACTGTTGTTGCCATTCCGGGCGCACGTAGATCTCATTCACGCTATGCTCGCAGGTAATGGCGTCGTAGGCCCCAGATTCGACGGCCTGATCGATCCATTGTTGCATCTGGGAGGAATAGATTGACATCACGCTGGGCGGCGTTCCCTCGATCAAAAACTGGCCAAACCGTTTCAGCTTACCCGCCATGTCCCGTTGACTTTGATCCTCACGGGGTCGGGGAAATACCACAAGTTTGTCCACGTACTGACGTAGAGCCTCAATCTCCTCGTCCGTTACATCTGCTGCCCGCTGCGTCACAACAGTCACCGAATGACGCTGACTCAAATATCGCATCAGGTTAAATGTCCGAATCGGTGTCCCCCCGCGAGATGGAGGATAAGGAAATGTACAAGACAGCATTAAAATTTTCATGATTAGCGCCTATCCAGCTCTTACCCCCTCAGTCGCGTTTGGCTAACTTACCGATGTATTCAAGGTTTAAGATAGCTCACATTCAGACGATAGCCTAGTGATCCAACATCGCCAATAATTCCGGTTCCGAAAGCAGAGCAATCCCCAGAGTTTTCGCCTTGTCTAGCTTTGATCCAGCCTCCTCCCCCACGAGTAAATAATCGGTTTTTGAACTCACGGAACCTGTGACCTTGCCGCCTGCCTGTTCAATCAGCTTCTTGGCTTCCTCTCGTTTTAGAGTAGGCAAGGTTCCGGTGATCACAAAGGTTTTACCTGTCAACGTTTTGTCAGATTGCTTCGGGTCAGAATCAGTTGGAGCTAGGGGTTCACGGGACAGTTGTAGTCCCAACTCCTGCAAGCGGTTAATTAACCCTTGATTGGCCTCGACCTGAAACCACTGGTGAACCGACTGGGCAATTTCAGGGCCAATCCCATGAATGGCAGCAATGGTCTCAGGGGTTGCCGCTACGAGTTGCTGACCGGAGTTGAAATTCTGTGTTAACACCTCCGCATTCACACTGCCAACGTGACGAATGCCCAAGCCATACAGTACCCGTGACCAGGGTTGAGCTTTAGACATCCGAATTGCATCCACTAACTTTGTGGCCAACTTTTCCCCCATCCGTTCCAAGGTCACCAACTGTTCAACGGTTAAGGTGTACAGATCGGCAACCGAATGAACCAATTTCTGATCCAACAGTTGCAGGATTAATTTTTCTCCCAAACCATTAATATCCAGAGCATCCCGCCGACACCAATGAATCAGAGAGCCCCGCAGAATAGCTGGACAGGAGGTGTTGATGCAACGGGTGACCGCTTCTCCCGCTGGACGAACAACCCGTTGCCCACATTCTGGGCAGTGGATGGGCATCTCAACCCGCTGGGCATTGGGAGGTCGCAATTCAGTTAAAGTCTGAACTACTTCTGGAATGATTTCCCCGGCCTTGCGAACAATCACAGTATCGTCCAAATGCAAATCCAGTTCCGCTAGGCGGTCACTATTGTGCAAAGTTGCCCGCTGTACAGTCGTTCCGGCCAAATGAACCGGTTGGAGTTCAGCAACTGGGGTTAAAGCACCAGTGCGTCCAACCTGAATCGTGACCGCTTTCACCTGAGTCGGAACCTCCTCGGCGGGATATTTCAGAGCAATGGCCCAACGGGGAAATTTCTGAGTGAATCCCAGTTGTTTCTGAACGGCGAGGGAATTAATTTTCAGCACTACCCCGTCGGTTAAGTAGGGAAGTTGCTGCAGTTGGGTTTCCCAGGAGGAAATGTAGTCCTGAACTTCAGCTAGAGAGGAACAAACCTGACGATGGGGATTGACCTTAAAGCCCATTGTTTTCAATAGTTCGAGGCATTCCCACTGGTTTGTCGGACTTGAAATCGACTGCTGTTCAGATGCCGCTGCATCCTCTGAATTGACAACCTGGAGTGACGCCTGGGTTAAATCCTCCACTCCGTGCAAGGTGTAAGCAAAAAAGTCCAAACGACGTTGGGCCACAATTCGAGAATCCAGTTGGCGCAGGGTTCCTGCTGCGGCATTGCGGGGATTGGCAAATAGGGCTTCCCCCGCTTTCTCACGCTCTTGATTGATCTGTTCAAACACCTGAAGGGAGAGAAACGCCTCTCCCCTGATCTCGATTACCTCGGGTGGGTTCTCCAGATTCAAACGCAGGGGAATTGAACGGATGGTTTTAACATTCTGGGTAATTTCTTCTCCCATGACACCATCGCCACGGGTTGCTCCCCACACCAGAATTCCCTGCTCGTAGGTTAGGGCCAGGGCAGACCCATCAATTTTCAGTTCGCAGACATATTCAATATATTCAACAGTCTGTGGATCAGACGCAACCTTTTGCCACCGACTTTCCCATGTTTGTAACTCGTTGAAATCAAAAGCATTTTCCAGGCTGTAAAGCGGGATGTTGTGACGAACGGACTGGAATTGACTGGCTGGACGTTCGCCCACCCGCTGAGTCGGGCTGTCGGGCGTAATCAGTTCTGGATGTTCTGTTTCCAGCCCTTGCAATTCCCGATAGAGCCGATCATAGACGGCATCTTCCAGAATGGGAGCATCCAACACATAGTAGGCATAGCTCGCTGCTTGTAGCGAACGACGAAGCTGCTGAACTCGCTGTTGCAGCGTTAGATCAGGCCGAACCACAGAATTGAACTCCCTCCATTGAATCCTTAGTCAATCTAGGATATCACAAATTCAAGCCTGTGATTTCGCTAAATTTGGGCATGTCCTCTTGAACTCCATTTCGGCTTTCGTCCGGCAGTTGAGAGTTGATCCCCTGGAGAATCCGACTTTCATTTTCCACCTGGAAAACATTGGCATAGAGGTTGGCCACGACCTGCTTGCCTTCCTGCGTCAGTTCCAAGTACCGTAGAGCGGCTGGAATGTAAGGAAAAACACCATTCCAGTAAAATCGAGCGTAGTTCTTTCGCAGATCCCCCGGCGTTTTGTAGCCCAGAACTTTATTCGTCCCCACTTCCTCGAACTCGTAGAATAGGGCACTGATTTTCTTGAGATAGCGGGGATCACTCAACTGACCAATTAAATCCGCTGCCCGCGCTAGTCCAGAATAGCTGTGGCGATCCTGATAGGTCTCATCCTCTGGAACTGGGAACCGAGTTAGCTCGATATTGCGCTTGATTTGTTCTGCATCGATTAGTTTATGTCCCCCGAATCGCTCGTCAATGATTAACTTACCTCGGTCGACGTGATACGGTGTCAAACTGGCTGCCGTTGCTCCGGGGGGAACGGAAATCATACCGTCCTCGACTCCTGAAGCGTACAGATTCAACGATTCCTGATCCTGACGACAAATACCCTTAACATACCCAATATCGTGGCAGAGCAGAGAGATCAGGAAGTGTAACCAGTCCTCAGAGGAAACCCCCCCCTCACGAATATGCTTCCCCCGTAGAATTTCCTGACCCACTAGCGTGACTAGCATCGTATGCTCGATATCATGGTAAAGCGCATCACAGTTGGCAATATTTTCCAGAGACATCGTCCCGACCCAGGCAATAATCTCTGGATAGTCAGGTTTGTAGCGTCCATAGGTACGACTGTACCCAGCTTTTATACGTTCTAAGAAGGCATCAATTAGGACAGCAGTTGCGTTAAACATAGACGGTGTGAGTGATTGAACGTGTGAGTGATTGTCCAAGAATGTGGGTTTGGGAGCATTGATCGAGAAGGCTGATGGGTTAAGAGCGTTTACCTACAGAATATTAATTTCAGCCTTGCGAGTTGTAGAGATTGATACAAAAAATAATGGGGACATATCAATCCGTGGTGGAAGAAAAGTTAAAGCCCACGAGCATGGTCAAGGATCTCTAATTGCACGGCATTTGCAGACAAATTTTTTTAGAAGATTTTTGGAAGTTTATTTCATTATATGCAACCTATGAATATTCATCGAGGAATTCACGGAGAAGAAAAAAAATCTCTACACCTTCGTACTCTGGACAGATCTTTAACAGGTCACCGCTTGATTCTCCAACCCAGACGCTAAAATTCAAAATGGTAATCTGAACGAGGATTCAAGCATGGCATCGTCAGGTGCGGTTTTTCCAGGATTATTGGATGAGATTGTTCCACCGCCTATCGGTGGAGACGATACGACTAATGGAGGTGGAGATGGTGGAGATGGCGGAGGTGACGGCAGCGGCGGCAGCGGTGGCAGTGGCGGCGGGACTAACGTTGACAATGTCTTTATCGTTGATGATCCTGAGGGAGATAGTCTGACAGGCACTAGCGAAAACGACTCCATCGAAGGTTTCAGTGGGCCTGACACCCTGTTTGGCGGAGCGGGAGATGACACTATTTTTGGAATTGAGGGGATAGATTCTCTGCTTGGCGAGAACGGTGCAGACATTCTCTTCGGCAACCAAGGTGCAGACCGAATTTTTGGGGGTGACGGAAGGGATTCGGTCTATGGCGGTAAGGGAAATGACTCGATTGATGCAGGAGAATTTGGAGAGGACGCAGACGAGGACAACGACGAAAATTTCCTATTCGGTAATCTCGGCAATGACACAATCATTGGCCGCACAGGAGATGATTTCCTATTTGGAGGACAAGAAGATGACACTATATTTGGAGGTGCAGGGGACGACTGCTTGTCAGGAGATAAAGGGGCTGACACCATAACAGGTGGTGCGGGAGAGGATACCTTCAATTTCAATGCATCATCGGGCGGGCCATCTGAATCTGATGCCGATCTGATTACTGACTATCTCGATGGAGAGGATCGAATCATTCTGATATTAGCCTCCGGGGTTGATTTCGATGTAGAGCCTGTAGAAGGTGGCACTGCTATCCGACTGGATGAAGGAGACAATAACAACTTTCTTGCGATTTTCCAGACCGATCTCTCCCGTGGAGATATTGACGTAGTGACAATTTAGCGAAAACCGAATTGACACAAGGATTTCTTAACCTGGATAAGCCATCTGGTTTTACCTCTCACGACTGCGTGGGCAAAGTGCGTCGTTTACTAAGGACTAAACGTGTCGGCCACGCTGGAACCCTTGACCCTGCTGCAACAGGTGTTTTACCGATTGCCGTTGGTAAAGCGACTCGCCTGCTCCAATTTCTCCCCTCTGGCAAAGCGTATCAGGCCAGAATTCGCTTTGGTGTCACCACGACGACGGATGACTTGGAAGGAGACGTTCTCACGCAACAATCAGCCAGTGAACTTGAGTTGGAACAAATCCGAGCAATTCTGCCCCAGTTCATTGGAAAAATTCGCCAAATTCCCCCTCGTTATAGTGCTATTCGAGTTCAAGGTCAGCGGTTGTATGATGCTGCGCGCAAGGGGCAGGATGTTGAAGTGCCGGAACGGACGGTAGAGGTATTCTCGCTACAGGTTTTGAATTGGTTTCCAGGGGAGTTTCCAGAACTGGATCTGGCTGTTTCCTGCGGAGCAGGGACTTACATTCGTTCGATTGCCCGTGATTTGGGAGATCAATTACAAGTTGGGGGAACCCTGGCGAACTTAATCCGAACGCAGAGCAGTGGATTTCACTTGCAGGACAGCTTGACCTTGGAAGCCATGGAGACCCAACTTGAAGCCGGAACCTTTCAGCTCATCTCTGAAGACCAGGCTCTACAGCATCTAAACGTCATTAATCTGAATCCTGAACAATCAAAACGATGGCGACAAGGCCAGCAGCTTGAATATCAGCTTCAGGAATGGTTTCCAGCAATCGGACAGACAGAAATTGATCAGGAACCGTCGCTAATTCCCCATAGAACCTACAGCCCGGAGAGAGAATTTCTAGGCATTAGTAAGGTAGTGCAGCAGGATCAAACGGTACTCATTGTTCCTCAAGTCGTTCTGATGCCCTATTAGTCTGGGACTTCAAGCATTACTTGAGAAAGCCTCAGCTCAATTGCTGGTTGATTAACCGCCTGTACTGCAAAGTCCTGAATTGCCGTTACAATCCGTTCCTGTTTCTCCATTGATAATTCCGGGATCATGGGCAAGTACAGCACCTCCTGACAAATTTGCTCAACAATGGGCAGATCACCGGGCCGATATCCCAAACGATAATAGAGCGGTTGTTGATGGATGGGCACGGGATAGTAAAGTGAGCTGCTGATACCCTGTTCCAGTAAGTGACTTCGCAACCGATCCCGACTCAGTTCATGGGATTTGCCGTTGCCATTGGTATGTGGTGAAGGATGAGCCTGATTCGGCACTCGGATCGTGTACTGATTCCAAACACTCTGTCCCTGGGGCAACTCAGTGGGAGTGACAATGCCAGGAATATTAGCCAGCATGCGACTGTAACGCTGGGCAATGGTCTGGCGCTGGGCATTCCAGGTATCCAGGTGGCGCAGTTTGACCTGGAGAATGGCCGCTTGGATCGCGTCTAGCCGACTATTGATTCCAACCTCTACTGAGGAATATCGAGCTGACTGGCCATGATTTTTGATCTGTTGAATTCGTGCAGCAATTTGTTGATCATTGGTCGTAATGGCCCCGCCGTCCCCGAAAGCCCCTAGATTTTTAGTTGGGAAGAAGCTAAAGCAGCCAATCTGGCCAATTTGACCGACCTTTTGTCCCTGCCAGGTTGCCCCAGTGGATTGGGCGCAGTCTTCAATTACAAGTAACTGATGCGCTTGGGCGATTTCCATCAAACGGGTCATGTCCACAGGTTGACCGAACAAGTGAACCGGCAAAATTGCACGAGTTCTTTCTGTAATGGCCGCTGCCACCTGATCCAGATCCAGATTAAAGGTTTCAGGATGAATATCAACAAAAATAGGAGTTGCCCCCACCATACTGATGGTCTCAGCCGTCGCAATAAAACTGAAAGGGGTCGTAATCACTTCGTCTCCTGGCCCAATGTCGTAGGCTTTCAGGGCCAGGAACAGCGCATCTGTACCAGAATTACAGCCAATGGCAATTTCAACACCAATGTATTCCGCAAACTGCCGCTCAAAGGCTTCGACGGCTGAACCACCGATATAGCGACCTGAAGTCAGAACTGCTTGAATCGCTTCACTCACCTCAGAGCTGATATGTTGATACTGCTGGGTTAAGTCGAGAGGAGGAATCTTTTCCACACTTCACACCGTTAATGATTGTTAAGCATAATCGTTAAGATAATATTATGTCTGATTCGAGCATTTTGTTCTGGAAATCCTGTTATCTGGCGCAGGAATTTGGGGGTATGGGCAGATGGGTGGGTTAGAAACGTTTCAGGGTCAGTTCTTCGACACATTGGATTTTTTGAATGATTTGCTCTGGGGCAAGGTGCTGATTTTTCTGCTTCTAGCTGTGGGCATGTTGTTCACCCTCGGCTCAAGGTTTGTTCAGTTCCGCTATTTCGGCAGAATGTTTTCTGTTTTTCAAGAAGCATTTCATCATGAAGCGGATCATCTCAGCTCCTTCCAGGCTTTGGCACTGAGCCTGGCTGGTCGAGTTGGCGCAGGCAATATTGCAGGGGTGGCGGTGGCGATTACTCTCGGTGGCCCAGGGGCAATTTTCTGGATGTGGATGGTGGGTCTGATTGGTATGGCGACCAGCTTCTTTGAATGTCTGCTGGCTCAATTGTTCAAAACAGCGGAACCCGATGGCACCTACCGGGGCGGCCCTGCCTACTACATCTATCGGGGTTTAGGTCAACGCTGGTTGGCCTCTTTATTCTCTGTTTTATTGCTGATTACCTTTAGTTTTGGCTTCAATTCGGTGCAAGCCTACACCGTTGCCATGTCTTGCCAAGATACCTTCGGCATTTCACCTCAGATTACAGGGGGGATTTTACTGACGGCGTTTGGTCTGGTCATTTTCGGTGGCATCAAGCGAATTGCTGAATTTGCAGAGTTGGTTGTTCCTGCTATGGCTTTGGGATACTTTCTAATGGCGCTCTTTGTCAGCCTGAAGAACTTTGGCGAAATTCCTGGGGTATTTGGCTCCATTTTTCAAAGTGCCTTTGGTTTGAATCAGGCGATCAGCGGCGGGATTGGCGTTGTCATCCTATTTGGTGTGAAGCGAGGATTGGCCTCAAATGAAGCCGGTTTAGGAAGTTCCCCGAATGTTGCGGCGATCGCCTTTGTGGAGCATCCGGTGAGTCAAGCGATCACTCAGGCATTCGGAGTATTTGTGGACACGATTGTTCTGTGTTCTTGCACCGCAGTGATTATTTTATTGTCCGGTGTCTATCAAACGGGAGGTGAAGTGGCCGGAGTGACCCTAACTCAAGCGGCCATGGCTGAACATATTGGGGATTCCGGCAGAGCGTTTGTCACAGTAGCATTAATCTTATTTGCCTTTACTTCGATTGTTTGCAACTACTATTACGGTGAAAATAGCCTCAATTTTTTCAGTGAGGAGAATCAGACACTGTTCAATATTTTTCGAGTCCTGGCGTTGCTGCTGGTATTTTGGGGTTCAACTCAGGATCTGAGGGCGGTACTGACCTTTGCGGATTTTACAATGGGGCTATTAGCCCTGGTCAATTTGGCAGCTTTGGTAATGTTATTTAGGCTAGGTTTGCAAGTGGTACAGGATTTTGATCAACAGATTCAGGCCGGAATTCAGAACCCTGTGTTTGATTCCCGCAAGTTTATTTCAGTTAATCTTGACCAGCAAGTATGGTTGAGAAACGATCAGCAACCGACTGAATCAACTGACACTGAAACCGAACCGTGTGTTAACTAGATTTTTCCTGCGTTTGATGCGTGCTTGACTGCCCCGATTAAATTCTGGAACAGGGTATTAGCTTCAGGTGAAAAACTGGAGGATCTGGCCGTCTAGCTTTTGTTCAATTTGTTCCACCTAGGTGGAAATCCTTCCAAAGTAATAATCCTGAGACTTCGTTTTGTTTTAAGGTTTGCAGAATGCTATCCGGATCTATTAAAAAGTTTTCTCAGTTCCCTGTATTGTGTATAATCTAGTACTATCTACTATACTCAGCTAAGGCCTGACGAGCGAAGCACTGTTTGTGGTTAGGCTGTACGAGTGAAGAATTCCTAACGAAGGTTTTAGGGTACATCTGGAATTGACCTTTGGGAGCCTGATAGTGAAGTCACAGGAATTTCACTTGCTAACCAGACCAGAATTTCTAAATCCAGAATTTCTAAATTATGAACCCAAAATAGATGTAGATACTTTCCCAAAGTATTTAGGGGTGCTAAACCTAACAACTTTCAGGGGGACTGCCCGGAGATATCAATGTCAAAGAAGCTTCTTAATCACTTTATTCCCACTTCTCTCGTAGTAACGTTGTGGGTTGTTCTGGTTCGGACACCAGCCCTCAGTCAAGATTCTTCGGGGGAAGCCGCCGAAGAAGTCCCTAAAGTTCCTGTCGATCTCGATCCCCAACTTTCTGAAAGTGCAGATCAAGTCACTGAGGTCGTAGAAAAACTGGGTCTGAGTAACATTCCCTATGCCCCATTTTTAATTTCTCTTGGGCTGACGGCAGTCTTTGGTCTATTTTTCTACTATGTAGTTTTCGCAGTTCTGAGGGGAATTTTTCGTCGTTTTAAAAGCGATTTGCCGCTGGCAGCCCTGGGGACAGCTCGTAGACCCGTCACCCTGATTCTCATGGCACTGGGGCTAAATGTTGCATTTTATACTTTGCCTGGACAACTGAATGATAATGTTTTTGTTGGTTTCATCCAAAAACTACTCCTTGCTTCTGTTGTCCTAGTTGTTGCTCACCTGATTAACCAGCTTCTAGTGAAGGTCTTTCTCTATGCTGCTAGACAGTACGCTGAATCGACCGAAGCGCTGTGGGACGACGTCTTGATTCCATTTGTGGAAAGTACAGCCCCTATTGCCATTTATCTGGCGGGGATCGCCTTCGCGCTTCAGACCACTGGTATTGACCTGACCGGGCTGTGGGTAACCTTTGGTGGTGCAGCCTTTGTCCTCGGTTTTGCCGTCAAGGACATTCTTGCCAATTTTTTCAGTGGTTTAGTGCTGTTAATTGATACGCCGTTTCGCTTTGGTGAAGTAGTGCTGTTTGAGGGTGAACGGGCAATTGTACGCAAAATTGGGTTACGAACTACTAAGTTGTACCTGATTGAGACCCACTCAGATGTTTTCGTACCCAACAGCACAATGCAGGGGCAAAGCATTGTTAACTTGAGTCGCCCCACCTCCCATTATTACTACACCGTTTCCCTGAATCTACCGACAGATGTCAATCCGCAGCGGGCTTCTAAATTAATACAGGAGGTCGTCCTGGCTCATCCAGATACAATTGGTACGATTGATCATAAATTGGCAGTCATTGATCGCTATTTTGGATGTTCTGGATTTCAGCTCAACGTTGATGATAAGCGTGATACAGGACGCATGCGTTTGGAGTTAGAAAACTCGCTGAATCAAATCCTGGAAACAGTGGAAAACAAAATTTCGCAACTCAAGTTCAAAATCAAGCGCCTTGAGCAAGGAGGGTTAGACGCGGGTGAAATAAAAGAAATCAAAACTGACTTTCTTCTTATTTGTGATCTGTCAGGACTCTCTCCCCAGATACAGCCTGGAAAGATTCGAGGAGAGCGAACTGTTTTAGAAGAAAATGAGGATACCTCCTCGAATTCTATGATCCCGACGCTTCGATGCTGGTATCAAACCTGGTTGAAAGACCCGGATTTGGTTCAGGAAGATAAGGAGTTGCTTCCTCAGAAATGGGAGCAAAGACTTATTTCTTTCAAAAACAGGCTCAGTAATTTTTATGAGATTGTTTTGAACCCAGAAGGTCAGGAAACCCGATTAGATGATTACCTTGATGAAATTGAGTTCTGGCTGCACGACAGCTTCAAATCATCTCGCAATGAATGGCAGGAACCTAAGGTTTGGTTTGATGAACAGTACACGGTGAAGTTTTATATCGACGACATCGCCCTGGAACACGGTCAACGCGGCAACCGCATTCAAAGTGAAATTCGTCGTGAAATGATATGGCATCTACGGCAAGCTTATCTACTTCGCTAAGAGATATTCAGCCCTGAAAGGTATTCAGCCCTAATGCTGCGGTACCTCTAAGGGAAAACTAGCCCTTGACTGCTCTAGAGATCGGATTTTTAGTTATTTGATTACTGACCTATGCTCACACAATTATCGTATCGATTTGCTCAAACTTCTGTTGTAGAAAATACTACTCAGGGAGCTTCTCCAGCAAATATTGGAGTACTTATATTTGTTCCATCCCTATCTCTAGCGGCGGCAGCAATTAGTTTTGGTTTGGGATTTTATACGATTGTATTTGCTTTTTTAAGGAATATATTTCGCCAGTTCAAATCAGATTTACCCCTTGTGACTCTGGGAACCTCGCGGCTACCGTTGACACTGGTCATTGTTTCTTTAGGGTTCAATATTGCATTTCATGCACTCCCTAATCATCTCGATGAAAATTTCTTGATTCAAGGTCTGGAGAAAGTCTTAGTTGCCCTTGCGATTCTATCTGTCGTCTACTGGACTGCTCAACTTTTCTCAAACGTGGTGATTTATGCTTTGAAGGAATATACGGCAGAAACAGAGGCAGCTTGGGATGATGTACTCATTCCCTTCATTGAGAGTACAGTTCCCATTGTGCTGTACGTTGGGGGGATTTTTCTGGCCCTGCAAGCCATTGGAATTGATCTGTCAGGTCTATGGGTCGCTCTGGGGGGCGCTGCTTTTGTCCTTGGCTTTGCGGTAAAAGATATTCTGTCGAACTTCTTTAGCGGTTTGGTTCTGCTGATTGACACCCCTTTTCGCTTTGGAGACGTCATCATGCACAAAAATGAGCGGGCCATCGTACGCCAAATTGGCCTGCGGACGACGAAGCTCTACCTGATTGATACTCACTGCGAGGTCTTTGTTCCCAACAGCTCGATGCAGGGCCAGGATATTGTGAACCTGAGCCGACCCACTCCCCACTACTACTACAACGTTAGTCTGTCTCTGCCCCCAGAAGTTGATCCACAACGGGCCTCGGCTCTGATGCAAGATGTCGTTCTAGCTCATCCCGATACCCTGGGCGACATTGACCACAAGTTGGAGGTGACAGATAAGTACTTTGGATTTTCTGGTATGCAAGTAGGTGCCGATGAAAAACGGCAAGCTGGGCTAACCCGGTTGAAGCTGGAACAGGTGGTCAATGAAAAGCTTGATAAGGTTGAATCCCAAACGATAAAGCTCAAACACAAAATCAAACAGTTGGAAGAAGGCGGCTTAGATGAAACGGAGGTGGATTTGATTAAGCATGACTTTCTTGATCTCTGCCAATTTATAGGACTGTCTCCCCAGAAGAAGCAAGGGGGACTGCGAGGGGACTATTACGTCTTAGAAGAAGGTACTGACTCTGTAACGGAAGATTCTATGATTCACTCCGTTCGTACCTGGTATAATGCCTGGCTGGAAGACCCTAATCTTGTACGAGAAGATCGGGAGTTTCTCCCCGAACAATGGGAACAAAAAATTAGGCTATTGAAGAAAAAGCTCAGCCGATTTTATAAGACTCTACTGAGACCAGAGGGTCAGGAAACTCGATTGGATGACTACATTGAAGACATTGAATTTTGGCTGCGGGATAGCTTTAAGAGTTCACAAAATGAGTGGCAGTTCCCCAAAGTTTGGATTGCTGATGACTACACTGTGCGATTTTATATCGACGATATCACATTAGAAAATGGTCAGCGAGGACTGCGTATTCAAAGTGAAGTTCACCGAGAACTCATTTGGCATCTACGGCAGTCTTACCTGCTGCGTCGATAGGTGAGCCTTCAGGAAATTACGACTTCTCCTGGCCGGGGTTCGTTATTGCTGTCCTGTTGGAGTTGCCAATGGGGTAATAACTGGCCCGTTGCAATTTGCCAGGCTGACATTGCATGAAGACTAGCAGTATCCAAGCACTTCAAATCTGAGGGAAAATAGGGCATTAACATACTGAGCTCTGTGCAGGCCAGGAGCACTCCACAGCTTTTGGAGGATGATTGATACTCATTTTGCGTCATCGTGTTTTGTACAGCCTGGGCAAATACAGTTGCCGATTCCGGTAGAGCCTTTCCCAGGGTCAATTCTGTGCGAATAATCCGCTCGATAACCGTTTGCTCCGGAATATCTGGAGTCAGTACTGTCATGCCCTGTAGACCTAACTGTTGTCCCAGGAAACCATCTGTCATTGTAAACTGGGTTCCGGTCAGGACTAAGGTATCAATGGCCCAGCTTTTAGCGGTGGCGGCAGCGACATCTACAATGCTCAAAATTGGAATCGGGCTTCGCACAAATGGGAGTGCCTTATGCATCGCATTGCAGCTAATTAAAACAAAATCTGCCCCAGCATTGGCTAAGTTCGTACACTCTTGAGAGAGATTTTGGCCAATGATGTCCCACTGATGATTCAGCCGCCAATCAGTATAGTCTTGATAGCAAACACTGGCAATTTTGATCGGAGGATACCTGTGGTTCCCAAAGTGCTTAAAATGCTGTCGAACGATCGACAAATAATAATTTGCTGTTGATTCGGGGCTGAGTCCACCAATAATTCCAATCGTCTGATACATATAATTTTTAAGAATTTAATTTTTAAGAATTGATTTAAGGTAACAGTCTGAACTCAATGCTGATGTGGCTGGGTTGCACCGCGTCCCAACCTCGCAAATCTGTACCTCAACATACCTGGATAGTCCTTATAGCATTCCTGAATCAATCATGAAAAGCACTATGGAGGGGTTTGGGAACTTTCCAAGAAGGGGGCAACGCCCCCTTCACCCCCTTTTCACAAATCATTTGTGATTGCTATATATCTATTTATGCTTGTAATACAGCAGTCTGATGGGTTAGGAAATTGAACTGTTCCAGGAAGGAAGGATAGGAACAGATTATGTCTCGGTGTCCATCGATTTTATTGCTGTTTTTCATTCTGAGGCTGGCAATGTACAGGGACATGAATAAGCGATGGTCGCCCCAGCTTGATAATATTTCACCGCCTTCATAGCTGTGTCTGCCATGGGTCACAAATCCATCACAGGCATTATCGTCTGTGTAGATCGGTTGGATATCGACCCCTAGCTTTTGTAGTTCATTAGCAATTGCCTCCACCCGTGAACACTTGTGGAAGCGCGTAATGGCAGCACCAGTCACCTTGAAGCTTCCTTCCACAAACGCACTGATCGCTGCCAGTGTGGGAGCAATATTGGGGCAATTTCGAATATCAAAATGGTAGTCTCCCTTGAGTCCATCCAGGTTATTTTGGATGAAAACAGTGTCATTTTCTGCGTCAAACACAATTCCCAGACCGAGAGCCCGCATCATTTCAATAATTTCCCGTTCCCCCTGTAGGCTTTCCTCTCGCAAGTTTTTCAGGGTAGTCATTCCAGGAAACAAAGCAGCCCAAGCTAATAGATACGATGCTGAAGTGTAGTCACCACTCAGATCAACTCTAGCGGCTCTAGGCGCTGTAGGTTGTACTGTGAAATGATCAAGACCAGGCGTGACATCAACCTGTACCCCTGCGTTACGCATCATCGCCACGGTTTGCTGGATGTAAGACTGGGAATACACCTCATCTGTCACCGTAATGTCAACGGTTTGCTGTGCTAGAGGTGCGGCCAGCAAAACTGCGGTAATAAATTGAGAGCTAAGATTGCCGGGGATTGTACATTCTCCCCCTTGCAAGGACGCTTGCCAATTAACAATAGGCGCTCGATCTGGCTCTACAATACAATCAATATCTGCCCCAAGTTGGCGCAACGCCTGGAATAGAGGAGCCATAATCCGCTTCCGTAATGTAGAATCACCGGAAATGATCACGGGACTATCAACCGTTGTGGCCAGAGCCGTGAATACCCTGAACACCAAGCCTGAACCTTTACTGTCAATCACTTGGTTATTGTACTTAAACTGGCCTCCGCAACCCGAAACCACCAAATGGTCATCTTTTTCAACAACGTCAACTCCAAAACAGCGGAAGGCTTGCTTCATTGTGTCCGTTTCTGAGCAACGTAGGTCATTGTAGATATGGGACACTCCATCTGCCTGGGCCGCCATAATTAATGCCCTTTGTGTTTCTGGCTTAGAAGAAGGAACTCTGAAAGATTGAGAATAAGTGCCGTAGGGCGCACAGGGAGTTAACAGAAAGTCAGAACGAGACTGAGTAATCTCAGGAGAAATATGTATCACTGATTGCGATCCTCTTGAAAAGTAACAACTTTGAGCGCTTGAAGCTCAGACACCTAGAACCTGGAAAGGGAACCTGCAATACCGATAATCAACAAGCATTACCGACAAGCAAGATCAGATACACCGCAACTGAAGAGAATATTATGATATCCCTAACCACAAAAGCAATCTCAAGCAACCATCTCAAACCATGCTTCCTGGCTGGGAACCCAATCTTTAAGTTCTAAATGCTACAGCTCAATTTAAATATGACTGAGTAAGATCAGTCAAGTCTTGCCTGGCTGAATCTTCTTCTCGAAATGTTAAGCCTCGAAATATTAAGTCTCGACTCGCCAGGGATGACAGGGGCTTGATTGAGTTCGGTAATATTATGAAGGTTGCTGAGGGGAGGCTGGGATCTTGTCTAATCCGGGTTCCATCTCTTCGGGCATAGGCACGGGGCCTGAGCCTGATTCAAAAGTTAGATTGCCAGACTGCATATAGAACCGAATGGGTAGAAAAATTGAAGTCGCGACTAATGCTAAATAATAGCCAATGATCAGCCCCATGCCTTCGAGTTGCCAGTGAAATGCCAGCAGATAAGCTCCTCCTAGTCCAATCCCCCAATAACTAACTAACCCAAAAAATAAAGGAAATCGCGTGTCTTTAATCCCTCTCAATGCAGCAAGAGAGGTCGTCTCAATTTCATTACAAACTTGCAGAAGGCTAACAATAATTAAGAACTGAGTTGCCAGGTGAAAAACTTCTCGATCAAGTTCCGTTTCAGGAGTCAAGAAAATACCAACCACCTGCTCCTTTGCGATCGCCACAATACTAAGGTAAATAAGAGCAATTAAAGCACCTAATGCGATACCGACGAAACCTGCCCTGCGAATGCCCATCGAATTCTGCTGGCCATACATTTGTCCAACCCGTGAAATAATCGCTTGAGCTAGGCCCCAAATCATATCTCGGATCAGGAGACAAACCTGATTGGCAATTTGAAAGGCAGCCAGGGGAACTGAACCAAAACAACCAAATAAATAGACCAAAACCACTTGATATCCTCCACCTGAGATGTAGTACACCCCGTTAGTCCAGCCAATCTCGAAGATCTCTGATAATGTTTTGAACTTAAAGGAGTTGGGCCATTGCAAAATATTGTTTTGCTTGATGTCTGGATTTAGACCTACATAGAGCAGGGCTGCGAGCAGTTGAACCCAGACAACGATGGCGGTGGCATAGCCAATGCCCGCCAACCCTAGGGTCGGGAACCCAAATTTACCAAATGCCAGGACATAGTTGGCTCCAGCATTCAGGAAAATACTGCCAGCGGCGATCGCGGTAATGATACCAGGGCGACCTACCGCACTCAAAACATTTCGCAGGACTTCATAGGCAAATAAAGCGGGCAGTCCCCACCAAATGGCTTGCAAATAGGCTTGAGACAGTTGAACATTAATCGGTTCTTGACCTAGAAATCCCATCCAGATCCCAGCGGTCACGAAGATGGCGATCACAGGGAATGCCAGCAACAGTGCTAGATAAAATCCTTGGGTAACGATTTCCCCCAGGCGACTGGTTTGCTTCGCTCCAAATGAGATGGCGGCGACGGTGTTGACGGCGGAAAGGGTTCGGAATCCCATGGCCGTTAAAAAGCGAAAGGTGATATAGCCTAATGCCCCTCCTGCCAATGCCTGAGCACCCAATGCTCCCATTGTCCAGGTATCAACGGTGATCATGCTGACTTCAATCAGTTGGGCCAGGCTCAGCGGAGTCGCTAAGGTCAAACAAGCTTTTGCCTCTTCATAGATCTCTTGATAAAGCGTGAACGACTTCAACCAATTAACGAACCGAGAACGGGCGACGGAGTAATTCACGAGTCTTCCCTAAAAAGTACACATTACGAGGTACACATAACAAAAATACAAAATATCACCAACTTTCCACAAGACCCTGAGCGTCTTAGAGCAAGCTTCACTGTAAGATATTGTGACTACATGGTTCACTGGTTCAATGACTGGAAAGCTTCTGATCAATCTGTCCGTTCTGATTCCTGAACCAACTGGAATCTCTGTCTACACAAACGAGGTATTACCCTATCTCTATTCCCTGAACCCAACACTGCTAGCTGCTCAAGGTATTTTCCCAAATTTCAATTCCCGGCACACCATTCCAGGGAATATGACACCTGTTCAGGGCACACTGGGACATCTCCGACGGTTGTTCTGGACTCAATGGAAACTTCCCTATCTCTATCACCGTCTTCAGGGCAATTTGCTGTTTTCCCCCCTGCCAGAGGCTCCCCTGTACGCCCACTGCCGTTCCATTGTTGCAGCCCACGATTTGATCCCACTCCGGTTTCCCCAGGCGGCTTCTAGGGTGAAAGCTTATTTCAAATATTATGTTCCACAGGTTCTTGCTCAAGCCGAACATCTAATTTGCAATTCAGTCTCTACCACTCAAGATCTGAATCAATTTTTTGGCATTTCATCTCAAAAAGTCACAATTATTCCGTTAGCCTACAATGCTCAGCAATTTCGGTTTCTTGACCTGAAAACTCGTAATTATTTTCTCTACGTGGGTCGCCATGATGTGCATAAAAATTTGGATCGTTTGATCACTGCATTCTCCCAACTTCCTCACTATTCTGATTATGAACTTTGGCTGGTTGGGCCGACCCATCGAACCCATACGCCCCCCCTTAAGGCCCAGGTTAAGGAATTAAACTTAGGACACTATGTCCGATTCATGAACTATACTCCAGCCTCAGAATTGACGCGGATTATTAATCAGGCAATTGCGCTGGTATTTCCAACCCTATGGGAGGGGTTTGGTCTACCTGTACTAGAAGCAATGGCCTGTGGCACGCCCGTAATCACATCCAGTCTGGCCTCAGTACCAGAAGTCTGTGGAGAAGCCGTAATGTATGTCGATCCCTATCGAACGGAAGCAATTGCTGATGCCATGAACGATTTAGCAAAGGACGAATTAGCGCGATTTCAACTGCGTCAATCTGGCCTCCAGCAAGCCAGCAGGTTCACCTGGGAAAAAACAGGCCAGAGAACCAGTGCGTTACTGGCTCAGTACCTATAGCAAGTCCCTAAACAATCCGAATGGCGACACAAATCACTTCGGATGAGTTTTTGATGGAAACAGCATTGCTCCAATCGCTGCCCAGAACCAGGTTGACGTGATGCAACATTTGAATCATTTTTTTTCACGGCTCGACGAGAACCGGTGAGGGTAATTCGCACGGGTTCGGGATTTGGCGTGGATGGGGAAGAACTGCTAGTTGGGGGTTGGCTGGAACTGCCGGAGGAATCTTTTTCAATCTACATTTTGGATTTACCTGTTTTGCTATTTTGGTCTTCAGACATGGTTCAGTGTCCTATAATTTCAACCATAGTATATATTTCGTTGCAAACTTGCAACGAAAGAATAACAGCTTACGACTTCAAACCGCCAAGAATACCCAACGGTAGAGAAAAGTAGACTATAGGTAAACGAAATGAAACTATGAGTCGGCGGATTTTCCTCACACTCCCAGACGGGATCGGGGACGCTTTGGAAGCCTGGGCGGAAAAAGAAAATAACAAATCTTCAGCTTTGGCCTCTTATCTGCTAGAGAAGGCCGTTAGGGAAGCGATCGCCAATGGCGAAGCACCCAAACCTGCCGAGGCGAGAACAACTTTGTTAGCCGGATACAAAAAATTGAAAGGTCTGCTGCTGGATAACCTGGAGGGATTGAAGTCGCATCCCAAGTTAGGAGATCGGATTACTGAAATTCTCGCGGGTGATTAGATGAAGGAGTTAGATCGGGCGAGAATTGCTAATTATTTCAGAGTTGAAGAGAGCGAGATTGACAAGCTAGATGAAGAGATGAGCAGCTAAAAAACTTAAAAATTTACTGGTCTATTGCAACAGTAATAGTAGGCTCAAGGGAAACTCCTTTTTCCTGAAGTCGATAACGTTCTTCTTCTGCTTCAAACTTCAGCAAGTCTTGATGAGTTTCACAATAGTGAATTGCTTCATGGACAACAGCGACGACATCAGATTCGCCTTGTATCTTCATTGTGAAAGTTCGATTAGTTCACTGATTGGATTGTAGCATTTGAGTCCACCAAAGGTGGACTTTATAAATTGGCCTACAGTACTGCTACTTAAGCCTTTACAGGTTCAGAAAACTTGATTTTGAGATAATCTTCCTCCATTTTCGCTCCAGCGGGTTGAAGGGCAGCCAACGCTTGAGGGAGAACCAAATTCCGTCGGTGATTGCCGATTCGGATATTTAATTCATCGCCTGTTTTGTTAAGTTGAATCTGTTCCTTGGGAATTCCCGGCAAATAAAGCTCTAAACTGTAAACTCCACTACTTTCTACAATTTTCACTGTATTTTCTGCGTAGTAAACCTGAGTTGGATCTTCATCTGCATACAGCGTCTCCTTCAAACGTTCCAGAGCAGCTAAACCACACATTTCTTCCGAGTAGAGTGGAACTTCTTTTACGGGCAGTGGTCGAAAGTTTTCATGGATTGCCTGGCGATACTCCTGCTGGTTCTGCTTCCAACGCTGGAAAAATGGATCAGTCACGCTATCGGGAATAATACGGTTGGCCACCACCAGATCGGTGGCAACGTTATACAAACTCAAGTAAGCATGGGCCCGGAGAGACTCCTTAATCACCATTTTCTCCGGATTGGTGACTAATCGAACGGAAGTCTTGGTGTTATCTGTTAGTACCTTCTCCAGTGCTTCAATCTGCTCGTAGAACTCATAGGGTGCATCCATCACTTCCTTATCCGGTAGTGAAAACCCAGTGATGGGCCTGAATAATGGTTCGACCAGCGGTCTGAGGGCAACTGACATTCCCTGCAGGGGCTTGTAGAACTTTCGCATGTACCAGCCCCCTACCTCCGGCAAACTCAAGAGACGCAGGGCCGTTCCCGTCGGGGCTGAATCAATGATTAACACTTCAAACTCTCCCTCATCATAATGGCGCTTCATTCGCACCAACCCAAAAATTTCATCCATTCCGGGTAAGATTGCCAGTTCTTCTGCTTGAACCCCATCTAGTCCACGGGCTTGTAAAACCTGAGTAATGTAGCGTTTAACGGCTCCCCAGTTTCCCTCCAACTCCATCAGAGCGTCTAGTTCAGCACCCCAGAGATTTTCTCGTACCTGGCGGGGTTCATGGCCGAGTTCCATGTCAAAGCTGTCAGCCAGTGAGTGAGCGGGATCAGTACTAAGTACCAAAGTCTTATACCCTAGCTCTGAACATCGCAGTCCTGTCGCTGCTGCGACGGAGGTCTTGCCAACCCCGCCTTTGCCCGTCATCAAGATTACCCGCATGCTGAAATCGTCCTGCTTAATACTTTTTTACACTAATTTTAATCTAGTTTAATTGAATCTATTCAGCTTGGCTGGGAATCTACCCGCCATGCTTGGGACAAAACACTCAGAACCGAAATAGTTGCTTGATCACGTCCAGACGAGAACAGTCCCAGTAATCAATATGGCTGACGATTAAGGATTCAGAATTGACCTGGAGCTGACTCCATCCCGGAATCGTAATTCGGGGTTGCCAGAGGAATGGGACTGTCCAGCTCAATGACCATCGAGTTATAATTGTGTTTTCCTCCTGACCGATTTCAAACAGGTCAAACTGGATGTCACTGAACCATCGCTGAATGAAACCAATCATTTGTCGGTAGCGTTCGATGCCATAAAACTCATTCAGAGGATCCTTGAAATAGACATCTTTTGAATAGATGCTGTACGTTTGGTTATGGGGGAATCGCTGATAATCGGCCCTGAGAACATCAACTAGATTCATAGCGTTTTAATAGCGTTCTAGAGGTAAACTGCATCGGCTTCTTTATCCTCTCATCAAGTTCTGATCACGCAATACACTGGTGATTTTTTCCGAAAGGTGTTTTCTGATATGCAACGTTACAGGCCAGGGAACCAGATACATGATGGGCTAGACCATGCTTTTGTACTTGGCCAAGGCTTGCTAGAACGTTGGGAGACATGAAGCAGATGTAATCAATGTTTAGGAATCTTGATGAACCAGGAAAAAGAGCAAAGATATGGTTTAATAGAGTGGGAGAAGCCTGAAAGTGCCAGGAAAGTTTCGTTTCATACGGATTAATTGGAGCGTGTTCTGTAGAGAGTTTCAGTAGGAACCCCTTCGAATGCATCAAGATAGACTCTGTGCCCTCAGTTCTAACGATTCAATTGCGTTGTCATACCTTTCACTCTGAATCTCGGATTTGATATTTCCCATTAGCTCTTCTTGACTGACTGTCCAATTGTAGAGTTTCAATGCGACGCTGGTTAAGTGTCCTTTAAATACATTGTTAATTGTCACAAATGCATAGGAGTTGTGGTTCATGTTGTCGGCTATAGATGTTCAGGCTCCACATCGTTTGCCTAGAAAAAAAGTTGTAGATGCTTCAATCACTGCACTGCGTTTTGAAGACCAGATGCGTGCAATCCTCAGATGGGCTAGGCGCGGCGAGAGCCGTACCGTTTGCGTTGCCAATGTTCACATGGTGATGGAGGCCTATTGGGATCACCAGTTTAATCAATTGTTGAGCGATGCGGATATGGTGACACCTGATGGGATGCCTCTGGTTTGGATGTTAAAGCAGATGGGGATTCCTCAGAATCGTGTTGCAGGTATGGATATTCTCCTCAGAGTGTGTGAGTTAGCACCGTCGTACGATGTTGGTATCTTTTTTCTAGGCTCTGAACAAAGTATATTACAGCGAATTGAGCATCGCTTGAAGCAGGATTTTCCGAATCTAAAGGTGTCAGGTTTAGAGCCATTGCCCTTCCGTCCCTTGACTCCAGAAGAAGATGAACAGGTGATTCAGCGGATCAATCAGAGCGGTGCAGGAATTGTCTTTGTTTCTCTAGGGTGTCCCAAGCAGGAACAATTCATCGCCCAGCATCGAGGCAGAATTAATGCTGTCATGATTGCCGTTGGTGCTGTTTTCCCAGTCTACGCAGGGGCAAAAAAGTGGGCTCCGCTCTGGGTAAGACAAGCAGGGCTAGAGTGGTTTTATCGACTTGTTCAGGAACCAAAGCGACTTTGGAGGCGTTATAGTCGGACAATTCCTCCATTTCTATGGTTGGCGATGCAGCAGGTCGTGACCCAGTATCCGACCTGGAAAAAGAACCCCGATAATTTTGTTGTCACCCATCTCCCGGTGTATCAACCTGTTGGTGAAATTCTACAGCGGGCAGGTCTGCTATCCGACGAGCAAGTGCGTCATATCCTGAATATTCAGGCCCGCCAGCGTCATCTCAGATTCGGGGAAATTCAAGCCCAGCAAGGTTGGTTAAGGCCAGAAACAGTCGATTTCTTTGCAGATGATTTCCCTCGCTTTGCTCTGGAGCGACACAAGCAACCCTTAGGTTACTACCTGAGGTCGGCGGCATTGCTGGATGAAGGGCAGGTGCAGGCCATCCTGGAAAAGCAGCGTGAAAATGGTTTGCGGTTCGGTGAGATTGCGGTAAGTCAGGGTTGGGTGAAGCAAGAAACGATATCCTTGTTCTTAGATTACATGAATCCTGGTCTCGTTCAAAAGGCAAGCTAGCAAGTCATGGGTTCATGCAGTCTGCGTTCTCATCATCCCTGGGTTCTATGGAAACTACTGCTGGTATCTATCAATGGAATAAGCAGCAATGCTCCTACGAGGTCTATGCTGGAACGGCTGGCAAGTTACCGTTGTTGTTAGTTCATCCCATCGGCGTTGGTTTGTCTAATCGCTTCTGGCATCGGTTTTGTCATCGGTGGCAACAGCAAGATTACGGGAACCCACTCTACAGCCCCGACCTACTGGGTTGCGGTGAAAGTGATATGCCGACTGTGGCCTACTATCCTCAGGATTGGGCCGATCAACTCAACTTTTTTCTCAAAACGGTGATTCAGCAGCCTGTGGTGGTGGTGGTTCAGGGGGCCTTGCTTCCTGTGGCGATCGCCATGATTCAGCAGCTAGAGCAGTCCTCAGACTGGATTCGGGCCGTGGTTCTGTCGGGGCCACCTGCATGGCGAATTATGACAGAAGCCACTGCTGAGCGCCAGCAGAAGGTTGCTTGGAATCTCTTCTTTACTTCCCCAGTTGGTCGGCTATTCTGGCAATATGCCCGTCGTCGTCAGTTTGTTGAATCCTTCTCAATTCGTCAGCTCTTTGCCAACCCCGAAGATGTAGATGCGGAGTGGCTGGATATGTTGGAACAGGGTGCCAGTGATCCCCGCAGTCGTTACGCGGTGTTTTCTTTTCTGGCAGGGTTTTGGCGGCAGGATTACCAGGAGGCAATGGCTCAGATCACTCAGCCGACCCTGGTAACTTTTGGAGAGCAAGCGTCTAGTATCAGTCGCAGTGGATTTAAGGAATCACCACAGGATCGCTATGCAGCCTATGAACGGGGTTGGCAAAACGCTCAGTGTCAAATCTTGCCCGGACGCAATGTTTTACCCTATGAGTCCACGGCTGAATTTGTTCGGGCGACAGGAGATTTTCTCGGTCACTTGGGTTTATAAGGTTCTGGAGCGTACAATCTAAGTTGGAATGAATCAGGAACGAATCAGAGGTCATTGTCCTGAAAATGTTATTCTGACTGGAGCGAAAACTGTGGAGTCTCGATATACCCCGACATCTATCGAACCGAAGTGGCAGAAAACCTGGGCAGAGCAAGGTTTACACAAAACGGTTGACGACCCAAAATTGCCGAAATTCTATGCCCTCTCCATGTTTCCCTATCCTTCGGGCAACCTCCACATGGGGCACGTTCGCAATTACACCATTACAGATGTTATCGCTCGCTACAAGCGGATGCAGGGATATCGAGTGCTGCATCCAATGGGTTGGGATGCCTTTGGATTACCTGCGGAAAATGCGGCCATTGATCGGGGGATTCCTCCAGCCAAGTGGACGTATCAAAATATTGCTCAAATGCGGGAACAGTTGCAAAAGCTGGGGTTCTCGATTGATTGGGAACGAGAGGTGACCACCTGCTCTCCCGAATACTATCGCTGGACACAGTGGATCTTCCTGCAATTCTTCAAAGCAGGCTTGGCCTATCAGAAAGAATCGGCGGTGAACTGGGATCCGATTGACCAAACAGTACTGGCCAATGAACAGGTAGACAGTGAAGGCCGTTCCTGGCGCTCTGGAGCAAAAGTTGAACGCAAATTGCTGCGCCAGTGGTTCTTAAAAATTACTGAGTACGCCGAGGAACTATTGCAGGACTTAGAGAAACTAACGGGTTGGCCAGAGCGGGTTCGATTAATGCAGGCCAACTGGATTGGTAAATCGATTGGAGCCTATCTAGAATTTCCAATCGTGGGTCAGGAGGACAAAGTTGCTGTCTTCACCACGCGCCCCGATACAGTTTATGGCGTTTCCTACGTTGTTCTGGCTCCAGAACATCCTTTGGTAGCTCAAGTCACCACCCCGGAGCAGCAGGAAACTGTTGACGCTTTCATTCAAGCAGTAACTCAACAGAGCGAGATGGATCGAACAGCCGAGAACAAACCAAAACAGGGGGTTCCTACCGGCGGCAAAGTTCTGAATCCGTTCAACAACAAGGAAGTTCCCATCTGGATCGCCGATTACGTATTGTACGAATACGGTACGGGGGCTGTAATGGGAGTTCCAGCCCACGATACCCGCGACTTCGCCTTTGCGAAGCAATACGATCTCCCCATCAAACAGGTGATTGTCCCGGACGATGCAGATAACGATGATAATAATGATGAGTTGACAGAAGCCTACACAGAACCCGGTATCCTGGTACAATCCGGCTCCTTTAGCGGAGAAAAGTCCACCGCTGGTAAACGGGCCATTATCGACTATGCGGAAGATGAAGGCTACGGCGAAGGTCGAGTCCAGTATCGATTGCGCGACTGGTTGATTTCCCGCCAACGGTATTGGGGCACACCAATTCCGATCATTCATTGCGAAAAATGCGGGGCTGTTCCGGTTCCGGATCAGGATTTGCCCGTGAAGTTGCCAGAGAATGTCGAATTTTCTGGACGGGGGCCATCACCCTTGAGCCAGATTGCTGAATGGATTAACGTCCCCTGTCCCATCTGCGGTACACCGGCGAAACGGGAAACTGATACCATGGACACCTTCATTGATTCTTCCTGGTATTTTCTGCGCTATCCCGATGCGGGTAATGCTCAACAGGTATTTGAACCCGCTAAAACCAATGATTGGATGCCGGTTGATCAGTATGTAGGAGGCATTGAACACGCCATTCTACACTTGCTATACTCCCGATTTTTTACCAAGGTTCTGCGGGATTATCCTGCTAACCCATCGGGCGAGAACCCCGGTTTGCTTAATTTTGACGAACCCTTTCAAAAGCTGCTGACTCAGGGCATGGTTCAAGGAATTACCTACAAGAATCCTGTGACGGGGAAGTACATTGCTGCTGCTCAGGTTGAGCCGAATAATCCCGTCGATCCAGACACCGGGGATGAATTGGAAGTGTTCTACGAGAAAATGTCCAAATCCAAGTACAACGGAGTTGATCCCTTGGTGGTGATGGACAAATACGGCACTGATACGGCCCGCATGTTCATCCTGTTCAAAGCTCCTCCGGAGAAGGATCTGGAGTGGGATGATGCTGATGTAGAGGGACAGTTTCGCTTTTTGAATCGGGTCTGGCGATTGGCTGAGGACGCTCGACAGCAGGGGAAACCTGCTGCACAGACTGAAATGACGAAGGCCGAAAAGGATCTACGACGTGCGATTCACACTGCCATTAAGGAAGTGACGGAAGATTTAGAAGGAGACTATCAGTTCAATACGGCGGTTTCAGAAATGATGAAGTTGAATAACGCTTTGTCCGATGCAACTTGCAAAGCGTCTGCCATTTATTATGAAGGCATCGAAACCCTTCTAAAGTTGATGGCCCCCTTTGCTACCCATATTGCAGAGGAATTATGGTTAAACCTGGGGCACGACACCTCGATCCATCTCGCAGCATGGCCACAGTTTGATCCGGAAGCATTAGTGGTCGATGAAATTACGCTAGTCATCCAAATCAATGGTAAAACTCGTGGAACCATTGCTGTTCCAGCCCAGGCCGACAAAGCAACTCTAGAACAGTTCGCGCGAGCATCCGAACCGGCTCAACGCTACACCGAAGGCAAGCAAATTCGTAAGGTGATTGTGGTTCCAGGAAAACTGGTTAACTTTGTTGTAGGGTAGGAGGCTAGTAAAGTTTGGGGATTCTCCGGCCCCCAATCTGAGGCTATGCATCCTTGCATCCCAAGGGGACTCAATTGTTACAATGAAAAATTACATTATAATGAAAGATTACAATGGCATCCTATGAGTCAAGGGGGAACTTTCCAGCAACTCTTGGGTCACCGCAACGCTGACGATTAGCAACATCTGAAACAATGGCAGGACATAGCAAGTGGGCCAATATCAAGCGTCAAAAAGCAAGAGTTGACGCGGTCAAAGGAAAAGTCTTTACAAAGATCTCGCGGGAAATCATTGTTGCTGCCCGCACTGGAGGAGCCGATCCAGCCGGAAACTTCCAACTCAAAACCGCAATTGACAAGGCAAAAGCTGCGGGAATTCCCAATGATAATATCGAACGGGCGATCGCCAAAGGAGCTGGGATCTCAGGTTCCGAAGAGGATACCCTGGAATCCATTCGCTACGAAGGTTATGGTGTCGGAGGTGTAGCAGTTCTTATCGAAGGCTTGACCGATAATCGCAATCGTACTGCCGCAGACCTGCGGGTTGCCTTTAGTAAAAATGGCGGCAATCTGGGAGAAACAGGATGTGTGGGCTGGATGTTTGAGCAAAGGGGCGTTGTCACACTACTAGGGCCAATTGACGAAGAAAAGCTACTAGAAGCTTCCGTTGAAGGGGAGGCCGAATCCTATGAACTAGCACCTGTGGATGACACAGAGGGGGTTGAAGTTTTTGTCGAGAGTAATGGTTTAGAAGTCCTGACTCAGGTACTTCAGGACAAAAATTTTAATGTTGTTCAAGCCGAACTCCGCTGGATTCCGGACAACACCGTTGCAATTGATGACTCCGATCAGGCTAGAGCGTTAATGAAACTGATAGATGCTCTCGATGACCTGGATGACGTCCAAACGGTCACTGCCAACTTTGAGTTGTCGGATGATTGTTATGCAGAACTGTATTCTTCAGCTCGTTAGGAAATTACTTGAGAAGAATTTTCTTTGGCCAAACTAGTTGGTCTTTTCCAACAGACGATTAATATCTTCATTGAAACCCAGAACAACAATCACATTGCCGGTTGCTAACCGTTCATTGGGAGGAGGATTAATTCTCATCTTTGGCTTTTGATCACTACTGTCCTCTACTGGCAGGTCTATCAGTTCATCAATATCTGTCGTTTGATGATCCCGAATTGCCAACAGATTCAAACCATACTTCTGCCGGATCTTCAGGTCTGCAATCGTTTGACCATTGAACTCTTCCGGAACTAACATCTCAACAACACTGTGGTCAGGGTCTAGCTCAAACTCTTCTAGGAGACCCGGTCGAGTTAACTTACGGGCCAGCTCTGTTCCAGCCTCCCGCTCCGGAAAAACCACCAAATCCGCTCCAACTTTCTTCAGAATCTTTTTGTGGGTTTCCGAAGAAGCTTTCGCAATCACTCGCTTGACCTTACCTTCCTTCAAGTTCAGCGTCGTCGTGATGCTTTCTGCTAAGAAATTCCCCACGGCAACGATTGCCGTTTTGAATTCATAAACTCCCGCTTGTTTTAATGCTTGGGATTCCGTCGAATCGAGTTGTAGAGCATGGGAGGCTAGGGGTTCATTCAGGACTTGATTGACTCGTTTTTCATCCTTGTCAATAGCTAAAACTTCATAGCCTGACTCATACAAAGTCTGACAAACAGCTCGGCCAAAACGCCCCAAACCAATCACAACAAATTGTTCTCTTTCCCCCCGTAGCTCTCGCAGGAAGTTTAAGCTCATAGATTTGCCCATTGATCAAACTGCCTAATAATAGATAAATAATCTAGCCAACTAAAAGATGCTCTTCTGGATACTCAATGGAATTTAACTTGGGTGGGTCACCCAGAAAAGCCAACATTAACAATAAAACCCCAACTCGACCGATGTACATTGTTACAATTACCACCAAGCGAGAGGGAACTGACAAACTGGAAGTGATACCAGTGGACAGCCCTACTGTAGCAAAGCCCGAAACGGTTTCGAACAGGATATCTCCGAACGCCAACTCTGATTGAAAGGCGCTGATCAGGCAACAGGCAATAGAAACAACCGTGACTGAACCGACCACTACGCCAACCGCTTTAAACACCAGCGTATCAGGAATCTTGCGCTGATAGCACAACACCTCATCTCGTCCTCGCAGGGCTGAGCGGGTGCAATTGAGCAGAATTCTCAGAGTCGTGGTCTTGATGCCGCCCCCTGTGCTGCCTGGACTAGCTCCAATGAACATTAATACCGCAGTAATAAACAAGCTGGCCCGCGCCATCTCACCAATTTCGATACTATTGAATCCAGCCGTCCGATCCGTCACGGACTGGAACCAGGCGACCAGCAGTTTTTGAGGAAAGGTGAATTGCCCCAGCGTTTGAGGATTACTAAATTCTCCAACGAAGGTAAAAACAGTGCCAAGCACTAGCAAGACGAGAGTCACGCTGGTGACTACCTTGAAGTGGAGGGAAAATTCTCGGCGACAGGGATCACCAGAAAGTCTATGGCGCAGCCAATTGTATAGCTCTATGATTACCTCGTATCCCAACCCCCCGAAGATAATCAGAATACTCATGGCTAGGTTAACCAATGGGGAGGTTGCGTAGTCCACTAAGCTATTAGAAAACAGGCTAAATCCAGCATTATTAAAGCCGTTTACGCTGTGGAAGATGGACAACCACAGACTTTCAGAAATTCCCCGATCAGATGTCAAAAAAGCAGGCATCATTAGTAAAATTCCTGTCATCTGAAACAACACCATAGTTGAGATGACTGACCTCAGTAAACTTCCGACATCACCAAGATTCTCAGTATCCAAGGTCTGCTGTAGTGCAACTTTGCTTTTGAGACCCATCCGCCGACCCACGATCATCAGCAGCAACGTTGTCGCAGTCATGTAACCCAGTGCGCCCACCTGAATTAAACTCAATAGAATGAGCTGTCCCCAGAATGAGTAGTAAGTTCCTACGTCAATCACAGAAAGCCCCGTGACACAAACGCCTGATGTCGCCGTGAATAGAGCAGTAACTACCGTTTGTAGCGGATCATGCCAGGCTCCGGCTGGTGTTTGCATAGAGAAGGGCATCATCAGCAAAATCGCCCCTACCGCAATCACAACCAGAAATCCCAAGCAGATCGTTTGGGGTACAGTTAAGGGGCGCGCAGGTCTAGCTGGAGAAGAACGAATGGGTTCCACGAAATCAAAAGAAACTAACAATTCCTACTGACAACTATTCTAGAGCGAATCTCCATTGAGTCGATAAAATTACACAAGTGAGTAAAGACTGAACATGACCTCAATTCTCTATCAGCAGATTCAACAGTTCTATGATTCGTCCTCTGATCTGTGGGAGCAGATTTGGGGGGAACACATGCATCATGGCTACTATGGCCCGGATGGCACATGCAAAAAAGAACGGCGTCAGGCCCAGGTGGATCTGTTGGAGGAATTTCTGGCTTGGGGGATTGGCGCGGCGGATCCATCCGCAACCCCGTCGCAATCCTTCCGTCAAATCCTGGATGTGGGCTGCGGAATCGGCGGTAGTACCCTCTACCTGGCGGAAAAGTTCAATGCCGCTGCTACTGGAATTACCCTCAGCCCGGTTCAGGCAAATCGAGCGACGGAACGGGCCGAGGCTGCGGGTCTGGAACATCGAGTCAGGTTTGAGGTCGGAGATGCACTCCAAATGCCCTTCGCAGACAATTCTTTTGACCTGGTGTGGTCATTGGAAAGCGGCGAACATATGCCCAACAAGATCCAATTTCTACAGGAGTGTTATCGGGTATTGCAACCGGGAGGATTGTTTTTGATGGCGACCTGGTGTCATCGACCCGTTGGTGGGAGCCAGGGACAACTCACCGATGCAGAACGCAGGCATCTCGCTGAAATCTATCGGGTCTATGCGCTGCCCCATGTGATTTCCTTGCCGGAGTATGAGGCGATCGCCACCCGGACAGGATTTCAAGCCATCCAAACAGCAGATTGGTCACAGGCGGTTGCACCCTTCTGGGAGACTGTGATTGATTCGAGTTTTCAGCTGGAATCGATTCTGGGCCTTCTATCTAGTGGTTGGACAACCATTCAGGCCGCCTTATCCTTGGGTTTGATGAGTCAGGGCTATCAAAAGGGTTTAATTCGCTTTGGTTTGCTGAGAAGCGTGAAGTAGCATAGCAATCACAAGTGATTTATAAGAAGGGGGTGGAGGGGGCGTTCTCCCTCCTTGGAAAGTCCCTAAACCCCTCCATAGTTTTTTCTTATAATTGATTTATGACTGCTATATCAACAAAAAAACAGTACTCAAGTTTTGAGTACTGCACTTGATGGGATATGTCGTCTTGTCCTGGAACGTACCAGAAAGGCAAATAAAAAAACAAATAAAAATTCAGATAACGAACAGTCGATGAGTGGCTACAATTCAATAATATTAATATTGGAAAATATGTAAAACCGCAGAAATGCTGAATTTGTGCTTGACCTTGAACTGTGGCGATCCGTGTAACTACTGAATGAACAGTCCTCGCCACACGAGATCATTGACTCGAAGCACCACAGGTTTGGCCCAGGTTTTTCAAGGACGACTATGTAGATTGTTTTGACTCCAATCATGCATCGTCTCAACTACCGCCGTGAGACTTTTTCCTAGTTCCGTTAGAGAATATTCAACTCTGGGTGGAACTTCCGGGTAGACTTCTCGATGGATAATCCCATAAGCTTCCATTTCCCGTAATTGCTGGGTGAGCATCTTTCGAGTGATACCCGATATTGAACGTTCAAGTTGATTGAAGCGTTTTACAGTCTCGGATAATTCTTGAAATATGAGTAGTTTCCATCGACCACTCAATAGGTTTATGGTTGCCTCAGCCGGACATTCGGATGTGTTTAGCTTTTGGTTACTGATATTTGATCTCTGGGAACTCATGGCTAATTGTTTGAGTCAATTTAGGAAGCTAATCTCAACAGTTACTAAAAAGTTACTTTGGCACTAAAAAGTGCGTATTCACACTTCAGGTCAATTTGTTTAAACTAAAAGTAAGGCATTGAAGTCTAACGATCAGGCTTTAAAAATTAGCCTTAAGAGAATTAATCTGTGTTCATCTAAATGAAATCAGGGAGATTTTTTCATGTTAACTCTCCGTAAATCACATCAAAGAGGCCACGCAAACTACAGTTGGTTAGACACTTATCATACATTTTCCTTTGCCAACTATTACGACCCGGATCACATGGGATTTAGATCCTTGCGCGTCATCAATGAAGATCGGGTTAGTCCTGGAGCTGGATTCGGTACCCATGGTCACCGCGATATGGAAATCATCACCTATGTTTTAGAGGGAGCATTGGAGCACAAAGACAGTTTGGGCACCGGTGAGGTCATTCGTCAGGGAGAGGTGCAGCGAATGACGGCTGGAACAGGAATTCATCACAGTGAATTCAATCCTTCCGCCCAGAATGCAGTGCACTTCCTACAAATCTGGCTACTTCCCGCAAGTCAGGGACTAGAACCGAGCTACGAACAACGTCCGTTTCATGTGGCCAAAACCCCTGGTCAGTTTCAACTGATTGCTTCCCCGGATGGCCGCGAGAATTCCCTCTCTATTAGTCAAGACGTGAGTTTGTCAGCTGCGGTTCTACCCCCTCAGGATCAACTTTCCTATCAGTTCTTACCCCAGCGTTACGGTTGGCTGCAAATTGCACGAGGAGAAGTGGTTCTGGAGAATTTAATACTTAGGGCAGGGGACGGAGTTGCCATCAATGAGCATCCTGAAATTGTGCTGGAGGCAAACCAGGAGTCTGAGCTATTGCTGTTTGATTTAGCTTGAAGATCAACGGACTTCGGTCTGCTATGGCATTGCTAGGGCAATTTCCCTATCGACATGGAATATAGCATTCACAAATGATTTGTGAAATAGGGATGAAGGGGGCGGTGCCCCCTTCTTGGGGACTATGTCCCCAAACCCCTTTACTTTTTCGTGATTGATTTAGGACTGCTACATATCAGTTGTTGAGTCCTCCTTTTAAGGGGGATTGGGCGGATCTGCCCATACCAGAATCTAACGGGGCCTGCATATCACCGTTTTGATTAAGAATTTCAATTCAAGTAATTGTCTGCCAGGATAACACTTGTTTTGTGTCTCTAAATAGGACGGGTTAAGGGGGAATAAATCTTCGGCTTTGTAGATTATTTACATTCGAAATAAAATGTCATAGATTGGTAAAGGCATGTTCTTATAGAATATGTTCTAGCCAACAGAGGGATTTTTCCGTATATTTACCGAGGATAAAAAGCAATGAAATTTGTAATCCGAAACCCCATAAGTAAGGAATTTCTTTCACGAACTGTTAAAAAAGGAAATGGCAAATCTACGGTTGTCTTTGAGAGTTGGCCTGGAGATGCAATGAAATTCAAGACAGAGTCAGAAGCCCAAAATCTTCTCAATAAATTGAGAAACAGGCAACTAGAAGTGATTGAAATGAGATGTGCGGATAGCGATTTCTCCGGGTTATTTACTACGGATTTTTCCTGAGTCTTCAGTCAATAGTCGTTTTAAAAATAGCTGCGTGGGAGTGCATTACTTGGCGGTACATTATATTCATTCCCACGCAAAGCTTGCTCCTATGTATGCCTTGGGTGGGAATTGATAGTAACTCAACCCAGACTTGGGATGGAAGTCTCAGGCTCTGAGAAAATTAACATCTTGTTAAGGGTGTGATATTGCCGGAGAAATGTGAGACAATCCCACCTGTTATCGCACATGGAGTTAAACGATGGGATTTCTAGGCAAATTATTCGGGAAGAAAGAAGATGAGAAAGCAGCTCAGGCAATTCCTAACACAACAGTTAAGACAAGAGCCGCTGAAAAGAGCATTGAACCAGCAAAAGTTGGTTTGGATGGTGAGTTTGATGAGAGCGGTTTGGCCAAGCGAGTTGCAAAGGCACTAGATGATGCCGGGATTTCTGACAACGTTGGTCTTTGGGTTGCACAAAGTGGGAACACAGTTGTTTTCAAATACAATCCTGATGCCGAACCTGTGCTAGAAAAGGCCAAGCAAGTTGCCATGGGTGTCGAGGGTGCAGCTTCCGTAACAACTCAGCCCAACTCCTAACCTGCCAGACTTGATCTTGTGCATTTGATCTTGTGCATAGTTTCATTCCTGCCGACAGGGGAATCCAGCAAGATCCTTAACGTTTATTGACAAGTTCGGACACGATATGGAGGGGTAGCAGTGCTACCCCTCCATTTTTTGATATTTCAGCTTTTCAGGACTTTCAGACCCCGGACAAATTTATGAACGCGCTAGAATATAGGAACAAGCACACTTATTTCGATCATCTGGATCCGGTCTCGTTCAGATGTCTCGCTCTAATCAAGGTTAAAATCATGCTACAGGATGCACCAACTATCCGACAT
>JBHJGO010000185.1:0-13900 GCA_050331715.1 Microcoleaceae cyanobacterium
GGAAAGCTCTACCGTCCGATCACGAACTCGCTGTTCAAGGGCCTGGGTCAAATCCTGTAGCTGTGCCGTCCGTTCTTGAACTTTTTCCTCCAAAATCCGGTTATATTCTTTCTCAGCTATGATTTTGTTATCAAAGAGTAATGTTAGAAACGTTAAGCCCAGAACAATAAAAGTCGCAATACCAATTCCGAGTGCTAGTAACGTATTGCTTAGTGCGTAACTGGAATCCAAAACTGAGTTGGGAATTGCATGAAAACAGGTCGCCTGCATCCCACTGTAGTGCATTCCACAAACTGCTGCCCCCATCAAGAAGGCACTACCAAGCTTCGGAAAACTGAAAAACTTTTCTGCTTGATCTTGCAGTAAGAAGACTAGAGCTAATGCCACAAAAGAAACAACAATTGCTAGAACAACTGAAAATGTTACCCACGATACGTCATATTCGATTACTGCATTGACCTGGATTGCAGCCATTCCGATATAGTGCATGGACGCGATCGCCAGGCCCATAGAGATCCCTCCAGCCAGCCATTGGTAAATTCTGACTTGGGGACGACTGACAATGAAAAGGGCGATTCCGGCTCCCAGAATTCCAGCTAGCCAGGAAATAGTAACGATGAAAATATCATAGGTAATGGATTGCGGAATTTGAAACGCCAGCATGGCAATGAAATGCATTGACCAAATGCCAGTACCCATTGCCACTGCCCCCCCGATGAGTCAGTTGAGCTGCGCCCGTCCCGAAGCAATCTTGAGTTGTCTACCGAGATTGAGTGCGGCATAGGAAGCAATGACAGCAATAATATAGGAAAGAATAACGAGTCGATAATCGTAAGACGCTTGCATAAACACGGAAGAATACACACAAAGATAATCCTTATCTTAATAGTTCCCAGAATCATGACATACAACAAAGTTGCTAGGGCAAGAGCCGGAGTCACCCCGCCCCTACAGGTCTCGTTAATTCCTGCAAAGAAACTGTGGTTTTCAATCTGGGTAGGGTTTCGCGGCTTTGGAGCCTAATGAATTGCTCCTTTGCGAGTTCTCAGAAAGGAACCGCTGCGCTGAGAGAGAACCGCCTGAATTTCTGCCACGATTGCTAGAGCAATCGCCTCTGGCGAGTCTCCACCAATGTCTAAACCAATCGGACTATGAAACCGTTCTAGGTGTTCAGGAGTGGGAGTAAATCCTTCCTGTGCTAGATCCTGCAACAAATGTTCAGTCCGGTGTCTGGGGCCGAGAATGCCAAGATAAGCGACAGGTGAGGGGAGTAATCGTTGCAGCCATTCTCGATCTTCCCAATAGTTATGGGTCATGACTACAGATACCGTCTGCTCATCCAGGTTAATTTGATCAAATCCTCGTTCTGCTGAAGCAGCTATTATACGGTCGGCCATCGGAAACCGCTCCGGTGCCGCATAATCCTGCCGTTGATCAACCACTGTTACCTGCCAACCAAGGGAGTGGGCAAATTGAGCCACAGGAATCGCGTCCTCTCCAGCTCCAAACAAAATTAATGGAGTCGGCGGTTTGATTGTTTCCACCAAAACCGTTACCTGACCCCGGATTAACTTATAGGTTTGGGTATGGCCTGATTTTTTGGAACGGGACAACTCGACCAGATCCATTTCGATCTGTTCAATAAGTTCAGAATTACTGAAATCATGGTCAATCGTTCCTGATGACCAAAGCAAACTTCCTCCCAATTGAACTTTAGTTTCGCCCGTTGTTTGAATCGCCGTTACTAATACTCCCGACTGCCTTTGTTGTAGGCATTGGGCAATTCCAGCAACTGGATTCCAAATTTGAGGCTGAAGGGGTTGGATCAGAATCTCAACGGCTCCATTGCAGCCCAATCCTAACCCCCAGAGTAGGGCTTCATTGGCGATCGCATCATAACTAACCAAGACTGGCTGATTCGTTGCAATAACTTCCAGGGCTTGCAGACTCACTTCATTTTCTAGGCAACCGCCGCTGATCATGCCGATCCGTTCTCCAGTTGAGCGGACTAACATTCGTGCTCCCGGACGACGATAGGTTGATCCTCTGACCTGAACGACTGTTGCCAATGCCACCATTTCATCCGGCTTAAGCGTTCTCCAAGCGGCTACAATTTTTTGAAGTTCTTGCATGAACGGTTTGTTACTGTATTCCCTGGTTCTATCTGTATACTTGATGAAATTTCACTGTTCATTTCATCTAGAGCTGCTCAGTTCAATCAGCCCAGTTCTCTAAAGACAGATTTGTGATGCGCGAGAATTCTCTGGCATTATTGCTGACCAGAACAACTCCCAAACTTATAGCATGAGCAGCAATCAGCATATCCATAGAGCCAATTACAAGACCTCTTCTTTCCAGATCGCTTCTGATTGAGCCATAGATTGTCGCAGCAGCTTGGTCAAAATCAACGATTTCCAGAGGAATCAAGAATTGCATCAATGCATTATGATTTTTCTCCTGTTGTTGACTTTTGTAAATGCCATACTCCAGCTCAGCTACAGTGATGGAGGAAATACCAACATCCGAAAGAGCAAGAGTTTGAAATCGCTCCAATACTTGAGGCGGTTTTTGTTTTATCAGGTAAATGCAGATATTGGTATCCAGCAAATACCTCACTTAGAAAGCCTCTCGAATATCCAAAGGAGGCTGCTCCCTGATGATCATGAAATCCCCAGAGAATTGATCCAAGCTTCCCAGCAAAGTTTGCCAGGGATTATCGGGGGTAATCAGGACGATTGCATTGCCGATTTTTTTGATGTAAACCTCAGTGCTCCCAATTTTGAAATCATCAGGTAAGATCACAATTTGATGATTGCCGTCAGTAGTAATTTTGGCGATGTTCATGAGCGATTCTTTTGCCTCAGTTATAGTCTAGAGCCTTTCCAGGTCTAGTGAATGAGGTACAGATTTGGAAGGTTGGGGCGCAATACGCTCCAACCTCTCATACCTCACCAATGTCGGAAACGCCTTTGACCTAACTAAAAATTCATTGGTAAACCTGATTCCTAGCCTAACAGCTTGTCCAGTGTAATTGGCAGCTCTCGAATTCGCTTGCCGGTTGCATGATAAACGGCATTCGCAACGGCGGCAGCCACACCTGTAATCCCAATTTCACCGATTCCTTTGGTTCCGATTGGATTTACATGGGGATCTTCCTCATCGATGATGCAAATTTCAATCTCTGGAATATCCGCATTCACGGGAACGTGATATTCAGCCAGATTCGGATTCACAATTCGCCCTAGATGGGGATCGAGTATCGTTTCCTCCTCCAGTGCCATGCCAATTCCCATGATGATGCCCCCCATTAATTGCGATCGCGCTGTCTTCCGATTCAGGATTCGTCCAGCGGCAAAGGCACCCACATAGCGAGTTAGTCGTACCTCTCCCAGATCCGGATCCACTTGAACCTCGGCAAACTGAGCCCCAAAAGCGTGCTTGGAATATTTCTGTTCCGAGCCAAATTGAGCAGTGTATTCAGTCTCTAGTTGAGAGAGATGATGGCGTTGCATCACTGCGGCATAGGTTTCGCCTCGGCTTGGATCTTCAGTGTGAAACAGCCGTCCATCTGCAGTTGCAATTGCTTCTGTCGGAACCTGATGGAGGGGGGATTCCATATCGGCTTGTATCAATTCGATTAGTTTGCTGATCAGGTCATGAACCGCTCCGTGAGTGGCTGTTCCCACGCTGCCAACCGTTGCTGAACCGCCAGAGACCGGAGCTTTGGGAAAATTCGTATCTCCCAACTCAAACCGAATCTGTTCCATCGGTAGTCCAGTAATCTCTGCGGCTAACTGAGCCATCACTGTGGCTGTTCCCGTTCCCAGATCATGGGTGCTGCTCCGCATTAATAGCGTTCCATCTGGCATCAAACTGGCTTTGACCGTGGCTGGAAAATGATAGGCCGGATAGGTGGCAGTGGCCATACCCATGCCAATTTGATAACGGCCTCGTTTCATCGAACCCGGTTCAGAGTTGCGCTCTGACCAGCCAAACTTTTCTGCGCCAATCTGGTAACACTCTCGCAAAGACTTGCTCGACCAGGGCAACTGAGCATGGGGGTCGGTTTCGGCGTAGTTCCGCAGCCGTAGCTCAATCGGGTCAAGGTTGAGCGCCACGGCCAATTCATCCAGGGCAGATTCCAGGGCGTACATCCCTGGTGATTCTCCCGGCGCTCGCATGAAGGTCGGTGTAACAGTGTTTAACCGAACCAGTTGCTGGCTGGCTTCCAAATTGTCACAGGCATAGAGCAGGTGAGTCGCAATGGTGAAGGCTTCCACATACTCGTCAAAGGCTGAGGTGTGGGAGATGCCTTGATGAATTATTGAAGTCAGTTGACCCTGAGCCGTAGCTCCCAATTTGACCTGTTGCTGAGTCTGCGCTCGAACCCCGACTCCGGTAAACATCTGAGGTCTGGAAAGGACGAGCTTCACCGGCCGCTGAACATGACGGGCCGCCATCACGCTCAGAACAACATGGGGCCAAACCGTTCCCTTGCAACCAAAGGCCCCCCCAATGAACTTACAGACCACTCGAATTTTCTCTTCAGGGATTTCCAGCGCCATAGCAATGGATTGGCGCACCCCATAGGTGTATTGGGTGGCATCGTAGATCGTCAGATTATCATCTTCCCAAACCGCAATTGTGGCGTGGGGCTCCATTGGATTGTGGTTTTCCATCGGAGTCGTGTAGGTCTGGTCAATCTGAACTTCCGCTTCGGTAAAGGCGGCGTCTGGATTACCGCGAGTAACGGTTGCAGGTTTGCCAAAAACGGTTTTCGGCGCGAAGGCTTGATGTTTTTCTCGCTCCAATTGAGTTGCAGGCTGGTCAACTTCGTAGGTAAATTGAACCAAATTTGCAGCCTGGGTAGCTCGCTCCAGGGTTTCTGCGATAACGACTCCAATATGTTGACCCCCGTAGTGAACCTCAGGCGTTTGCAGGGGCATCATTGCCTCTCCGGAAAAGCCACCCCCTGAAAAGGTTGGAACCAGGTTCAGCTTTGGTGCATTTTCGTAGGTCAGGATTCCTAGAACACCGGGGAGGGCTTCAGCCGCTTGAGTATCAATCGCCGTAATTTTTCCTTTCGGAACGGTGCTACTGATAATCACACCATGCACCACCCCTTCAACTGGAAACTCCGCTGCGTAGTGGGCTGCACCTGTAACCTTGAGTCGGCCATCGACCCGGTTTAAGGGTTTGCCTGTAATGGATTCTTTAGACTGTTGAGGGGTTTGAGCGGTTGATTGAGTCATGCGATACCTCCTGCGATTGCGGTTTCTAAGGCTCGAACAATGGCCCGTTGAGCCAGTTCAACTTTGAAAGCATTGTGAGAATAGGTCTGGGCGTTTTGTAGGGCAACGGTGGCAGCCTGCTGGAACCGTTCTGTTTCAGCGGGTTGATTCGTCAAAACTTCCTCCGCTTCTATGGCTCGCCAGGGCTTGTGGGCCACCCCTCCCAGGGCAATTCGAGCTGATTTGACTTGATTCCCCTCCAGTTCCAAAGCTGCCGCGACGGAAACAATGGCAAAGGCATAGGAGGCCCGATCTCGAACCTTGAGATAGTAGGAGTGGGCCGCTAGATTAGAGACAGGGAGGACAACCGCCGTAATCAGTTCATTGGCCTGCAAGTTCGTATCCTGGTCAGGGGTCTCTCCAGGCAAACGATGAAACTCAACCACAGGAATTTCCCGTTCTCCATGCGGCCCCTGTACCTGCACTACGGCATCCAGGGCCGCCAACGCCACACACATATCGGAGGGATGGGTAGCAATGCAGTGTTCACTGGTTCCTAGAATGGCATGAATTCGATTGAAGCCCTCAATGGCAGCACATCCAGAACCCATTTCCCGCTTATTACACGGCAGGGTCGGATCATAGAAGTAATAGCAACGAGTCCGCTGCATCAGATTTCCCCCGGTTGTCGCCATATTTCTGAGCTGGGCCGTTGCCCCAGACAATAGGGCTTGAGACAGTAGCGGATATCGCTGACGAATCAGGGGATGATTGGCCACATCACTGTTCCGTACCATTGCGCCAATCCGAACTTGACCCGCTGGTAGTTCGGTAATCTCCGCTAGCGGTAGGCGAGTCACGTCAACTAATTGCCGAGGCTGCTCTACTCCAGACTTCATCAGATCAAGGAGATTGGTACCGCCGCCCAGAAATTTAGTGGGGTTCTCTGTATCTATCGCTGCCACCGCATCTGCAACGGCAGTCGCCCGAGTGTAGTTAAAAGGTTGCATAGTATTTTAGGTTAAGCATTTTGGCGATGGGCTTCTCTGACTGCGGCTACGATATTGACGTAGGCTCCGCAACGACAGAGATTTCCACTCATCCGTTCTCGAATTTCGTCATCGGTCAATTCCATCGAAGCTTCCAGATCGCTGATGTGAGCACTGACTGCACTCATTTCGCCAATCGCCCACTCCTCCAGCAGGGCCACCGCAGAGCAAATCTGACCCGGTGTGCAGTAGCCACATTGGAAACCATCATGATTCAGGAATGCTGCCTGTACCGGATGTAACTCGTCGTTTGTTGCCAATCCTTCAATGGTGGTGATTTCTGAACCCTCGTGCTGGATCGCCAGGGATAGACAGGAATTAATTCGACGCCCATCCACAAGGACAGTGCAAGCGCCACACTGACCGTGATTACAGCCTTTTTTAGTTCCCGTAAGTCCCAAACGTTCTCGTAGTAGATCCAGGAGGGTAACCCAGGGCTCGACCTGACAAGTCTGCTCACTTCCATTGATCTTCAGGTGAACTGAAATCTCGTCAGGAGTCTGGGGAGTTGAGGCTACTCCGGTCGATGAACGAGTGGTATTGTCGATTGCTGTCATTGAAAATGCGAGGCAATAGCCTGCGCCATAGAGAATAAGGTTTCCAAGTCAACACCAAGAATAAATCCCATGACCTGGACTTTCGGAATAAGTTCAAGAAAAGAGAAACGACCTTGCTGTCCTATCAAATAATTTTAGTCATCCACCCTATCTTTGTAGAGAATAGGTGTCCCCCGCAGATTAATCTCCAAACCTTTGATAGATTTTGACGCAGCTCCAATCAGCCTCAGTTCGGGGTTATCTTTTCTTCTCCTCGTTGCTGAACCCCTATTTCTCAGACATCACCGAATACTGGATTGATACAAGGCATTCAGCATTTCATCGGAAACCTGATTCGTTTGCCGATCAAACACCACCCTGCCCTGACGTAGACCAATCAGGCGATCGCAGTAACTCCGGGCGAACTCAACTGAGTGGAGGCTCACAATCAAAGTTTTGCCCAATTCAGTGGTTAAGTTTTGTAACAGACCCATCATGTCTCGGCTGAGTTCGGGATCAAGACTGGAAATCGGTTCATCGGCCAGAATCACAGCCGGATCTTGTATCAGAACCCGCGCCAGGGCAACTCGCTGTTGCTGACCGCCGGAAAGCTGATCGGTGCGGGCGTAGAGCTTTTCGGGAATCCCCACCTGTTTCAATCTGAAGGCCGCTGTTTCAATATCTAAGGGATAGACTAACGATGCGGCTGCTTTGAGAAATGACCATCGCCCCAGATGGCCAGCATTGACGTTATGGATTACCCGTAAGCTATTGACTAAGTGGAGCTGTTGGTAAATGGTTCCAACCTGTTGCTGTAATCGTCTCAACTTGTTCGGGGACAATCGTTGCAGACAATATCCCCAAGCCCAAACCTCTCCCTGAGTCGGCATTAGCGTTCCATTGAGAAGCCGCAACAATGTGCTTTTGCCAGCACCACTTGAGCCAACTAAAGCAACCCGCTCCCCAGAATCAATCCGTAAATTGACATCCGACAGCGCGGTGCATGAACCGAATTGATAGGTGACATGGTTCAGCTCAAAGATTGGATTTGGGTTGGCAGAATTAGAGTTCAATCAGGGTTCTCAGAACTGCTCCACCAGGATAGACAGATGGACAAGCCGCGACAAATTCCTCTCCACTGCTACTCAAGCTCAAGCAGCAGCGACCATCTGCGATAGCGGCTTCCAGGTAAAGGCGCGGCTACCGCCCAACTCAATGGCCACCTTAACCTTTGGCTCTATCTTCGGCAACTCAACCAGAAAACTCAGTTCTTGACGAGACAGAACAATCCCATCGATAATCCACAACACTAAACCTTTGGAGTTAGAAGGCAAATGTTCTAACTGTGTGCCAACAAGGGGGGGGACGTAATACACATTTCCAACCGCTGCATCATTCCCGCTACTTTTCTTCCCAAGGTGTGGTGGACGAACACCATGCACATCCGTTAAGTAGGCGGCCAAATCTCCCAAGCCACGGGCATTCATGTGATAGGTCGTGTACCCTTTAGTGCGTAAACGACGCTGATATCGTCCTTCAAAGCCACCCTCCAAAGGAACGTACAGAGCGAGAGCTCCATGAGTTTCTAAATCTCGGACTAGCTTACCGCCTGTTGTAATCAGTGCCATTGTATCTGTCTAAACTTGCCAACACCAATTTTATATTACAGCAGAATCCCGTAGCAGAATTTTATCGTGGAGAATTGGAGATTGCTTTGTCTAATTGCTTTGTTTAGCGGAGAAAGCAGCTCACCAGCCATAGGGTCAACAGGGTCACTGTTGTAATCATTTGCTCTGGGGTAAAGATTGAAGGCGTGATTGAACTCAGCAAACTCCCCAAAATCAAGCCGACTACCAATCCAGCAATACTCAGGAGTACAGCACGACCAAACTTATTTTCCTTGCGATTCAAGAAGTAGAGACAGGAACCAACACCAAGGGCCAGTGGGACTTGAAGAAAGGAAATTCCGACACCAGGGTAAAGACCCATAGTAATCAGGCCCAAGGAAATTCCAGAGGGCAACAAAATATCATTCCGGCTGGGGTTATCTAGAACCCGCTCCAGCCAGGCGGGCTTTTGGCTTGACTGGGTGGTTGGTTCAGACGGGGGTGGAGGCGCTAGCCGCTCAGGAAATCGAATTCGTTCTGGCACCTTGATTTTCCCTTCCTGACGCATTCTCAGCCGATCCATCAGAATAGCGTCGTAGGCCGCCTCAATCTGCTCCACAGCCTTTTGCTCACTGATGTGCTCCTCTCTCAAGCGATTGCGGGCATCCTGAATCTCGTCGAAGGAGGCATCAAGCCCGACCCCAAGTTGTTCGTAGGGACTCTTCTCAGTCATTGCAACTCGCTAAACCATTTACCTCATTCTATTCTACGTCATGCAAACCTGTAGTGCTAATGATCCCTGACCACTGGACAGCTTTGCTGCCATCCCGTCGATAGGAGAAAAAGTTTTCAGGTTCCTGGTAGGTACAGTGGGGTGCGCTTGCAACCTGTTCAGCTTCCAGTCCGAGCTGCTCAAGTTGGAGTTGATTAAATTGCCGCACATCCACCCGAATTTTATGGGGTGCGGCATCCTCAGTCACTAATCGTTCATCAAGCTGGGAGAGGGCTATCATCGCTGCAGGAAGATCGTAACGCTGGATATCCGGCAGTACAGTCTCCCCCAGAGTGCGGGCAACGGTTTGATCCACTTGATAAACTGCACCGGAAATTGCCGGCCCTAAAGCAATTCTCAGATTGCCTAACTGGCTTCCCTGTGCCTGAAATCGAGCGATCGCCGCTGGCACAATCTTGGCCGCAGTTCCTCGCCATCCCGCATGTACCGCCGCCACTTGACCAGTTTTCAGATCCCCAATCAGCACGGGAACACAATCGGCGCTGGCTGACCAGACAGATTCCTGCGGCTGATCAGTTAAGAGTCCATCGGCTTCAGCCAATTCAACCGTTGTATCGAGGGTCTGGGGTTGGACTGCGCTGGTGGGCAGTACCCGATTACCATGTACCTGTCTAACCCGATAGGCCGGGGAATTGCCAGAGAGAACGTCAACCAGTGCGGCAGGGGGTCGAGGGCTGTAGTGTCGGGTAAAAAAGCCATGGGGCCAGGATTCCAACAGACTACAGGTGAGATAGGGCAGATCGTTCCAGGTGCGCCAGTGCCAGGTATGCATAGAAATCAGGAAAGTGTTGGGTAATGTTGAATTGACTATCTGGTTGATCCACTTATAACGCAGCTTGCCCTGAATTAAGGCACTTGCCAGATCCGTTGGTGGTATTGTTCCGGATTTGCGTAGGGATCAACTTGGGGATGGTTGGAGTCATGGTGATGACCGTGACTGTGACTGTGAGGATGGCCCTGATCCGGTTCATGGTCGTGGCCGTGATGATGAACATGGACGTGAGAATTATCCCCTTCAACCGCCGCCAGACGAAACTTACAGGCTTCACAGTTCATCTGAACCTGACCCACCTGAGTTTCCAGTTCTCGCTCCCGCAAAAGGTACATCAACTCAGGATGCATCCCCATCTCCGGCAAACAGGTCATCCGAATCTCAGGATACTGTTCCTGTTGCTGAGCTGTGATGTCGAAAATTTTCTGAACCAGTACCCCAGTGAAGAGGAAGTAGGGCAACACAATGATCCGCTGCGGGTTGTACAGTCGAGCCCGTCGAAACCCTTCCTCTAACCGAGGGTGAGTGATGCCGATAAAACAGGTTTCAACTGTACTATAGCCACTGCCTTCCCAGAGCATCCGAGCAAGTTTATAGACATCACTATTGGCATCTGGATCGCTGGAGCCTCGGCCTACAAACAGTAACACCGTTTCAGGTCGAGGAACGTTATCTGGGTTGAGATCAGGATGATCCAGGTTTTGTAGGCGCGATCGCCATAACTCCAAAATTCGGGGGTGAATCCCAAAATGTCGACCGTAATGAAATTTAATCTGGGGATGTCGGGTTCGCGCTCGATCTAGCTCGTTAGTAATGTCAAACTTGTTGTGACGAGCCGCAAACAGGAGAAGCGGTAGCGCAGAAATTTCTTCATATCCCTGGTCAACACACTGGTCAACCGCCTGGTGAATCGTCGGTTCAGTCAGCTCCAAAAAACCTGAAATTACGGGACGAGAGGCGTCTAGCTCACTGTAGGCTTGGGCAAAATCAAGGAAGGTTTGTCTCCCCTGGGGGTTTCGGGTTCCATGACCAATTAAAAGCAGGGGACGACGCATCACGAGTGGAGGCAATGCAATCTCAGATTTTTGTATTGGGTTAGATTCAGTTTTCATCTTAAAAACTCCTTTCCCGTGCATGGCGGGATTGAGGGGAACAGGATAGCAGTCGGGCATTCTGGCTCGTTGGATTTGCATCGAACTCACAGTTGCCGCACAGCCTCGGACTTACACCGAAGTTTCCCCGAACCGCTATCAGCTTCAAGACCAATTTCAGTTGTAACCTGTCCTGAAATGGGGTAACCACCAGTGTAACGAATTTTACAAGCTATAAAATTTCACTGACTGGTAAACCAATAGACTATCACTCTTTTCGGTTTTTTTAGCAACTTTTTCGCCCCTCTTTCTTGAGGATCGAGTCACTGTCATTGTTTTTGAAAAACAACTGGATAAAAGCTAGCAAGATCAGTTACATGGCGATACAATCCTGTGTGGTAAGCTCAAATTTACTCTTGCATCTCTAGATTTGCCATGACCGATCAAGTTACAGATTCTCAAGAATTTCTGCCCCGTGAGGTTAGGGTAAGCCAGCTTCGCAATTTAATTGAAACACTTCGTATTGCTGACGAAGTTGCAGACAAAGGGTATTTGATTAGTAGTTCTGAGTTGGCCGATCTAATGGATATTAATGCTAGTGCTGTAACCAGTCGAGGGGACAACTGGGCATGGCGCAACTGGGAGGTTTCCCGCGTAAGGCGAGAAGGCAACCAAATTCTTTGGCAACTGGAGCGAGTTGACTAGCAGCAAGCTGACCTATAAGAGGATGATACAGATCGATTCGGACATTAACTTACAGAAGGTTAACTGACAAAACAGCAAGCCATCAGGACAGGGTGACATCCAGGAACATCATTACAACAAATCCCAACATGACTCCAACAGTCGCTTCCTTCTCATGCCCGAGGCTGTGGGACTCAGGGATAATTTCATCACTAATGACAAACAGCATCGCACCAGCGGCAAAGGCCATGGCCCAGGGTAAAATCGATTCTGCCGTTGATACTATGCCCACTCCAATCAGTCCTCCTAGAGGTTCGACTAATCCTGTGAGTAGGGCGATGCCAAAGGCCGAGAGCCGGGAATAATTTTCGGTCAGCAATGCAATCGCAACCACAAATCCTTCGGGGAGATTTTGCAGGCCGATGCCGACGGTCAGAGCAGTTCCATTGGCGAAATCATTTCCACCAAAGCCAACACCGACTGCAAGCCCCTCTGGAAAATTATGAATCGCGATCGCTGTGACAAATAGCCAGATTCGCTTGAGGTTTTTAAGGTTTTCGCCCTCTGGCCCCTTGCCAAAGTGCTCGTGGGGAAAGTACTGGTGACTGAACCAGAGGAACGCTCCTCCTAACAAAATTCCAATAACGACAATTGTTGCACCCGTAAATTGATGCTTGTCTGCTCCTGATGTTGCTGCCTCTAAACTAGGAATCACCAGGGAGAAAGAGGTTGCTGCCAGCATCACCCCCGCTCCAAATCCAAGTAATGCCCCCTGAACCCGTTCAGTAATTTGCTGGACAAATAGGATAGGGAGTGCACCAAGGCCCGTCCCTAACCCCGCCACGAGACTACCGATGAGACCCAGGTAGAGGGGAGATAAGCTTTGAAATAGATCCAGCATACGATTCAAGGGTTAAAAGTTTGTTTTCAGTTGCGATCATACTGTTTTCCTCGCCACTGAATTGATCGCTGGGTCGCGGATTGAAACAGGCGTATGACGGCTAACGGATCAGCCAGCGGTGAGAGCCAGAATGCCCCAGTTGACCTTGCCTGGGAAAAGTCGTAGGACGGCAGGATGGCCCAGTTCATGCCAATTCGAATTGCGAGTAACATCCCATTCAGACCGATGAGTCCGGTAAACAGGGGATTCAAAGAAATTTCAGAAAGAGTCAGTAAGAACGCAATGAATAGGATGAGAATGGGTAGACCCTGAACTGCTAGCAAAAACCAGAGTTCGCTCCAGAGCTGAGCCGGGGAACAGGCATCTTTCAAATCTAGGGAGCGCCCCCAGCCGTTCCACGTATCCCAAAATCCATCATACATTCGGACTTTGAGTAACTGGGCTCCATCAAGAAACCCCACATTGAACCCTTGAGCTGCCGCATTACGGGCCAGCGTCACATCGTCACAGAATGAATTTCGGGCGCTGGTATATCCTTCTAATTTTTCCAACACAGAACGACGACAGAGAAAACATTGACCATTGGCCATAATTTGCTCTGGACGAGAAACCTGGATATCTGGCGGCCCAAATCGATAAACCAGGGTTATCAGCAGAGCTGGCTGCAACCAGAGTTCTCCTGGGTATTTCAAAATAAACCGACAAGAGAGGGAAATCAGATCGTAGTTTTTTTCAGTGGCGAATTTCAGCAGGGTTGCGGCTAGTTTGGGTTGCGGCTGGGTATCGGCATCAATTCCCATAATCCAGTCACTTTTGGGAGAACTCTTGAGAAATCCAGTCTGTAGCGCCCAGGGACGACCCACCCAACCTGGGGGAAGAGGGTCATCAGTAATCAGACGAAAGCGAGGGTCTCGTTCAGCCACAGTTTTGACCAGTGCTTGAGTTCCATCGGTTGAGCGGCTGTCCACCACAATAATTTCTCGGTCTTCATAGCTCTGCTGGGTGAGGCCCTGGAGACTGGGTGAAATTCGTTGTGCTTCATTCAGAGTCGGGACAACAATGCTGAGTGCTCCAACCATATCTGGAGTGGGGGACTGCGGAGTCGGGAGGGGAGAGCGAGTTAAGCCTTTGAACAGACGGGACAGTAGAATTGCTGTGGTGGGGAGTTTGATCAGCAAAAGAATCGTAGTAACAACTCCAAACCCATTTTCCAGATCAGCTGGTGCAATCATTTAG
>JBHJGO010000186.1:0-27434 GCA_050331715.1 Microcoleaceae cyanobacterium
GTCTGAATCGGATGCGACCGACTCTTAACCAAAGGCGACAGAAACCTCTGAGCTACAATTTACTGAACCAGAGCCAAGCGTTATCGAAACGCCCAAACCGGATATTTCTGAAACACCCAAGCCCGAAACTGCTGAGTAGCAACAGCTTAGAGAAGACGATCCGATAAAATTTAGCTAGCTAGTCTTTGGGATAGGAGAGGCCAAGATGGTACCAACGCCGACACAATCAGAAACCGTCATTTCATCGGAATTTCTCTAAAAGGTGTCACGGTTCTGGCAATCCGACACCTGACAATCGACAGGAGGGTCTAAGGAGATTGAAAGTTGAGTCATGATTGCCTCTAAGTTGTAGCAATTAGCCAAAACAAATTTTTCTGCAACTGACAGCTTCGTTTCAGGCTCATCCGCGAGTAAATGGCTTTTAATTTCGCTTTAAGTGGACTGGGTCGTTGCAGCTCAATTTCTGTAGGCTTCCAACCCACTTCAGTGGGTTTTGCTCAGTAGTCTGTAATTTACTCGCTCACAGACGAGACCACAACGTAGCCAAAAACCTGTCCGAGCAATTCAGGAGAAAACAGGGTGCGTATTCTATGAATGAGGGCAAAGAAAAATATTGGTTAGGTTGCTTGACATCTTTAAAAGATTCTGGGTATACTCATAAGAGTGGAAAGAAAAGTAACTTGCTTTCAAACAGGTTTTAAAAGCTTTTCTGGTGTTTATGGCTCAGTGGAACCACACCGATCCATCCCGAACTCGGATGTGAAACGCTGATACGGCAAAGATACTTGGTGGGTAGCTGCCTGGGAAAATAGCTCAATGCCAGGATAATAATCGTTAAGGCTCTCTTCTAGCATCAAAGGAGGAGAGCTTTGACGTTTAGATTTAAAAATTAGAATTTAAAAATCGGCAAGAAATTAAACACACCAGTCAGTTGATTGCTGACCTTTCTCTTCAATACGATGTAGTAATCAGCTGCCTTTTCATGGACAAAGATCATTATCAAGGTGTTCCAGTCGAATTTCATAGATTCTTAATCGAAGCGCAGGAGTTGCGAAATACCGGTGACTATGGTCAATTAAACGCTGTCACTTCCGACCAAGCGGCTGAGCAAATCAATCACGCTGAACAATTCTTAGTGCTTGCAATCTAGATGATCGGTACGATATAGAACAATCAATCCACAAACAAGCAGTAGGGATCAACGCTCGAACGGGTTGTTCTTTGATGCCCAGCGCGCCTTACCTGCGGCGGCCCAGTTTTGGAGAAATTCAACCTGCTCTTGAGCAGTTTGAGCCAGGGGAATAATCTGTTTAGCAGCCTTCAGAATATCCTCTGTGGCAAAGTCCTGCCCCTGACTGAAGCCCAAATGCATGGCCTCAATAATTACCTGTTCAATCTCAGCTCCAGAGAAAGCTTCCGTTTCATTGGCCAGGGCCTCCAGGTCATAGGTCTTAATCTGTGCAGGTCGTACTTTCGAGAGATGGACTTCAAAAATTGCTTTACGCTCCTCTTGGGAAGGAAGTCCAACAAAGAAAATCTCGTCCAATCGTCCCTTTCGCAATAATTCCGGCGGCAGCGCTTGAACATTATTGGCGGTGGCCACCACAAATACAGGAGAAGTTTTCTCCGCTAGCCAGGTAATAAAAGTCCCAAATACCCGGCTAGCCGTACCGGAATCCCCTTTGCCATCAAATCCAGCGAAGGCTTTATCAATTTCATCAATCCATAGCACGCAGGGAGCCAGAGCCTCAGCCAGTTGAATCATTTGCCGGGTGCGAGATTCCGATTCCCCCACTAGGCCTGCAAACAAGCGACCCACATCCAGTCGTAACAGCGGCAGATGCCAGTGGTGAGCGATCGCCTTTGCGGTCAATGATTTTCCTGTTCCCTGAATTCCAACCAATAATAATCCCCGAGGATAGGGCAAGCCATACTGTCGCGCCTGCTCCGAAAAGGCTCCACCCCGTCGCAGCAACCAATCTTTTAGATTATCCAATCCACCAATGTCAGAGATTTCCGTTTGGGCCGGGTAGAAATCTAGAATTTGAGTTTGCCGAATGGCCTGGCGCTTTTCTTCCAGAATGAGATCAAGGTCGTCTATTCGAAACTCCCCATGGGTCACAATTGCCTTGGCCCAGATGCGGCGAATCCGCTCCATGGAAAGCCCCTGAAACGACCGCACAATTTCGTCCAATGCGAGGGGCTCCAACCGTTGACCCGTCGCCTGGAGCAGTTGTTCGATTTCCTGCTGAATTTCTGTGCGATCCGGCAAGGGAAATTCCAGGACTGTCAAAACCTGACTCAAATCTTCTGGAATTGAAATTTGCGGCGAGAGGATGACAATGGTTTTGGGCTGGGATTTCAGGCGACGACCCAGGTTTCGCAGCTTGCGAGCCACTGAGACATCTTCTAAAAATCGATGAAAATCCCGCAGAACAAAAATTTCCGTGGCTGAATTTGAGAATTTCTCGATTTGTTCTAGCGCTTGTAGGGGATTGCGTCGTCCAGCTCCAGCATCTTCTGGATTGCCCCCTTGATATCCTTCTACAAAGTCCCAGACATGAACAGCGCGATTGCTCTGCTGTCTGGCCCAATCTTGAATCGCCGATTCAGCCCGCTCCTCCTCCAAGGTAGGAATGTAGATCAGGACGTAGCGCGATCGCAACAACAGATCAAATTCTTTCTGAAACGGACTCAACTCGGCCATATTAATTGCAACCCTACTGCGAACTCTATTGCAAATTCTGTTTTAACTTGGCCAGTGCCGCCCAACGATGATCAACGGCTGCCTCAGATTGATTGGAAGCCTCAGCCAAGGGATTTGTCGGCACTTCACAGGGGCCATCGCAGACGGGTCGCATGGGCAATTCCAGACACAAATGCTGATAGAGCCAATCATCTGGCTCAAAGTGTCCCCGAGTGGAGAGCGTTTCTACCAGATCTTCTAAGTCTGTCTCATCCTCTAAGCTATCATCTGCTAGATGTTCAGCTGTATTATCCAACCAGATAATTTCTGACTTATCAATTGTCAGACGATGGTTGTACTGGTTCAAACACCGGCAACAGGTCAAGGTAACGATAGTTTCCGCCTGGGCCTTGACCTCTAGAAAAGTAAACTGGTGAAAAACCTGCATTCGACCCCGAACAGGCGTTAGGGCATCTAAGGACGGCAGCCGCTCCGAAAACTCAAACTTAACCGTTCGGTTCGAAGACTTCAGCAGGTGAGGGATATAGATAGGTTCCATCTGAAAAGGGCTACGGGAGAAATGACAGCGTCAACATTAGCTCTTGACCTTAATCACCAGGCGACGATCCGGTTCCTGGCCTCGGCTAAAGGTCTCAATCTCGCCATTATCTTGAAGGAAACTATGAATTAGTCGCCGTTCAACCGATGAAAGGGACTTGATTTCTAGTTCAATTCCTGTTTGCTGTACCTGTCGAGCGGCATCCTCAGCGAGGGCTTGCAATTCCTGACATCGACGGGCTCGATATCCATTTAATTCGACGGTGTAGGCAGACTTGGCGTCCTCTTCCCGATGAAGATTCATGACGGTATTGACCAGATACTGGAGGGCATCCAGCACCTCCCCATTTGTCCCTGTTAGAGAAGCAATCTGTTCTGGGGACAAATTCAGCTCATTGATTGTCAGCCAACAGCTCTCTTCTTCCTGGCGAAAAGCGACTTCAGAGCCAGCACCACTAAGCTGCAACAATTGCTCCAGCCAACTTTTCCCCTGTTCCATGTAATTAGTGTCCATATCCTGCCTTAAGTCTTTTTCTTGGAACGTCCACCCGGCTCGAAGGGGAGTGCCTCTCTTCCCCCTGTCGTTTTGCCGCTGTCGCCCTTTCTATCCCCTTTCTTGCCATCGCCCTGCTTCTCTGAGGCCGCAACTGTGACTACAGCAGCCTTGGCATTCGATTCATCGACAATCTTTTGCAGATTTTCCGGCAGAGGTTCACGGGAGAGAATAAAGGACTGAGCAGTCTGAAAAACGTTAGCCACTAGCATATACAGCAATACCCCTGCAGGCAGAGGAAAGAAGAAAAACATCCCTGAGAAAATCAACGGTGTGACCTTGTTCACGGTGTCCTGCTGAGGATTGGCACTGGGAGTTTGATTCTGACCGGACAAAACCTGGTTCAAATACAAACTGATACCAAACCCTAAAATCATTGCCACGATATCCCAGTGGATCGTGCCGTCGGAATCCACAGCTCCAACGTGACCCAGGGCATCAATGAAAAGAAACCCTTTGTCAGCAGCAATGCCCTTGACGGTTCCCTGTAAGGTAGCTTCACCGGGGGCCAAAGCCATAATATTGCCCTCAGCATCAACCTGGATGCTCTCTTCGCCCTTTGTGACTTTCCAGACAGGGGGAGCGAGTCGGGAGCGTTCGCCAGGTTCACCGTTGGTCAATGTCTCTTGAACAGCACCATCCAACGTCTTACCCTGGGCCGTCTCAAACTCAACCTGAGCTTTTTGGCCGACAACTAAACGATTTCCACTGGGGATCGTCGCAACGAAAGACTCATGAACACCATCGCTAACGTAGATATTATGGGGCTTTGTCTTGTACAGTTGCGGTTGAATCAACTCCAACTGCTCCTTTGGAAACACTTGAACGTCAACGGTGTAATTGACATCAGCAAAGGGTGATCCCCGCAATGTGGCGAACAGGGCAAACAGAATTGGCATTTGTAGCAGGAGAGGAAAGCAACCCGCCAGAGGATTTCCGAGCTCCTTATAGGTTTTGCTCATCTCCTCCCGCTGTTTTACTGGGTCATCCTTATACAACTTCTGAATCTTCTCAACCCGCTCTTTCATCAGAGGTTGAGTCACCTTCATTCGACGCATATTGCGGATTTGACCTGCATTCAAAGGGTAGAGTGCAAATCGAATCACCAGGGTTAATGCCACAATTGCTAAACCGTAGCTTGGCGCGATCCCGTAAAAGAAATCCAGGATCGGCAGCATCACGTTGTTCGAGAGGAACCCAATAAAATCCATTCGCTTTGAGGTATATCTGCTTCTTCTAAATCATAGTACCTAGAGATCCGTCAATCTCGTGGAAAAAGTCATCAGATCTCCGAACTGACCGCTGGCTGAATCGGCTTATCGAATCTCACTCGCTTCCCTAGCTTGCTCCGACACCTGTTCAATCATGTAGTCATAGAGCTCACGGAAGCGGGGAACTGCGCGCAATTCCAGACGGCTGCCATTTTTAACAGTTAGCACCATGTCTCCCCAAAGACCAATTCCACGGGGAGCCTTGGCAATCTTGATAATCTCGGAGTAGATAATGTCAGTTCGATTGCGACCCATCCATCCGCCAATCACAGAAACGCGGCGGTCAGTAATCCGATAGCGCACCCACAAGGCTCGAATCACAGCAGCAACTGTGATTGGGATCCCAATCACGGTAAAACCGATCAATATGCTCGTGATCAGATCTCCAATATGAGGGCCTCCCTCATAAACTGTCTCCTCCCGAATGCCCATTTAATACCTCTGCCTTGACCAATAACTGTTCTAATTCTTGCAGAAATTCAACAGAATTGCACTCTGCTGTGCCTGGCTTTACGACTACGACCAAGTCCCAACCGGGTTTGAAATCGGACATTCTCTCCCGAAGCCGGGCTCGGATCTGGCGCTTGATCCGATTCCGTACCACTGCCCGCTTGCTCACCTTCTGACTGATAGAAATCCCAAACCGAGACGGACTCTGAGTGCTTTGAGAATCTTGAATCAAGGGCTGAATAGAACTGTTTTGATAATCTCTGGACAACCGTTGAGATCCGGACGGAGAGAGGGTGAGCTGCTGCACTGCTCTGAGGGTTAAGTGACGACTGGGGTAACGCCGCCCCTTAGAGTAAACCCGCTTGAAATCCTGGGGCCGCCGCAGGCGGTGCTGCTGAGGCAACATGAGTCCAACCTCACTGACTCAGATATCGCTCCAGACTAGACGGCCAGGCGCGCCCGTCCCTTTTTACGCCTGGCTCGAACCACGGATCGTCCAGTGCGAGTTCTCATCCGCACCCTAAAACCGGAAACTCTTTTCCGCTTGCGGCTGGTTCCCCGTAATGTTTGCTGTGCCATACTATCCTTTTCTGTTTGTTAAAAGCTACAAATGCCAGTCTAAAATTATATCAAATCATCTTTAGCTATGTCTCGTAGTTCGTTGCTTTTCCAGGAAAAATTGCCCCGCTCCCTGCTAGTCTTGCTGAGTCTCGCCATCGCCATTGGCATCCTGTTTCGGTTCATTGCGCTAGACCGTAAGGTGTATTGGTTTGATGAGGTCTATACCAATCTACGAGCGGCGGGATATCGAGTGGGTGAAGTGAAGTCTCGACTGTTTCAAAATCAGATTTTTACCGCTCCTCAACTACAACAGTATCAAACTCTGAAGCCAAACAGCACTGTACAGGATACTCTGCAATCTCTAGTCCAGGAAGACGCTCAACATCCTCCGTTGTATTTTCTGTTGGCACGGGTCTGGATGCAGCAGTTTGGGGGGTCAATCGTAGCCTCCCGCAGTTTACCTGTACTCCTGAGCCTGCTAGCCCTGCCTGCAATGTATGCTCTGGCCTGGGAACTATTTCACTCACAGTTAGTGTCCTGGCTTGCAATGGCAGTATTGGCCCTGTCTCCCTTCGATATTTTATTTGCCCAAACCGCACGGCAATACAGTTTGTTAACTGTGCTGATTATCGTCAGTAGCTGTTTCCTCCTGCGGGCCATTACCACACGCAGTGCCGGGTTTTGGATTGCCTACAGCTTTGTTACTATCTTCGGATTCTATACTCATCCCTTTTTTGGATTGACATCAGTGGGACATGCTGCTTACATCCTACTGAACTATACGTCCCTGAACCAGTTGAGACGGGGACAAGTGCCAGAACCAAGAAATTTTTTGATCGCGATCGCCCTCGCTTTGATTCCCTGTATTCCCTGGATTCAAGTGATAATATCTGGCTTTGAGCAGATATCTGTCTCTACAGGTTGGACAAAAGAATCGGTTAGTGGACTCTATGCCGCAAAGCTGTGGTTGTTGGGCTTCACCTCCCTATTGGTCGATATTAATCCTCAGCCAGAAACCCTATGGATGTATCTGTTGAGGATTCCATTTGCGTTACTGATTGTGTATGCCTTGTATTGGGTGTCTCAAACTGCGTCTCGCGAGGCACGGCTGTTTATTCTGACCTCAATCTTTGTGCCATTCATCATGCTGCTGTTGCCGGATTTACTGATGGGCGGGAAACGCTCGATAGTCACTCGTTATCTGATCAGTTGCTTTCCTGGGGTGCAGTTGGCGGTGAGTTATCTCCTGGCAACCCACATCAATACCAAGCGATTTTCTCTGGTGAATGGGGCACTGATTTGGCGTGGTGTTTTGGTGATTGTGCTAACTGCAAGCATTGTCTCTTGTAGCCTGAGTGCAGTGGCAGACACTTGGTGGAGCAAGGGAGTCAGTTATTTCAATGCAGAAGTCGCTAATCAGTTGAATCAGGCTGAATCACCAATTGTGGTGATCGATCAGGGGAATCAACACCTCAATTTTGGCAATACCCTGTCCCTGAGCTACCGACTCAAGGATGATGTTCAGCTTTTATTGGTCAATCAAACTCCCGACTTGGGTTTAATTCCAGCAGCCGCTACAGTTTATAGTTTTGCACCATCGGATCAGTTATTGCAGATGTTATCGACTTGGGTGGAGAAGCAGCCAGGTCGCCGCTTAGAACAGATCAATCCTCAGGCGGGACTTTGGAAAATCTCTGCAAATTGATATTAAAATCATCCAAAATCAAAGCCTTTGACCTTGTAGACCATAGAGACGAGTCAAAGTGTCTTTCAAAGGTATCTCTGCATCTATATTTTTCGCATAAATCTTCCTTGACTCTTCAATAAAAAGTATGAGCTGAAAGGATTAAAATATCATGAATCCACTGATTTTGATTGCTTTGGGAGCTTGGTTAGGTTCCTCTGAGGATGAGCCAGAAATTGAGCAAGAGCAACCTCCATCCCCTGAAAAAGTTGCGTTGGATATCAAAACACGATTAGAGAAAATCGAAGCAGAAAAATACCCTGATAAAACAGAAGAAAACAGGATTAAGATTGCCAGAGAGGCAATCAGCCAGATTAAAAAAAGTGATAAGCTTTACCAGCAGGTAACTGAGGCGATCAAGGAATTAGGGCCTGTTCTATTTGAGGTCTCTGTAGGACATCGATCTGCTGATATTGTTGTTAATGTTCTAAAGCAATCGTAGGCCAATCTAGGTTAATAACAAGTTAACCAAAAATAGGATTGATATCGGGCTTGGATGATCCAGTCCCGATATTTTTCTGTAAAAGCTTTAGTTTAGAGTTAGGCCCTACAGCATCCGGAACGTAAAACCAACCAATTTGAGAACTGCCACAAACTGACGTACAGAATTGGTGAAGATCCGGATAATTTAAGATGTATCTCTTCGGTGCCCTATGATTTACTGCTCAAACAGTTCAAATATAAGAGGTCAACAGCAAGATGATTATTCCATTCATGATGATTGCCCTTGGTGCTTTGTTAGCTTCTTCCTATGACAAAGCCAATGCACTCGAGGGTAGGTCACTTCCTTCGATTGACGTAACGGTGAAGGTTCAAAAAATTTTGGAAGAAATCGAGCGAAGTAAGTACCCCATTAGAACAGATGCAGATCGTATTAAGATTGCCCGAGATTCCTTGAGCGTTATCAAAGCGGATGAAACAGTGAAACGACAAGTTGTTAAAGCAATAGAAGAACTGGGAGGAGCTTTCTTTAAAGCTTCAATTAATCATCCATCTATCGATATCGTTGTTGATGTACTTGAGGTCGATGCACTTAAAGGACTTAGGTAGATTCTTGGATATTAACTTGTGTTTACATCATTGAGAGCCCATTGTTCTTGATAGGTAACAAAGTATGAAAGCAAGTATTTTGGAGGGCATTAACTATCCGTGATGAATCTGTAACTCCCATTCCAGAAGAATCGCTGTAGAATAGTAAAGCGAGAGTTGGGAGGCAATTGGCGAGGCGCTAGTGATTCAGATTCATCCGGTTCATGTGCTATGAAGCAATCCGCTAATCATTATCAAACTTTGGAGGTAAGGCCAACGGCGACTTTAGCGGAAATTAAGCAGGCCTATCGTCGTCTTGCACGAGTGTTTCATCCCGATAGTCAGAGCGAAGCAGCAAATCACGAGCAGATTGTTCAGATCAATGCCGCCTACGAAGTGCTGAGCGATCCACAACGTCGCCAGTCCTATGATCGGCAGATTTCCAGCCGAGCGTCCGCTTCAACTCAAAGGGTTCAGACGCGGAGACGAAGTGCTAAGAAAGCAGGTGTACAGCTCGAAGTTGAGCTAGATCAATGGATCAAAAAGGTCTACAGGCCAATCAATCGAGATTTAGACCAAATCCTCAAACCCTTCAAACGGGAGATTGATAATCTTGCGGCTGATCCCTTTGACGATGAATTGATGGATGAGTTTCAGGCCTACGTCAGCCATTGTCGAGAATCCTTCGAGCAGGCTCAGAACGCCTTTCGATCCGTTCCCAATCCGATCAGTGCGGCCAGTGCGGCTGCTCACTTGTATTACAGTCTGAATCATGTGGGTGATGGTATCGAAGAGCTGGAAATGTTTTCCCTCAACTATGATGATGCTTCACTGCACACGGGTCAGGAGTTCTTCCGCATGGCAAACAATTTCCGAAGAATGGCGCAAGAAGAGCTGAGTAATGTCTCACAGCAGACCTTTCGCCGATAGTCTGGGTATCAACTTAAGCGGGAACCCGATAGTCTTTACTTGATATTTCTTTGAAAAACCCTTAGATTAGGCTTAACAGAACGTAACAATTTAAAACTCCTGCATTTTATGGAATGCGTCATTCAGCGGCGAGCCCAGTTTTCTGCCAGCCATCGTTATTGGCTGTCTGAACTGAGCGAGGCGGAGAACTTTGAACGGTTTGGCCCAACTGCACGTTTCCCCGGTCACGGACACAACTACGTCCTGTATGTGTCGATGATCGGTAAACTGGATGAGTACGGTATGGTACTGAATCTCTCCGATGTGAAGCATACGATCAAGCGAGAGGTTACTGGCCAACTGGACTTCTCCTATCTCAATGATGTTTGGCCAGAATTTCAGCGAACGCTCCCGACAACTGAATACATTGCACAGGTAATTTGGCAGCGTCTTTCACCCTACCTGCCGCTCGCAAATATTCAACTGTTTGAACACCCTACCCTTTGGGCAGATTACCGAGGAAATGCTATGGAAGCCTATTTGACTGTCAGCACCCACTTCAGCGCGGCACACCGTCTAGCCCGTCATGACTTGAACTACGAAGAAAACTGCGAAATCTACGGTAAGTGTGCTCGACCCCACGGCCACGGCCACAATTACCATTTGGAAGTTACGGTTCAGGGCGAGATTGATCCAAGGACAGGGATGATTGTGGATTTGGTCGCGCTTCAGGATGCGATTGATCAGCATGTAGTTGATCCATTTGATCACACCTTCTTGAACAAAGATATTGCTTACTTTGCTGAAGTTGTGCCGACAGCAGAGAATATTGCGGTTCATATTCGGGATCTACTGCAGAAGCCGATTCAAGAGTTGGGAGCACAGTTACACAAAGTGAAACTCATCGAGAGTCCGAACAACTCCTGCGAGGTTTACTGTACGCCTGTTGCCACGCCTACAGAATTGCAATCCGTTCCCCTTCTTGCTAGTGTCTAGGGTTGTTGGGCAACTGAGTTGCTCAATCTGTTCCAGCAAGAATTGGTTTAGTGTCCATGTCTCAATCCAACTGCCTGGTAATTCGTCAAGCTCAGGTTCTACTGCCCAGTGGAGAATTCTTGACAGGAGATGTCAAGGTTGAAGCGGGGAAGATCGCTGAAGTTGCTCCGTCAATTAATCTCGACGGCGATAGTTCTTGCACCGAGATTGAAGGCGGAGGGTTAGCTCTACTACCCGGAGTAATTGATCCCCAGGTTCACTTCCGGGAACCCGGATTGGAATACAAGGAAGACCTGTTCACCGCCAGTTGTGCCTGTGCCAGGGGTGGCGTTACTTCTTTCCTGGAAATGCCGAATACGAAGCCGCTCACCACTGCCCAGGAGGCCTTGGACGACAAGTTACAACGGGCTTCCCAGAAATGTTTGGTAAACTACGGCTTTTTTATCGGGGCTAATGGGCAGAATGTTCCCGACTTACTCGCGGCCAATCCGACCTGTGGCATCAAGATTTTCATGGGATCGATGAAAGGGGATCTGCTGGTCGATGAAGAGACAGTCCTAGATGAAATTTTTTCTCAGGGAGAGCGTTTAATTGCAGTCCATGCAGAAGACCAGGCCCGGATTAACCAGCGCAGACAGGAATTTGCCGGAATTACCGACCCAGCAATTCATTCTCAAATTCAGGACAATCAAGCCGCTTTATTGGCAACGCAGCTTGCCATGAAGTTATCCAAAAAATATCAGCGACGGCTTCACATTCTTCACCTTTCCACCGGGGATGAGGCAGAGTATCTACGGCAGGATAAACCCAGTTGGGTTACAGCAGAGGTAACTCCCCAACATCTATTACTCAACACTAGCACCTACGCCAAAATTGGAGCGAGAGCACAGATGAATCCGCCGCTCCGTTCTCCCGAAGATAATGAAATTCTCTGGCGAGCCCTGTTAGACGGAGTGATTGATTTCATTGCAACGGATCATGCACCCCATACCCTAGAAGAAAAATCTCGAACCTACCCTGATACTCCCTCTGGGATGCCTGGGGTAGAAACGTCTTTGCCGCTGATGCTAACCCAGGCGAAGCAGGGACGCTGTACTGTTCCTCAAGTGTCAAATTGGATGTCAACTGCCGTTGCCAAGGCTTATCAAATTCCGAACAAGGGATCAATAGAACCGGGCTATGACGCAGATTTAATCCTGGTGGATTTGGAAAATTACCATCCGGTTCTCCGAGCAGAGCTCCAAACCAAGTGTGGCTGGAGTCCGTTCGAGGGATGGGATTTAACCGGATGGCCTGTGGTAACGATTGTGGGCGGAGAAGTTGCCTACGATCACGGCAAGTTAAACACAGAAGTTCGGGGTCAGCCTCTAAATTTTGGATAACTTAAATCTTGTCTAGCTTGAGAACTAGCGTAATGCCATGATTAGCTGCAGACTTCATATCTAGTTCGTCAATATCTTGTCCGTCATCTTCCCAGAAGCAAATCTCGCATATCAGATAATTACCCCTTTCGAGAAGTGATGTAACCCTCAAGGATTGGGTTTGAAGGTGTATCCCCTGCGCCGCAGGGGATACACACCTATCAGATGTCCCAATATGAAGACGTAGGGCTATATGTAGTCGCAGCATGGACACTGCTCGCGGGGTGCTGGCTCATCCTCGGTGTAATGTCTCCGGTTCACTTTGCGCTGCGTTCTCTTTCTCCTCACTCTGGGTAATTCCTAGTGTGACACTTCGAAGTGCGGAGTGTGGGGCGTAGTAAAGTATCTCCGAAAACTCACCAAAAATGGTCGGGGCGACATATACAGCGTTTCCAACGCTGGTGGAGTACATGAGGTTGGGACGCACCACGTCCCAAGCTTCCGAATCTGTATTTTACTAAACTCGGAAAGACTATAAAGTTCGACCTATATTTTACTAAATTCTTGCGTAAGATCTCAGAGATTGTCCGTATTAATCTGGACAAACAATCGAATTTCTTAAAAACTTTAATCAGTATTTTCATCTAATTGCCAAACCTTATAGAGGATGTTTTGTTAAAGCATAAGCCTTTTATATAAAGGTTTTATATTACTTTGTTTAAAGTGTTTGCACTGATAAATTCTTGTGGAATATAACACAAGTTCGGTAGTCCAACGGATGACCTGTTCGAGTGAGATTGACATAATTAAATTGTGAGGTAGATAAATTTGTTCGATTTTAAATCGATTCAAAAATTCGTTATCCCAACGAAATAAATTGATTTAAGGTTTTTTTCTCTAGATCTAATCCCGATTTCCTGCAGGACGAGATTTGATTTCTGACTAACTCCATATTTGCCAGGGCTAGTTTCTGCCAACTAGTTCACAGTCTTTTTGACCTTTTAGCTCAGCATCAATCAAGTTTTTTGTCCGAGGAATCTATTATGACTACCAGTTCAGTCAATCAAATTATTACTCGTTTTGACTCTAATATTCAGGACTTTCTACAAGTTCAACAGTTTTATAGGAACTCTGTACCCGATTCGATACCTGTAATTACAGAGCAGAAAGCTGCTAGCTTTTCTGAAGTTCCAAGAACTGCCAAGGCAATCAGTCAAGGAGATACAATTCTAAGTACTGATAGTGTTCGAGCCACCACAGGTGTTGATGGAAGCGGAATTAAAATTGGCATTATTTCCGACAGCTTTGATACGGCGGATATTGCTACTAATGCAGCCGATGATGTCAGAACGGGAGATCTCCCCGGCCCTGGTAATCCAAATGGTTATACAACCCCAGTGAGAATCCTTCAGGATGATGACGGGGGTGATGAAGGGCGAGCCATGGCTCAGATTATTCATGATGTGGCTCCAGGCGCAGAGATCTTTTTCCATGCGGTTTCAACAAATGTGGAAATGGCGGGTGCTATTGATGCCCTAGCCCAGGCTGGAGTTGACATCATTGTGGATGACATCGGCTTCACCAATCAGCCTTTTTTCCAGGATGGTGTCGTAGCTCAAGCGGTTGATCGGGTTGTTGAACAAGGAATTACCTATTTCACAGCGGCGGGTAATGATGGTCAACGTTCCTATGAAGCTCAGTTCAATCCTTCAGGTCGAACGTTTGAAGTTGACGGTGTTAGCTACGAAGCCCATGCCTTTGAAGGAAACGATGTCTTCAACCAGTTCTCCCTTAGCCCCGGTGCTCAATTTGGGCCGCTCACATTGCAATGGAATCAACCCTTTGCCTCTGTGAATAATAGTCAGGGTTCACGCCAGGATCTGGATATCTTCATTGTTGAAGACGACTCCCTGGGAAATTTTGAAGGTAACGTGGTCGCCTCCAGTACGGATTCTAATATTGGCGACGATCCACTAGAAACACTCTGGTTTACAAACAACACGGATACCAGCAACCTCCATTTGGTGATTGGTAAACCTGTTGATTCTCCCGATCCAGATTGGCTGAAGTACATCAGCTTCTCTAGTCAAGCCCGGAGCTTTGAATATGGTCATGACAGTTCCACGGTCTTTGGTCATGTAAATGCAGAGGGAGCCATTGCCGTTGCCGCTGTTGAATTCCACCGCACGCCTGAATATGGTACTCGTCGCCCTCAAGCCAAGTCTTCCTCTTCCCAGGGTGGCACTCCAATTTTCCTGGATGCCAATGGTGATGCCTTGCAGGATCCTGAAGTTCGTTCGAAACCAACGCTGTTAGCACCCGATGGCGTTAACACCACCTTCTTTGGTTCGGACAGCAGCAATGATGATGACAATCTGCCGAACTTCTATGGAACTTCAGCGGCGGCCCCTCACGTTGCAGCGGTATCAGCGTTACTTCTAGACGCAGCAGGGGGTTCCGGTAGCCTCACTCCGATTGAAATTGAGAGCATTCTGGAGGTGAGTGCCCTGGATGCCAACCTACCAGGGGTTGACTTTGACAGCGGTTCAGGACTGGTGCAGGGCAATCTGGCGGTTGAACTCGTCGCTCCCCAGGCCGTCACTAACTCTGACGGCCTGGGTAGTGCCGCTGATGATGTCTTAGTGACTCCGGTTGGCATCAGTGCGACGGCAACCCAAGCCAATGGCCCTGTTTCAGTGTATGGTGCAGCGGGCAACGATGCCTTGCTTGGCAGCAATGATCTGAACCAGAATGACCTGCTGTTTGGCGGTCGAGGGGATGACACACTCATGGGTCGAGGCGGTAATGATGTTCTCAGTGGTGATCGAGGTGAAGATATCCTGATTGGGGGTGCAGGGGGCGATCGCTTTGACTTACTCCTGAATGGAGCAACGGATTTCATTAAAGATTACACCTTGGGAGAGGACACTATTGGCCTGGTGAACCTTTCAATTGCCTCTCTGAGTCTCAGCACAGACACAGGTGCAACGGTGTTGACGGTTGAGGGTCAATCCCTGGCGGTTCTGGATGGACTATTCACCCTAGAAGAACTCAACTTTGTGGAGCTTACCGTCTAGAGCAGGTTCCTATCGAAAGTAAGCTCCCACTCAGGGTGAAATAATTTGAACAGAATGGTGGATGGCGTTGCCGTCTACCGTTTTCAATCTTAATATAAATTTAACCTGAAATGTTTCCGGTTATCAGAAATCTACGCTGTATAAGTGATCGGACACAATGTTTTCCTATTGTTTGACGTTCTACTGCTGAAAAACCAGCAATCCATCAGGGTTTGTTGCAATAAAGAGTCAGCCTAGAAAATTAACTTGGGCTGCAATAAACAGCGCTAGGAACCTATGAAACTATCAAAAACGAGTACCATCAATCTGGTTGTCGGATTGATCTTTGCCCTGCCTGTCTTTTTAGTCCTGCTTGGAACCGTTAAGAAACCCTATTCAGATACATTAAAATACGACTTTAAGCAATTTGCAGAAGATACATCCCTGAGTGAAAAGCTGACTAGCCAATCAATCGAGGTCAACGCAATTGATATTACTCCAGACAACCAAAAAGTTGTGATTGGAGGGAGTAAAGGGGTAATTGGGATTTATCAATTGAATACGGGAAAACTTTTACAATCTCTCAGTGGTCAGAACGGGGAAAACAATATTTCAGCCGTAAAAGTAAGCCCAGATGGTCAGAAATTAATTGCAGGAAGTGATAAAGGCAAGTTAATTATCTGGAACCTGAGAAATAGTAAGAAGCTGGCTGAGGTCTCGAATGATAACCACGGTGTTCTATCTATTTCCATTAGTTCTGACGGAACAAAGGCTGCTATTGGTTATGACAACAAAAGAGTTAAGATTCTAACGCTGGAAACCTCAGAAACTGAATCTTTAAAGCAATTTACACTCAAGCCGTTGCTTGGACACTCCAGTCGAGTCAATGGTGTCTCAATTAGCTCAGACAATGGAAAAATTGTCAGCGGCAGTGATGATAAAACCATGAGGGTTTGGGACGTCTCTTCCCAAGCAGAAATCCATCAAAACAAAGATGAAGAAGAAGTTTTTTCCGTTGCCTTCATTCCCAGAAGTGAAACGATCATCGGTGGTCTAGGCAATGGTCGATTGAAGGTCTGGAATCCAATTCAAGAAACGGAAATAGAAACCTCTACAGAAAGCTATTCTAAGGAGAAGCATGGTCAAAAAGTCAGTTCACTCGCTTTTAGTGAGATCAGAAATCTTCTAGTCAGTGCCAGTAACGATGGCAGTATAAAAGTCTGGCAGGTGAATCCCCTTAGACATGTTCAAGAACTCAAGAAACACACAAACTATGTAAGTTCAGTCGACATTAGCCCTGATGGAAAAACTATTATCAGCGGCAGTCGTGACCAGACGATTAAAGTTTGGAAAGCACAGGAATAATCTCTTCTACACCCCATGCGTCAATTCAAATCCCTAACGGTCATCCTAATTTTTATAGTTACCTTGATCGCTTCCTGCACCCTGAGTCAACCCTCCCAACTCAGCAACAACTCAACTTCAGATGCTACATCAGCAACAACCGTAGAAACCGTTGAAGAACCCCAAAGTCAACTCGAAGCAATTCGCGATCGAGGCTATCTAATTTGTGGCGTCAACGGCAGCTTACCAGGACTCAGTTTTCTCGACAAAGAATCCAATCGTTACTCTGGCATTGATGTTGATATTTGTCGGGCCGTCGCAGCAGCCCTGTTCGATGATCCTGAAAAAGTAGAATATCGGGCAGTCAACTCTAGCGAACGATTTCCAGCCCTGGAATTCGGTGAAATCGATTTGCTGTCCCGTGACACCACCTGGACACTGGAGCGAGATTCGGCTCATAATATTGAGTTCACACCTACCATTCTCTACGATGGCCAATCCATCATGGTGAGAGCTGATAGCGGCATTACTCGTCTGGAGGATTTCAGCGGCAGATCAATTTGTGTTGAAACAGGGACAACCACATTCTTGAACCTGGAAGACAAGATGCGAGAACTTGACGTGGAGTACGACAGGCTCGAATATACCAATACGGAGAATACCTACGATGGTTATCTCCAGGGCAAATGCAGCGGCGTAACGTCTGACAAAGTTCAGTTAGCGGCTCGACGCAGTACGATGACAGGAGAGCACATCATCCTGGAAACTCTGTTTTCCAAAGAACCGTTGGGGCCTGCTGTAGTTAGTGATGATCCGCAGTGGTTCGATGTGGTGAAATGGGTAACTTACACCTTGATTGAAGCAGAAGAATTGGGAATTGGTCAAAGTAATCTAGATCAGTTCCAGTCCTCGACGCAACCTCAAGTGAGGCGCTTTTTGGGATTGGAAGGGGACTTAGGTGCAAGTCTAGGATTAGTTCCAGAATTCACTCAACGGATTGTGAAACATGTTGGGAATTACAAAGAAATTTACGAGAGGAATTTGAATACGATTCTTCCAGAACGAGGCTTAAACAAGCTTTGGAAGGATGGTGGATTGCTGTATTCTCCTCCCTTCCGGTGATTGAGTTCCAGATTCATCCAAGATTCAAAGCTGAGAGATAGGGTGATTCATAGCTTGTTTTGTCGTGGAAATTAGAATTTAGAAACTGCAGGGCAATCGGCAATATACCAACGCCATGGGATTTCAACTCCCTGAGTCAAACCAATACGAGTCGTCTGAACAAATTTGACATCTCGCTGACGAATGGCCGTTTCAGTCTCAGGACTGCGATGTTCCAGCCAGAGTGGTTGATCGGGTTGAAAAGGAATCCCAGAATGACCCCGATCAATCTGCAACACCCGACAGAGCTTTCCCGGCCCCGCAGCAAGGCGCTGAAATTCTTTAGATAATCTTTTATTTTTTGTGGCTTCAGAACTTGATTTTTTCAGGTTTAATTTTTCTTCTAAATTAATCCAACTGGGAACCGTTTGAAGCTGAAGTGCTCGAATTAAAATTGCACTGGGTTGTCCGTCTAAATCAGTCACAACATTTAGACAGTGATAAACCCCATAAATCAGATAAACATAGCTATTTCCAGCAGGCCCGAACATCACAGAATTCCGAGGAGTCCGACGCCGATAGGCATGGCAGGCTGGATCGCCTGGGGCGTAGGCTTCTGTTTCCACAATCATGCCTCGAATCTGCTCCCCATCTGACATTTGTCTCACCAGGGTACAACCGAGCAGATCGGGTGCAACTGTTGGCGACGGACGGGACAACCAAGTTGTGTCTATAATCGGGTTAGTTAAAATTGAACCCATTATTCTTGTTACGAGAGGAGTACTGAAATGGACGTTAAATTAATTTTGGCCGTATTAACGGGTGTATTTACTATTGCTTGCCTGTATTTCGGAACCAAAAATGGTTTCTACAATACCGATGACTACCATGGTAATGGCTGCGCGCATTAGAGGTTAGTCATTGGTCATTGGTCATTAGTCATCAGTCATCAGTCATTGGTTACTGGTTTGAATCGATTGTAGGGGCTGGGAAACCCAGCCCTTAGCATGAGTGGCCTGTACGATCTAGAGGCTCTGGGAGAAGCGTTCCTGGATTTTTCTGGGCAAGGTGACTTAGCCAACGGGTTGCAACGTCTCTGAGGCCCTTCATGCCTGGACAAATTCTTGGTGTTTTATTGGCGAAATTGGTCAGGCTTCAGCAGCAATCTGACCCTTCAGCAACTCAACGGCTGCCTGATATTGAGTATCATCCTCTGAACCGACCTGGATTCGAGTCAGCCTGGGAGTGGGTACAACCTGATCCGGCGTGATCCCTAGCTTATTAATATCGTGATGTTCAGGAGTCTCGTATTTCGCAACTGTCACAGCGAGTCCTGAGCCATCTGACAAATCAAACAAGGACTGAATCAATCCTTTTCCAAAGGTTTTCTCTCCTACCAATTGGGCACGACCATTTTCCTGCAATGCTCCGGCTAGAATTTCACTGGCACTGGCGGTTCCCTGGTTCACCAATACCACCAGGGGTGCTTGAGTCAGGGCTGAACCAATCGCCTCAAAGCTGCCGAGAACCCTTTGTCGATCTACGGTATACACAACGGTTCCGGCATCCAGCCAAAGACGAGCCACTTCGATACCAGACTGCAATAGCCCCCCTGGGTTGTTGCGTAGATCTAGAATAAATCCTTTGGCCCCCTGTCGCTCTAGATCAAGAATTGCTTCAGCAATCTCTTCCGAGGTGTTAGCGCTGAATTGACTTAAGCGAATATAGCCCAAAGGCACTTGGTCAGCTTGACGCAAATTAGACCAGACGGAACTCAGCGTAATTTTGGCCCTGATCAGTTGGATGTCTTCTGTGGTTTTGCCTTCGAAGTGTTGGATGGTTAGGGTGATGTCAGTTCCAGAGGGGCCACGCATCTGCAATGCGGCCTCCTCCAAGCCCAGATCAGCGGTGGACAGTCCATTGATTTTGAGAATCCGGTCGCGGGGTTGAATATTGGCCTCAGCCGCCGGGGAACCGTCAATTGGAGAGACAACCGTTAAATCTCCTGTGTCAGGGTCGAGAGCAATTTGCAGTCCTACTCCGGTCAGCTCTCCTGAGGTGCTGACCTTCAAGCTGCGATACTTATCGGGTCGCAGGAGCCGCGTGAAGGGATCATTCAGACTTGCCAACATTGCATCAATCGCGTCATAGGTTGCTTCTCGAGTTTCCAGCGGTTGACGCAGAACTTTTTTACGGACGAACCACCAGTTCTGATGGTTGAAGCTGTCGTCAATGTAGGCCCGATTGACAATGCGCCAGGTTTCCGCCAGCAATTCCTGTTCCTGGGTTTGAGCCAGGGCGGTGGAACTGCAACTTAACCAGAACAAGAGAACTGGAATCAAACCGGCCAAAAGGAGTCGCCGCAGAGGTAAAAAGACAGCTTGGGCAAAGGTTGAGGACTTACCCCGATTCAAAAATTGATTCATGTACTGATTTGACTAAATTCTTAAGATTTTTGTAACAATCACTTTGTAACAAGTCACCGTAACACTCTCTCATCGGTTGGCTAATAGACCTGGATACAAAGCCTTTCAGGGTGGTGGACTGACGGGAAAGTCAGGAGCTGAAGACTGGTTAAATCCAATTAAAGATATGTTACATTTTCTATCAAAAGGGTGAAAGAGATCGGGTCTTTCTGTGGAAAATCCCGTTCCTAGCTTATTCTCCTTGTTTTTTGTACACTGGAATCTGTACTTGGAGGCAACTTTTCGGGCCGGGAGCTTGTTCTCTCGCTGGGGAGTTGCAAAATGTTGCAGAGGATAGCAGCAATCCATTTTTAGGAATATTTGGCTTCATGTTCTCAAAGGAAATCACAGAATCAAAAGCATACCAGTGGTTTGATGAGCGGCTGGAGGTTCAGGCGATCGCTGATGACATCACTACTAAGTATGTTCCCCCCCACGTTAATATTTTCTATTGCTTGGGCGGTATCACTCTCGTCTGCTTCTTGATCCAGTTTGCCACTGGATTCGCCATGACTTTCTACTATAGACCAACTGTTGCTGAGGCATTCAGCTCAGTTCAGTACATCATGACAGAGGTTAACTTTGGTTGGTTAATCCGATCCATCCATCGTTGGTCTGCCAGCATGATGGTTTTGATGATGATTCTGCATACTTTCAGGGTCTATCTCACAGGCGGATTTAAAAAGCCAAGAGAGCTCACCTGGATAACAGGTGTTATTCTCGCGGTCATCACCGTTTCCTTCGGTGTAACGGGTTACTCCCTACCTTGGGATCAAATCGGTTACTGGGCGGTGAAAATTGTATCTGGTGTTCCTGATGCAATTCCAGTCGTTGGGTCTACAATTGTAGAACTGATGCGGGGTGGTCAGGCGGTTGGACAGGCAACTTTGAGCCGTTTCTACACCCTACACACTTTCGTACTACCTTGGCTGATTGCGGTCTTCATGTTGGCTCACTTCCTGATGATCCGTAAGCAAGGTATTTCCGGCCCCTTGTAAATCGATAGATTCACCCGAAAGGGCTGGGCTTGAACGTTTAAAATCGCGATGGAGATCACTATTTGCTATGTCAACATTGAAGAAGCCGGATCTAAGTGATCCAGTATTGCGCGCTAAGCTAGCCAAGGGCATGGGCCATAACTATTATGGTGAACCTGCCTGGCCTAATGACCTGTTGTATACGTTCCCAATTGTAATTGTTGGAACGTTTGCTCTAGTTGTGGGTCTAGCTGTTCTTGATCCTGCAATGATTGGAGAGCCTTCCAATCCGTTCGCAACTCCTCTGGAGATTCTGCCTGAGTGGTATCTGTGGCCAACTTTCCAAATCCTGCGGGTTGTTCCTAACAAGTTGTTGGGAATTGCAGCGATGGGTTCCATTCCTCTAGGTCTGATTTTGGTTCCATTCATCGAGAATGTGAATAAGTTCCAGAATCCTTTCCGTCGTCCCGTGGCAACTGCGGTTTTCCTTTTCGGCACAGCGGTTACATTGTGGCTTGGAATTGGTGCAACCTTCCCAATCGACGAGTCTCTAACGCTAGGGTTGTTCTAGATTCTTAGAATCTCTAGACCTTAAGAGTAGTTGATTTCAAATTGCCTGTAGTTCTTTTCTGACTGGGATATAAGGTCTCATGAGGAAATGGGCTATGGGTATTGCTTTTTTTGTTCTATATTTAATTTAGTTTTGGGCCTGGAGGGCTTTCTGCCTGGAGCAGGGTCATTTTGGTGAAAATGCTATTTGACTTCGCCAAATGATGTCCTGCCTCAACTGACACCTGTCGGTAGGCTTGAAACGATTTGAATGTTGTTGTTAATTTTTAGAAGAACTTGAAGACGTCAGCTTCCGCTCAGAACAATCTGGTCTGGTGCTTTCTTGAGATTTTTTCCTGTGAAGGAGGGATCCAATCCTACGTTAAGGATATTCTAGAAGGCTACATTGCCCTGTTGACCTCAGAATCCGAGGCTGAGCGACTGAATTTAACCAGTGAAATTTTATTATTGCGGGATGGTGCAGATTGCCCAAATCCCTATTCCAATAGCCTAATCCAGTTTCGGTATCTCAAGGCCAATCTCCCCGTGATCGGTCGATTCAGGCTGGCCCTGGAGCTACTCCAAACCCTGGTCACTCATCGCCCCAAGTTAGTGATCGCTGGGCATGTGAACCTATCTCGCCTGGTTCAGGTGTTATGTCGTCCTCTGGGTGTACCCTACATCGTTCTCACCTATGGCAAGGAAGTTTGGTGTCCTCTTCCGACTAAGTACCGTGGAGCGTTGCAAAACGCCCACCAGGTCTGGACAATCAGTCGCTATAGCCGGGACATCGCCTGTAAAGTCAATCAACTCAATCCAGAAAAGTTTCGGATGCTGCCCTGTGCAGTAGATGGCGATCGCTTCACCCCAGGATCTAAGCCTGAACCCCTGATCAAACGCTACGATTTGCAGGATGCAAAGGTATTGATGACCGTTGCTCGTCTCTGGTCAGGGGACATTTACAAAGGCGTAGATGTCACCATCCGCGCCTTGCCGGAAATTTTGCACGCTTTTCCAAACACGAAATATTTAGTGATTGGTCGCGGTGATGATCAACCTCGACTGGCAAAGTTGGCAGAAGACCTGGGAATCAGTGAGCGGGTCGTATTCGCTGGATTTGTGCCGACGGAGGAATTGGTGGAACACTATCGAGTTGCAGATGCCTACATCATGCCCTCCCAGGAGGGATTTGGTATTGTCTACCTCGAAGCGATGGCCTGTGGGATTCCGGTGCTGTCTGGAGACGCCGACGGCTCCGCCGATCCGCTGCAAGATGGCCGACTCGGTTGGCAAGTCCCCCATCGCGATCCGGCTGCTGTGGCCCAGGCTTGTATTGAAATTCTCAAGGGAGAGGATCAGCGCTGCGATGGCCAATGGTTGCGCCAGGAGAGCTTGATTCAGTTTGGCCGCACAGGTTTCCAAAAACAGTTGGGGCATCTCCTGCGTCAGGCAATCGAGGAGGCAATAGTATGATAGAGACAGGAGCTCGCTAAACCGCAAATTTCGAGGAGATTACTGTGAATCAGGGACGACCTGGCTCGTTTTTACTCAACTGGCCTAACCTAAGTCGATGGCTCACCATTTTGATTGCAATTTGGTTGCTCGCTTCCCTTGGTTTGGGGTGGCTGGTGAACTGGGTGCTGATCCTATTCGGGATTTTGCTGTTAACTCCCGTATTGTTAGTTGTGGGGATGCGGTGGTGGCTCGGTCGTAATCTGATCACAAGCCCCTGTCCAGTTTGCGATTATGAATTTACTGCTCTCAATCAAACCCAGTGTCAATGCCCTAACTGCGGTGAGCTACTTCAAGTTGATCAGGGTCGCTTCAATCGTTTGACCCCACCGGGGACAATTGACGTTCAGGCCATTGATGTTTCGGCTCAAATAGGCGATCAAGATAACTAATTGTTTGTTGATTGTTCCTGGATAGATTTTTTGTCAATCAAGCCCAAAGATTAGGAGTAATTTCTCATCGTGTCTCAGAATCCATCTAAAGTTCTCGTCACTGGCGGCGCAGGATACATCGGTTCCCATGCAGTGCTTGCGCTACAGCGCTCTGGGTACGACGTTGTTATTCTGGATAATCTCGTTTATGGCCATCAAGACATTGTCGACCAAGTCCTCAAAGTTGAGCTAGTGGTGGGCGATACGAATAATCGCGCCCTGGTTGACGATTTGTTTACCAAGCATCAAATCGATGCGGTGATGCACTTTGCGGCCTATGCCTATGTGGGGGAATCGGTCTCTACCCCGGACAAGTACTATCGCAACAATGTGATTGGGACTTTAACTTTGTTAGAGGCAATGCGGGATGCTGGGATTAATAAGTTTGTATTTTCGTCTACCTGTGCTACCTATGGGGTTCCCTCCAAAGTGCCGATTCCAGAAGACCATCCCCAGAATCCCATCAATCCCTACGGTGCGAGCAAGTTGATGGTGGAGCGAATTCTGTCTGACTTTGATAAAGCCTACGATTTTCGTTCCGTGTGGTTCCGCTATTTCAATGCAGCGGGAGCCGACCCGAATGGTTTACTGGGTGAAGACCACAATCCTGAAACCCACCTCATTCCTTTGACATTATTTACGGCCCTGGGCAAGCGAGAATCCCTCTCTATTTTTGGTACAGATTACCCGACGCCAGATGGAACCTGCCTGCGGGACTATATCCACGTAAGTGACCTGGCCAGTGCCCATGTTCTAGGATTAGAGTACTTGATGAAAGGGGGTAAAACGGATGTCTTCAATCTCGGCAATGGCAACGGTTTCTCCGTAAAAGAGGTAATTGAAACGGCCCGTGAAGTAACCGGACGAGAAATTAAGGCGATTGAGTGCGATCGCCGCCCCGGTGATCCCCCCAGTTTGGTGGGCAGTGCACAGAAGGCCCGTGAGGTTCTGGGTTGGCAGCCGCAATATGCCGACTTAAAAAATATTCTGACCCATGCTTGGCAGTGGCATCAGAAACGACACAGTTAGGATTGTGACCATTTTTGTAACCTGTCAGGATTAATACGACAACAGCGTTTCTAACGCTGCTCTGGGAGGTGACGGTGTGGTGCGCTGCACCTCTCAAACCTTGACCCCAAGCGACTGAAAATCGCTATATGAAACCCACTTTTAGTGGGCTTTATTGCTATGCAGATTTATGCAGGAATTTTTTGCCCAGGGTATTCGCTTATCAATTTCGCAGGAATGAGTTCACTCAAATAGGACAGTAAATGATCTGTCACCTAGCACGACATAAAGTTTGTTTTGAAAAAGAGAAGACTCTATCCGACTTCAGCCCCAGGACTGATCAGATCTAGAAGAAAGCCTAGACCCCTGATGTGATCACCAATTTGGTTCGGCCAAATAGAATCAGCAGTCGCTATTCCGATGGGTACTACCCCCTAAACCTGGCTTTGGGATTGCTATCCCCACAGTTTGTTTTTTGGTTGATCAGGGGGCAATTCTGAAGGATGTCGTAGGTAATATAGTAAAGTTCAAGCTTAATTCGCTCTCACAAGGAGATTAGAAACAATGGCTAACGTTTTAGTGGATGGTGGTTTTCAGGGTGGTTTTGACTCCAGTCGTCAAGCATCACTGGGAACAAGTGAAGATGATAGTATCACCTTGCCTGCTCCTCTCTTCGGAACAGATGGGCAATTGATTACTCCAACTGCAAATGGTGCGACGCTAGAGATCTTGCTGCTAGATGGAGATGACAATCTTCAGCCTGATCTGGTTGTTTTTCCGGATAATAGTCAGTTGGTCGTTAATGGAAATACGGGAAATGACCTGATCATCGGTGGCCCGGAATCAGATACTCTATTCGGCGGTCAAGGAGATGACGATTTGCAGGGCGGCGATGAGGTCGATCAGATTTTCGGTAATTTGGGCAATGATATCAGACTAGATGGTAGTGCTGGAGATGACTCTGTCTTTGGTGGGCAGGGCAATGATGATGTCCGAGGTGGCGACGGTAATGATGCGGTATTTGGTGATCTGGGCAATGATCTTGTGACCGGAAATGCAGGCATTGATACCTTAACAGGTGGTTCCGGTGTTGATGTGTTCTCCATTGATCCGACAATCGAGTTTGCGACCTTTGACCCAGCGTTTGCGGATCGCATTCTAGACTTTTCTACTTCTACAGATCAAGGCGCAGACCAGATTGATATTGTCGGTCTTGTGGTTCCTCCTGTGATTGGAACTGATATCGAGATCGGCAATCTCCAGAACGTAGGGGGTGTCAATGGATTCGCAGTTTTTGACCTGATGGATCTGAATGGTAATGGTCTCATTGGTGAGGTGCTGACCTTTGTCGTTGATAATCCCAATATCACTCGTCCCCTGGATGCAACTGATTTCATCTAAATTACAGATACTTCTGTTCAAGATAGAGTGATGTAGCAGAACAGCGGACGACTCAGTCGTCTACTGTTCCACATGGGCTGACCAAAGCCAGGTATAGAACTTGAGGATGGCACAATTCGGTTAGGCTGGACGCAGAAGATCTCCCCGAATCCAGCCCCGTTCGCCATCTTGAGGAATCACAATTCGATACCAGATATAGCCATCGGTTGAATTGTTTTCCCGCCGCAACACATCAACGCTGGTTCCTCGGTTGAGTCGAGTAATCACCTTGGAATTTTCATTGGGCCGACTGCGGACATTCACCTGTTTGCGGTTCACCTGGGCCACTGCCCCAGGCTTGAAATCTCGCCCTTTGTAAGTTTTGTTATCAGTATCCCGCCAACCATTTGGCATTGGCTGGGCCAGCCAGGAGTACAGGTTCTCCCGCAGTACAACCTTATTGCCTTCAATTTTGGTATAGCCATTTCTGGGATTGACAACGTATCTGGTGCTACCGTTTTTTGCAACATATTCATAGCGTTGTCCGGTCGGTGCAGCAGGAACAGTAATATGTTCGCTACTAACACCCTTGGGAGTGCTGTACAGATAGAGACCACCACTGCGAACTTCACAAATGAATATGGTGTACCCAACCGTTTCATATCGAAGAGCGATATAAGCTCTCTGACCAATGTCATCTAATGCAACTTGCGGACAAGACTCAGAGGTTTGGGCAAGTGCAGACTCTGCCCAACTGCCAATACAACAACTCAAAACACCAGCTAGTAGAACAATTGTTCGTTTCATCAGAGTTATGCTCCTCGTGCACCAATTTCGAACGAATTTTTTTGATGAAATGGTGGGGGCTTTGCACCCGACACTCCACCTCACGTGAATACGTCCGACAGAATACGATGAAAATTCTTCTTGCGAATACTGTAGAGGTTTTTGCTTGATTTTTAAAGGGGGTCAGAAGTCGATTTTGGTCGATTCTGACCCAGATTGGATGGTCAGTACACGGGACAGTCTAGATTCCAGAAGAATAATCTAGGTATTTTCAGGCAATAGATGATCCAACAAGCTAGAGGTTGAATACCAAAACTCCATGCCCAAGGTTTAAGTTGCAGGCCGTTTTGCCTTAGACAGAGTATTGAGGAACTGGTTATAAGCAATTACAGCTTTTACAGCAGCAGTTATCTGTTGCTGGTGGGCCCGTTCAAGGATGTTTACGGCTTCCACATTACAAGTTGATGTTGTCTTTCGGATCATTTTGATTCTCCTGGTAGCTTCGATATTTGTCTTACACAAGAACGATCTCTGCCTGGATCAGAAGCGTCTGAAGCTCAGGTTAGATCAGGGGATAAAGTTATTGACAATACTGAGATCGGCAATAACTTTTAGAGAAAGTGGAGGTTTGATAGCCGGGTTTCTTGAGGCTTAAGAACTCTTTCAAGAAGTCAGTGTAGAGATTATCCTAATCCAGTTGATTTTCG
>JBHJGO010000187.1:0-18458 GCA_050331715.1 Microcoleaceae cyanobacterium
TTAAAACTTTGGGAGCCCGCAGTTATCAAGCTTTAAGTGATGCTATTGAAATAGCTTTCGCACAAGCTTCTAAAACCGATATCGAAAATTGGTTTACTCATTGCTGTTACTGCTCCTGATATTTGTGAAATCCGCTATATATGTAGTGAACTAAAAACGTATTTGCGGAAAACCGCCGGGACTGCTGCTCTCGCCAGAATTCACTCGAATCGGACGGAAAAATGCATCTAGATACTCCTGGGTATATTCAAAATCGCCTTCAAACTCAGCTCCCCCCAGTGGGAAAGTCGCCTTGTCAGGATCTCGGCCAATGCTCAGCTCAGTGTCAGTCAGACCACGGGCTGAACCTTGAGGCAACCGCTGCACCCCTTCAGTGGAACGAGCGATTAGGCTTGTCCCAGTTAGATTTGCACCGGCCAGATTTGTATCTGTTAATCGAGCCTGGATCAAATTGGCATCTGTCAAATTCGCCTGACTGAGATTGACATTCTCTAGTTCGGCGCTATTCAGGAAGGCTCCGGTCAAGTTGGCTGCTGTCAGGTTAGCGCCCTTTAGATCTGCTCCTTCCAGATTGGCATTCTCCAGATCTGCACCAAACAAGTTGGCTCCCCGAAGATCAGCACCAATTAAATGGGTATCCCGCAGGTCTGCTCCCGATAGGTTACATCCGGCACAGGCTCCTGTTTCCAGAAGTTTTTTCAAATCTGCCGGATTCTCTGCCACGGCAGGCGTAGAACCAAGTAAAACCGGAACAACTGCGGCTAAAACAACTTTATATAAGGTTTTCATTCTGCTTCCTCCAGAATGACAATAGGTGTAGGTGTCTAATCGACTCCTACAGTTTCAGCATAGACAATTCCTGAAATGATAGCCTCATCCCTGCAGGGGAAATTAATATCTCTACACGAAGGGGCCATCAACTTCAGGCGGAATGGCGGCCAACGTTATTCCTGCGCAGGTGGTAATCCGGACGGCCCACCTGCATTATTTGGGAAGATCTATTCAGGAAATGCAGCCTCAAGCAATCACCCTAGGATTCACTAGAACTATCATTGACCGTTGCCATCTCCTTTTTCTGACCCCGTGCGAAGGTTTCCTCCAGTCGCTTATCCCATTGGCGTTGATTGCGACCGGAATCCTGGATAAAGGGAGACATCCCAATCAATTCAACGAATAGACGATTGATCCAGGACACAGGGTGCCGCAACGGATGAATGAAATCAATAAACAAGACCACGCGAGTCTCCTCGGTTTCATTCCAGGCTTCGTGGGGAAAGGAGTCATCAAACAACAAACACTTGCCCTCTTCCCAATGGCGGATCTCGTCCTTAACCCGAATCCGGCACAGTTCTCTGGGTTCGGGAATTTTCAGGCCCAGCAAGCACCGCAGAACACCTTTGTATGGCCCTCGGTGTTCCTCAATATGTTTTCCAGGTAGCAGGATGGAGAAGAACGCAGTTTTTAATCCTGGAATTTTTTCCAGGGCCCGGGCCGTTTCGGGACAACGGCGGCAACTGTTCTCAACCTTGATGCCGTAGCCATAGAAGAAATAGGTTTTCCAGAGATTATCCAGGCTGGTACTAGCGGCAATATCTGGCGTAATGTCCTGAAAGTTGGGTAGTTCATCCCGATATTGCAAAATTCCATCCAATTCTTGACGAATTTGGGGCCAGCTTGCTTCTAGTTCAGGCACCCAATCCAACTGTTCCCGCTCAAAGAACGGCTTATCACCCAACAGGGAAAACCGGGGAATCACCTTTTCAAACGTCCAGAGGGTATTGGCTCCTACTTTCAGAAGTAGAAATTTTCTGACGGCTTGACGAAACTCTTTCATTGAAGAAAATTGTGGCATGGGTAACTTCTGAGGTCTAAGAGTGTATTTGGATTTGAATTATTGGGTTTGAATCGCTGGATTTGAATTACTGGATTTGAATTACTGGATTTGAATTAGATGCGATTGGCGAGTTCAACTAAACTGCTATCCTCTGTCGCCCGCCAATCCCCCACGACATTCAGTTGATTGTGCAGGAATTTTGTTCGACAGGCTCGACGCTGAATCTTACCACTAGAGGTTCGAGGAATGCTACCCGGTTTCAGCAGGACAATCGCGTAAACCTCCACCGTATGTTGCTCAGCAATCGCCTTGCGGATCGCTGCCACGATTTCATCCAGGGGCAATCTGCGTAGCCATTGACGTTCGACTTCGTAGGCGATCACCAGCCGTTCTTCACCTTCCGCCTCAATGGAAAAAGCTGCACCGTAGCCGGCCCGGAGCTTGTCATGGCACTGCTCTACGGATTTCTCAATGTCCTGGGGATAGCGATTGCGTCCCCAGAGGATCATCATGTCCTTGATTCGACCTGTGATGTAGAGTTCTCCATTCCGCAGGAAACCCAAATCTCCGGTTCTGAGAAATTCTCTTTCATTGGCTTCCTGGTTGGGCAATTTAGCCTGGAACAGGTTAGCCGTTTCCTCTGGCTGATTCCAATAGCCCAAGCCCACACCCGCTCCTCGGAACCAGATTTCCCCCACCTGATTTTCAGCACAGGGATCAAAGGTATCGGGATGAACGATGCGGATTTCATCGCCGAGCCAGCCCTGACCACAGCTCACCAGTTGACGAACGCGGGGATGCTCGGCAGTCACTTCAACCACCTGATTTTGTTCTAATGCACTGCCGTCCACCTGCTGTACCAGAGGCTCAGCAGATTTTACTCCCCCGGACATGAACAGGGTTGACTCAGCCATACCATAGCAAGGATAGAAGGCACGAGATTGAAAGCCACAGGGGGCAAAGGTTTGAGCAAATTTCTCTAAGGTTTCTGCTCGCACAGGCTCCGCACCGGAAAAAGCCAAATCCCAGGAACTCAAATCCAACGATTGCCGCTGGGCCTCTTCCCCGTAGCGACAAGCCAGATCATAGGCAAAGTTCGGCCCACCGCTAGTCGTGGCTCGGTACTTAGAAATGGCCTGAAGCCAGCGCAGGGGTTTCTGAATCAGTGACACCGGGGACATCAGGGTAACAGGAAACTGTCCATACAACGGTTGAATTACCCCGCCAATTAATCCCATGTCGTGGAATAGGGGCAACCAGATCACACCCTGACTTTCGGTACTATGACCAAAACAGTGATGAATCAGGGCGGAGTTGTGCAATACATTCCCGTGGGTCACTTTTACCCCCTTGGGCGTCCCGGTCGAACCAGAGGTGTATTGCAAAAAGGCCAGAGTCTCCGGCTGAATCTTCGGCTCAGCCCAGTTTGATGGGTCGGGGAACTCCAGCGTATCGGTGGTAATCCAGGTGGTTTGGTCAAACTGTTCCTGAAGTTCTCCCCGCTTCGCCACCATACCCTGAAGCTGTTGCAGCAGGGCCTGCGATGTGAGGGTAATCTTGGCCCCAGAGGAACAAAACCGATCTAGAATATTGTCGATATCTTTGCTGGAATGCGGCGGAATACAGGTTACCGCAATCACCCCTGCGTAGAGGCAGCCAAAGAAACTGGCAATAAACTCCAACCCCGTAGTGTAGGGATAAACCACCAAGGCCCGATCACCCGGTGAACAGATGGATTGCAAATATACGGCGATGGCCCTGGCCTGTTGATCGAGTTGGCCATAGGTCAGACTTCCAGATTCGGTTTCGCCATAGGGAAGAAAGGTGTAGGCTTTTTGATCAGGTCGAGTTTGGGCGCGATCGCGAAGCAGATGAACAAGTGTTTGGGTCATTCTGATACAACTTCAAAGATGCTGAGAAAAATCTTGACCCCCCTTGCTACCAGACGCAGCAGTGGGTGAGCGCATACGACACTGACTAAACTGAATACCAGTCTAAAGTGCAACGTAAACAATTCCCAAAAGGGATAGCAAGTTTATACAGGCGGATTAACCGCTAATCCTGAAGGTTTTATTTTTTTAAAGAAAAAGGAGTAGACTCGCTACTCCTCTTTCCAAAAAATTAACTGGGGCGGAAGGATTCGAACCTCCGAATGGCGAGACCAAAACCCGCTGCCTTACCGCTTGGCGACGCCCCAATATGACTAGCACAATTATCATCCTAGCGTGATTTTCAAGGATATGTCAAGAACTTTGCGATTCGTCCCTGGCTCCTGCATGCGTGAACGGGAATTATTCCAATAGATCGAAAGAGCCACTCAGCATAACACCAAGTGGCTCTTCCAGGCTTTGAGTACCCCCAAGGGAATTCGAATCCCTGTCGCCTCCGTGAAAGGGAGGTGTCCTAGGCCTCTAGACGATGGGGGCTTGCTGATTTCTGCCTTTCTTAATATAGCGTGAGATTTCTTTCCATGTCAACTCCCTAACCAAAAAATTCTTCTCTAGAAATTGCCTAAATACTCATTGGCTGGGTGATGTCCACCGTATCTTGCTCAAAGGTAAAGACAATGCCATATTCTTGCAACCGCTCCAGAATATTCTCGCGGGCGATCTGGAGCAGATTCCGCCGTAGATCCATAGACGTTTCTGCTGTTCCCAGGATAAAGAAAATAATTTGGGCTTTGACTGGAGACTGACTTGCTTCATCCTCAGCATTCTGAAAATTCACCTGGGTCAATCCATGATCAATTCCCAGGATATCGCTCGTGCTGTCCAGGATAAGCTGACGAATCAGGGCCTTTTCCTCATCGGACATCGCCCGAAAAAAGGTGAGATTAATTAGTAAAATAACTCGCTTCGCTCCGGTCAGATTCTCAATCGTAATCTGAGCCAGGTTACTATTCGGTACGATCACCAATGTATTCTTGCCGGACAACCGAATTTTCGTAGATCGCCAACCAATCGATTCCACTCGACCCAGGGTTCCATCCGGTAGATGGATATAGTCATCGACCGTGAACGGACGATCAATATACAAAACAATACTCCAGAGAATTTGTTCTAAAACTTTCTGGGAGGCAAAGGCAACCGCAACACCACCAACACCCAGGCTGGCCACTAAACCAATTAGATTAATATGGTGGGCTTGGGCAAATAGAAAGATCGTGATCAGCATGATGGCTGCTTGGGCCAAGAATTTTCCTAGAGCTAGCAGTTCACTGTTAATTTTGCTTTTGTCGTCTAAGGCAATTCCTAGCAAATAGCTATCGAATAACTCTCGAAAAATCCTAAATCCTAGCCAAATCGTGTTGGCGGTGATCACGAGTCCCAGAGGAAATTCCAGCGGTCTAATCCAGAGCGAAACAGGAAAACCAAGAATTGCCAGATCAATCACGATCAAAATCAACAACCAGGCTATCCAGTTTTGATAGGGAATAATAATCGTCTGATAGATTTCTCTGACAGTGGAGGATGAAAATCTCTGAATCAAGGATTCAGCTAACTTTGGAAACTGTAGATAGGACAACCCTGCCAGTAATAGAAAAGTGAGAGAAAAGAACAGGCTTAGTAGCAACGCTGCCCCAATATTAACGACATTCCCTGAAACATCAAGATTGCTGAAATCAGTTGCTAAAACGATCAAATTCATGACTGGAATTGTTGCGATTAGACAGAGTCATTTAATTGGATTTCAGTCACGACCCAATTGAAGGTTTCAAGCACCTGCTGTAGCGTCTCTTCATTCTGCAAACCGGAAAGCCGCACGACAGGAGACCGAAACTCGGTCTTCTCGAAGGGTAGAGAAAGACCAATGGAACTAAATTTATTTCTCAATTCCAGCCATTTTTTCTCCACATCAAAAGGGGATTGGGAGGCGTATTTGTTGGATGAAATCTCCAGACGGCCTGAGATATCAACTGAAAAAAGACGGTGGGGCTTGCGACTTTTCTGGGTTAGAAGTGCGGCAAATCCACCATAGATATCGCCAGTGCCCCAGTGAATATCTAGAGTAGGTACTTTTTTCTTGACCCAATCATGAATCTTTTGAGCGGTAATCGCCTCTTCGTCTCCCCGGCGAATTTTTAGTTCTGTAAAGAAGGAGACTTCGTCCCAGCGGCGTCGCTCTCCTGTGGCACTAGATTTTTTAAGTTGGGCCTCTGCCGTTTGCCCTAAAATTCGAGGCACCAGGGTTTTCAGCCCATCTTGACTGAGGTATTGCTTAATTTCCAAGGCCCAGATTTCCCCTGGATCGGTTTGCCGATTGAGAAACTCTACGGCCCGTCGCATTGGCGCTAGAATTTCGTCCGAGACAAACACTAGACGGATTTTTCCCGCCTGAATATTGGTCTTGACCTTTTGCCAAAACTGCTCTTCGTCTGCTTCTACGCCCAGAAACTCCTCAAACACCTGATCCGGGTCACGCTGTTGGTCACGGCAGTTGGCCTCGAACTGACTAATGATGGATTCCAGGGGCCAATAGGTTGCAATGTTGGCGGCATAGTCCAGCATCTCGCCAATTAACCGCTGCCGTGTCTCTCGACTGGAACTATGCTTGACTTCAACCAAGGTCGGGATTGAATCCTGATCAAGGAACAGGTGATCCAGTGACCACCTGCCTCCAGATTCCTCCTCAGCAGGTAGGGTAAACTCACGGGAAATTAACAGCCAGCGCCGGGGCGCACCACGATCAATTTCATCGCCAGCCAGTAGGTTGGGATAGGCTTCCAGGAGTTCCTGAAGTTGATCTTCCGAATCGTAGGCATGTTCTGTCATTTCGACCAAGCGATCATCGTCTTGGATTAGATAAATTCCACCGCCCATAGTTGATTAATTTCCCTGTTAGTTTCCCTACTGTGTAGAACTTATCATCTCAAACATCAAACTCGCCCATAAACACGGACTCTGCTGGCCCAGTCATGTAGACATGCTGGTCAGCATCAGACCACTCGATTTCCAGACATCCACCGGGTAACTCAACGGTGGTTTGGCGATCGCACTGCCCGGTTAAAACTCCCGCAACCACGGTTGCACAGGCTCCCGTACCACAGGCCAGAGTTGCGCCAGCTCCCCGCTCCCAAACTCGCATTTTCAAAAAATTGGATCGCACCACTTGAATAAACTCAGTATTCGTCCGTTCGGGAAAGACTGGATGATGCTCGAATTGGGGGCCTAGCTCTGCAAGGGGAATGCCATCAACATCTTCGACAAAGGTAATACAGTGGGGATTGCCCATGCTGACACAGGTGACTAACCAGGATTGATTCGCGATCTGAAGCGGGAAGTTGATCACTTTTTCAGTGGGAGTGGTCAAAGTGGTTGGGATCTCACCAGCCACCAGCCGAGGCAGACCCATATCGACCCGCACCTGACCATCCGCCTGAATTTGAGGCACAATGATACCTGCCAGGGTGTCAATCTGGTAGGACATGGGATGTTTCTCAACGGCGTCTGAATCTACCAATTCCTGAAGAAACCTGGCTAAACACCGAATCCCATTGCCACACATCTGAGGCTCAGAACCATCAGAGTTGAAGATTCGCATGGTGTAATCTGCCCCCGACTGATTAGGGAGTGCGAAAATCACCCCATCGGCTCCAATGCCAAAGTGACGATGGCACAGTTGAATGGCTTGTTGGGATGTGATCTGGGGTTCATCCTGATCTCGATTGTCAATCAGAATGAAGTCATTTCCCAAACCGTGATACTTTGTAAATTTGATTGCCATTAACCTATCCGCTGCTCACAAGACTCAGTCTAGCAGAGCTAAGCCAATGCACGAAAACCCCGTTATTGAGAAAGGATCTATGTCTGAATTTGATGTTAGTTTACCGAGTGTCCGCCAGGTACAAGCCTGGATCAAGGAAAAGCATCCTGTTGAGATTAAGCTTGTCAATGGCGATGTTCTATTGGGCAGCATCCTTTGGCAGGATCAGAATTGTATTTGCCTGGACAGCCAGGGGCAGAAAACCATGGCCTATCGTCAGGCGATCGCCTATGTGCAGCCAAAAGGATAGTTCTTGTGATCTATTCTTGCGATCTGTTCTTGTAATCTATTGTGCAGAGGTTCTGGGTGGCCATTGACCACCCCTGTTCATTGATAGGAAACAGCTCAGGCATTCAACGCCTTCAAAACGGTTTCATGGATTAGTCCATTACTCACCACAACGCCTCGGTTATCCATCATCTTCGGACGAGTGCTGAAGTCCAGCGGTTTACCAAACATATCGGTCACCTTACCCCCTGCTTCCTCAACCACAATTGCACCAGCAGCATGATCCCAAATATTCTCGCGGTAGTCAGGATACTTCGGAGACGGGAGTCGCAGGTAGAGAGCCGCCTGTCCAGAAGCAACCGCACCATACTTAGCCTGGGAATCCATTCGCACCGAAGGGGCAGTAATGCCAACGGCTTGGGCAATGGCGTTCTGACGATCCTGATCACCATGGCTGGATTCGACGCTTTCAACGAAGCGCAGATTTTCAGTATCATCTGCCTTAACCACGTGAATCGGCTTCAATTCCTGGCCGGAGATGGGCATCATCGATGCGCCTTCGCCCCGCACCGCAACAAACAACATTCCAGGCGTGCTTCCCTCAACTGGATAGGCAGGACATCCCATGATGCCAAGCTTGACTTCACCATTCTCAATCAGGGCCAGGGCAATGGCGTACTGGTCTTTCCGCAGGAATCCTTTTGTCCCGTCGATTGGATCTAATGTCCAGAATCGCTGACTTACCTCGCCATTGCCGTGGTTGATCCAGTTGATTGCTTGCTCGGAGGTGGTGCCTGGGAGAACGTTATCAACATAATTGGTGACTTTTGACAGGTTCTCCGCCATTTCTGGTTTTTGAAGTTCTGTGGCATCTTCTTCTCCCACCACGGGATCATTGGGGAATGCTTCGGACAAGGCTTTACAAATAATGGCTTGGGAGCCGAAATCTGCAACCGTTACTGGACTCTTATCCCCTTTTTCGATAGCAGGTGGAATATTCTGACGAACCTGCTCACATAGCTTGGCCGCCAGTAGGACTGCTTCAACTGCGACCTGCTTTTCCTGCTCGTATGCCATAAAAACTCCTGCGATTCTCCATAGTAAGTTCGACAGTCTCCTCCACCGATCTGGCTCCTGGAGCAATCTGAGAATAAACTCTCAAGCTTTCCTGTCTCATCCAGTTCTAACTCAGCAATGAGCTTCTAGTCGAATCTATCCTGTCTTATTCTTTGACTACTGGTTGATTCTCTAACTTCTGAGCCTCTAACTTATTCGGAATCCCTTCACATCCACCCGGAATCGTTCCCCTGGACTTGGAACCACACCAGGCACAGCAGTAGTAACGGTTTTCATCCGATAATCCCTCTACCCGAGAGAAATTAGCATTTTCCACTACGGCTCCAGTGAAAGCGCCTGTTCTATAGTCCGGGGCTTGTGTACGGCTACGAGGCGATGCCGTTTCCGGCGAACCATAGAACAATCGGGTTGCCTTCAAATTTGACCGACTCAAATCGGCTTCATACAAAATCGAGCGGGAGAGATTGGTTCGGACTAGATCACAATTGCTCAGGTTGGTTCGGACTAGATTGGCCTCACTCAAGTCCGTGCGACGCAGATCATTACTCGACAAATCTACTGAGGCTAGCATGGCCCCCAGATCAATCACCCGAATTCCTTCCATCCGATCCTCGGCGTAGCTGCCATTTCCATCCAGGATGGGACGACCCAGGTGGCGATCGCGCTTCAAAGGTGTAATCAGTCGAGCCTGAGATAGAAATCGGAGAATTTTGGCTTTTCCTTCAGCATTCACACTGCGAATAATTGCCGCTGTCCGCCCTTCAGCAATCACCCGTTCCTGGGGCCAGTCTTCTAACAATCCCTGCTCTCCTAAAGCCAGATCAGATACCCCTTGAAAGTAGCTATCGATGGTCTGCTGCTGGGTAATTAAGTTCTGCTGAATCGTTAAATCCCGCGAGATCACGTACTGCCGCCACGCTACATAAACTGCCAAAATTGCGATCAAAATCTGGCCCAGCGCCCCAATCAGTTCACCCAGCGCTCCAATTGCATCCCAGTTGATCTCAATGTTTCGAGTTCCGGCCTGACGATTGGCCCCACTCAGCATCAGCAACCCCACAATCGAGGCCAGAATCCCAAAACTGGCAATGATCAACCCGCGCCAGACTTCAGGAATTAGCGTTTGCCACACCTTGCCCCAGTTGGGCCAGATAATGGTGAGGGAGGCCACCATCGCAACCACAGCACTGACATAGCCCAACCAGACATTGTCAATCGCCAGTCCCAGAATCATCAACGCTACTGCCCCCAGGGTGACCAGCGAAGCGGAGAAATGTTGAGAGTGACTTGACTCTGACTGAATCAGCCTGAATTCAGCAGGAACAGGTACAACCGGAGAGAAGGTTTGGGAACTGTTGTAAGTGGACAGATCCTTACGAGAAACGGTGACATGGGTGGACTTCCCATTAGAGTTGGCTAGATTAAGACTATCTTCCGCCAGGTTAGAGGATGGATCAGGCTGCTGTGTCATGGGTCACCCCTGGATTGATTGAACCTTAAACAATTTTAAACTCGCTGCCCTGGATTGAGAACTGTCCAGCGGGGTTTAGCCGAATAAAAGCTGCCAATAACCCACATCGATCCACTGATTGAACTTATATCCAACCGATTTAAAATGAGCCGCTTGCTCGAATCCGAATTTCTCGTGCAGCCCAATACTGGCAGGGTTCGGCAGGGCAATAATACCAATCACTGTCCGCACTTGAAATTGACGCAATTGCCCCAGCAGGACTTGATAGAGTTGACGACCGATGCCCCGACCAACGAATTCCGGATCAACATAAACGCTGCTCTCCACAGAAAATCGATAGGCCGACCGAGAATGCCAGGGTTTAGCATAGGCGTAGCCTAAAACTTGCTCCTGCTGAACGTAGACCAACCAGCAATGAGACTGGATTACCGCCTGAATTCGTCCTTGGATATCGGCAACGGAAACCTCCACTTCCTCAAAGGTCACAACGGTATTTCTAATGTAGTGATTGTAAATCTGGCAAATGGCAGGAATATCTTGAATTTCTACAGCACGAATCATACGGTATGGCAATTTTCAATCGCGTCGGGTACAGATTTGAGCGGTGGCGGTACGGTGGGCTAACCTCCCGTACTACAGCAGCATTGAAACCACTGTTAATTGTTGATAAAGTCAACTTCTCGCTGCTACCATATATGCTGTCATTTATTTGTTGCTCCTGAAACTTTCTATGTCTGTGCCTGAGACCAAGAAAGAGATTGCTCGACTTTTAACCTGTCATCCTGACGACCTGGCCACCCCCTATCTCAAAACGGTCATGCGGCAGTTGGGCTATGCCCTGGATTTTCGATTTCGGTCTTCCTGGTCAACGGCCCTGGATGTTCTAAACAATTACTTTACGGAGTATGATCGGGTTTTTATGGGGGCGGGGGTGAGCTATTTCAGGCGCAATCCTTTCTACAACCTCAGTCATGTTCCTCAAGCGGGCGAGGGTTACTATCACCGTGAGAATGATTGGAATCTGACCCACAAACTTCAGTACTGTGATCCCTCTACCGGAGTCGTCGAACGGGAAACCTGGGTAATTTTTTGCCCCGATGAAGGCGTTTACAAGGTGAGAAGAATTCGGCTGCGCTTCACCTACTTGGATGGCACCCATGAACAGAAGGAGTATGACTACAGCCTGCAACAGCCCCAGATTCCTTGCTTTTTGCTGTAACAATGCCTAGGGGTAATCGACCGTCGGTAACTCGTGTGTTCTCACTGTTTGCCCTGATTGCTGGCTATTCTGTCCTGGGAGGATTGCTTGCAGCGTTCAGTGCAGGAAGTTGGGTTTGGCTAGGAACGGGAGTGATGGTTCTCCATCTGGTCAAATCTGGACTCTCCGCAATTGTCCTAGCCAATGCCTGGATTTTGCTGATCACAGCCATTGCTGTGGTTCAAAAAACCTGGCCCCTATTCCTGTTTGGCTATTTACCCCGTAGTAACGCTTCTCTGTGGGCTGTTTTGATGATTGGGTTTTGGTTCTACATGATTGGTTTGGCCTTTTTGCTAGGAGCTACGAGCCAACGGATACAGCGTCTGGGATTTCGACCGATCCGAACCTATGGTTCCCTGGCAAGCATTACCATCCTGGCTTTGGGAATTGGCGGACTTGTGATTCGAGTCACGTTTTTCACCTAGTCTAGGAATTAAATAGAGCTCGAATCGTTTCAACTCGCTTGCGATTAACACCGAGATCCGACTCTCCGAGTCGAGAAGCAGAACGAATCTGAACTTCTTTCGCCTCATCATCAAGGTAGAATTCCACATCGTCCACAAAGCCGAAGACCGGAATGGTAAATTCTGCGTAGAGGTAGTCACCGTCCTCTCTAAGGATTTCAGCATTGTCAAAGGTCTCCAGTACCATTTCCAATTTTTCTAATGCTTCTTCCTGGGACTGGGTGTAATCCAGGGGCAGAACCTGATGCTCAGCGTCTTCACTCTGACTCGAAACACAATTCGGAGAATTTGGACAGTCATTCAGATGTCCATCCTGAACACCGAGATTATCGGGTCGCACTCCTGAAAAGGAGAAGATTGTGCCAAGCGTGAATCCCGGTTGATTCGCTGCCGCTACAGGGGTGGCTGTTCCGCAATAACTTAGAACAATAAACAATAATACTGCAATGGTTGCACGAAAAACTCGGTCAACGAACTCTCGAATAGACATACAGAAATCCTTTAGATAGTTATCAGGTTTCAGGTTTCAGGTTTCAGGTCTGAACGCTGATTGACCACTTCTAGTATGATCAAGGCATCAGAGCAAAGTCAATTGTGGGCGGAGATCATGCCAAAGAATGTTGTTGATGTAATGACCACTGAGCCGATTGTGGCCAGTCCAGAGATGCCTTTGAAGCAAGCGATTCAGATTTTGGCTGAGCACCGGATCAGTTGTCTGCCTGTGGTTGATCAATCTGGTCAGCTTGTCGGGATGATTTCAGATACTGATATTCTCTGGCAAGAAAGTGGGATTACTCCTCCACCCTACATCACGATTCTGGACAGCATTATTTTTCTTGAACGCCCTGCCCGCCTCGATCAGGAACTCCACAAAGCCTTGGGTTCAACGGTTGCAGAGGTTATGACTAAAAGTGTTGTCACTGTAGCTCCAGACCGACCCCTATCGGAGGCGGCTCGTTTGATGAATGAGAAACGGGTTTATCACTTTCCCGTGATTGATCAGCAGAAAGCTGTTGTTGGCGTTCTATCCTGTAGCGACATTATTCAAGCGATGGCCAAAGCCGATGGTTCTCCGGTTTAGAGGCAGTCACACATTGTCGTAGCAAGTCCCGAACAAAAGGTAGAATCTTAAATAACCACTGCTTGAAAACTTCTATGACCTGTGGCTTCTGCTCACGATGACTTGATTGAGATTCAGATCCAGGTTAATTCTCAGAATCCAGCCCTGTTGGACGGGATTGAGAGTTGGTTGCGGTTGGGATTGATTACAGATGAGCAGGTGAAGCTTCTCTGCCAAAAGTACCTTAGTCAGCCGCTCACGGCGGCTCCAGTTCGTTCTAGCTCTACCCGGTCGAACGTTACTGAATCAGCCGTTGCGGGCATGACGGCTACAGGGCCAGAAGAGATATTAAATCAACATTCAGCGCATGCGATTGTCTCCGGTACAACCGATTCATCCAGAGGATCTAGCTCCAGCACCTCCAGTACAGGGACAGGGAGGCATAACTTTTTTGCTCGTCTATTCCAGGCCTTCAAAGACGAGTTTAGTGTGCGCTGGCTACTGTTTTTGGGCCTATTTACGGTTCTGTTATCGTCTGGGTTACTAGCAGCGAGTCAATGGGAAAGATTTCCCGCCATTATTCAGTACGGTGTTTTATTCAGCTACACACTGGGATTTTTTATTGCGACCTTTTGGATTGGTAAGCAGGAAAATCTGGCCCTGACTACGGAAACCCTGCGCTTGGTAACGCTGCTGTTAGTACCGCTAAATTTCTGGGCCATAGATGAATTTGCCCTGTGGAAAAGTTCGGCGGGGTGGATAATTATCGGTCTGTGTGCCGTAGTACTGACAGGCGTTGTCATTATCCTGAATCAAACCCAGAGAAAATCTCCTCAGCTTTTCATTGCCAATCAACTGGGTTTAAGTTACCTGCATCTGGGATGGCAAGTCCTCAATTTTCCGCTGATTGCAATTTACCTCGGCTCAATGCTGACGAGCCTCCTGACGGGCTATCGACTACTAAAATCGACCGATTCTCCAGAATCCCATGCTGCCAAGTTATCGCCGCTCCTCTACCTGTTGCCATTGAGTTTCCTAATTGTTCGGGCAACGTCAATGGCGGACATTAACTTCAGTCAACTAGGATTTGCGCTGGCGACCATTAGCGGATTGCTGTATCTGGAAACAACATTACTGTTGCATCGGCTGAGTTATCCCCTCTTTTTTCTAGCCTGGTTTGTTTCTTTAGCTGGGTCAACTGGACAGGCGCTTTTAGTCAATGGAATTGGCTTGGGAATTTTCATTGATCGGCTGCGAAACTTCTGGCAACCGAGGGAACTGGTTTTGATTTTCCTCTTGGGGGGGCAGAGCTTCTGGCTGCTGAGTCACTTAATCCCAGACTCAGTACGGCAAGGTATTACCGCGACCTTTGTTCAATTGACCCAAGCGCAGTTTCCGACGGTGCTGCAAAGTCTGTTCTGGTTGCCCTATCTGGTGATCATGGTGGGAATTGTAGACTGGCTATACCATCGGCAAAAACGGGATTTGGTGAAGCTGGGCGATCGCCTCACCCTGGCCTTTGGCAGTTGCTTAACGGTTTTCAGCACCGCAAACCCGATTGTTCAGTCTCTGAATCTACTGGCCTCTAGCTTAATTCTGGGCCTGGTCACGCTGCGTCGCCGTCCCCACAATAGAATCTTCTTGATTTACCTCACCCATCTGGGCGCACTGTTGACGATTCTGAGCCTGTTAAACAATATTCTCCCCAACCTCAAACCGGAAGCCTGGGGAACAATTCTGGCGATCGCCAGCCCGCTTGAGTTGATTCTGTTTTTTGCACTGTTTTTTGCACTGTTCAGCACCCAAAGCTCAGCGTCAACTGCTCAAGCTGCCACCGTTCCAGACTCAACCCCTCAAAGTTCAACCGCTGAAGATTCAGCATCTGAAGATTCTACCGTTCAGCATTTAAGTGCCAGAAATGCCACCCAAAGTGATTCACAAACTGGCGAAGTTTCCTCATCATTCCCCCACAGGCAGGAATCCAGGACAAGTTCGACTCCGCTACCAAATCGCTCCTCTCAGTCCGAATCCCTGAATCAACAAGGTTCAGCCCAAAGTTCAGTCCCAGTTACCAACGCTATCTCAACCGTTGCAAACAGCGCATGGTATTTTGGATTGGCATTAGCCGGGGTAAGTTACGTACTCTTCTGGATGGCCTCAGGGGTTGATCAGGACGCAACCTGCCTATTCCGCAACTGCGCCAATTTTTCACCCTGGAGCCGGGTGAGTTGGGTACTGGTTCCACTGACATTAACAGCGATTGGCACTCGCCCCCGATCTAATCCCAAACAGACCAACAAGCAAACCAACTTTAAGACATGGGCTTACCAATTGGGATTTATCTTTGCGCTATTTTCTCCTCCGGTAATTTTAGGGCCTGCTCCGGTTCGACTAGTCGGTCTGGGAATCGGTACGGTGTTGATGTTCGTCAATAGTTTATCTCTCCGAACCCTAACCACAGCAGCGGTTACTGTAGGGGCTGGCTTGGGATTTTCGGGGCTATTAATTGGGGAAGTTGCTCCTGATTTATCTGTAGCCAGTTGGTTGGTGGTGCTGGCGGTTCATTGTTTGCTCCTGTGGAGTATTCGCTATGGCTTGACACAAGCTTCCCGCCCCCTCGCACGGCTGTATCAGACCGCAACGGATAACTGGGCATTTGTCCTGTGTGGCTTTGGATTAATCAGTCTCACGGCTTACATCATTGCCATCTACTGGCAACTGCTAGCGCCCAAGATCACCATCCTGGCCGCAATTCTCCTGCTGTTAGTGGCAATTGTGGGTCGTCGCTGCATCCCCACTAACCGCTCGGATGAAGAAACAATTCCAATCTCCATTCTTAGTCTCTACGGCATGGGCTGGAGCCTGGAACTATTGCTAGCCTTTGGCTTGAATTCCAGCGAAAATCGTCTGCTCTATCTTTCCATTGCCAATGTTTTTCTCGGACTCTTTATCCAGTTGATTGGAGAATACTGGCAACGGAGAAATTCTAATGCGTACTTAACCCATCCCTGGCAAGTTTTACCCCTGTTCTATGGGATTTTTGGGGTTGCCCTGCGGAGTCAGCATTTTGACAATTGGACAGGTCTGAGCGTGTTGGGATTTGGATTGATTCTGTTGGGAGTGGGTCGTCACCGTCCAGCCTTGAAGCCGCTGGTTTATCTAGGTCTGGCAGGAATTTCGGTAGCGGCTTACCAGTTATTGATCAATCAAGTTTTAGCTCTTCCCATAGGTCAACAATTAGTCGCGAGCGCAGCCCTGGGCACGACGTTGGTTTATGCCTATCGTGTCCTCACTCCCTGGTTGATGGCATCGCTACAACTGAGTGAGCCCGAATTAATTACAGTCGCCCATCTCCATTGGGGCTTGAGTAGTTTTTTCTTAATTGCAGCAACGTTTTTTCCACTCGATACAAGTCAATGGCTAGCGCTGGGAACGGGCGTATTTCTGGCACGATATGCAATGTTTCAGGGACGGCGTCGGCCTAATTCTGTGGCGGCTGAAATTTGGGTTTATATCGGTGCATTAGAGGCCATCGCCATTCTGCTCTACGTTGCAGATTTACTCAATTTACCAACTCAACTGATTCCCTGGGCTAGTGCAATTGTTTCAGGGGTGGCCTATTTTATCTATTTCCTACCCTGGCAATCCTGGGGATGGAGTATGAAGCCCTGGCGAAAATTAGCATTGTTCCTGCCCCTGGCAACCGTTGGAATCACAGCATTTCTGTCTTTATCCGGTTCTGATTCCAGCTTTAACACCTGGGATATTTCCACCGTGCTAACGGCTCTCTTCTACCTAATTCTGGCGCGATTTGAGCGAAAAATTCGTTTGACTTACTTTAGTCTGGCGCTAGTTAACTTTGTCCTGTTGCATCGACTGTCGGTTAGTTCCCATGACCTCAGTTCTTTAGCTGAGGCAGCAACGGTGGGTGGGTCACTTCTTTATCTGGCCCAGTTAGAACCTTACCTGCGATCGCCGAAACAAAAGGATTTACGGCACTGGATTCGAGTAATCGGTACAGGGGTCATTTGTGCCACTGCGCTATTCACCGTGCGGGGAAATGGAATCATTCCAGGATTAATCAGTCTGGGAGCGATTTTTGCTGGGTTGGGTCTGCGAATCCGGGCTTTTCTCTACGTTGGAACCGCCATTTTTATGATGAATTTGTTGAATCAAATGGTAATTTTGAATTCAATTTATCCCTTCTTTAAGTGGATTGTGGGGCTGATGCTGGGACTGATTCTGTTTTGGATTGGGGCAAACTTTGAAACCCGTCGCAGTCGAATTATTACCCTGTTGCAGGGCTGGCTGGCAGAATTGGAACGCTGGGAGTAGTAGAATCACCCCCTCCACAATTTGGTTCAATGGTTAGAATACGGGTATAGTTTGTTCTCGAAGTTGTTCCGTACAGGGCAGAAGCCCTAAAATACGGGTATAGTTTAAAGTTAATACCGAAGACTTTTGTAAGGCTGGAATTATGACATCCTATGCAACCTCTACAGCCAGAGCCGAAATGGGAGAGCTGCGGCGCTTGAAGGGACTGCTCCCTCCTGAGCTTCAGAGTTGGGTTATGGTTGAAAAATCTGTGGAAATCAATCCTCCAATTATCCGCTCCGAAGAGATTGGTAAGGATCAGGTTGAGGTTCAGATTGATCTGGCAAAGTGGGAACAACTGGCGATGGATCAGCGAAATCTGCTGTTCTGGCACGAGGTTGCACGGATTCAGAACGATACAATTCCCAAGGATGGCTGGGAAATGGCAGCGCTTGCCATTGGCTTAGGTGGCGCAGTAGGGGAACTGTGGGTACAAGATGGATTGTTGCTTTTGCTGGCATTGGGTCTGTGTGGTATTTCTGGCTACCGCCTCTATCAGAAAAATAATGGCGAGAAAACCCTCCAGGAAGCAATTGATGCGGATGAAAAGTCAATTGCCATTGCCACTCGCTTCGGTTACACCCTACCGAATGCCTACAAGAGTTTGGGGAGTGCGCTGAAAACTCTGATTGAACAAACTCCAAAGAAGCGTCAACGGGCGCGCTACGAAGCGCGATTACAAGCATTAAAGCGCAGTGCTGCTCGGGCCAAGGCCCGGATGAAGGGCGGCAACATGAATATGCCACGGGACAATGACGATATCTATGATCGCAACTATGACTACGACCAAGCTTACGACTAGCGTTCTATAGCGTTTCCAACGCTGATGGAGTACAGGAGGTTTGGGAGCCGTGAGCCCCCAACACCAGAATAAATTAAAAAAATAACATATAAAACAAATAAAACTAACCGGTGATTTTTAAGAAGGG
>JBHJGO010000188.1:0-6887 GCA_050331715.1 Microcoleaceae cyanobacterium
CTGTTCGTTGAGAGCTTTCATTGAATTGGAACTCGGGCGTTGGCGACAGCAAATCGCTAACTGGTATCAACCCCAGCGCGAATTGTACCTGGAGGTGGCTCGTCAATTCATTGTGCAGGAGTCCCTTTTGCTCAATATTCCCTGACCTACATTCTTCGTATTTTGTCAATGCGTAAGTCCTGTTAGCGTCTTTAATTGCAGCCGACCCACGCTTAGTGAATGCAAATAAAGGAGATGCGCCTAAGTTGGAAACAGTGATGAATGCACTGCAAGTCGGCAGTATGTTCTATGGCACGACAGGTGCGAGTTTTGCTGAGTACTATGATGACTATCTGGAACAGTGGTTTGATGGAATTTTGGGAGAAGTTGAAACCCGATGGCAGCGATATTTTGAACGAATTGGCCGGGTCATTCTGACAGGGGGATCGGCTAACTTAGTTAAGAAACTAACCGCAGAAAACGATTACTTTGTGATTCCACCCGATCCTCAATTTTGTAATGTGATTGGGCTGCTGCATTTGCCTAGCTCTGAACCTCCGGTTAATCTTGAGGTTTTAGAAATTGCTTAAGGAGTAAGGCCCTTGTCAAAACAAACCTCAAAACCAAAACTTGAAATTCGATTCAGGGTTTCTGAAGATTTATTCTCCGTGATCCAAGAAATTCAAGAAATCGGACATTTTGATAGCATTGGTGCTGCAGCCCGATTTGTGGTGAAAATGCAAAGCAAAAGTGTTCTGGCATCTTTGTCCCAGATGGAAACAGGGCCAACACTCCCAACCAACACGACAGATTCTCCACAGGAGACCGCAAAAAAATTACCACCCAATGCCTTAGATGACTCTCATGTGCCGGAGTCAGCCAATCATCAAAATTCTGAACCTCCTAAAAACTTCACCAATCAGTTCGCTAGTTTGAGAAAAAAGATTAATCCGCAGTAATATTGTCATGGGTTGTTCGCGTGCTCTAGATGACTAATAACCAAGAACCAATAACAAACTATGGCTTTAACTGAATCGACGATGCTGTCTCTGGGAACCCCTGCTCCAGATTTTCAATTGCCTGATGTGGTGTCTGGTCAAACGATTTCCCTTGAAACTTTCGATGGCAAGCAGGCATTGTTGGTCATGTTCATCTGTGAACACTGTCCTTTTGTCAAACACGTTCAAACTGAACTGGCAAAATTAGGGCAGGACTATGGGCCCAAAAACGTCGGCATTGTCGCAATTAGTGCCAACTCTGTAAAAACCCATCCAGCCGATGCACCGGAGAACCTGAAGCGGATGGCAGAGAATTTAAAATTCAATTTTCCCTACTGTTACGACGAAACTCAGGCAGTAGCCCATTCCTACACGGCAGCCTGTACACCGGATTTCTTTTTGTTTGATGGCGATCGCAAGCTGGTTTATCGGGGTCAACTGGATGAGAGTCGTCCGAGCAATGACAAACCTTTGACAGGGGCGGATCTACGAGCCGCTATTGATGCAGTGCTTGCGGGTCAGGCCGTTACTTCTGATCAAAAGCCCAGTGTTGGCTGCAACATTAAGTGGCATCCTGGCAACGAACCAAGCTATTTTAAAATAGCGTAAAACTGTAGCAATCACAAATGATTTGTGAAATCGGGGTGAAGGGGGCGGTGCCCCCTTCTTGGGGACTATGTCCCAAACCCCTTTACTTTTTTCGTGATTGATTTAGGACTGCTATAGGTTGATTGATCGTAGTAGAAAAGGAGTTGAAATATATCGTCTCGAACCAAAATGATCCGTTTTCCACCGAGGCTCTGCGACTACATGAACTAACGGTCTACGCCCGCTGGGTATTAGTGATTGTATTGTGGCTAACCATTGCTCCGCTCAGCCTATGGAACCTACGGGCCGAAATTCAGCTCTGGCTGGATCACTTCACCTGGATCGCTGTACGCTACGCAATTGTCTCCCATCGTTGGGCCACTTTGGGATTAAGCCTTTGTATTGGCATGACGGCTAGTACGCTGGTATGGCAAAGCCGCAATATTCTGTGGGGCTTTCCAGAAAAATATTGGGAACAAAAACTGAAACAAGTTCGCCGCATTCATCAGCAAGGGCCAAGCCATCCTCTGTGGAATTGGATGACGAACTCAAAATAAAGTTCGCAATGATGCCATCGGCTATTCCGGGGAGGTCTCAGCAGAGCTTGCTCTTGAGGAACTGGCAGGTTGAATCGGTAAAGCAATGATGAATTCTGCCCCTTGTCCTGGCTCAGAAATACAGGCAATTTTTCCATCGTGTTGGTTCACGATGATTTCGTAACTGATTGACAATCCCAGCCCCGTTCCCGAACCGACAGGCTTCGTTGTGAAGAATGGATCAAATAATTTTTCCTTGACCGTTTCGGTCATTCCAGGGCCATTATCCATGATGCTGACATAGATGTAGTCTCCATCCACGTCTGTACCAATTGTAATGTGAGGGGATGGAAGCTGATTTTTGTCGTGGGCTGGAGCTGAACGGAGATTTTCACTAGCCTGCTGATCTAAAGCATCGACCGCATTTCCCAGAATATTCATGAAAACCTGATTCAATTGGCCTGGAGAACAGTAAATTTTAGGTAGGTCTCCGTAATTTTTCTCCACTGTAATCTTTTTGGAGCGATCGCCATGGGGATTGAAGCGGTTGTTCATTACCAACAACGTACTTTCCAATCCTTCATGAATCTCGACCCGCTTGATACCTGTTTCATCCAGGCGACCAAAGTTTCGTAGAGAGAGGACTAAATCCCGAATCCGTTCCGTACCACTCTCCATAGAGTTCAGCACACTAGCCAGATCTTCCTTTAAAAAATCAAGATCAATTTCCTCCATTTTGTCCTGCACTGCTTGGGCCGGGTGAGGATGATGGGCTTGATAGAGCTGAACCAGTTCAAGCAAGTCCTGAATATACCGATTGGCGTGAAACAAATTGCCATAGATGAAACTGGCTGGATTATTGATTTCGTGGGCAATCCCTGCTACCAATTGGCCTAGAGAAGACATTTTCTCGGTCTGAATCAGTTGAGCTTGGGTTTGCTGAAGCTGACTGAGGGTATATTCCAGTTGCTGTGTTTGTTCCTGGAGTTGAAGTTTTGACTGATTCAGGACAGTCTCCGTCAGTTCGTGAATGTCAAGCTGGGCTCGAAGCAACTCTGGAACATCCAACAGTTGATACACCTTAAAGGGTGCTCGAACCACAATCGGTTCATACAGCAGATCGGGAGATTCCTCAAACAACAGCTTGACGGCCTTGGTAATGGCGGTTTGACTGTTAATAACTAAAAACTCAACCTTAGCGAAAGGATAAAGTTTAAACAGCGGTCGCTCAAAGAATAAATCCAAACTATAGGGACGGCTCATAAATTCAAAATATCGTCGTCGAGAGACCATCCCGTAAAATTCACCATCTCTAGTCAGAATTACCCCAGGCAATGAAGGATTCGCTTTGAGCACCCGAGTAATATCCCGCCCCTCACAGGTCAAATCCAGATATGCAGAGTGTAACGTTAGATCTTCTAGAGTTGATCCTAGAGTCAGAGACTTCTTCATAGAGGCGGCAGAGCTACTCCAACTCAACAAAAGCGTTCTGAAGGTGGATGCTCAGGCATGCGGTTAAAACAGCAGTTGAGATGTGGGTAAATTGGCCAATTTGGTTTCCGATTCTCAAGGGTAAATGTGCCAGTATCTATTCTTTTACTCAAAGACCAGCGAGAAATCAGACAAAGTGTAAGAATCTAACCCCTATCTTAGGAGATCTCTCAAGAATCAGTCACAGCATCTTTGGGTTAAGGCACTTGTCGGGGAAAATAGAGGGGTGTTACATAGGCATAGCATAAATTCTGGTTTATATGCCAATGCGATTTCCAGAATCCCCGACTCAGGTTGTCCCCACCACAGCCCTGCTGCTGGTCAATCAAAGTGCACGGCGCGGAAACTCTTACCGGGTTGACTTGGCCCTACGTGAATTGCAGGCACACGAGCTGAGGATTATCCAGCATTTGGATTGCTACCCTGACGATTTCTCGCGGTTGATTCAAGTCTACCAATCTCAAGTCGATTTGGTAATTGTTGCAGGGGGGGATGGCACACTTAATTCGGCCATTGAAGGTTTGGTCAAGACCCGGCTTCCTCTGGGAATTCTTCCTCTTGGTACGGCAAATGATCTGGCTCGAACATTAGGGATTTCTCTTTCTGTACCTGAAGCCTGCCGCACTATCGCCGAGGGTCATCAACGGTGGATTGATTTAGGTTGGGTAAATGGCAAGCATTTTTTCAATGTTGCGAGTTTAGGATTAAGTGTCCGTCTGACCCAAAAACTTACCAATCAAGCCAAAAAACGATGGGGGATTTTAGCCTACGGTATTACGGCCCTCCGAATGCTTAACCAAACTCAACCCTTTCATGCTGCCATCATGACTAACGGAATTATCCAGCGAGTCAAAACCTTACAAATTGCAGTGGGGAATGGTCGGCACTATGGTGGAGGCATGACCATTGCCCATGATGCAACCATTGATGATGCTCGTCTGGATCTATACAGTCTGGAAATTCAGCACTGGTGGCAGGTACTAACGATACCCATCGCATTACGATGGGGCCGATATGGCCGGGCTTCTGGAATTCGAGTTTTGTCTGGTGCTGAGTTTGAAATCCAAACGGCTGAACCCTGTCTGATCAATACGGACGGAGAACTCAGTGTTTGGACACCCGCCCGATTCCAGGTCATCCCTAAAGCAATTTCTGTAATCGTTCCACGCAACTAATGTAAAAAACCCGACATTCTTTTAGGAACGTCGGGTTTTTGTCATTTATCACTTGTCATTGATAGCTGATCCCTCATTACTTTCCGTGCGCTAGAGCAGCTCACCAAGAATTAATGAAGTAACCAATGACCGATAACCATTACGCAATTGCCGCCATCTTAACGTCACTGGTGGCCAACAAATCCTGTAGCTCCTCTGAATCGACCGTTTCTTTGTCGATTAGCATCTCTGCAAGCTGGTTCAGGACATTACGATTCTCGACTAGAACCTGCTTTGCTCGATCATAGGCCTCATCGACTAACTGACGAACCTCTTCATCAATGGCTGCGGCTGTTTCTTCAGAAAAATCCCGCTCAGACATGATGTCGCGTCCTAGGAAAATATTTCCCTGCTGACGACCGAGGGCGACAGGGCCAAGGCGATCGCTCATGCCGTAGCGCGTAATCATCTGCCGTGCCACACGAGTCACCTGTTGCAAGTCGTTGGACGCTCCAGTGGTCACTTCCTCGTCACCAAAGACAATCTCCTCTGCCAATCGACCCCCTAGCGCCACTGCCATTTGATTCTGAAGGTAGGAACGGCTAAATAGACCAGAATCCATCCGTTCTTCACTGGGCATAAACCAGGTCAATCCACCTGCTCGACCCCGAGGGATAATGCTGATCTTTTGAACCGGGTCATAGTCGGGCATCAGTGCACCAACCAGGGCATGACCAGCTTCGTGGTAGGCAACCAGAGACTTGCGCTTCTCACTCATCACGCGATCCTTCTTCTCTGGGCCAGCTAGAACGCGGTCAATCGCGTCATTAACCTCATCCATCGCAATCTCGCCCAGGTTGCGACGAGCTGCTAAAATTGCTGCTTCATTCAGCAAATTAGACAGGTCTGCCCCTGTAAATCCAGGAGTCCGACGAGCAATTTTTTCCAGATCCACATCCTTGGATAAGGTTTTGCCACGGGCATGAACCTTGAGAATTTCCAGACGACCACCGTAGTCAGGGCGATCCACTACCACCTGACGGTCGAATCGACCGGGACGCATCAGGGCAGCGTCTAGAACATCGGGACGGTTAGTCGCAGCGATAATGATGATACCTGTATTGCCCTCAAAACCATCCATTTCTGTTAGAAGCTGGTTCAGGGTTTGTTCGCGCTCATCGTTTCCACCACCGAGACCTGCACCTCGCTGCCGACCTACGGCGTCTATTTCATCAATGAATACGATACAGGGGGCGTTGGCTTTGGCCTGCTCAAACAAGTCTCGAACCCGTGACGCACCAACACTCACGAACATTTCTACAAATTCGGAACCAGAGATGGAGAAGAATGGAACACCCGCTTCCCCAGCAACAGCCTTTGCCAGCAGAGTTTTACCGGTTCCAGGAGGGCCGACCAATAGAACACCCTTGGGAATCTTTGCACCGATTGCAGTGAATCGCTCTGCGTTTTTCAAGAAGTCTACGACCTCTGTCAATTCCAGCTTAGCCTGGTCAATTCCAGCCACATCACCAAAAGTGACCTGTGTCTGAGGCTCCATCTGAACACGGGCCTTAGATTTACCAAAGTTCATTGCCTGGCTACCAGGGCCGCTCTGGGCACGACGCAGCAAGAAAAACAAACCTGCCAGCAGCAAAATGGGGAAGAACAGGCTACTCAGTGCCTTGAACCAGAACCCTTCATCACTCTGCGGTGAAACGGTGATGTCAACATCGTGCTGAGATAGGATGTTGATCAAATCTGGATCATTGGGCAGGTTAACCACAACCTTGGAACCATCTTCTGCCGTCGCCAGAGCCTTGGTGCGGTCTGCGCTGATACTGACGCGCTCAACCTGGTCAGATTCAACGTTCTGAACAAATTCGCTATACTTCCAAGTTACTCGTCCTTGGGTCGGTTTTTCTTCAAAAATAGTGGTTGCTAGCGCAACGATCACGATTGCCAGCAACGCATACAAACCAACATTTCTCCATCTCTTATTCACCAGAGTCTACCCTCCTGAGGTATCAAGAATCTCTAAAACTTGAGCATTGTTATGATGTTAATCAATCTTAACGTATATTTTCAGGATTGCTGAAAGTCCTGCTATTGTGGAGTATCAACACTACAGAGCTGTAAACGGT